>NZ_JAMZAN010000010.1:0-131924 GCF_024181865.1 Vibrio sp. Y58_MX_L22
AGTAATTGCGGACCGGATATGGAAAGGACTAGAACGAAAAAAGGCTTACGGATTTCTCCATAAGCCTTCTGCAATATGGTGGCCCCTCGCAGACTTGAACTGCGGACCAATCGATTATGAGTCGACTGCTCTAACCACTGAGCTAAGGGGCCTTAATAGGACAACGATTATAGGGGAAGCGTTGCAAGGTGTCTAGATACCAACTAGGGCAATTGCGCTTAGTTTTTATCCACTTAGAACAGTAGATAATAAAAAAGGTGACCTAAAGTCACCTTTTTTGATTTCTAAAAGCTTGTATGCGCTGCGATTATTCGTCTAGGAAGCTGCGCAGAGTCTCTGAGCGGCTTGGGTGACGAAGTTTACGTAGTGCTTTTGCTTCGATCTGACGGATACGCTCACGAGTAACGTCGAACTGCTTACCAACTTCTTCTAGAGTATGGTCAGTGTTCATGTCAATACCAAAACGCATACGAAGTACTTTCGCTTCACGTGGCGTTAGACCTGCAAGCACGTCTTTTGTTGCCACTTTAAGGCTAGTTGCTGTTGCAGAATCTAGCGGAAGTTCTAGCGTTGTATCTTCGATAAAATCACCTAGATGCGAATCTTCGTCGTCACCGATTGGTGTCTCCATTGAGATAGGCTCTTTAGCGATTTTTAGAACTTTACGAATCTTGTCTTCTGGCATTTGCATGCGCTCTGCCAGTTCTTCCGGTAGTGGCTCGCGACCCATCTCTTGCAACATTTGACGAGAGATACGGTTTAGCTTGTTGATCGTTTCGATCATGTGTACCGGAATACGAATCGTACGTGCTTGGTCCGCGATTGAACGAGTGATAGCCTGACGGATCCACCACGTTGCGTAAGTCGAGAACTTGTAACCACGACGATATTCGAATTTATCTACCGCTTTCATCAGACCGATGTTACCTTCTTGGATCAGATCCAAGAACTGTAGGCCACGGTTGGTGTATTTCTTAGCGATAGAAATTACAAGACGCAAGTTCGCTTCAACCATCTCTTTCTTCGCACGGCGAGCTTTTGCTTCACCGATAGACATACGACGGCTGATGTCTTTAATGTTCTGTACGTTTAGAGAAGTCTCTTCTTCAATCATTTTTAGCTTAGCGATTGAACGACGGATTTCTTCTTCGTTACGTTTGATCTTTTCAGCGTATGGCTTGTCTGAAGCAAGAACTTCATCCAACCAAGCTTCACTTGATTCATTACCAGTGAACAGCGCGATGAATGATTTCTTCGGCATTTTGCCGTATTCAACGACAGACTTCATGATCAGGCGCTCTTGAGTACGAACGCGATCCATAGCAGTACGCAGTTCATTCACTAGGTGATCAAACTGTTTAGGCGTTAGACGAAACTCGCGGAATACGTCTAGCATCATTTCATTAGCAACGGTTGCTTTCGGGCTGTTATAGCCGTACTCGTTGATTGCTAATTGAAGATTTTGATAGGTGCTGCGTAGTTGGTTGAATTTCTCTAGCGCTAATTCTGGATCGATACCTACATCTTCTTCAGAATCATCTGAATCGTCATCGCTATCTTCGTCGTCATCAACGTCTTCATCGTCTTCTTCTTCTAACTGAGATTCAGTCAGTTCAGAACCGATGTGTGTTGCCGTTGGTGCAGCGGTGTCGTCAGCATCTGGATCTACAAAACCTGAAATTAGGTCTGTAAGACGTAGTTCTTCAGCTTGAACTTTGTCAAATTGCTCAAGAATGTACGGAATTGTGCCTGGGTATTCAGCAACAGACGATTGAACTTGGTTAATACCTTCTTCAATACGTTTTGCGATGTCGATTTCGCCTTCGCGAGTTAGAAGTTCGACAGTACCCATCTCACGCATGTACATACGTACTGGGTCTGTTGTACGACCAATCTCACTCTCTACGCTAGAAAGTGCAGCGGCTGCAGCTTCGGCTGCATCTTCATCGGTAATATTTGTGTCATCGTTCAGTGCTAAATCATCAGCATCAGGAGCAGTTTCTACTACCTTAATGCCCATGTCGTTGATCATCTGAATGATGTCTTCTACCTGTTCTGAATCTACGATTTCAGCAGGTAGGTGGTCATTTACTTCGGCGTAGGTCAGATAGCCTTGTTCCTTGCCTTTAATAACAAGTGACTTTAGCTGTGACTGCGGATTGTGATCCATAGACGGTATCCAACTTCGTAATCTGGTGAAGGAATCAGTATGCGAAATGCAAACCACTTACTATAACAAATTAAATCGTTGCTGACTAATTAAACAGGGTTACGCTTTTAAATCTAGCATAAGTGCTAGCAGCTCCCTTTTCTCTTCGGCTGATAAACCGACACTTCTTGCTTTGGCCTGCAGGTTTTCAATTTGTTTTTCTACGCACTGGGCAATAATTTTATCCAGTGAGTCTAAAAAGATTTCTTCTTGGTTGTCCTCATCGAGTGGAATGTCCCAACTCGCGAGACGAGACAGAAGGGTCTCATTTTGGCTGTTTCGCCAATGCTCTAATAATTGGCCTGTGTTGATATGGGGATGCGCTTGGCATTTATCAAGTACATCAACAAATAAACTTAGACCAGGAATGGGCAAATCTCTAACGCTAGTTAGATCTGGCACCATACTTACGTATTGTGGGTTTTGAATCAGTAACGCGATCACTTCTCGCATCGGCGTTCGCTTGATTTCTTTATGAGGTTGAGGCCTTTTATCCTCTTTACCTTGTTTTGAAATTAGCTGCTGTAGTTGGCGTTCATCAACCAAACCCAAACGGCGGCCAAGCAATTCTCTCAAGTATAGTCTTAAAGTGCCGCCAGGGACTTTATCAATGAGAGGAACCGCAAGAGTACTCAGTTTTGCCATGCCTTCTTTCGTGCTCATATCGACCTGCTGAGTCAATGAGCTGAACATGAATTCAGACAAGGGCATGGCATTAGACACTTGCTGCTCAAATGCTTGTTTTCCGTTTTGTCGGATATAAGAGTCGGGATCTTCTCCATCCGGCAAAAACATGAATTTTAACTGGCGACCATCCGTTAGGTAAGGCAATGCATTTTCCATGGCACGCCACGCGGCTTCACGGCCTGCGCGGTCACCGTCATAACAACACACGACGGTGCTTGTTTGCCTGAATAACACCTGCAAGTGATCGCCCGTTGTCGAGGTTCCCAATGAGGCAACGGAATAATCTACGCCATATTGAGCAAGCGCGACAACATCCATATAGCCTTCAACCACTAAAATTTGTGGTGGCTCACGATACGCTTGTAGTACTTCATAAAGGCCATACAACTCTTTACCTTTATGAAATATCGGGGTTTCGGGTGAGTTGAGATATTTTGGTGTCCCATCACCTAATACTCGACCACCAAAGCCTATTACTCGGCCGCGTCTGTCTCGAATAGGAAACATCACTCGACCACGGAATCGGTCGTAGCGGTTGCCTTTATCGTTTTCAATCAACATGCCGCCTGTGACGAGCATGTCTTGGTTTTCTTTATTCTGGCCAAAGTTCTTACGAACTAAATCCCATTCATCAGCCACATAGCCGATGCCAAACTTCTGGACGATTTCACCAGACAGGCCACGATCTTTTAGATACTCAATCGCCACCTTACTTGCTGGCTGTTTGAGTTGGTTACGATAAAATTGAGCAATGCTGCCCATTAAGTCGTATAGGTTACGTTTTTCACTGCTGCTTGCTTGTGGGCCTGATTTAAACGAACCATTACCGCCGCTACGTTGTTCGCGAGGAACATCTAAACCCAAGTATGAAGCGAGTTCTTCAATGGCTTCGACGAATTCTAGTCGGTCGAATTCCATCAAAAAATCGATGGCATTTCCATGCGCGCCACAACCAAAACAATGGTAGAACTGCTTTTCTTGACTGACACTGAATGAGGGTGTCTTTTCGTTGTGGAAAGGGCAGCATGCGCCGTAGTTTTTGCCTTTTTTCTTAAGTTTCACACGTGCGTCGATGATATCGACAATATCAAGTCGAGCTAGAAGGTCATCGATAAAACTGCGAGGGATGTGTCCAGCCATAAAACCTAACAAAAAAAGAAGATGATGAGTGGAGTGAATGCCTTAAAAGAATGAGCGTATTGCCCATTGATTTCATTCCATCCATCCAGATACAAACAAGCCGTGCGCTCCAAAGGATAGCACGGCTTGCTGCAATTGGGTGGGGTACCTTAAGCCAATTTAGCGCGAACTAAACCGCTTACTTTACCCATATCTGCACGCCCTTGAATTTGCGGTTTCAGAACGCCCATTACTTTGCCCATGTCTTGCATGCCAGCTGCGCCAGATTCAGCAATCGCGTTCTCGATGAGAGTCGCTACTTCTTCGTCTGTCAGTGGTTGAGGCATAAAGTCCTCAAGAACGGTAATTTCTGCTTGTTCCGCATCAGCAAGATCTTGACGACCCGCTGCTTCAAACTGCGCTACAGAATCGCGACGTTGTTTAACCATCTTGGTCAATACTGCAAGAATGTCGTCATCGTTCAGAGTAATCTGTTCGTCAACTTCACGTTGCTTGATTGCTGATAGGGCTAAACGAATAGTACCAAGGCGCAATTTGTCCTTGGCTTTCATCGCTAATTTTTGCTCTTCTTTGAGTTGATCAATCAGAGCCATAACTAAATTCCTTTTGGAGCTCAGTTATTAGTACAGGCGAACGCGACGAGCGTTTTCGCGAGCTAGCTTCTTAGCGTGACGCTTTTGAGCTGCTGCTTTAGCGCGTTTGCGAACTGTAGTTGGTTTTTCGTAGTGCTCACGACGACGCACTTCAGAAAGGATACCTGCTTTTTCGCAAGAGCGCTTAAAACGACGTAGAGCAACGTCGAACGGTTCGTTTTCACGTACTTTAACTACTGGCATATGCCTTTCACCTCAGGGGTTATTCGTTAACGCTGGTATTCAACAGACCAAATCACAATTGTTAGGTCTCTTACCAGCTTGATCAAAAATGGTGCGGAATTTTAATCCGATCACAACTACTTTGTAAAGCCTTTTGTCGATTATTGTCTGTACAAAATTTGTTTGCAGCACCAAGGCGAGGTAATATGACGCCCAAATTTCCTCTATACAGAAAGCATACTGAGAAAACCATGCGCATTATTGGTATTGAAACCTCTTGTGACGAGACTGGCATCGCAATTTATGACGATGAAAACGGTCTCTTGTCACACAAGCTATACAGCCAAGTAAAACTGCACGCAGATTACGGCGGTGTGGTGCCTGAGTTGGCTTCACGTGACCACGTAAAGAAAACCATTCCTCTTATTAAAGAGGCACTAAAAGAAGCGAACTTAACTTCAAAAGACATCGATGGTGTCGCGTATACCGCGGGGCCTGGTCTTGTTGGGGCGCTATTAGTGGGTGCGACTATCGGTCGCAGTATTGCTTATGCTTGGGGAGTGCCAGCGGTACCTGTTCATCATATGGAAGGTCACCTATTGGCCCCAATGTTGGAAGATAACCCTCCACCGTTCCCGTTTGTGGCGGTATTAGTATCGGGCGGTCACTCTATGATGGTGGAGGTGAGAGGCATCGGTGAGTACAAAATTCTAGGTGAGTCGATTGATGATGCGGCGGGCGAAGCGTTTGATAAAACAGCGAAGCTAATGGGTTTGGATTACCCAGGCGGTCCACTATTATCTAAACTGGCGGAAAAAGGTACACCGGGCCGCTTTAAGTTCCCGCGCCCAATGACGAATGTGCCAGGTTTGGACATGAGTTTCTCTGGCCTAAAAACCTTTACGGCTAACACGATTGCTGCAAACGGTGATGACGAGCAAACTCGCGCGGACATCGCATTGGCATTTGAAGAGGCTGTGTGTGCTACGTTGGCTATTAAATGTAAGCGCGCGCTTGAGCAAACAGGCATGAAACGCATTGTTATTGCTGGTGGTGTGAGTGCTAACCGTCGTTTGCGAGCTGAGTTAGAGAAGTTAGCGAAGAAAGTTGGCGGCGAAGTTTACTACCCACGTACTGAGTTCTGTACAGATAACGGTGCGATGATCGCTTACGCAGGCATGCAGCGCTTGAAGAATGGCGAAGTGGCTGATATGTCAGTAGAGGCTCGTCCACGTTGGCCAATTGATCAACTAACACCTGTCGCTTAATCAAATTTATGCAGTAAGTTTGAAACCGGTTCTGTGTAATAAAGGTCTCTGCTCCTCAGAGGCCTTTATTTTTAATTATTCAATGAACCGCCTCGTTTTACATTCTGACTGATGCGAGCAGTTCGCTATTGTTTCAGTGCTAGGATGACGTGGAAGAATAAGAAATGGATATAACAATGAATAAGTTTGAAATTGAAGGTCAGCAACTTGCTTATCTAGATAAAGGTGAGGGCCCTGTGCTTTTATTTGGTCATAGTTACCTTTGGGATAGCCAAATGTGGGCGCCGCAAGTTGAGGTTTTAAGCCAGTCATTCCGTTGTATTGTGCCAGATCTTTGGGCACATGGTGAATCGGACGCTGCACCTGCATCGACACAGTCATTGGCCGACTATGCACAACATATGTTGGCATTGATGGATCATTTAGATATCGAAGAGTTCTCGATAGTGGGCTTATCTGTTGGCGGCATGTGGGGAGCAGAGCTAACGGCTCAAGCGCCGCAACGTGTTAAGTCACTGGTATTGATGGATACCTTCATTGGCTGGGAGCCAGAAGTTACGTATAAGAAGTATTTTGCAATGCTTGATACCATCAGCCAAGTCCAAGCAGTGCCTGCGCCAATTATTGAAGCCGTTGTGCCGCTGTTCTTTGCCAACAACGTCAATCAGGATAACCCTAAACTTGTCGCTTCATTCAAACGCAGTTTAGAAGACCTGAATGGTGAGCGTGCGGTGGAAGTAGCTCGCATAGGGCGCATGGTGTTTGGTCGCCGTGATGTGATTGAGGATTCGGAAAAATTTGCTCTGCCGACGTTAATTGCAGTGGGCTGTGAAGATAAACCCCGTCCAGTTTTTGAATCTTATTTAATGAAAGACTGTATCACAGGCAGTGAGTTGGTGGAGATTCCTCAAGCGGGACACATCAGTTGTTTAGAGCAACCTGAGTTCGTCAACCAGATGTTGTTGAGCTTCCTGAATCGAGTTCATGCGTAACCAATACATCCTTCTTTAAACGAAAAACTCGGCATTAAGCCGAGTTTTTTTGTGTCAGTTTTTTCTCGCCGATTTTTGGCTCGTCGCCAGACAAAAGCCGACGAATATTTTGATGATGCTTAAATACGATTAAGCAGCACAGCATAGCAACAGGTAACGTGTATTGCGGTTTAAACATCCAAGTATAAAACGGAGTGACCAAAACCGTGACGAGAGCCGCTAAGGATGAATAGCGGAATAGCGCGGCTACTGACAGCCAAGTTAACATTACCAATCCTGTTAAGTCCAAACCAATCGGAGCGATAGCGCCAAGCGCGGTTGCGACACCTTTTCCGCCTTTAAAGTGGAAAAAGATGGGGTACATGTGGCCAAGACAGGCAGCAATGGCGATGACGCCAAGAATGATAGGGTCGATACCAAGAAAGTATCCGCCCCACACGGGGATAGTGCCTTTGAGCATATCGCACAACAAGACTGAAACAGCGGCTCCTCGTCCGCCAATACGCAATACGTTCGTTGCTCCAGGATTGTTAGATCCCACACTGCGTGGGTCTGGCAGTTTTAAGAGTCGACAGATCAAAACCGCACTGGAAACCGAACCTAATAAATAGGCGGCCATTGTCATTATCAGTGCCAGTGCGTCCATAGAAGTCCTTGATGGATTGGAATTTAATGCTCGGTTCCCGCGTAGTTGCTATCATACCCCGAATTTACATAATGCAGAAATCCTCACTGTGATAGAGCTTGCATTATGTGATTTCTTGTATATAAAGATGCTTTCGCAGTTTATACCTAAGTAACATTGTGATGACCAAAGTAAATGTTACTTAGGTATAGAATACTACGATCAAATTACCCCTCACGGGTATCCGACCTCTGTAATAGAAGGACATAAGATGGCTCTGGATAAAGTTTTTATTGAACAGTTAGAAGTAATCACCACCATTGGCGTGTACGACTGGGAACAACAAATCAAACAAAAGTTGGTTCTGGATATTGAAATGGCACACGATAATAAACCTGCGGGCAAAAGTGATGATGTGCAAGATGCACTGGATTATTCGCAGGTGAGTGAGGCGGTACTTAACCACGTTGAAAATGGTCGTTTCTTACTGGTCGAGCGCGTGGCTGAAGAAGTAGCAGAGCTTATCATGCTGCGTTTCTCAGTGCCTTGGGTGAAAATCCGCCTAGCGAAGCCTGGCGCCGTGCCACAAGCACGTGCTGTTGGTGTGGTGATTGAGCGAGGCCGAGCATGATCACCACCTATATCGGTGTTGGGACGAACGTAGAAAGAGAGCAACATGTGCTTGCTGCGTATCAGGAGCTGCAACGGCTTGGAGAAAATCTCCTCGTATCACCGATATATGAATGCGAACCTATTGGTTTTAGCAGCAAGAATTTCTACAACTTTGTCGTTGCAATGCGTACCGAGTTGTCATTAGAAGAGTTGAGCCATCAACTACGCGAGATTGAATTTAAGTGGGGACGCGAAGAAAACGCGCAAAAGTATCAGGATCGAACACTGGATCTCGATATAGTGTTGTTCGGTGAGCGCGTCTCCAAGAAAAAACCTGAGCTACCTCGCAGTGATATCTACAAATATCCTTTTGTCACAAAGCCGCTGTATGATCTCGAACCGCAATTAGTGATCCCAGGCGATGGACGCACAGTCGCAGACATTTGGCATGCTATGCAGCCAGTCGATTCGCTCAAACCCGTTTCCTTTCATTTTTAATTTGAGTTGTTTACATGAGTTATTTTGAAGCCTTTATTTTGGCTCTGATTCAGGGGCTGACAGAGTTTTTGCCTATCTCAAGCTCTGCCCATTTGATCCTGCCTTCCGCTATTTTAGGATGGGAAGACCAAGGTCTGGCCTTTGATGTTGCTGTTCACGTCGGTACATTAATGGCTGTCGTGATCTATTTTCGTCATGAAGTAATCACTTTGTTTCAAGCGTTATTTGCTTCGATCTTTAAAGGAGATCGCAGTAAAGAAGCTAAATTGGCTTGGATGATCGTGATTGCGACAATTCCAGCTTGTGTGTTCGGCTTATTGATGAAAGACATCATTGAAGTGTATCTACGTAGCGCTTACGTCATCGCGACTACCACGATCGTATTTGGCTTGTTGCTATGGTGGGTAGACAAAAACGCTGAACTCGTTGCCGATGAATACCAAACGGGTTGGAAGAAAGCTGTATTTATCGGTATTGCCCAAGCCTTAGCGATGATTCCTGGAACTTCACGTTCAGGGGCGACCATTACAGCAGCGCTTTACCTTGGCTTTACTCGAGAAGCGGCTGCCCGCTTTTCATTTTTAATGTCGATCCCAATCATTACATTAGCTGGTAGCTACTTAGGTATGAAGTTAGTGACCAGTGGTGAACCTGTCCATGTTGGTTTCTTACTGACTGGCATTATCACATCGTTTATCAGTGCGTACATCTGTATCCACTTCTTCTTGAAGATGATTTCACGCATGGGCATGACACCGTTTGTGATTTACCGTCTGATTTTGGGCGTCGGTTTGTTCGCTTTTCTATTAAGTGCATAATTGATGTTAACGAAAAACGCCCGTGAAATCCGCGGGCGTTTTTGTTTGTTCGTTACTTCTTAAGTGCTGCTTTCACTGCTTCAATACGTCGTTTTTCTTGCTCGTCACGAATCGCAGGGCCTTTAAAGCCCTCTTTGATTATGGTTTGAACGTCAACTGCCGCTGCTGCTTGGTAGGCTTGCCTAAAAATATCCGCCTGTGGATATGGTTGCGTTTCCAGTCCTTTACGACCAGCGTGATCCGCTTGGCAGCAAAGCAAGATATCTTGCAGACGTTCGGACTTACGCCACACATCAAGTTTATTGAGTATTTTAATTATGGTGTGTGGTTTAAGTTCAGCCGCGCGATGAATATTGGAGTGCTGTTCGCACACCATCAAGGCTAAATCACGAAACTCATTTGGTACCCGGACACGTTCGCACAGCTTTTTGATCAGTTTTAATCCTGTATGGCAATGCATTTTGTGGCTTGGCCATTCGCTCTCTGGCGTCACGCCTTTACCCAAGTCATGCACTTGGGCGGCAAACCTGACGGGGAGTGAGTTACTCAATTTTGCGGCTTGCTCTGCCACCATCAAAGTATGGATGCCAGTATCGATTTCTGGATGCCACTTCTCAGGTTGAGGTACGCCAAATAGTGCATCAATTTCAGGTAACACCACGGTTAATGCACCACAGTCTCGTAGAACCGATAAGAAAATATCAGGGCGAGGAGTAGAGAGAGATTTATGCCATTCTTGCCAAACACGCTCGGGAGTCAGTGTGCTCAGCTCTCCGGACTCTGCCATGTGACGCATTAACCGCATAGTTTCGTCGGCAACCATAAAGTCTAGATCAGCCAGCTTTGCAGCGAAGCGAGCGACACGTAAAACGCGTAGAGGGTCTTCAATAAAGGCGTCTGATACATGGCGTAGCAGTTTATCGTTGAGATCTTGCTGGCCACCATATGGGTCATGGATCGTGCCATCACTCTCCATTGCCATCGCGTTAATGGTTAAATCACGACGTATCAAATCTTCTTCTAAGGTGACGTTTTGATCGAAGAAACATTCAAAGCCAGTGTAACCAGAACCTGACTTTCTCTCTGTTCGTGCAAGGGCATGTTCTTCTTTACTTTTGGGATGCAGAAATACAGGAAAGTCTTTACCAACGGCGGTGTACCCTTGGGACAACATCATCTCAGGCGTCGCGCCTACGACCACCCAATCGTTGTCATAACTATCAATTCCGAGCAATTTATCTCGAACAGCGCCACCTACTAAATAAACTTGCACGAATTACCTCTTAATTTATGGATATGCCGTTGGACATTGTAGCAAGCAATGGTACTTTTCTTTACTCCCGAGAGTAGATGCGGCTATGTTTATATTATATCTGACTATTCTCAGGTGGTTTTTTAGCTGGAGAGCCTAATGTATAAGGACTTTTTTGGGTTTGTCGAACAACCATTTTCGATTGTTCCAAACTCACGTTATTTGTATTTAAGCCAACGTCATAAAGAGGCAATCACACATCTCCAAGCTGGGCTAGGCGATGGCGGTGGCTTTGCTATGCTTACTGGCGAAGTAGGTACAGGCAAAACGACTGTCGCAAAAGCGATGCTGGCGAATTTGGGTGATAACACCAAAGCGGGTCTTATCCTCAATCCCACGTTTTCGAGCAGAGACTTGCTCGAAGCCATTTGTGATGAGTTCAAAATCACCTATCCGCCAGACGCAAACCTCAAACAGCTAAACCAGGTTATCCATCAATATTTGCTGCGTAATTATCGTTCAGGTTGGCAGACATTGCTGGTCATTGATGAGGCTCAACACCTTGCTGCCGACGTTCTAGAGCAGTTGCGCTTGTTGACCAACTTGGAAACCGATACCAGAAAACTGCTCAAAGTGTTGTTGGTCGGGCAGCCTGAATTGCAGCGGTTATTACAAACAACACAACTACGCCAACTTGCCCAGCGTATTACCGGGCGTTATCACCTGTTGCCGTTGGATGAAAAAGAGACAGAAGATTACATCGCATTTCGACTACATACAGCAGGTGGCGACCAGCAACTGTTTAATCGTGCTTCTTGTAAACTTATAGCCAAATACAGTCACGGTATACCGCGGCTCATCAACCTTATCTGTGACAAATCCCTCAACATTAGTTATCACCAGGGTAATGTGGTTGTGGATAAGCAAACCGTTCAGCAGGCCTGTGAAGAGGTGATGCAGTTTCAGGCAGATATTTATCAGCAAGATAAAAAAGAGCGCCGGACTTTCCGTTGGCCTGCTTGGGGCTCTGTCACAGTAGGCCTTATTGCTGCATTAAGTACGGGGTGGGCGGTCGTGAATTATATGCCAGCTCAAGCGACGTCAGTGTTGACACAAGTGACGGAGCCAAGAGTAGAGCCAACACCAACCGTCGTCAGCCAACAGTTAACGGATGAGCAGCGTGATTTATTGTTAACACAAAAACAGTCGAACCTCGCTGTAAATGATTTGTATCGTTTGTGGGGATATCAAGCATCGGTTCGCGATAATCTTTGTTTGTCAGAACCGCAGTCGACTATGCGTTGTGAGCGTAAAATGGCGACTTGGCCGCTGTTGATGCAACAAAATCGCCCTGTGATCTTGGAGTTGAATTATCAAGGTGATGTTGGGTATGTCATTCTATATGCCGTCGGTAATGATCAAGCTGAAGTGCTCAATGGTAAGCAGCGTCTCCGTCTGCCAGTTTCGTGGCTAAAGCCGTTGTGGCAGGGCAATATTATCGAACTGTGGCATGCTCCGCTGAATGAAACATTACGTTTAGACATGGAAGGCCCTGCGATTGAAGTATTAGACCGATTATTAGCAGAAGCGGTGAGTGAGCCACTGCTTGAAACGTCTATTTTTGATGGTGCGATGAAAGAGCGAGTCGAATTATTTCAACGTTGGCAAGGAATTGGTGTCGATGGTATTGCAGGTAAGCGAACGCTAGACCGACTTCAGCAAAATGTTCAGCCAGATGCGCCTCAACTGGCGAGAATAGAAAAGGAGGACGCATAATGTCAGCTGTGAAACATATAGGTCTGTTCTTGCTGCCAATCACTGCTTCTGCTATTGGAGTCGCTTGGTACTTAGATCTCTTTGCACCGAGTGTTGAAGTAGATACAACGTCCCCGATAGAAAAGGTCGAAGTGGTATCACCTTTCAAAGTATTGGACTATCCAGAGAACACCCAGTTGGCCCAATTGCCAAGAGAGTGGCCAAGTGCAGAGCTATCGCGTGATTTTGGTACATTTACCACCCCCGATGAATACACGAGCCATACACCAAGCAGAGATGAAACACGCAACTCAGCATCAACCCAAACGACTTCTGCTGCTGAAGAGGACCTCGGGTTGTCTTTGGATGATCTGGATTTATCCTCATTATCTCCTGATTTAGCTAGGAAGGTCGAAAATGCCTTATCCCGAGATGATGACAATTCATCATCACAAACGGCACGCGTGAACGATTTAGAGCGCAACGCTCACCAGTGGCAAGGGCGTCTACCTGCGCTTAATTTGCAAACCCATATGTATGCTAGTGATGAAAATCGCCGTTGGGTGAAAATTAACAATGTTGAGTATCATCAAGGGGATGTCGTTGATGATCAGGTCACTCTAAGAGAAATACAACCGCAAGCTGTGATTGTTGAGTTCCAAGGTGAGCAAATTCGTATACCAGCGTTGTATGAGTGGAAAGGGTAACTCTTGTAGAAACACATCAAGCCAGCGAAATCATATCGCTGGCTTTTTATTTTTCAGAGCATCTTTTGCATCTTTTGCATCTATTCTGGTGATGATTTTTAGATACTCAAACAAGCAAAATATAGCTTTTCTCAGTCGTTTAAATAGCACCAATATCATTCATCTATTGATAGCGCGATTCCAGTCAGCGTTGTGTAAAAAGACACCATCTTCACGAACTTCGGAGTAATGACTTGGTCCACGTTAGACCCCATCACATAATAGGAGTCTAAACAGAGACACATGCGTATTCTGATTTTTTCTTTAAGTATTGTTGCATCGACAAGCTATGCAGCAAAGCCAGACCCATTCCCAGTTACACCAGATAGTCGCGGGCAAGATTTCATGGTCAGTGCGACGAATCCTTACGTGAGCAGTACCGGTTACTCAATATTGAAAGAAGGCGGTAACGCTGTTGATGCTATGGTCGCGATGCAGATGGTGATGTCTGTCGTTGAGCCAGATATGACCGGAGTTGGCGGCGGGACTTTCGCGCTGTTTTATCAACATGACGAGAAAAAATTTCTGGCCCTTGATGGTCGAGATGAAGCGCCCTCTAGCGCGAACCCTGAAATGTTTGTTGAGAATGGGGAAGTACTCAGTCGCAACGAAATATTAGGCCCTCGTTCTGTTGCGGTTCCGGGCACGTTGCGGTTGCTTTACACCACTCATGAACAATACGGCAAGTTGCCATGGGCAGAGCTGATTAAGCCGGCGATTACATTGGCGAGCAATGGGTACGCGATGAACAGCTACACCTACGACATCGTAGTAAGAGAGCAAAGCCGACTTGAGCAAGATCCGGAAGTGAAAGCCTTGTATTGGCAAGGGGACGATATTAAGCCGACGGGAACCTTGATGAAGAACCCTAAGATGGCTGAGACGCTGAGGAAGATCGCGCAACAAGGCGATAGTTACCTTTATGGTGGTGAGCTTGGTCAGCACATCGTAGAGACGGTTAATAGTCGTATTGACGACCAACACGAGAAGTTGTCTTTAGAAGATTTTAAACATTACCAAGTGAAGCAGCGTGACATCATTGAGAGCGACTACCGTGGGAATAAAATCGTCTCTTTTGGTTACCCAGCTTCGGGCGGTGTGATGGTCGCTCAGAGTCTTGAACTGCTTGCACCCTATGACATTGCCCATATGGCGAAAACGGATGTGGAACCTTGGCGTCTCATGACTGAAGCGATGCGAATTGCAAAAGCCGATCGTATTGCGTATGCCGGAGATCCGGATTATGTGGAAGCGCCAGTTGAACAGTTGTTGTCTAAAGCCTATCTAGATCAGAGACGTGATTTAATCCCCGATAATGGCACTTCAAAAGAGGATCCAAAAGCAGGACAGATAACGCAAACTCAGTATGCGCAATATCAAGGCTTCGAGAGCAAAGATACAGGGCATATTTCTATCGTCGATAGAGATGGAAATGCAATAGCAATGACTAGTACGGTAGGAACAGGTATGGGCTCGGGTGTGATGGTCGATGGCGTTATCTTGAACGCGCAGATGGCTAACTTCTCACCTCAGCCAACTGTTAACGGTAAACCAACTCAGAACTCGATTGAAGCGGGTAAGCGTCCACGTTCGGCTATTACGCCATTAATGGTGATGGACAGTGATGATAACTTGCGTTTGGTGGTTGGGTCACCAGGTAGTTCACAAATCCCGGGGTATGTACTCAAAACCGTGGTTGGGGTGCTGGATTGGAACTTATCAGCGCAAGAGGCTATTGACTTACCAAACATCCAGTATGGCACTAAGATAGACCGCACCAAGTCTTATGACCCGACTGGTTTGCTGGTGGAAAAGAAAACGTTCGCAGAAATGTTGGTGCCTGAGTTTATGGAGCTTGGCTACCCAGTGCACGTTATTCCAGTGGTAAGCGGTTTGAATGCAATTGAGCTAAAAGATGGCAAGCTTTATGGCGCAACGGATCGTCGTCGAGCCTCTAGTTCAATGGGGGAGTAGTACTCACTTCTATCAAACGAAGCAAACTAAAAAGCCAGTCAATATCGACTGGCTTTTGCGTTCTTTTTAAAGATAAAAGCGTAAGGGTTTATGCCCAACCCGCAGGAGAGCGCTTTCTACGAGGCATGACATGCGGAAGAATCAAACCAAATAGTAAACCTAAACCTGCGACACCGCCGCCATAAGTGAAGTACTTAAGCAGCATGTCATCTTTTTGTGTATCCAGTTTTGCGCGTAGCTCGCGGTTTTCTGTTTCAACAGAAGTAAGCTGATCACTGATCTCAGAGTATTTATTTTCTAGATCTGAAATTTGTTGGTTACGTGTTTCGAGAGAGGTAACAAGACCGGCTTTCTCTGCATCAGAAGTTTGACGAGCATTAGCAAGCTGCTCTTTGACTTCGGCTAGCTCTTTCTCAATGCGAGGAAGGCGAATTGCCATGCTCTCTTGGTTTGTCACAAACTTGCTTTGTACCCAACCAGTGCGACCACGGTCATCACGAACTTGCGTGTAGCCAGTATCTCGGTTGGTTTTAATCAGTTGTACTTTAGAACCGGCGTTAACACTACCAATAATACGGTAGGTGTTATTTGGACCTGAGTGCATAAAAGTGAAGAGGTCATCAGAAATATAACGGTCTGCTGCTAGGGCCGCTGGCGCTGCTAGCAAAGTAAACAAAACCGTGATGATTAGTTTTTTCACAGTAAATCCCTTAACGATTTTTCTTGGAGACAGCGTTGGCACCGAATGATTGGAGCCGGAAATAGACGAATAGTATGCAGTTTCAAACCTCGGTGCAACAAAGAAGGGAGGCAAAGCCTCCCTTTCTGTGCGTTTGAGTCAATAATGACAAAGCGCTTACATTCTATTGACGAGTGTCTTAAGCGAACATCGCTTGAAGTCCGTAGAAGAATACTACGGCTAATAACGCACCCGCTGGTAGTGTAACGATCCATGATGCCACGATGTTACGAACTACGCCTAGGTTCAGTGCTGCGATACCACGAGCAAAGCCAACACCGAGAACCGCACCAACCAATGTTTGAGTGGTTGAAATTGGCAGGCCTGTACCAGACGCTAGAACTACCGTACATGCTGTTGCTAGCTGTGCTGCAAAACCGCGGCTAGGCGTTAGCTCAGTGATGCCTGTACCAACGGTTGCCATTACTTTGTGACCCAGTGTTGCAAGACCGACCACGATACCAATACCACCAAGAGGTAGAATCCACCAAGCGATGGTGCTTTTCGTGCTGATTTCGCCCATGTGTTCAACAGTCGATACGACAGCAGACAGTGGACCAATGGCGTTTGCAACGTCGTTTGAACCGTGTGCAAATGCCATCGCACAAGCGGTGATAACCATCAGAACGCTGAAGATACCTTCCACGCCAGAAAAGCTGCGGTCTTCTTCGCGATTAGCGAATTTTTTCTGGATGTATACGTAGCCGCCAATCATCACAAGTGCTGAAACTGCTGCTGCCCACATCCAGGCTTCACCATTGGTCAGGTGAAGACCAACGTGTTTTAGACCTTTTTTGATGGTTACAAGTGCAATCACCATTGTTGTGATGAACATGTAAACAGGTACAAAACGTTTCGCATTAAACAGAGGGTTCTCTGTATCAAAAATCAGGCGTTGTGCGCTGACAAAGATAACGTAAGCAAAGAAACCTGAAATCACTGGCGTAATAATCCAGCTACCAACAATGCCTTGAACGCTGCCCCAGTCAACCGCTTCAGTACCTACTGATACGCATGCAAAACCAATGATTGCACCGATGATTGAGTGAGTCGTTGATACTGGCCAGCCCATGTAAGAAGCAAGAAGCAGCCATGTACCTGCTGCTAAAAGCGCAGACATCATGCCGTAGACAAGAACATCTGGTTGACTAGCAAATAAAGAAGTTTCGATTACACCTTTACGGATAGTGTCGGTTACTTCACCGCCTGCAAGGTAAGCACCTGCAAATTCGAAGATCATCGCAATGATGATAGCTTGTTTTACAGTTAGCGCTTTTGAACCTACAGATGTACCCATCGCATTAGCAACGTCGTTCGCGCCAATACCAATCGCCATCATGAAACCAAAAATCGCTGCAACAATAATCAGGACAGTGCCGTAGTTCGCAAGGATATCCATCGTAATACCTAGTTGTTTTATAACAAGCGGAACAAAATTTTACGCGCGCCAAACCATAAGACGATGAAAATAGTCATCGTCCCTATGACACGTGTTAATTATGCTCTTCGTTATGTCGTTAACTTTATGTTTTAAGATCGAGATAGCATGACTTCCAAACGAGCACCTACGCGCTGCGCTTGGTCGGCAATACCACCTACCCATTCAAGAATCTTGTACAGGAACATGACATCGATAGGGTTCATGTCAGCTTCAATCACCATCAACTGTTGGCGAAGTTCAATCTGCATGGCATCGGTATCATCTTCGATAACGTCTAATTGATGAATCATTTCAGCGACGAGCGTCACTTCACGGCCTTTGAAGCCGGTTTCTAGCAATTCATCAAGTTCATTGATTACCTTTTGCGCCTGATCGGCAGCATCAAGACAACGTTGAACGTAAGCGAGGAAGTTTGGTTGGAGAGCCTCAGGGATGACAAGTTGACGACCATATACACGGCCAGCAATGTCTTTTGCCAGGTTTGCAAGTTTGTCCTGTTGAGTCAAAAGCTCAAGCATGTCAGTACGGTCGACTGGCATGAACAAACCGCGAGGCAGTTTTAGACGGATTTCACGTTTCAGCACATCCGCTTCTTTCTCTAGGTGAGAAATTTGTGCACGGATTTCTGCTGCTTTTTCCCAATCACCCTTTGAAGATACTTCAAAGAATTTCACCAAGTGTGAACAACATTCGTTGACACACACAACGTGGCGTTGCAAAGGCTTAATTGGGGACTTTGCAAATAACCCCATAATTGTATTTACTGGCATGGTCATTCAACCTAATAACTATAACCTTAAAAAAACATACACCATTTCTGAGTGCTTGGCGAAATGTTGAACGATGGCTATAAAGGCGCGCATGGTAACGCATTAAATCGCTCATTAAAACTGTTTTAGATCATCAATCCGGCGATATTTCTCTCTTGCCGTGTGAGAAATTACGCAATATCCTGTTTCTATCTGCTTTGAAAGGTATAGCTATGGAAACCGAAATAGAACTGAAGTTTTTTGTTTCTCCTGAATTTTCAGAAACTTTAAAAGAAAAAATTTCTGAGACAAAAGTACTTCAGCATAGTTGTCGTGACTTGGGTAACACCTATTTTGATACTGCCGATAAATGGCTTCGAAAGCACGACATTGGTTTAAGAATTCGCCGTTTTGATGATGTATTCGTCCAAACCGTAAAGACAGCAGGACGCGTCGTCGCAGGCTTACATCAAAGACCAGAATACAATGCTGAGCACACTAGCGACGAGCCTAATCTGTCGCTTCATCCTCTTGATATTTGGCCTCCAGGTAAAGATGCAGAAACGCTGCAATCCGAGCTTATGCCATTATTCTCGACCAACTTCACACGTGAACAATGGCTGATTGGCATGCCCGATGGCAGTCAGGTTGAAGTTGCCTTTGACCAAGGCTTAGTTGTAGCCAAAGGTGAAGACGAAGAAGAGAAGCAAGAGCCGATTTGCGAAGTTGAACTGGAACTTAAGTCAGGCCAAACCGAAGCTTTATTCACGCTGGCACGCAGCTTTTGCGAGCAAGGCGGTATGCGCTTGGGTAACTTGAGCAAAGCGGCGAAAGGTTATCGACTTGCAAGTGGTTATGCGGGTGATGAAGTAAAATCATTGGCACTTGTGGACAGTAGTCCGACGGATACCGTTGAATTTTGCTTGATCAACTCTTTAGAGCACGCTTTGTCTCATTGGCATTATCACGAGCAAATTTATGCTGAGCGTGACAGCGTGGAAGCACTGCGTGAAATCAGTAATGCCATTCGTTTCATTCGTCAAACATTGACTATTTTTGGCGGGATTGTCCCTCGTCGCGCGAGCGCGATTCTGCGCCAAGAGCTTAAATGGTTGGAAGAAGAACTGAGTTGGTTGGATGAGCATGCACACCTTGAAGAGCTCTTAGATGACAAAGGCAATGTGCTGCGTAAGTTGGATGCGCGTAAGTTCTTAGTATCTGAGCTGACTCAGCAGTTACAAGAGTTGCCAAGCCGTGAAGAAGTGCTAGGGTTGCTCAATTCCGCGCGTTACACAGGGTTACTGCTGGATCTAAGCCGCTGGATCTTAGCGCGCGGTTGGCAGCCATTTCTTGATGAAAAAGCACGTGAAAAAATGGCAAGTAACATCATGCCGTTTTCAGTTACTCAGCTCGATCGCACTTGGGCTGAGCTAATGGAAGCTTTCCCAGCAGAGCGCGATTTGACGGCGCAAGAGTACGTTGATCAGCGTTATCGCTTATTGCGTAATCTCTATACTGGTATTGGTTTCGCGAGTTTGTATAACTCGGATGAGCGTAACAGCTTCCGTTTGCCATGGGCGGATCTGGTGCATGGTATCGATGATCTGCTAATGCTGAACCACTTGCTCCCGTTGGTTGATATGCTGGAAGACGCAGAAAAAGAGCAGTTAGAACGCTGGTTGCACCGTCAAGAGCGCTCAATTTTGCATGCAATGGATCAAACCCGAGCGATCAGTGTGGAAGTTCAGCCTTATTGGCGTGAATGATCGTTCTGGTGATAAGAACAAAAAAATAGGACCGCATGGTCCTATTTTTTTGTCTCTGTTTTACGTTGTTGTAGCTCTTTTTCCATGAAATCGAGTCGTTCTAGTATTTGCGCTTGTTGGCTTAGGAGCTGCTCGAGCATACGTTCTTTATTGATTGAACTGTGCGTCTGTTGTTTCGTTGGGGCAGCAAGGATAGAGGTGATAAGACCCGAGATCATACCAAAGATACCCACCCCGCAAACAATGATGATGACAGCCAAAAACTTTCCTATGGAGGTCACTGGATAATGATCGCCGTAACCAACCGTTGAGATTGTTACAAATACCCACCACAAAGCATCGGCGCCAGTACGAATATTCGCTTCTGGGTTTTTCGCTTCGATAAACAGCATTGCACTAGAACCGAGTGTTATGAGGATAACCATCAATAGCAGTATAGAGGCGACCGTGGTTTCGCGGCGGTTTTCTTTGAGCTGATGCAAAATGAACTTTGACGAACGCAGTACTAATACCACTCGCATAATATGAAAAATACGAGCAAAGCGCAGGGGCTCTATCAATGGGATGCTCGCCACGAAATCTATCCAATGACGTTTAAGGAATAACCAGCGATCTGTGGACCGGATCAAATCAATGGTGAGCTGTAGTAGGAAAATACTACAGATTATGAAATCCAGACCGATAAGAACTTGACGGGTTTCGTGATCGATCGGGAAAAACAACAAGCCAGAGATCACAAATAGTGCCATAAAAGACAATATTAGTGACAACAGGCCCATCGGTCGTGTGCTGTCTTTGATATCATTGTTTTTCATACGAAGCTCAAAATAAATCGCGTAACCACGCAAAGCGCGAACATAACTATAAGTAATATAAAGATTATAGATAAAGACTATATAAGACTCGGTGGAGAACTGACAATGGAAAAGCTGGCATTTAAGCCATGGGAAAGGGTCATATCCGACATTCGACTGGTGCCTAAAATGGTCATGTTGATGGTCTTCAGTACTGTCCTGATCGTGGCAAAACAACTGTGGGACGCAAACACTTTTTACGACTCACTTTTAGCGGCGACACAAAACGCGCAAGTTGCCCAACAGCATTATGAAGCATATTTAACGCAAGTTGCTTGGCAAACCGCCTTATTGATTGTGGTTTTTGTCGTGCTCTTATTAGCGGCGGCTAGAGTGATGTTGCGTCAAACACAGTATCTGAGCGACGCGATCAAACTGATGGCGAGCAAGAACCTCTCTGTTCCATTTGGTATGGATTGTAAAGATGAATACGGAGACGTGGCACGTGAATTAGAAAAGACACGTCGACAATTGCACGATGTTATTCAAATGCAAATTAATGCGTCTGATGAATTATCAACGCTCACCGAAGTCATGACGCTGAGCATGTCGGAAACGAAGGAATCGGCGCAAGAAGAGTTTAACGAAATTGATCAACTTGCTACGGCGATGAGTGAAATGTCGTCGACGGTCCAAACGGTTGCGGAACATGCCCAGACGGCATCTTCTCTAACAGAGCAAGCTTCCGCACAAGCAATTTCTGGTCAGCAGTTCTTGCAAAGTACAATGGCGAAAATGAGTGAACTTTCGTCGGATATCGCTTCATCGGCACAAGCGGTTAACCAAGTTGAAGAACGTGTTGAAGCCATTGGTAGCGTTGTAGGGACGATTCAAGGCATTTCTGAACAAACCAACCTGCTTGCACTGAATGCGGCGATTGAAGCGGCGCGAGCTGGCGAGGCTGGGCGGGGTTTTGCTGTGGTTGCAGATGAAGTTCGTAACCTTGCCCAACGTACACAACAAGCGACGGTAGAAATTCAAGAGATGATCGCACAGCTGCAAACCAGTGCTGAATCTGCGGTAGAACTCATGGAAAAAAGCGTTGTAGAAGCGGCAGATGGAAACGAGCTGGTTTCTAATGCTGGATCTGAGCTCGATGGTATTGTTGGGCAAGTGACGCAAATCAATGACATGAACTTCCAGATCGCGACGGCGTCTGGTCAGCAAAGCAGTGTTGCAGAAGAGATGAGCCAAAACCTCACCAATGTACGTGAGTTGGTTGAAGCCTCAGTTGTTGTTGTTACCGAGCTGCTAGAAACCTCTGAAATGATGCAAAATAATGCAGGTGAGCTAGACAAGAAGATCAAATCTTTCCAAGTTTAATATTCGATCCCGAACTTTTGATAAAACGCCCACAAACCTTTTGTGGGCGTTTTTATTTGCTTTCAGTCTGGTATAAAGAATGAGTTACCGTGCTTTTCAAACAAGGAAGAAAAATGCAGCTGCCTTCGCCACTGATTTCTATCGCTGAATCTGCCGTACAAAACGCCCAAGACGCAGGTTATTTTCCCCTTTGGCCCGATGAGGTTGCGCAGCAATTTCGTTATGTGGCGGGCTTAAGCCAGTTTATAACTGAAGCCATTCATCGCGATGAAGTCCTAGCCCGTGAGTTGCCAAGTATGTTAGCGCAGCCAAGTCGTCAGGAGTCTTACCGCTCACGCCTTGCTGAACTGTTGGAACAATGTCCTGATGAGATGTCTGGTCATCGCGTATTGCGTCAGTTTCGCAATCGAGAAATGGTGTACATTGCGTGGAAGGATTTCACGCATGCATGGTCTCTAGAGACGTCTTTAAGCCACTTATCTGAGTTGGCAGAAGCGATGATTTTTGAAACCTATCAATGGCAATATCAAGTGTGTTGTCAGGAGTGGGGCACGCCAACAAGTGAGGACGGTGAAGTGCAGCCGATGTTAATTATCGGCATGGGGAAACTGGGTGGTGGCGAGCTAAACTTTTCTTCCGATATTGATCTAATTTTCACGTATCCAGAGAATGGCGAAACCCAAGGCGCACGCCGCAGCATTGCCAATGCCCAGTTCTTTACTCGTCTTGGTCAACGCATCATCAAAGCGCTTGACCAACAAACCTTCGATGGTTTTTGCTACCGCGTCGACATGCGACTTCGCCCATTTGGAGAAAGTGGCCCTTTGGTAATGAGCTATGCCGCACTTGAAGATTATTACCAAGAACAGGGGCGAGATTGGGAACGTTACGCGATGATCAAAGCTCGGGTGATGGGATGTGAGATGTACCCGCAGTATCAAGAGCTACGCCAAATGCTGCGCCCTTTTGTTTTTCGTCGTTATATTGATTTCAGTGCGATTCAATCTTTGCGACGAATGAAGTCGATGATCAGTAGCGAGGTTCGCCGCCGAGGGTTGAATAACAACATTAAGCTAGGTGCGGGTGGCATCCGAGAAATTGAATTTATCGCTCAAGTTTTTCAATTGATTCGAGGTGGTCGAGAGCCTTCTTTGCGTAATCGAGGGCTGTTGGAAACGCTGCAAGGCATTGAAGAACTGGCATTGCTTACTCCAAAAGAAGTCAGCGATCTAGAAGCTGCATACAAGTACTTGCGTCAATTAGAAAACTTGTTGCAAGCAATGGCGGATAAGCAAACCCAGACGCTGCCTGATTGCGAAACCGAACGCTTAAAGCTCGCCACCGCGATGAAAATGAGCTGTTGGGAGCAATTGATTGAGCAAACCCAGCAGCATATGGCAAATGTTCACCAAGTTTTTGAATCACTAATTGGTGATGATGAAGAAGACGAGGGGACTACTGTTGCTCGTCATTTTCATGAGCTATGGGATATGGCCGACAAACAAGACGTTCTTGAGCATATCTTGCAGCAGGATATTCAGATTGAAGACTTTGCTTCATGCGCGAAAACCATCATCAACTTTAAAACCGATCTGGCCAAAAAAACGTTAGGCCCACGTGGACGCGAAGTGCTCAATCGTTTGATGCCGAAAGTGTTTGATGCGGTCTTTGCCCATCCTGATGCACAGTTTGGTTTATCTCGTGTACTTCACTTGCTACACAACATCTGCACTCGCACGACTTACTTGGAATTATTGGATGAGCATCCAGCGGCTCTGGTGCAGCTCGTACGTTTGTGTACCGCAAGTCCAATGATTTCAGAGCAGCTGTCTCGTTATCCTATCTTGCTTGATGAGTTAATCGACCCTGCGCAGCTGTACAATCCCATTCCATTAGACAGTTACCGTACAGAGCTGCGTGATTATTTGGCGCGTATTCCTGAAGATGATATGGAACAGCAAATGGAAGCGTTGCGTCAGTTTAAGCAAATTTGTATTTTGCGTATTGCAGCGGCAGATATTGCTGGCGCATTGCCAGTGATGAAAGTGAGTGACCATTTAACTTATTTAGCGGAAGCTATCGTTGATGCGGTGATCAGTCAGGCTTGGTTGCAAGTGTCTGAAAAGTACGGCGAGCCAACGCATGTGCAAGATCGTGAAGGCAAAGGCTTTGCTGTAATTGGTTATGGTAAAGTCGGAGGGTGGGAGCTCGGCTATAACTCCGATTTGGATATTGTCTTCATGCATGACTGCCCAGTCAATGTCTACACTGACGGCAAAAAAGAGATTGATGGTCGTCAGTTCTACCTTCGTTTAGCACAGCGTATCATTCATATTTTCTCCACTCGCACCGCTTCCGGTATTTTATACGAGGTCGATACCCGATTGCGTCCGTCCGGTGCATCGGGTTTGTTGGTTAGCCCAACGGACGCGTTCGACGACTATCAACATCAAGACGCGTGGACATGGGAGCATCAAGCACTTGTCCGCGCGCGCATGATTTATGGTGATGAACCACTGGCAATTGCATTTCACAATACGCGGCATGATGTGCTGTGCAAAGCACGCGATCAAGCTGAACTGAAAAAAGACGTTGTCGAAATGAGAGAAAAAATGCGCGGTCATCTTGGGGGGAAAAAGCCAGGCCGCTTTATGCTCAAGCAAGATGTGGGTGGGATTACCGATATCGAATTTGTCGCTCAGTACCTAGTGCTCAACTATAGTCACGATAAGCCGAAATTGACGCGTTGGTGTGATAATGTGCGCATCTTTGAAACGCTCATTGCGCAAGATGTTATGGACGAAGACCAAGCAATGCAGTTGATACGTGCTTACACGACAATGCGCAACGAAATACACCGCCGAAATCTACTCAATTTAGACGCTGATGTGGTGGAAGATAAGTTTGTTGCCGAAAGGGAGTGGGTAAAACAGGCTTGGAATCAGTGGTTCAGTTAAGACCATATATTTAGCCTCGATAAGGGCTGTGATAAACTCACTTCGATTTAATTTTTGGAGACCAACAATGAAACCAATTCTACCTGATTACAACAGCGCTGGTGTGCTCATTATCGGTGATGTCATGCTAGATCGTTACTGGTATGGCCCAACCGGGCGCATTTCTCCTGAAGCGCCGGTTCCTGTTGTAAAAGTAGAAAACAATGAAGAGCGTCCTGGTGGTGCTGCGAACGTTGCGATGAACATCGCATCACTAGGTGGCCATGCTCACATTGTTGGTCTAACTGGGGAAGATGAGCCTGCAAAAGTGCTGACGGAGACGCTGAGCTCACTCAATGTGAAGTGCGATTTCGTTGCACTGCCTGATTACCCAACGATTACGAAGCTTCGTGTAATGAGCCGTGGACAACAGCTTATTCGTCTCGACTTCGAAGACAAGTTTGAAAACACAGATTCTGCGCCAGTGTTATCTCGAATGGATGCCGCACTGCCAAACGTTAAAGCCGTGATTATGTCTGATTACGCAAAAGGTTCGTTAGAGCATGTTCAGGCATACATTCAAAAAGCGCGCGCAGCAAATATTCCGGTTTTCATTGACCCGAAAGGTGCGGATTTTGAACGCTACCGTGGCGCAACACTTCTTACGCCAAACATGAAAGAGTTCGAAGACGTTGTAGGTAAAGTGAAATCTGACCAAGAGCTAGTAGAGAAAGCACTGGCTTTGGTTGAAGAGTTTGAATTTGAAGCGCTTTTAGTGACACGCAGCGAAAACGGAATGACCTTGATTCGTCGTGGTCAGGAACCGTTCCACCTTCCAACTCAAGCGAAAGAAGTGTATGACGTGACAGGTGCGGGCGACACGGTTATCTCTGTATTGGCAGCGTCTGTTGCCGCAGGCAAATCATTTGAAGAAGCGTGTGCACTAGCAAACGCAGCGGCAGGTGTTGTAGTTGGTAAACTAGGCACGTCAACGCTTTCTGAGATTGAATTAGCAGAAGCGGTACATGGCAGCCAAGACACGGATTACGGTGTGATTTCAGAAAAAGCACTGATCGAAGCGGTGAAAAAAGCACGAGCTCGTGGCGAGAAAGTCGTTATGACAAATGGCTGCTTTGATATTCTGCACGCTGGGCATGTGTCTTACTTAAACCATGCTGCTGAACTGGGCGATCGCCTAATCGTTGCGGTAAATACCGATGAGTCAGTAAAACGCCTTAAAGGCCCTGGTCGTCCGGTAAACCCAACCGATCGCCGCATGGCGGTGTTGGCAGGTTTGGGCGCTGTGGATTGGGTTGTACCATTTAGTGAAGATACGCCGCAGCGTTTGATCTCAGAAGTTCTACCAAGCTTGCTAGTAAAAGGCGGTGACTACAAACCAGAAGAGATTGCTGGTGGTAAAGAAGTCATTGCGGCGGGTGGTGAAGTTCGTGTATTGAACTTTGAAGATGGCTGCTCGACCAGTGAAATCATTAATGCAATCAAAGGCGGTAAGGGCTAAGCCTGCTGTTTGTTAGCATTGAAATGCTATTTGCTCATAAAGGTCGCTAAGTGCGGCCTTTTTGATACTTTTAGTTCAGAGGCACTTTTAGGCCTGAACTACAAGTAATAAAAAACGCCAGCTGATAACTCAACTGGCGTTTTTATTTATTAAGACCTGAAGTATTCAGTTAGCGGTTATTTTGCCGCTTTCAAACCTGCATCAACGTCCAAGATGTCTTGTTCGCTTAGCGTACCAACTGCTTGGCGTAGCTGAAGAACACTTAAAATGTAGTCGTAACGAGCGTTCGATAGGTTTTTGTTCGCATCGTATAGACGACGAGTCGCGTCCAGTACATCAACGATAGTACGAGTACCTACATCAAAGCCAGCTTCTGTTGCTTCTAGTGCAGAGCGTGCAGAAATAACCGCTTGCTCATACGCACGTAATGCGCCGATAGAGGCGTTAATGTTGTTGTTTTGTGCGCGAACATCTTTGACTACGCTACGGTACTGTGCTTCAAGATCTTCGCTTGCTGCCACGTACGCGTATTCAGCTTGTTTGGTTTGAGAGGTTACGTTACCACCTGTGTATAGCGGTACTGCAAGGTTCACACCAATATTGAAGTTGTCTGTCGTGTTGTCACGAGAGCTATGAGAAGTATCACCGTAGTTGTAACCACCGTCTAGAGAGAGCGTTGGTAGGTGGCCAGAGCTTGCTAGTGAAATATTGTCACGCGCAATGTCTTGAAGAATACGTGATGATAGCAAGGTCAGGTTTTTGGTTTTTGCTTCATCAATGAGCGATTCAGCTGGTACGGTCGATGGGCTAGCAGTGAAGCGGCCAGTGTCCAAAATGTTGAGATCTTTGTGCTCTTGGCCTGTAATTTCACGCAGTGACTCGTAGCTATTAGTTAGCGCGTTTTCTGCCAACACTTCGTCCGCTAGCACTTGGTCGTACTGAGCTTGTGCGTCATGCACGTCAGTGATTGCAGACAAACCTACTTCAAAGCGCTGTTTAGTTTGCTCAAGTTGACGGCCAACCGCGGCTTTTTCTGCACGTACGAAAACAAGATTATCTTGTGCGCGTAGAACTTCAAAATACGCTTGTGACACGCGAAGAATCAGTGCCTGTTGCGTCGCTGCGTAAGTTGCGTCTGCTTGGCGAGCACTTTTCTCAGCAGTATCTAGAGAGATCCAAGATGCGCGGTTGTAAAGTGCTTGTGAAAAGCTAACACCAGCGGTTAGCGCGTTGCCATCGTTTGATACGTCACTAATTAGATTTGAATCGTATTCAGTATCACCACGAGTTAAATTGTAACCCGCAGTAAGGTTGATCTGTGGTAATAGAGCACTACGGCTTGAGGTGATTGCTTCGAAAGCTTGGTCACGTTGTGCTGCTACACTGAGCAATTGTGGATCATTTTGTTTTGCCAAGTCGTAGATTTCAGCCAAAGAGTCTGCGAACGCAGACGTACTCATGCTACCTAGCGCTGCACTGATAAATAGTGGAAGCAATTTTTTCATTTTCTATTCCCGCGGTCCATAGATTGGTTAATTCTCAGTAGTTTAACTCAATTTGCACGATATTTACTCTAAAGTTTGCACTTTTTTACACGTAATTATCCACTTGTGCAATAAATTTTTAGCAAAGACTTAAATTAATTTGTAACTATTATACAAAAAGTTGAGCCAAGTCCTTTGAGCAAGCGAATAACAATGAGTAAACTACAGGATTCACTCAGAGAGGTGTTGAATGCAACAGCGTGACAAACAACAACAAGATTTTACTTCGCGAGATGTAAAAGTCATCTCGAAAGAAACCTTATTTGAAGGTTTTTTCAAAATGGTGAAATACCGCTTTCAGCATAGGCTATTTGCTGGTGGTTGGAGTGGAGTTGTCGAACGAGAAATGTTCGAGCGTGGTCACGCAGCAGCGATGCTTCCTTATGATCCAAAGACGGACCAGGTCGTAATCATTGAACAGATTCGTATTGGCGCGTTGGAACATGAACACCCTTGGCAGCTAGAAATTGTCGCCGGTATGATTGACCGCGATGAATCTGCTGAAGCCGTAATTCGTCGAGAGGCTGTCGAAGAAGCGGGGATTCAGGTGGGGCGCGTTGTACCTGTTACGTCCTATTATCCTTCGGCTGGTGGTTGCTCGGAAAAGCTAGACGTCTTTGTTGGTGAAGTGGATGCGTCTAAAGCGCACGGCATTCATGGTTTAGACTATGAGAATGAAGATATCCGAGTTCATGTCATGAGTCGTGAAACGGCGTATCAATGGGTGAAGGACGGAAAATTTGAAAATGGTGCGTCGATTATTGCGTTGCAATGGCTGCAATTACACCATCAAGAGTTAAAGTCAGAATGGGGACTATCCCAAACGGTGGAGAGTGAGTAATGGCACAATTGGCTGAAAAACAACAATATCATGTTGATTTAGCTGGTCTTATGAGAACGTATGAGACCAACTACGCTAAATTGAATGCCTTATTGCCTGCTTCTGCCGAAGTTGGGGATGTACGTTGCTACCAAGCGGCGAACATGGTTTACCAATTGACCGTGAATGAAATCACAAAATACACCACAGTTGTTGAGATATGTCAGAGTGATGAAACGCCAGTGTTTCCTTTACCGACGATGTCTGTCAGGCTTTATCATGATGCGAGAGTAGCCGAAGTATGCTCAAGCGGAGAGTTCTCTCGCATAAAAGCTAAGTATGATTATCCCAATGACCAACTGATGCAGAAAGATGAAAAGCATCAATTAAACACATTCCTCGGTGAATGGCTGACGTTTTGTTTACGAAGTGGTATCAGTAGAACACCACTTGCCTTCAATTGATCGTCACTTCACTAAAGGAAAATAACAAATAACGATATAGTGGACGAATCAGGTTTTCATTTTGCAATCATCTAGTGACAGCATCAAACTTTTACAAATTACGGATACTCATCTGTTTGCTGCCGATGAGGGAAGTTTGCTAAGCGTAAAAACAGTCGATAGCTTTAATGCTGTTGTTGCTGATGTTTTACGCCGCAACGTGGCGTTTGATTACATTTTGGCGACGGGCGATATTTCCCAAGACCATAGTGCAGAATCTTATCAGCGCTTTGCCAACGGCATTGAACCGCTAGAGAAAGACTGCTTTTGGCTACCTGGTAATCATGATTACAAGCCTAATATGGGCAGTGTTTTGCCTTCGCCACAAATCAAAGCCGCAGAGCATGTGTTGCTTGGCGAGCATTGGCAGTTAATTCTTTTAGACTCGCAAGTTGTTGGCGTTCCTCATGGGCGCTTGAGTGATCAGCAATTAACGCTACTCGAAGAAAAGCTAGCCGAACACCCAGAAAGACACACACTTGTTTTGTTGCATCATCACCCGTTACTGGTGGGAAGCGCGTGGCTTGATCAACATACTTTAAAAGATGCCGAAGCGTTTTGGCAGGTTGTCGAGCGTTTTGATAACGTGAAAGGCATTCTCTGTGGTCATGTTCATCAAGATATGAATGTGCTTCACAAGGGCATTCGAGTGATGGCAACACCCTCAACTTGTGTTCAGTTTAAGCCTAACTCGGATGATTTTGCCCTTGATACCACTTCGCCTGGTTGGCGGGAGCTGCAACTACATGCTTGTGGCGATATTACGACCCAAGTAGGTCGGCTTCCTGATGGCCAGTTCCAACCAGACTTCTCTTCTAACGGCTACTAACGCGCCCGAGCTCTCTGTTCGGGCTCGCTTTTTTGTGCGAGATATCTATGAGTAAACCTTCACTTCTTCTCTATATCCATGGCTTTAATAGCTCTCCACTCTCCATGAAAGCGAATGTGATGAGAGCCTACTGCGAGCAACATAGGTCTGATATCAAGGTGATTGTTCCCCAGTTACCTTGTTATCCTCAGCAAGCGGCGAAAATGTTGTTGGATATTATCGAGCAATATAAAGATGACTATAAAATTGGTCTAGTGGGCAGCTCATTAGGCGGTTTTATGTCAACGTGGCTAAATGACAAGTTTGGGTTTAAAGCGGTAGTGGTTAACCCCGCAGTCAAGCCTTATGAGTTGCTAGTAGATTATTTGGGTAAGCAAACTAACCCATATACGCATGAAACCTATACACTTGAAGCTTGTCATATTGACGAGTTAAAAGCTCTTGATGTACAAAGCATCGCGTCGCCACATTCTTTTTGGTTATTGCAACAAACAGAAGATGAGGTTTTAGACTATCGACAAGCGGTAGATAAGTTTGCAGACGCTAAGCAAACAGTAGAACAAGGCGGTGATCACAGTTTTGTAGGCTTTGAGCGTTATCCTGCACAGATTATCGAATTTCTAGAACTGTAATTCGAAAGCGATTGGAAAAGGCTCATAGTTTTTATTGATATATCCAACCGTTTCTTGACATGAGCGGTATGCTTTCCGACTATGTTTTGCCAAAAGATCTTAAGGGTCGAGGACCCTGGCTACTTTGTTATGCATCATGTTTACAAACTCTTAGTGATGTGAACAGGGTGGCTTTTTCGTTTCCTGAGTATGGGTACGCCCATTGGTGATACTCAGGCAACAAGTAAACTTTGAGAATAATTCCGTATTATGACTGAACAATATAATGCTGGTGCCATTGAAGTACTGAATGGCTTAGAGCCAGTACGTCGCCGACCAGGGATGTATACGGATACAGCGCGCCCAAACCATTTGGGCCAAGAAGTTATCGACAACAGTGTCGATGAAGCGCTAGCCGGACATGCCTCAAAAGTACAAGTCATCCTACATGCTGACCAATCACTCGAAGTGATCGATGATGGTCGAGGCATGCCTGTTGATATCCACCCAGAAGAGAAAGTATCAGGCGTAGAGCTAATTCTATGTAAGCTACATGCGGGTGGTAAGTTCTCTAACAAAAACTACCAATTCTCTGGTGGTTTGCACGGGGTAGGTATATCTGTAGTAAACGCGTTGTCAAAACGCGTTGAAGTAACAGTTCGTCGTGATGGTCAAGTGTATGAAATTGCATTTGAACACGGCGAGAAAGTGTCTGATCTGACCGTAACTGGCACATGTGGTCGTCGCAATCGCGGTACCAGCGTACATTTCTGGCCTGATGCGAAGTACTTCGATTCGGCTAACTTCTCTGTGACGCGCTTAGTCAACAACCTGCGCGCAAAAGCGGTTTTGTGTCCGGGCTTAGAAATCACATTAACCGACAAAGTTAATGACAAAGACTATAAGTGGTACTACGAAGATGGTTTGAAAGACTATCTTGCGGAAGGTGTAAAAGGCTATCCAGTTATTCCTGAAGAACCATTTACTGGTGAGTTCTTGGCGGATACTGAAGCGGCAAACTGGGCGGTAATTTGGCAGCCAGAAGGCGGTGAGATGATCACCGAAAGCTACGTTAACCTGATCCCAACCGCTCAAGGTGGTACGCACGTTAATGGTTTACGCCAAGGCTTATTGGAAGCGATGCGCGAATTCTGTGAGTTCCGTAATCTATTACCTCGTGGTGTGAAGCTAACGGGTGATGACGTTTTCGACCGCTGTTCTTACGTGCTGTCGGTTAAAATTCAAGATCCACAATTTGCAGGCCAGACCAAGGAACGTCTCTCTTCTCGTCAAACCGCGGCATTTGTCTCTGGCGTTGTAAAAGATGCGTTCAGTCTTTGGTTGAACGAAAAGCCTCAGCTCGCAGAGCAATTGGCAGAAGTCTGTATCGCTAACGCGCACCGTCGTATGCGAGCGGCGAAAAAAGTCGTACGTAAGAAAGTGGCATCCGGCCCGGCATTGCCAGGCAAGTTGACCGACTGTTCTGCACAGGACTTAAGTCGCACGGAAATCTTCTTTGTGGAGGGTGACTCTGCGGGTGGCTCGGCAAAACAGGCACGTGACCGTGAATTCCAAGCTGTGATGCCACTGCGTGGTAAGATCTTGAACACGTGGGAAGTCTCTGCCGATCAAGTTCTTGCGTCTCAAGAAGTACACGATATCTCTGTTGCTTTGGGTATTGACCCAGATAGCGACAACCTCGAGAGTCTTCGTTACGGTAAGATCTGTATCCTTGCCGATGCGGACTCGGATGGTCTTCACATCGCAACGCTGCTTTGTGCTCTATTTACTCGTCACTTCCGCGCACTAGTGGAAGCGGGTCATATCTATGTGGCAATGCCGCCTCTGTATCGAATCGACTGCGGGAAAGAAGTGTTCTACGCCCTCGATGACGATGAAAAAGATGGCATTTTAGAGCGCTTGTCGAAGAAGAAAGCCAAAATCAACGTGCAACGATTCAAAGGTCTGGGTGAGATGAACCCACTTCAGTTGCGTGAAACCACCATGGATCCGAACACGCGTCGCTTAGTGCAGTTAACCATTGACGACTCTACGGCGACCATGGAAATGATGGACATGCTGCTAGGTAAAAAGCGTGCAGATGACCGTCGTTCTTGGCTACAAAACAACGGCGACTTGGCAGAGGTGTAACGGATGTCTACAGAAATTACCTACGATGGCGTCGAACAATTGCCAATGCGCAAGTTCACTGAAGACGCTTATCTGAACTACTCGATGTACGTAATCATGGACCGCGCCTTGCCATACATTGGTGATGGCTTAAAGCCGGTTCAACGACGCATCATTTATGCGATGTCAGAGCTTGGTCTCTCTGCATCAGCAAAATACAAAAAATCTGCACGTACCGTTGGTGACGTGCTAGGTAAATACCATCCGCACGGTGATTCAGCGTGTTACGAAGCGATGGTATTGATGGCTCAGCCATTCTCTTACCGCTATCCATTAGTGGATGGTCAAGGTAACTGGGGTGCGCCAGATGATCCGAAATCATTTGCGGCAATGCGTTATACCGAAGCAAAACTGTCTAAGTTTGCTGAAGTATTGCTTGGCGAACTTGGCCAGGGCACGGTTGAATGGCAACCTAACTTTGATGGCACAATGAAAGAGCCACAAATGTTGCCAGCACGTCTGCCTCATATCCTGCTTAACGGTGTAACCGGCATTGCCGTTGGTATGGCAACAGACATCCCACCGCACAACGTTCGTGAAATCGCAGATGCGACTATTCATTTGATCGACAACCCGAAAGCAGAACTGCCGGACGTGATGCAGTATGTCAAAGGTCCAGATTACCCAACAGAAGCAGAAATTATCTCGCCGCAAGCGGATATCGAGAAGATTTACCGCAACGGTCGTGGCAGCATCAAAATGCGCGCGGTTTGGCATAAAGAAGGTTCTGACATTGTTATCACTTCTTTGCCTCACCAAGTATCGGGTGCCAAACTGCTTGAGCAAATCGCTAACCAGATGCGTGCGAAGAAGCTGCCAATGGTTGACGATCTTCGTGACGAATCGGATCACGAGAACCCAACGCGTATCGTTGTGGTGCCTAAGTCAAACCGCGTCGATTGTGACTTGTTGATGAACCACTTGTTCGCATCAACGGATCTTGAGCGCAGTTACCGCGTTAACTTGAACATGATTGGTTTGGATAACCGTCCTCAAGTTAAAGGTCTGGTGCAAATTCTGTCTGAGTGGATCGAGTTCCGTCGTACGACTGTGCGTCGTCGTCTACAACATCGCCTAGACAAAGTAATGGCTCGTCTACACATCTTGGAAGGTTTGTTGGTTGCTTACCTCAACCTAGATGAAGTGATTGAGATCATCCGTACTGAAGACGATCCAAAAGCGGTGCTGATGGAACGCTTTGGTATTACCGATATCCAAGCGGATGCAATTTTAGATACCAAACTTCGTCATCTAGCAAAACTAGAAGAGATGAAGATCCGTGGTGAGCAAGACGAGCTAGAGAAAGAGCGTGAGAAGCTAGAACAGCTACTCGGTTCTGAGCGTCGTCTGAACACACTACTGAAAAAAGAAATCAAAGCAGACGCAGAGAAATACGGTGATGACCGTCGCTCTCCAATGGTTGAGCGTGCAGAAGCAAAAGCGCTGACTGAACGTGACCTCGTACCAAGTGAGCCAATCACGGTTGTGCTTTCTGAGAAAGGTTGGATTCGTCACGCGAAAGGCCATGACGTGGATGCCGAAGGCTTAAACTATAAGTCGGGTGATAAGTATTTAGCGCATGCTCGAGGTAAGAGTAATCAGCCTGCGGTATTCCTAGGTAGTGACGGTCGAAGTTACTCTCTGGAATCGCACTCACTGCCTTCTGCTCGTAGTCAAGGTGAGCCGATTACCGGTCGCTTGAATATTACGGCTGGTAGCAGTATTCGCCAAGTCATCATGAGTGAAGAAGAGCAGCTGTGGCTGGTGGGCTCAGATGCAGGTTACGGCTTTGTATGTAAAGGCGCGGACTTGCTGTCTAAAAACCGCAGTGGTAAAGCGCTCGTCACTTTACCTGCCAACTCTGAGATCATGACGCCAAAAGAGATTGAAGATTTAGACTCTGATGAAATCTTAGCAATCACTAACCAAGGTCGCATGCTGCTGTTCCCAATCAAAGACTTGCCACAACTGGCGAAAGGTAAAGGGAATAAGATCATCAACATTCCTGCTGCTAAAGCAAAAGAGCGAGAAGAAGTACTATCTCACTTAATGTCTTTACCAAAAGGTGCATCGTTAACGCTGTACGCGGGTAAGCGAAAGTTGGGTCTTAAACCGTCTGACCTTGATAACTTCCGTGGCGAACGTGGTCGCCGAGGTGGGTTATTACCGAGAGGTTTGCAGCGAGTCACTCGCATTGAAGTTGAGCTAGATGATTCCGATACGACGGAAACACCGAGCGATAGCGAGTAACGCACAAATAAAAATCCCAGCCAATGGCTGGGATTTTTTATGCTTCTTGCTTGTCTTCGGCAATGGTGACTTTCAAGGTCATCTCTTTTCCTTTGCGAATGATACCGACGTCCACGGTGGTGCCAGGACGTAAATCGGTGACGATATCCATAACGCTCTGACGCCCTTGCACTTTATTGCCATCAATACTGATAATGATGTCCTGCTTTTGGAAGCCTGCCGCATTGGCTGGACCATTTGGATCAATACCAAGTACGACAATACCACCTATGTGTTCATTTCCAAGCAGGCGAGCAGTGACCGCATTAATGTCTTGGCCGTCGATTCCAATATAACCACGAATCACGCGGCCATCAGCGATGATTTTCTGCATGATCTTACTGGCTAGCGGCGCAGGGATCGCAAAAGAAATACCGTAAGTTTCTAAGTCTGTCGCTTGCTGAAAAGAGGCGGTGTTAATGCCGACGAGCTCGCCTTGTGTGTTCACTAGGGCTCCACCAGAGTTACCTTCATTGATGGCGGCATCGGTTTGAATGAATGCTTGACGACCGTCGCTAATAGATGAACGACCTGTGGCTGAAATAATGCCGAACGTTGTGGTTTGTCCAAGGTTGTATGGGTTACCGATGGCTAGTACTACATCGCCCACTTGTGGTTTGTAATTAGAGTTCAGAGGGATTACGGGCAAATTCGAACCTTCGACACGCAGTACGGCTATATCAGTACGTTTATCTGTCCCTACGAGCTGAGCCGCTGCGGCTCTGCCGTCTTGTAATGCCACAACAATTTGATCAGCTTGAGCAACCACATGATAGTTAGTAATGATGTAGCCTTTCTCACTAACAATGACACCTGACCCCAGACCTTGAGTCGAGAGTTTACTGCGATCATTCTCAACATACTTACGGCTGTAGATGTTTACCACTGCAGGCGCTGCTCTTCGGACCGCTTGATTAAACGTCAACTCGACTGATGCGATATTAACAGGTTGAGGATCAAGCGCGGCAGGAATTACGTTGTTGCGCAAAGATGGAACCGCCAGTAATACCACTGCGGCAGTAGCCAAGCCTAAAAAGACAGAACGTAATAAAAAGCTGAGCATATCCTCTCCATGCGTGAGCGCCAAAATGGCATCGAAGATGAAGAATAGCATTACATTGAAAAATAACAAAAGGGCAGCACGTCATCGCGCTGCCCTTTTCATTAGTTATTGAGCGATAAGGAAAAGTGATCGAGCCTTATCACTCAGTACTATGCATCGAAAACCTTATTTTCTATCACTTTGAAAGTGGTTAACGAATGACAAGGTAAATAGTACGTTCACCACGTTGAATATTAAGAGCCAGTACACCTTTGTGTTTCTCTACGATTGTACGAAGCTCGGCAAGGTTTTTCACTCGTTGACGGTTCACACCGATAATAATGTCACCTTGTTGTAATTGATATTGAGCAGCCGGAGAGTTATCTGCAACGCTCGATACTTTAACACCTTGGATTACATCACTTGGTGTTGTATTGCTTAATTCCGCACCTTTGAGTCCCTCATGTAATGTCTCCGCTTTAGCTTTCATATTCGTAGATTCGCCAAGCGTTACATCAAAGGTTTTATTCTTACCATCTCGAACCACACCTAATGTGATTTCTTTACCTGCGCCCAGTGTTGCCACTTTTGCGCGGAGCTCTGAGAAAGTATTAATCGCTTTGCCGTTCACCGATACAATTACGTCACCGGCTTTTAACCCTGCTTTATCGGCTGCGCTGTCCGGTACGACTTGACCAATAAAGGCCCCTTTACTTGACTCGTAACCCAATGCATCAGCTAGCTCAGAGGTTACTTCGCCACCTTGCACACCCAACATGCCGCGTTTGACTTCACCAAACTCTAGAATTTGATCAGTGAGGTTTTTCATCATGTTTGATGGAATCGCAAAACCAATACCCACGTTACCGCCGTTAGGGCCTAAAATTGCAGTATTAATACCGATCAGCTCACCATTAAGGTTGACCAATGCACCACCAGAGTTACCGCTGTTAATTGCGGCATCGGTTTGGATGAAGTTTTCGAAGTTTTCAACGTTTAAGCCACTACGACCAAGGGCTGAAACAATACCCGAAGTTACGGTTTGACCGAGCCCAAATGGGTTACCAATCGCAACCGTAAAGTCACCGACACGCAGTTTGTCGGAATCCGCGACTTTAATCTGCGTTAAGTTTTTCGCTTTCTCTAATTTAAGTAACGCAACATCGGCCATTTCATCACCGCCAACGAGCGTAGCGTCATACTCGCGCCCGTCAAAGAGGCGAACTCGAATCTCATCTGCGCCCTTGATCACATGGTAGTTAGTGACAATATGGCCTTTCTTCGCATCAATAATGACACCAGACCCTAAACCTCTGAACGGGCGCTCTCGCCTTTGTTCCATAGGAAAGTCTGGGCCAAAGAAAAATTGAAATTGCTCGGGAATGCGGCTGGTTTGTACTTGTTTACCTTCTACAGCAATACTCACAACAGCTGGGGTCACCTTCTCAAGCATTGGTGCCAAGCTAGGTAACTGTTGGCCATCCACATTCAAAGGTAATGCGGCAGTGGCTTGAACTGGGGCAATAATCGAACCCAAACTCAGAGATAGAACGGTGAGCGCAAGCAGTGGTTTTTTCATCCAATAACTCCTCTTGAAACATGTCTGCCAAAAAGAAATATCCGAACGGTTAGTTCACTTTGTTAATAACTAATATAGGGTCTAGTTCGGACAATCAAAAGGGGAGGCAGTGCACACCCAAGTTAGAGCGAAGGTGAGGTGAAAAAGTTCAAAAAAGGGCCGATACAAATGTATCGGCCCTAGATAGAAGTAAGAGAGGATTATGATGCTTTTGCGGTTACCGCTTCGGGAGCATTAATGATTTCTTTCTCTTGATCCTTCAAAAGACCGGTGGCGCCATTAGCGTAGTCTTTTGGTTGTTCGTTAAACTCTGGTTGATCTTCTGCAATGGTTTCAGACGACATTGCCGTTTTCTTATCAAACGGGTTGTCTTGTTCTGGTAAGTTTGGCAAAAGCTCAGAAGAGGTCTTGGCCATATGTTGGTATAGCTTGGTGTAATCTTTACCTAGGGTGTCCAACATTTCTGCGGTTTGTGCAAAATGATCGACGAGCTCTTGACGTTGTTGCTCTAATTCAAACTTGGCCGCTTCAAGTTCTTTCTGCACAGACTTTTGTTTCTTGTATTCAGGGGTGGTTAGTCTACTAATGACTACGCCTACGATTGTACCGACCAGCAAACCCACAATGGCATAAATCCAAGGCATAACTGCTCCTTATAGTTGTTTTAACAAGTCTTTTACTACTTAGTTACACGCGGTGCTCGTCCATGTTACTATGGCTTGAACAGCCGATAAAGAAAAATAGCAGTATGTCTTCGGGGACTGATAACTACTTCTCTCTATTCTCAAAGTTGACCCCGAGGTAACCCTTTTCTCTATACCTCTATACGACTTACATACGATGACACCACTACAACAATATCAAAAAGACATAGCAGAACACGGGTTTCAGCGTGATGAAGCTCAGTATCAAGCGGTCGTTGCATTAGACAAGCTTTACCATGCTATCGTTGAATTTCAGTCAGCTCCTGTGCCTCAGCTTTCCAAATGGCAAAAGCTAATGGGGAAAAAAATCGACAAGCCTGAACCACCAAAAGGCCTTTACTTTTGGGGTGGAGTAGGTCGCGGTAAAACCTACCTTATGGACGCATTTTTTGATGCTTTACCGACCCAAAGAAAAATGCGCGTCCACTTCCATCGATTTATGTATCGAGTACATGATGAGTTGAAGCTGTTAGGTGATGTGGAAAATCCGCTATCAAAAGTGGCGGATAAATTTAAAGAAGAAGCCGATGTGGTTTGCTTTGATGAATTTTTTGTTTCCGACATTACTGATGCGATGATCCTCGCAACGCTACTTCAAGAAATGTTCAAGCGGCAGATGATCCTAGTCGCGACTTCAAACATCGAGCCGCAGAACTTATATCGTAACGGTTTGCAAAGAGCGCGCTTTTTGCCCGCGATCGATATGATTTTGGCACGTTGTGAAGTGTTGAATGTCGATAGTGGCGTTGATTATCGCTTAAGAACGTTAGAACAGGCTGAAATATACCATTACCCGCTTGATGAGCAGGCTAGCATAAACCTTAACAAATATTATCAGCAGCTGACTGGAGAGCGTCAGTTTGTTGCTCATCAAATCGAAGTTAACCACCGTCAACTAGCGGTGATTGAAGCAAGCGACGGGGTGCTGCATGCGTCGTTTGCTCAGTTGTGTCAAACTGCTCGCAGTCAAAATGACTACATTGAATTGTCTCGTATTTACCACACGGTATTACTGGCAGATGTTCAACAAATGAACCGAAAAATCGATGATGCGGCGAGACGCTTTATCGCGCTGGTCGATGAGTTTTACGAGCGCAATGTTAAGTTGATTATTTCTGCTGAAGTGCCAATGGCCGACTTATATACTGATGGGCAGTTAGAGTTCGAATTTAAGCGCTGTTTGTCTCGGCTTACTGAGATGCAAAGTCATGAGTATCTCGCGCGTGAACATTTGGCCTAGATCCAATGGGTTCTTAAAAAAGTGAAGAAAAAATTAGTGATTTGGCGCAAAAAAAGGTGATTTTTTCTTCGCTCTTCTCTATAATCCTGCGACCCACCGTTACTGCAGACCTGATTATCGAAGTTATTTCGAAATTGAAGGTCGAGAGTACCAACGACTCGAAGGGGTGATGACTGGGCTCTTAGACAGTGTGGGAGCACTATTGGGTGTTCCTTTAAAGTTTAAAATTTAATTAACGGGTTATTGTTAGCATGAAAACTTTCGTTGCTAAACCAGAAACTGTAAAACGCGACTGGTACGTTGTAGACGCTGAAGGTAAAACTCTTGGCCGTCTAGCAAGTGAAATTGCATCTCGCCTACGTGGCAAACATAAAGCTGAATACACTCCTCACGTTGACACTGGTGATTACATCATCGTTATCAACGCTGAGAAAGTTGCTGTAACTGGTAACAAAGCTAAGAACAAAGTGTACTACCGTCACTCTGAATTCCCAGGTGGTCTAAAATCTATCACTTTTGAAAAGTTGATCGATCGTAAACCTGAGATGGCTCTTGAGCTTGCAGTTAAAGGCATGCTTCCACGTGGTCCTCTAGGCCGTGCTATGTACCGTAAGCTAAAAGTTTACGCGGGCGCTGAGCACAACCATGTTGCTCAACAACCACAAGTACTAGACATCTAATTGGGGATTTCGGAAATGGCAGAGAATCAATACTACGGCACTGGCCGTCGCAAAAGCTCAGCTGCACGTGTTTTCATTAAACCAGGCAGCGGTAACATTGTAGTAAACAAGCGTAACCTTGACGAATACTTCGGTCGTCCAACAGCACGTATGGTTGTACAACAACCTCTAGAGCTAGTTGAACTAACTGAAAAGCTAGACCTTTACGTAACAGTTAAAGGCGGCGGTATTTCTGGTCAAGCTGGTGCTATCCGTCACGGTATCACTCGCGCGCTTATGGAATACGATGAGTCTCTACGTCCTGCTCTACGCGCGGCTGGCTACGTTACTCGTGACGCTCGTTGCGTTGAACGTAAGAAAGTTGGTCTACGTAAAGCACGTCGTCGTCCACAGTTCTCTAAGCGTTAATTTCCTCTTATCGGGAATTATGCTTTTCAGAGTTACTCTGGAAACTGTGTACCAAAAGCTCGGCTCTATGCCGGGCTTTTTTGTATTTAAGGACATCATACTTGTCTTCAAGCAACGAACAGCCTTCACTTATCATCACACTCCGAGCAGACCTTCTTATTCGTCCTCTTCGTCGAAAGGTTGCCAGTGCCGTTTTATATGTGTGCCTTATTTAACCGCGACTCACCACGCTTTCTCTTGCGATGCAGCATAGATGTATTCATCAACAAGAATGTCTTTGTATCTTATTCTTCCTGTAACATGTTTTAAAATGACTTACGTTCCTTTTTGAGCATTCTGCGTGCTACAAAATTGAAAATATAAACACAGTAAGCTGAACGCGTAATACGAAATATTTCTCTGTGTAATTAACTGAAAACTACCAAGATAAAAGGTTTTATCCGCTTTCAGCGGGGCTTCTATGTGGTGCTTTCTTGTTACAAATCACATCAATTTTTTATAATTCTGCCGCTTTTGTGACGACGCGAGCGATTTGCCTCACAAATGTTACAAAAAGGTAGCTTTATCTTGTCAAAAAGTAGGGTTTTCTTTATCATTTCCCTCCAATAAATAGAACTAAATTCATTATTTGTTAGCCATGCTCTTATAAGCGGAATAATAACGATCCAAAGGGAGCAAATGGGAGAATGTTTGGATGAGCAACGCGCCTTTAAATAACGGTCGCAGGCGTTTTCTAACCGCTACAACGGCAGTTGTTGGTGGGTTAGGGGCAGTCGCCGTCGCCGTGCCTTTTATCAAATCATGGAATCCGAGTGCTAAAGCCAAAGCGGCGGGCGCACCGGTTGAAGTGGATATAAGTAAAATTGAACCAGGTCAGCTGGTTCGTGTTGAGTGGCAGGGAAAACCTGTATGGATTGTTCGCCGCACTCAAAGCGTTCTGGATAACTTAAAATCGATCGGTGATAAGCTTCGCGATCCACAATCTGAAATGGAGCAGCAGCCTGAGTACGCTCAGAATGAGTTTCGTTCGATTAAGGAAGAGTTTTTCGTCGCAGTTGGTTTCTGTACCCACTTAGGTTGTTCACCAACCTATCTACCTGACTCTTTCTCAGAGCAGGTGCAGGGCGTAAGATCTGGCTTCTTCTGTCCTTGTCATGGTTCTAAGTTCGACATGGCTGGTCGAGTGTTCCAAGGAGTACCTGCTCCGTTGAACCTTGTCGTTCCTAAGCACATGTATTTGAGCGATACCAAGCTCATTGTGGGTGTTGATGAGGGAGATGCATAATGCAAGCAATGTTAGATTGGGTTGAAAAGCGTATTCCTGCAATGAATGCTTATAAAAAGCATTTGTCTGAATACCCAATGCCTAAGAACTTCAACTTTTGGTACCTTTTCGGTTCTCTGGCGATGCTGGTTCTTGTTAACCAAATCCTAACGGGTATTTGGCTAACGATGAACTATGTTCCTTCAGGTGACGGTGCATTTGCGTCTATCGAATACATTATGCGTGATGTAGAGTACGGTTGGCTTCTGCGTTACATGCATTCCACTGGCGCGTCAGCGTTTTTCGTTGTTGTGTATCTTCACATGTTCCGTGGTTTGATCTACGGTTCATACCAAAAACCTCGTGAACTATTGTGGATCTTCGGTATGTTGATCTTCCTTGTTCTCATGGCTGAAGCGTTCATGGGTTACCTACTTCCATGGGGTCAGATGTCATACTGGGGTGCGCAGGTAATCATTTCCCTGTTTGGCGCTATTCCTGTTATCGGTGATGACCTAACGCTTTGGATTCGTGGTGACTACATCATCTCTGGTGCAACGCTAAACCGTTTCTTCGCACTACACGTTATTGCCTTGCCTATTGTTTTGCTTCTTCTTGTTGTTCTGCACGTATTGGCGCTGCACGAAGTAGGCTCAAACAACCCGGATGGTATCGAAACTAAGCTGCCAAAAGGCTCAATGGGCGACGATTACAAAACGCAATTCAAGTTCCACGATTACTACACGAAGAAATATGACATCATTGATTCGATTCCTTTCCATCCGTACGGCACGGTTAAGGACTTGGTCGGTGTTGCTGGTTTCTTGTTCTTCTTCTGTTACGTGCTGTTCTTTAACCCAGAAATGGGTGGGTACTTCCTCGAGCCGCCTAACTTTGAAGCTGCAAACCCATTGAAGACACCAGAGCATATTGCTCCGGTATGGTACTTCACGCCGTTCTACGCAATCCTACGTGCGGTTCCAGACAAACTATTAGGTGTTATCCTAATGGGTGCGTCAATTGCAGTGCTGTTTGTTTTACCTTGGTTGGATCGTTGTAAAGTTCGTTCATACCGTTACCGTAGCAAACTTCATCTATTGAATATTGTACAGTTCACTATCGCCTTTATCGCTCTAGGTATTTTAGGTGCGTTACCAGCGACACCAACGTACACACTACTATCTCAGATCTTTAGCTTGTGTTACTTCATGTTCTTTGTGTTGCTGTTCTTCTACAGCAAAAATGAAGCAACCAAACCATTACCAGAGAGGGTGACATTCAAATGAAGAAGTGGATTGTAATTCTATTTGCTATGTTGCCATCACTAGCGATGGCAGCTGGGGCCAATGTTCCGCTGGATAAAGCGAATGTTGACCTTACGGATAAAGCTTCGCTACAAAACGGCGCGAAGTTATTCATGAACTACTGTTTTGCTTGTCACTCTACGCAATACCAGCGTTACGAGCGTGTAGCAACAGACTTGGAAATTCCAACAGACTTAATGAAAGAAAACCTGATTTTCAATCCTGAAGCGAAAATCGGTGATCTAATGGTCAATGCTATGCCACCGAAGCAAGCGGCAAACTGGTTTGGTGCTCCACCACCAGATCTTACGTTGGTTGCACGAGTTCGTGGTGCTGATTGGTTATACACTTACTTACGCTCTTTCTATGTTGATCCATCTCGTCCATTCGGCGTGAACAACATCGTCTTCCCGAGTGTTGGTATGCCGCATGTGCTTGAAGAGCTACAGGGCATCCCGACGCCGATTTACGATACGAAAATCGTAGATGGCGAAGAAGTACAAGTTGTTGTTGGTACTGAAACCGATGGCACGGGTGAGCTGAGTGAAGGCGAATATGACAAAGCGGTTGGCGATCTCGTTAACTTCTTAGTTTATTCAGGTGACCCAGTGCAGCTTGAGCGTCACGCTCTAGGCTGGTGGGTAATGGGCTTCTTAGTGCTTCTAACCATCGTTGTCGTGATGCTCAAGAAAGAGTATTGGCGCGATGTGCATTAATTGTGCTAAAATACCGTGCTAATTCCCAATTTTAATTGATGTACAATGGAGGCTTAGCCTCCATTGTTTTTATTTGTAAGTGTACTGGAGGGCTCCATGGCTGTAGCTGCCAATAAACGTTCTGTGATGACTCTTTTCTCAAGTGCATCAGATTTGTATAGCCATCAGGTTCGCATTGTACTAGCTGAAAAAGGTGTAAGTGTTGAAGTTGAGCTTGTTGACGAAGCAAACCTTCCTGCTGAGCTTGTTGAGCTAAACCCATATAAATCAGTGCCAACTCTTGTTGACCGTGAGCTAGCTCTTTACGATTCAAAAATCATCATGGAGTACTTGGACGAGCGTTTCCCTCATCCACCTCTAATGCCGGTTTACCCTGTTGCTCGTGGCAACAGCCGCTTGATGATGTACCGTATCGAACGCAACTGGTATTCACTCGCTGAAAAAGTGATGAAAGGTAATGCGGAAGAATCAGAAAAAGCACGCACAAAGCTGCGTAATGATCTTCTGACGTTAGCGCCAATTTTTGCGGAATATGAGTACTTCATGAGCGAAGAATTCAGCTTGATCGATTGTTACCTAGCTCCACTATTGTGGCGTTTGCCTCAACTTGGTATCGATCTTGTTGGCCCTGGTTCAAAAGAAATCAAGGTATACATGAACCGCGTATTTGAACGTGATTCGTTCCTTGCTTCTTTGACTGAAGCTGAACGTGAAATGCGCCTAGTTCGCTAAGCGATTTAAAACACGTTATGGATATTGCAAAAATGACTGCTCGCCGCCCGTATATGCTTCGCGCATTTTACGACTGGTTAGTAGACAATGACTTGACTCCTCACTTGGTTGTGGATGCAACAATGCCAGGGGTGCGTGTCCCGGTTGAATTTATTCAAGATGGTCAAATTATTTTGAATATTGCGCCACGTGCAGTGGGTAATCTTGAGTTAGGTAATGATGCGATTACCTTCCATGCTCGCTTTAGCGGTCGTCCGCACTCAGTGATCGTGCCTGTGTATGCTGTTCAAGCTATTTATGCACGTGAGAATGGTGCTGGTACTATGTTTGAACCAGAAGAAGCGTACACTCACATCGAAGAAGAAGCGATGACCGAGGAAGAATCATCCCCATCGTTCACAACGGTTAGCGATGAGCCTTCTGAGTTAGTTTCTGATTCAGATGCCGAAGAGGACGATGCTCCTCGACCAAAAGGCAAACCAAGCTTAAGAGTGATTAAATAATAAAAAAGCAGCGTAACGCTGCTTTTTTCTTTTTAACTTGTTGAAGATGATTTCAAGCCAGACTTTGGAAATTACTCACTAATCGTAAAGACTTCGACGTTCTCTTCACTTTCTGTACTTGCCTCACTTTCTATTGTTTGTACACCGTCACTCGGTAAGTCTACTTCAACAGGCTCCATTTCGCCGTATTGGAACCCTTTAATGACTTGTTTTACGCCTGAGATATTACGCGCGATTTCTGTCGCTCGATCGCCTTGCTCTGGCGTGACATAACCAAACAGAAAAACGTCGCCATCTTCGGTGATCACTTTAACCTTAACACCATTAAGCTCAGAATCAGTAAGCAAAGCTGACTTTACTTTGGTTGTGATCCAGCTGTCATTGCTAATCTGGGTAACAGTGAGTGGCTCTTTTTGTTTGATTTGATTGTGTATGACTTTTACACCACTAACTTCTCGAGCCCTTCGCTCTAAAGCAAGGATAAGGTCTTGTGTCGGAGCTTGTCCCATAAGGACTACAGTCCCATTATATGAACTGGCAACGACACGAACTTCACCTTTAAACGGTGCTTTATTGCCGATCGCCGCAACTTCGAATTCGATGTTATTGTCCTGCCAGATTTGTTTTGTCGTGCGTGTGTCCGTGACAATATTCGCTGTGGTTGCTGCACCTGCGATAAACAAACCTGCGCAACCACTTAAACTCAATGCTGTTAATAAGATAACGAGGCTACGTATCATAATTCTGACTCTCAGTCTTGGTTACTCTTCGTGAGCAGGGAAAAGCACCTGGTCAATAAGATCACAAAGACAATGGAGTGTTACCATATGTACTTCGTGAATACGTGCAGTGCGGTGTGATGGAATACGAATTTCGACGTCGTTCTCACCGAGCAGCCCTGCCATCTCTCCGCCATCTTTTCCTGTTAGCGCGATAATCGTCATGTCTCGAGTTACGGCTGCTTCCATCGCTTTGATAATATTTTTACTGTTACCGCTAGTCGACATGGCAAGCAAAATGTCGCCTGGTTGACCAAACGCTCGTACCTGTTTTGAGAAGATTTCCTGGTAGTGGTAATCGTTGGCCACTGCGGTTAGGGTGGTATTATCGGCGGTTAAGGCCATTGCTGGTAGGCTAGGGCGCTCAGTTTCAAAACGGTTTAAAAGACAAGAAACAAATTGTTGAGCGTTTGAAGCACTGCCGCCATTACCACAACATAAAATTTTATTGCCATTAAGCAGGCTCGACACCATCGCTTGAGCTGCATGAGTAATGGCATCAGGCAGCGCCTCTGCTGCTGCGATTTGAATTTGAATACTTTCTGTAAAGCTGTCTTTAATGCTGTCTAGCATCGCTTATCCTTCAGAGATTGCGTTTTCTATCCAGTTGATATCTCGCCCATTATCATGAATGGCGATGACATCAAATCGATAATCGATATTGTGTTTTAAGCGCTTTTGTTGGCTAAGCCAAACTTGTGCGGTTTTGACTAGCTTGCGCATTTTAGCGTGCGTCACCATTTCTGCTGCCGAGCCAAAGTGATTGTTCTTACGGTATTTGACTTCAACAAACACAATAGTTTCACCTTGTTGGAAGATTAAATCAATCTCACCGACCTTAGTCAGAAAATTTTGTTCAATAAAGTTTAAGCCCTGGCGTTGTAAATACTGCTTCGCCAGAGCTTCATATTGATTTCCGATTTGGCGCTTACTAAAGAGCCCCACGCTCAGCCCAGCTTAGCTCACGCTGTACAACACAATTATTGTCGATACTTAAAATACCGGTTTGGCCGCCAACTGAGTAGCCCGGAACGACCTTCATTTGTGGCAGCTCCCCAATCAATTTATACGCATCCATACCCAGTGCTTTCAAACGTTTTTCCATGTTAGATTGCTCTGACCACAGCTCGTTCATTTCAGCGGTCACGCTAGGGTCTGGGTCAATCAGTAATGGGATATCGCTGTAGATGATGCCTGTTAGATCTTCGTAAGTCGCGCCGCCACTGTTGCTACGCGAGCTAGAGAAAATTTGTGGTGCTTTGGCGTCTGGGTTAATCGCTACCTCAATAAACGGCTTGATCAAAGTCAGTTCCGTGCTTCTAGCAACAATATAAACCGCATCGACATCACGACGGCTACGTGGCTGTGTTTCAAGCTTGATACGCATTAGTGATTGCATCTGAGCAATACGTTGTTTGCTTTCTTGCAGACCAAATACTTCATTGATGTCTTTTTGAAGTTGGCGCTTGTCGCCAAAATAACTTGCTGCGACTTTATTAGAGCTGTACTTGCGCCATTCTTTGTTGAACGCTTCAGTTACGCGCTCACCAAAGCTGCCCTTTGGTGCCAGAATCAGAGGGAAGTTATAGCCTTCGCTGAACAAGTGTTTCGCTGCCTGTGCGGCTTCTTGTTCTGGTGATAATGCCAAGTAGCAAATATTGCTATCTGGTTGCACATCTTCGGGAATATTTAGCGCAAGGGCTGGAATCGTAGGACCATTTTCTGAGCCATCCATGGTTGTGTGCAATAGCTCAACGTTCTCTTTTTCTAGAGGACCAACAACAAAATCGATGTTTTCATTGATCAAACGTTGTTTAATTTGGTCGGCGTTATACGCATTAGTGTCTATTACCGTGAGGGTAGCGCTTGGATCACGGTTACGATCATTCATCATCGCAAACACAAAACCATCACGAATTAATTGCGCTTGTGGCGAGAATTTACCAGTAAGCGGCAGTAACAAAGCGGTGTTGTTTGGTTTAACAATGTCTAGAGAGAGAATGTTTTGAATCTCTTCTGGTGTGTAGATAGCGGCTGGGTGAGATGGGTTCTCGTTTAACCAGCGTTCTAGGGTATTTTTTAGTTGGGATAAGTTGCCCGACAGCGTTTTCGCATAAATAGCGAGTTGTAGCCAACCATCTAAAACATCTTCATTTGGCTCTGTTTCTAATGAGGTCAGTTCGTACTCGGAGTAGCTGCCAAAGTTCATCCAAATACGGCTAGAAATCTCTCTCTGCTCCGCGGACGATGCATATTGACCAAATGCAACCAGTTGGCGGTTTGCCTCAAACGCTTGGTTAAGACCTTGATAAGCGTCGGCACGCATCAAGTAATAGTCTTTCCATTGCTCATTTGGCAACTTCCACCAAGGTTTAAAATTCAACAATTGCAGCAACTGAGAGTAATTACCCTGTTTTTGCTGTATGGTCGCACGCGCTAGTTGCCACTCTGCTTGCTGAACTTCGGTTAACTGTTGACGAGCCAGGCGCTTGATCAACATTTCTGCTTGATCAAACTGGTTTGCTTGAATCGCGGCTTTGGTTGCCATGATCAACCAGTCATTTTGTAAACTGCCTTCCGTGCTATCAGCTTGGATCATATAGTTCTGAACAGACTGAGTAGGCTCAAGTGTTACATCAACGCCATCAGGCTGTCTTGGACCTGAAGAACAGGCGGCGAGCGTAATTGCTAGTGCAACAGGAGTAAGTATGCGTGGTACACTGAGTCTCTTATGGTTAATCATTGCCGTGAGTTCTCTATAATTTTGTACAAAATTGTCTCTATATTAATCGTTGAAGTGATGGTAAACAAATGACAGATAAAAATAAGTTGCCGAATGAGGGGCCAACTCTCTATATCGTACCGACTCCAATCGGAAATTTAGCGGATATCACCCAACGTGCTATCGAAATTCTGTCGACTGTGGACATCATTGCCGCTGAGGATACTCGACATACGGGCAAATTACTGTCTCACTTCAATATTCAAACCAAAACTTTTGCTCTACATGACCACAATGAGCAGCAAAAAGCACAAGTTTTGGTAGAAAAGCTGCTTTCCGGTCAGTCTATCGCATTAGTTTCTGACGCTGGTACGCCACTTATCAGCGACCCAGGATACCATTTGGTGACAAAATGTCGTCAAGCGGGCGTTAGAGTTGTGCCTCTTCCAGGTGCCTGTGCGGTCATTACGGCGTTAAGTGCCTCTGGCTTGCCATCGGATCGCTTTAGCTTCGAAGGTTTTTTACCACCGAAAAGCAAAGGTCGTAAGGATAAATTCCTAGAGATTGCTTCGGTAGAGCGTACGTGTATTTTTTACGAGTCACCGCACCGTATTTTAGACTCTCTACAAGACATGTTAGACGTTCTTGGCCCAGATAGAGAAGTTGTGTTGGCAAGAGAGCTAACAAAAACCTTTGAAACCATTCAAGGCATGCCGTTAGGTGAGCTGATTGAATGGGTGAAAAGTGACGATAACCAACAGCGTGGTGAAATGGTATTGTTGGTACATGGCCATCGTGAAACAACAGACGACTCACTACCTGAAGATGCTTTACGCACGTTAGGGATTTTGACCAAAGAGCTGCCTTTGAAAAAAGCAGCTGCTTTGGTGGCAGAAATACATAACTTGAAGAAGAATGCGCTATATAAATGGGGCTTAGAAAACTTAGACTAAGTGCCGCTAGCGAGATAAATGGTCAATGAGGGCTGATGTTTAGGCATCGGCCTTTTTATTATCTATTTTTGGCACGTTGACTAAAAAGTCATCACTTAGTGCATTCATTTCATCATATCTGTGATCTAACTAGACTCTGAAGTGAGAACTCTATACAATCCGCCCTCGGAGCTGACTGGGTAGTCGCTGCTTTGTTGATGTCCTTCGGGAGACTGACGTCGAAGTCCCTTTGGGAGACTGACGTTGACGTCCTTCGGGAGACTGACAAAGGGGAGGAAAGTCCGGGCTTCATAGAGCAAGGTGCCAGGTAACGCCTGGGGGGCGCAAGCCTACGACAAGTGCAGCAGAGAGAAGACCGCCGATGGCCCGTAAGGGTACAGGTAAGGGTGAAAGGGTGCGGTAAGAGCGCACCGGACGACTAGCAATAGTTCGTAGCAGGGTAAACTCCACCTGAAGCAAGACCAAATAGGCCTCCACATTGCGTTGCTCGCGTAAGGAGGCGGGTAGGTTGCTCGAGCCAGTGAGTGATTGCTGGCCTAGACGAATGGCTACCGCCGCGCAAGCGGAACAGAACCCGGCTTATGTGTCGGCTCCACCTATTCGAGACCCATCTCTACTTCGGTAGTGATGGGTTTTTTGCATTTAATTGACGCAAACTATGTCATTACCAATAAACTTGGCGTAAATCACGTCTAACTTTAGACTTGTGGTGGCGATGATGTAGGAAATCAGTACACTAAAGAATCGCTTCAAGATCATTCAACGAGAAAGCTATGACCGAAACCTTCCAACATATTTCCGTGTTATTAAATGAATCCATTGATGGCTTAGCTATCAAACCAGACGGCGTCTATATTGATGGAACATTTGGCCGTGGCGGTCACAGCCGGACAATTCTATCTAAACTCGGTGAAAATGGCCGACTGTACAGTATCGACCGTGACCCTCAAGCGATCGCTGAGGCAGGCAAAATCAATGACCCTCGCTTCACCATTATTCATGGTCCATTTTCTGGTATTGCTGAGTATGCTGAAGAGTATGGGCTAGTTGGAAAAGTGGATGGTGTTCTGCTGGATTTAGGCGTTTCTTCCCCTCAGTTAGACGACGCAGAGCGTGGCTTTAGCTTTATGAAAGACGGTCCGCTAGATATGCGTATGGACCCGACATCAGGTGTTCCAGTATCTCAATGGTTGATGGAAGCAGACCTCGATGATATCACTTGGGTCATTCGCGAGTTTGGGGAAGATAAACATGCGCGCCGTATTGCAAAAGCGATTGTTGCCTACCGTGAAGACGAAGAAAATGAGCCAATGGTTCGCACTGGTCAGCTGGCAAAATTGATTTCAGATGCCGCACCGAAAAGTTTTAAAGAGAAAAAACACCCTGCGACTCGTGCTTTCCAGGCTTTTCGTATTTACATCAACAGTGAGTTAGAAGAAATTGATACGGCACTTAAAGGCGCGGCGAGCATTCTAGCTCCTGAAGGCCGTTTATCTGTGATTAGCTTCCACTCTCTGGAAGACCGTATGGTCAAACGTTTTATCCGTAAAGAGAGCAAAGGGCCTGAAGTGCCACACGGTATTCCAATGACGGAAGAGCAAATTCGTGCTCTTGGTAGTGCGAATATGAAAGCGGTGAGCAAAGCGATTAAGCCAAGCAAACAAGAAATTGAAATGAACCCTCGCTCGCGCAGCTCTGTGTTAAGAATTGCGGAAAAGCTTTAATTATTATGACGAAATCCACTCCTAATCTTGCTAAGTTGATTGCAACAGATCTCCTCACTGTTGGTCGCTGGCCATTACTGTTGTTGCTATTGATCGTGGCATCGGCAATGGGAGTGGTATTTGCTACCCACCATGCGCGTCAAGCGATCACTGAGAAAGACCATACGTTGGTTGAACGAGAACGATTAGATAGCGAATGGCGTAACTTAATGTTGGAAGAAACTGCCCTCGCGGAACACAGTCGTGTTCAAGACCTTGCCAAAAAAGAACTTGAAATGAAACGACCTGATGGCGATAAAGAAGTGGTTGTCACGCTCAAATGATTAGAAAAAAATCCAACACGAAACAAGCCAATAAGCGTAAACCTGTAGCAAAAGATAAAGCGGCTACGGGGGATAAGAAAACCGATAATAAAGCAGTGAAAGTGGCGGTCGAAGAATCTTTCTTGATTCGTTGGCGCTTCCATCTATTACTGTTTTTTGTTTTTTGTGCATTTGCCCTTTTGGTGGCACGCGTAGCCTACATCCAAATCATTGAGCCAGATAACCTGATTAAACAAGGTGACCTACGTTCGGTTCGTGTTAAATCCATTCCTTCTGCTCGCGGTATTATTTCGGATCGAAATGGTGAGCCGCTTGCTGTCAGTGTACCGGTTGAGGCTGTTTGGGCAGATCCTGCCACGATATTTAAAGAAAACGCGTTAAGCCAGACCAAAAGTTGGCATGCATTAGCGGATGTTCTTGGTATTGACCGACAAGGGTTAATAGACAAAATCAAGCGCAATGAAAAACGCCGCTTTATCTACTTGCAGCGCCAGGTCAGTCCGGCCATGGCGAACTATATTCGTGAGTTAAAGCTGCCAGGTGTTGGCCTTAAGTCGGAATCTCGTCGTTATTATCCTGCAGGTGAGGTTAGTGCTCACTTAGTCGGTGTGACAGGCATTGACGGGCATGGCCTAGAAGGTGTGGAGCGTAGCTACGATGAGTGGCTCACTGGCGCGGCGGGTAAGAAAACTATTCGTAAAGACCGTTATGGTCGTGTTGTGGAAAACATTGCTTGGCAAGACAAGCAAGAAGGTAAATCACTTCAGTTAACTATCGATCAGCGTCTACAGGCGATTGCGTATCGTGCGATTAAGCAAGCCGTTGCGGACCACCGCGCCACTTCAGGTTCTGTTGTCATGTTGGATGTAAAAACGGGCGCCGTATTGGCCATGGTTAATGCTCCTTCTTACAACCCTAACAATCGTAGCGATTGGCAAAGCTATCAAATGCGTAACCGAGTGATCACGGACTCAATGGAGCCCGGTTCGACCATTAAGCCTTTCGTTATTTTAGCCGCCTTAGAAAATGGGATAGCCGATAAAGATACCATCGTAGATACCGGTAATGGTGTCCTACGTTTAGGTGGTAGTCGAGTCAGAGATGTCTCTCGCGTAGGCAAAGCGAGCTTGACCACGATCCTTAAAAAGTCGAGTAATATCGGTGTGACGAAGCTAGCAATGCAAATGCCGGTAGAGGCGCTTCTTGGGCTGTACAGTTCAGTGGGTTTTGGTGAGCTTTCTGGCCTAAACCTAGTTGGGGAAGTGACGGGTATTTTTCCTACACGAACTCGTTGGTCGCCAATTGAGCGCGCCACGATTGCGTTTGGTTACGGTCTATCAATTACACCAATCCAGCTAGCCCATGCTTATGCGACGCTTGGAAACCTTGGCAAATACGAGCCTATTCATATTATTGAAAGCAATGATCATGACATGTCACGTCAAGTGGTGAGTGCGAAGTATGCGCGTCAAGTATTAGACATGTTGGAAACCGTAACTCAAAAAGGGGGCTCGGCTCGCAGAGCGGCAGTTCCTGGTTATCGAGTGGGAGCGAAAACGGGTACATCACGTAAAGCTTCTGCCGGTGGGTACAGCGACGAGTACATCACCTACACGGCTGGGCTTGCTCCGGTTAGCGATCCGCGAATTGCTTTGGTGGTGATCGTAAATGAGCCTCAAGGCGATGACTACTATGGTGGTTCGGTAGCGTCTCCTGTCTTCTCTGAAATCATGAAAGGCGCGCTACAAATACTCAATGTTGCACCTGACGAAAACAAATTCCAACAGTAAGCCCTGTGGTTTACTGAGCAAACAAAATTAAGAAAACCTGAGCCAAAGCTCGGAGAACAAATATGACTAAAGCCATCAGTATGGACGTGCTGCTTTCCCCTTGGGTGGATTGCCCTAGCTTATCGTCCGTTCTTGTTTCTGAATTGGAGCTCGACAGCCGAAGAGTTCAACCTGGAACCACGTTTGTAGCAGTGATTGGCCATGTTGTGGATGGGCGTAAATTCATTGCTTCTGCAATTGAGCAAGGTGCAAATGCAGCCCTGGCGCAAGCCTGCGATGTCAAAACACATGGTACGGTGGAAATCATTGATGATGTTCCCGTCATTTACATCGATAGGTTGGACCAACGTTTATCCGCAATTGCTGGAAAGCTCTATGCTTACCCTAATATGGATTTGATTGGTGTCACTGGCACCAACGGCAAAACCACCATTACCCAGTTAATAGCGCAATGGCTAGAACTGCTTGACCATAAAGCGGCGGTAATGGGAACAACAGGAAATGGCTTCCTCAATAACTTGCAACAAGCTGCGAATACAACGGGGAATGCCGTTGAAATTCAGAAAACGCTCTCCTCTCTCGCAAATCAACAAGCCACATACACCGCGCTAGAAGTATCTTCTCATGGCCTGACGCAAGGTCGTGTCAAAGCATTATCATTTGCGGCGGGCGTGTTTACTAACTTAAGTCGTGACCACTTAGATTATCATGGCACGATGGAAGAGTATGCCAATGCAAAGCTTGGGTTGTTCACGCAACACCAATGTGAACGTTCCATTATCAATGTTGATGATGAAGTAGGTCATCAATGGGCGTCGCAGTTAAGTAATGCGATCGCTGTTTCGCTCAGGCCGAACACTGAATTTGAAAGCGCAATTTGGGCGACGGAAGTCAGTTACGCGGAGTCAGGGATTACTATTAAGTTCGATGGTAAATTTGGATCAGGTGAATTGCACGCGCCATTGATTGGTGAGTTTAATGCAACCAACTTAATGCTCGCTTTTGCGACCTTATTAAGCTTAGGTAAAGAGAAACAAGCGTTACTCGAAACCGCAGGTCAACTGCAACCTGTACTCGGCCGAATGGAGTTATTCCAAACTGAGGATCGTGCCAAAGTCGTGGTCGATTATGCTCATACTCCTGATGCTTTAGAAAAAGCGCTGCAAGCTTTACGAGTTCATTGTGAAGGCCAGCTGTGGGCTATTTTGGGCTGCGGTGGCGATCGCGATGCAGGTAAACGCCCGATGATGGCGGAAATTGCAGAGCGTCTAGGCGACAGAGTGGTGTTGACTGACGATAACCCACGCAGCGAAGATCCGGTTCAGATTGTGAAAGACATGTTAGCTGGGCTGTCAAAACCTGCTGAAGCGATTGTTCAGCATGACCGCTTCAAAGCACTGTCTTATGCCATTGAAAATGCTTCGCCAAACGACATTATCTTGTTAGCTGGGAAGGGTCATGAAGATTATCAGATTCGTAATGGCGAAACGATTCATTACTCCGACCGCGAGTCCGCAATGCAACTTTTAGGATTGACCTCATGATCAAAGTAACGTTATCTCAAATTGCAGACATCACTCGTGGCGAGCGATTCGGCGACGATCTACTTATCGACGCGGTTTCTACTGATACACGAACGATTGATCGTGGGGCTCTATTTGTGGCGTTAGTAGGGGAGCGCTTTGATGCGCACAACTTTTGCCAACAAGCGGTAGATGCAGGTGCCGGTGCTTTACTCGTGGAAAAACGCTTAGATGTGAATGTGCCGCAAATTGTGGTGTCGGATACCAAACTTGCATTGGGTGAGTTTGCTTCTTGGGTGCATCAAGCATGCCAAACACCTACCGTTGCCATCACCGGAAGTTGCGGTAAAACGACCGTAAAAGAAATGGTTGCGAGTATCCTGCAATTGAAAGGCAAAGTGCTATTCACGGCGGGTAACTTCAATAATGATATTGGTGTTCCGTTGACATTATTACGCTCACAGCAGGATGATGATTATGCCGTGATTGAGCTTGGTGCTAACCATATAGGTGAAATTGCTTACACGACTCAGTTAGTAAAACCAGATATCGCGTTAGTGAACAATGTAGCAGCCGCTCACCTTGAAGGCTTTGGTTCTATCGATGGCGTGAAACAAGCCAAAGGTGAAATCTACCAAGGCCTTTCAGCTGGTGGTATTGCGATTGTTAACCTAGACAGCAATGGTGAAGCCAAGTGGGATGAAGTGTTAGCAGATAAGAAAGTCATTACTTTTTCACAAAGTAATACTGATGCAGACTTCTTCGCTTCTAACATCGTATTGAACGCCGCAGGTGAAGCAAGCTTTGACTTACATATCGCAGCAAGCTCACAAGAAATTGAACTGTCTCTGGGTATTATAGGTCAACACAACGTTGCGAATGCCATCGCTGCTTCTATTATTGCGTTACAAATGGGCGCCACATTAGAAGAGGTTCGCGCTGGCCTTAAACATTTGAACAAAGTGAAAGGTCGCGTCGAGGTTGAAGCGCTGAGCGAAAAGATAAAATTGATTGACGACAGCTACAACGCGAGCGTGCCAGCCATGAAAGCGGCAGTTGATTTATTGGCCGCTTTCCCAGGTCAACGCTGGCTGATTTTAGGTAATATGGCGGAATTGGGCGAGGAAAGTCTTGCACTTCATCGTCAAGTCGGGGAACATGCTGCCCCACAAAAATTTGAACATGTTCTCACATATGGTGCAGACGCCAAGGTGATCAGTGATCTTTGCCAAGGCATTCATTTTGAGACGCACCAAGAGATGATTGAATACATCAAGCAGCATCTAGACCAAGCCGTTCCTGAAAACCATACGATATTGGTGAAAGGAGCGAACGGTGCACGTATGTTTGAAGTCGCTGCTGCTTTGAAGGAGTATTATTAATGATTATTTGGCTTGCAGAGCTGCTACAGCCATACCTGTCTTTTTTCCGATTGTTTGAATACTTGTCTTTTCGAGCAATCCTAAGCGTATTAACCGCTCTAGGTCTGTCATTATGGATGGGACCAATCATGATCAAGCGTTTGCAAATGCTGCAAATTGGTCAGGTAGTGCGTAACGAAGGTCCTGAATCTCACTTTAGTAAGCGTGGTACCCCAACAATGGGCGGTATCATGATCTTAGCGGCCATCTCAATCACGATTTTGCTATGGACAGACTTATCCAACCCTTACGTATGGGCGGTACTGACAGTCTTACTTGGCTACGGTGCGGTCGGATTTGTTGATGATTATCGTAAAGTGGTACGCAAAAATACCGATGGCTTGATCGCGCGTTGGAAGTACTTCTGGCAGTCGTTGATCGCGTTTGTCGTCGCTTTCGCATTGTATGCTTACGGTAAAGACACAGCAGCAACTCAGCTAGTGGTGCCATTCTTTAAAGACATAATGCCGCAGCTTGGTTTGATGTATATCATTCTGACTTACTTTGTCATTGTAGGTACAAGTAACGCGGTCAACCTGACTGATGGTCTAGACGGTTTGGCAATCATGCCAACGGTTCTTGTTGCAGCAGGCTTCGCGGTTATTGCATGGGCGACCGGTAACGTTAACTTCTCTGAATACCTTCATATACCATACTTACCACATGCTTCTGAATTAGTTGTCGTATGTACAGCAATCGTAGGTGCAGGCCTTGGTTTCTTGTGGTTTAACACGTACCCAGCACAAGTGTTCATGGGCGATGTGGGCTCACTAGCGCTTGGCGGTGCATTGGGCACCATTGCTGTTCTAGTTCGTCAAGAGTTGGTGTTGGTGATCATGGGTGGCGTATTTGTAATGGAAACGCTATCAGTCATCCTGCAGGTAGGTTCTTACAAATTACGTGGTCAGCGCATTTTCCGTATGGCACCAATTCACCACCACTACGAATTGAAAGGTTGGCCAGAACCTCGCGTAATCGTGCGCTTCTGGATTATTTCTATGGTTCTTGTTCTGATTGGTCTTGCGACATTGAAAGTGCGTTAATCGCGCTTTCCAAGAACAAGATTTACAGTGTGATCAAATATGGAACGTTGGCAAAACATACATAGTGTTGTCGTCGTAGGGCTCGGTATTACCGGGCTCTCTGTCGTTAAACACCTAAGAAAAAATCAGCCACAACTTGTGGTCAAAGTCATTGATACTCGTGTAAACCCTCCAGGTGCAGAGCGCTTGCCGGAAAGTGTTCAACTGCATAGTGGTGGTTGGAATACAGACTGGCTTTCTGACGCGGATCTTATCGTGACCAACCCTGGTATTGCGCTAGCGACACCAGAGATCCAAGCCGTATTAGCAAAAGGTACGGCCGTAGTAGGTGATATCGAGTTATTCGCTTGGGCGGTGCAGAAACCGGTGATTGCGATTACGGGCTCAAACGGTAAGAGCACAGTAACCGACCTCACAGGTGTGATGGCTGAGGCTGCAGGTTTGGATGTTGGCGTTGGTGGTAACATCGGTGTGCCTGCACTGGATTTGTTAGAACAAGACGCAGACCTATATGTACTCGAACTCTCGAGCTTCCAGTTAGAAACGACGTCAAGCTTAAAGCTCAAAGTCGCTGCGTTTCTGAATCTTTCTGAAGATCATATGGATCGTTATCAAGGTATGTCTGACTATCGACAAGCTAAGTTGCGTATTTTTAACCATGCTGCTCTTGCAGTCGTGAACCGTGATGATCAAGAAACCTTCCCAGACGCAGAGATGCCATTGGTGACATTTGGCAGCGACAATCAGGACTTTGGTCTCGAGGTGGATGGCAACCGTACTTGGCTGCTCGATCACGGTCAACGAGTTGTCGCAAGTGATGAGCTTAAGTTGGTTGGTAAGCACAACTTATCTAACGCTCTGGTTGCTTTAGCGCTATTAAAAGCTGCGGACGTAAACTATCACAAAGCATTGAATGCACTTAAAAATTACACGGGACTGACACACCGATGCCAGGTGGTTGCGGATAATCAAGGCGTCAAATGGGTGAATGACTCTAAAGCAACTAATATTGCCAGCACTATGGCTGCGCTATCTGGTTTGGAATCGACAGGCAAGCTCTACTTACTCGTTGGTGGTGTTGGCAAAGGTGCTGACTTCTCGCCATTAAAACCGATCTTCGCGACGCTTAACTTGCAACTGTGTTGCTTTGGCGCTGATGGCGATGAATTTATGCCACTGCATGAATCTGCAATACGTTTCGACACTATGGAAGATGTGATTCAACAAGTATCTTCGCAGTTAAAACCAGGTGATATGGTGATGCTGTCTCCTGCATGTGCTAGCTTTGATCAATTCGACAACTTTATGGCAAGAGGTGATGCTTTCGCTGCTCTTGCTCAGAAATATGCATAATTAAAGGTTACACACTTCGTGGGTTTAGGTAACGTTAAACGCAGTATTGGCAATTGGCTCAAGCATCCAGCCCCAGAGGCGATGTTTGATCGTCAGTTAGTGTGGATTGCACTGGGTTTGATGTTGACTGGTTTGGTCATGGTAACCTCTGCATCATTTCCAATCAGCTCTCGATTAACGGAACAGCCGTTCCACTTTATGTTTCGTCATGCGACGTTTCTCGTGCTGGCGTTAGGGACCTCCGCTGTTATTTTGCAAGTGCCTTTGCAAGAGTGGTTTAAGAAGAGCCATTACTTACTTTGGGCTTCTTTCGCACTGTTGATCATCGTGCTCTTGGCGGGTAAGTCGGTTAATGGTGCGTCTCGTTGGATTCCCCTCGGGCTGTTTAACCTTCAGCCAGCGGAGGTCGCGAAGCTATCGCTGTTTATCTTCATGTCTGGTTACTTAGTTCGAAAGCAAGACGAAGTACGACAAACGTTCTTTGGTGGCTTTATGAAGCCAATCATGGTGTTTGCCTTCTTTGCAGTATTACTACTTGGTCAGCCAGACTTGGGGACGGTTGTCGTGATGCTGGTCACGCTGTTTGGCATGCTTTTTATCGCAGGTGCAAAACTAACCCAGTTTCTCGCCTTGATGGTGGCAGGTATCGGCGCTGTGGTAGGTTTGATTCTCGTCGAGCCATACCGTATGCGACGAGTAACCTCCTTCCTTGACCCGTGGGAAGATCCATTTGGCAGTGGCTATCAGTTGACTCAGTCTTTGATGGCGTTTGGTCGTGGTGAATGGTTCGGACAAGGTCTCGGTAATTCAATTCAAAAACTGGAATATCTACCGGAAGCGCATACCGACTTTGTGTTTGCCGTACTTGCTGAAGAGCTTGGTTTCGTAGGCGTAGTGCTGGTCTTAATGCTGATTTTTAGCTTGGTGCTAAAAGCGGTTTACATCGGCAAGCGTGCATTTGAAGAAGGCGAAATGTTCGGAGGTTATCTGGCTTTCGGAATTGGTATTTGGTTTGCGTTTCAAACCTTGGTTAATGTTGGAGCTGCCGCCGGTATTGTTCCAACTAAAGGTTTAACACTTCCACTCATCAGTTATGGTGGTTCTAGTCTAATAATTATGTCCGTCGCAGTGTCCATACTACTGCGTATCGATTACGAATGCCGCTTGAAACGCGAGCAACAACAATCAGAACAACAAGCTAATGAAACAAAATAAACGTTTGATGGTGATGGCTGGTGGTACTGGCGGTCACGTATTCCCAGGTTTGGCGGTAGCAAAACAGCTTCAAGAGCAAGGTTGGGAGATCCGTTGGTTAGGTACGGCGGATCGAATGGAAGCGGATTTGGTGCCAAAACATGGCATTGAAATCGACTTTATCAAAGTGAAAGGGTTACGAGGTCAAGGCGTTAAACGTCTTCTTGCAGCACCATTTCAAATTATCAATGCCATTATGCAGGCTCGTGCTCACATGAAACGCTGGCAGCCAGACGCAGTGCTTGGTATGGGCGGTTATGTTAGCGGCCCGGGCGGTATTGCCGCTTGGATGAGTGGCATTCCTGTTGTTCTGCATGAACAAAATGCAGTAGCAGGTTTAACGAACCAATGGTTATCGAAAATCGCTAAGAAGGTTTTTCAGGCTTTCCCAGGCGCTTTTCCAAATGCCGAAGTGGTTGGGAACCCAGTTCGTGAAGACGTGACTCAATTAGCAGCGCCAACTGAGCGCATGCAAGAGCGCCAAGGTCCAATTCGCATTTTGGTGATGGGTGGCAGCCAAGGCGCACGTATTCTTAACCAAACTCTGCCAGAAGTGATGTCGAAATTGGGCGAAGATTACTGTATTCGTCATCAAGCGGGTAAAGGTGCCGCCGAAGAAGTGAATGCAGCATACCAAGCTAATGGTGTGGTAAATGCAGAAGTAATGGAATTCATTGATGACGTTGCAGAAGCTTACGCATGGGCTGACCTTTTAGTTTGTCGCTCTGGAGCGTTAACCGTATCTGAAGTCTCGGCGGCAGGTGTAGGCGCTATTTTTGTTCCATTCATGCACAAAGACCGCCAGCAAGCACTTAATGCAGACCACTTGGTGGATTGCGGCGCGGCGAAAATGATTGAACAACCAGATTTAACCGTTGAGTCTCTGACTCTGCAGATCCAACAATTGGATCGCCAAGCTTTACTTACAATGGCTGAGCAAGCGCGTGGCGCTGCAAAATTGAATGCTGACCGAGTTGTCGCACAAGCCATTGTCGCTTTGACCGAAAAGCGTTAACCGAATTATTGAGAATAGAATTGATGACAATCCAACATACACAAGACTTAGCTCAGATTCGCGCAATGGTGCCAGAGATGCGCCGCGTGAAATCCATCCACTTCATCGGTATTGGTGGTGCGGGCATGAGCGGCATTGCAGAAGTGCTGTTGAACGAAGGCTACCAAATCACAGGTTCTGATCTATCAGAGAACGCTGTGACAGAGCGTTTGGTATCAAAAGGTGCGACGGTATTTATTGGTCATCAAGCCAGTAATGTAGAAAAAGCCAGTGTGGTTGTTGTGTCAACGGCGATCAACGAAGAAAACCCTGAAGTGATGGCGGCACGTGAATTACGCATCCCTATTGTACGCCGCGCAGAGATGTTGGCTGAATTGATGCGATTCCGTCACGGTATTGCCGTTGCGGGTACACACGGTAAAACCACGACGACCGCTCTTGTTACTCAAATCTATTCTGAAGCCGGTCTTGATCCAACGTTTGTGAATGGCGGTTTGGTGAAAAGCGCAGGTACAAATGCGCGTCTAGGCTCGAGTCGTATTCTAATTGCAGAGGCAGATGAAAGTGACGCGTCATTCCTGCACTTGCAACCAATGGTGAGCATTGTTACCAATATCGAAGCCGATCATATGGATACCTATGGTGGTGACTTTGAAACCTTAAAGCAAACCTTCATCGATTTCCTTCATAATCTACCGTTTTACGGCCAAGCAATTGTTTGCATTGACGATCCTGTGGTTCGAGAGTTAATCCCACGTATTAGTCGTCAAGTGATAACTTACGGTTTTTCTGAAGATGCCGACGTGCGTATTGAAGATTATCGTCAAGAGGGACAGCAAGGCAAATTTACGGTAGTACGTAAAGGGCGAGCTAACTTAGATATCACGCTGAATATTCCAGGTCGTCACAATGCATTGAATGCGTCTGCTGCGATTGCGGTTGCTACTGAAGATGATATTGAAGACGATGCGATCCTAAAGGCAATGGCTGGTACGCAAGGTACGGGAAGACGTTTTGATCACCTTGGCGAGTTTGATACTGGCAACGGCCATGCAATGCTTGTTGATGATTACGGCCATCATCCAACAGAAGTGGATGTAACCATTAATGCAGCACGCAGTGGTTGGCAAGACAAGCGTTTGGTGATGATTTTCCAACCGCACCGTTATAGCCGTACTCGTGATTTATACGATGATTTCGCGAATGTGCTTGAACAGGTGGATGTATTAATCATGCTGGATGTTTACGCAGCGGGTGAAAAGCCGATTGCAGGTGCTGATGGGCGCGCTTTATGTCGCACAATTCGTAGCCGAGGCAAGGTAGATCCGATTTTTGTTCCAGAAATCGAGCAATTACCTTCAGTTTTAGCTAACGTTATACAAGACGGCGACCTAATCTTAACGCAAGGTGCGGGTGATATTGGTAAAGTGGCGAAACAGCTAGCAGGTCTTAAATTGAATATAAACAAGATGCTTGGCTGACACATATTGTTGACGCGAAGGACAGATAAAGACTCAGATCTCGATTTTGCGTCAATATCATTGTGATTTATTGCTATCAGTGTTTGATAGTTTACAAGAGCTCAGTATAATCCCAAGGTTAAAGTCAAGACTTTTACCTCTGCGTAATTATATGGGTAAAAAGTACACGACAAAAGTCAGGAAACGAAGACGTTGTTGAATATTGCACTGAATGACGAGCGACCAAACACGGGTAACAACCGTGGTCGCCAAGAAAAAATCTTGGGTGCGTTATTTTTCGTTGTGGTTGTGACTTTAATTAGTTCTGTTTTGTACGCGGCGATCAGTTGGATGTGGGATGACCAAAGGTTACCTCTCTCCAAAATAGTACTTCAGGGGAAACTGGAGTATGTCCAAGCTGACGATGTGCAGGCTGCATTTAGTCGAATTGATCACATCGGTACATTTATGTCTCAGGATATTGATGTATTACAGCAAAGTGTCGAAGCTCTGCCATGGGTAGCGCATGCCGCAATCCGAAAGCAGTGGCCGGATACAGTAAAAGTTTTTTTGACGGAGCATCAACCAGAAGCCATTTGGAATGGCAACGAACTGTTAGATAAAAACGGGTTCGTTTTTGATGGAGATGTTGCTCTGTTGCAAGAAGAAAAAGTGAAGCTGTACGGACCCAAAGATAGCGGACCGGAAGTCTTACAGACTTACCGTGATTTGAGTCCTAAGTTTCAGCAATTGGGTTTAGCGATATCGTCTCTGGTATTAAACGAGCGACGAGCTTGGCAAATCATCCTTGATAACGGTATTCGATTAGAGCTCGGTAAAGAGTCTCTTCTTGAGCGTATAGAGCGCTTTTTTAAGCTCTATAACAAGCTTGGCAGTGACACGCAAAGAATCAGTTATATCGATCTTAGGTACGATACAGGAGCCGCAGTTGGTTGGTTTCCTGAACAAGAGTTAGAAGAGAGTACAGATGACTAAGGCCGCTGATGACAACATTATTGTTGGTCTTGATATAGGCACTGCAACCGTATCGGCTCTAGTGGGTGAGGTTTTACCAGACGGTCAAATTAATATTATTGGCGCAGGTAGTAGCCCCTCACGCGGCATGGATAAAGGTGGCGTGAATGATTTGGAGTCGGTTGTAAAATCAGTACAACGTGCAATTGATCAAGCTGAATTAATGGCAGAGTGCCAGATCAGCCGAGTCTTCATTTCGTTGTCTGGTAAGCATATCGCAAGCCGAATTGAAAAAGGTATGGGCACGATTTCTGATGAAGAGGTGTCTCAAGAAGACATGGATCGCGCTATCCATACCGCAAAATCGATTAAAATCGGTGATGAACAGCGAATTCTTCATGTGATCCCGCAAGAGTTCACCATTGATTACCAAGAAGGAATCAAAAATCCGCTTGGTTTATCTGGGGTAAGAATGGAAGTGAGTGTCCACCTTATCTCATGCCATAATGACATGGCACGCAACATTATTAAGGCGGTAGAACGCTGCGGCCTTAAAGTAGAACAACTCGTATTTTCTGGGCTTGCTGCTAGCAATGCAGTAATCACCGAGGATGAAAGAGAGCTTGGAGTTTGTGTGGTTGATATTGGCGCCGGCACGATGGATGTGGCCATCTGGACTGGCGGTGCGTTACGTCACACAGAAGTATTTTCGTACGCAGGAAATGCTGTAACCAGTGATATTGCTTTTGCTTTTGGTACGCCAGTGAGCGATGCTGAAGAAATAAAAGTCAAATATGGCTGTGCTTTGAGTGAACTGGTCAGTAAGGATGACACGGTTAATGTACCAAGCGTAGGTGGACGACCATCACGTAGCCTGCAACGTCAAACGTTGTCAGAAGTGATTGAGCCACGCTACTCTGAGCTTATGGGACTGGTTAACCAAACTATCGACTCTGTACAAGCAAAATTGCGCGAAGAGGGTATCAAGCACCATCTGGCTGCGGGAGTTGTACTCACCGGCGGTGCTGCGCAAATGGACGGAGTGGTAGAATGTGCGGAACGCGTATTCCGCAATCAAGTAAGGGTCGGCAAACCGCTCGAAGTCAGCGGATTAACTGACTATGTAAAAGAGCCGTACCATTCTACGGCAGTTGGATTACTTCATTACGCAAGAGACATGCAGTCTAGCGACGATAGCGATTATAATGAACCTAAACGCTCATCTGTAACTGGCTTTTTCGATAAATTGCGTAACTGGATACAAAAAGAGTTTTAACCTGAGTTGCAGGATAAACGGAGACAACACATGTTTGAACCGATGATGGAAATGTCTGACGATGCAGTAATCAAGGTCGTTGGGGTTGGTGGCGGCGGTGGTAACGCCGTTGAACACATGGTGCGTGAATCCATCGAAGGTGTGGAATTCATCAGCGTCAACACTGATGCGCAAGCACTTCGTAAGACAAGCGTTGGCAATGTTATTCAGATCGGTGGTGATATCACTAAAGGTCTGGGTGCAGGTGCTAATCCACAGGTTGGCCGTGACGCAGCTCTCGAAGACAGAGATCGAATTAAAGATTCCCTGACTGGCGCCGATATGGTGTTTATCGCAGCTGGTATGGGTGGCGGTACCGGTACTGGTGCAGCGCCTGTTATTGCTGAAGTGGCTAAAGAGCTTGGCATTCTAACAGTAGCGGTAGTAACTAAACCGTTTAGTTTTGAAGGTAAAAAGCGTTTGGCATTTGCTGAGCAAGGTATCGATGAGCTGTCTAAGCATGTTGACTCTTTGATCACGATTCCAAACGAAAAGCTACTTAAAGTACTTGGTCGTGGTGTAACACTACTAGAAGCTTTTGCAAGCGCTAACGATGTTCTTAAGAATGCCGTTCAAGGTATTGCTGAGCTAATTACTCGCCCTGGCATGATCAACGTCGACTTTGCGGACGTAAGAACTGTAATGTCTGAAATGGGTCACGCAATGATGGGTAGCGGCATCGCCAAAGGTGAAGACCGTGCTGAAGAAGCGGCTGAAATGGCAATTTCTAGCCCACTTCTCGAAGACATCGATCTAGCGGGCGCTCGTGGTGTTCTTGTCAATATTACTGCTGGTCTGGATATGCGTCTTGACGAGTTTGAGACGGTTGGTAATACAGTGAAGGCATTCGCTTCTGACAATGCGACTGTTGTTATCGGTACTTCTCTAGACCCTGATATGACTGACGAAATCCGCGTAACAGTTGTAGCGACAGGTATTGGTAATGAGAAAAAGCCAGATATCACGCTAGTTGCGGGTGGTAAAGCTAAAGTGGCACCGACGCCGCAAGCTCAACCACAGCAACAAGCAGCGGCAACGCAAGCTGAAGAAAAACCGGCACAGACCTTGCAAAATAATCAAGTGCAAGAGAAGCCACAGGTAACTCCTCAGCCGACAAACACTGCTCCTTCTTCTCCAGCTTCGTCGAGCCAAAGTTCTGCGGCTCCAAAGCAAGAAAAGGAAAGTGGTTATTTAGATATACCGGCATTTTTGCGTCGTCAGGCTGATTAATCTTTAACCCATAAATTTGACATGGCTCAAAATTATGGTAGCATTCACGGTCGACGTTACAGACGGCCGTGTTTTGTAGCAAATTTTTGAGAGGCAAGCAGATGATCAGACAACGTACTCTGAAAGAAATAGTGAAAACAACTGGTGTGGGTCTCCACTCTGGTCGTAAAGTCACACTTACTCTGCGCCCGGCTGCTGCAAATACAGGTATCATTTACCGTCGTACAGATGTAAATCCACCTGTAGATTTTCCAGCTGATCCAGCTTCGGTTCGTGACACCATGCTTTGTACTGCATTGGTAAACGATGAAGGTGTGCGTATTTCAACTGTTGAGCACTTGAATGCGGCACTTGCTGGTATGGGCATCGATAACATTGTTGTCGAAGTAGACGCACCTGAAATTCCGATCATGGATGGTAGTGCAAGCCCATTTGTATACTTGCTACAACAAGCAGGTATCGAAACGCAAAATGCGCCAAAACGCTTCATCCGTATCAAAAAGCCAGTTCGTTTTGAAGATGGTGATAAATGGGCAGAATTTGTACCATTTAACGGCTTCCGTATGGACTTCGAAATTGAGTTTAATCACCCAGCGATTGAATCAGACGAGCAACGTTTGCTGTTTGATTTCTCGTCAAAAGGCTTTGTTCGTGAGATTTCTCGAGCACGTACGTTTGGCTTTATGCGTGATATCGAATATCTACAATCTCAAAACCTAGTTTTGGGTGGTAGTTTTGACAATGCTATCGTTTTGGATGATTACCGTATTCTTAATGAAGAAGGTCTACGCTTTGAAAATGAGTTTGTGACTCACAAAGTGTTGGATGCGATTGGTGACCTTTACATGTGTGGCCACCCAATCATTGGTGAATTCCGTGCCTTTAAATCTGGCCACGGTTTAAATAACCAACTGTTACGTGCTGTTCTTGCAGATCAGGAAGCGTGGGAGTGGACTACATTCGAAGAAGAAGTCGGCTCACCAGTAGCATTCGCAGAACCAAATATGGTGCTTGCGTAAATACTTGGCATTAGAATTAATAAAAAACCAGGCTTATGCCTGGTTTTTTGCTATTTGGCTTTAATCTTCGACTTATCAATAACATTCAAGCTTTCAGCATATTGAAATAACGTTCACTTACGATCTTCCTTTTCTGCCATATCGGCTAATCGTTTTAAACGCTCTTGAATTTTAGGTGGCGCCATGTCGGCAATCGTCATTAATGACTTTGCTGCAGATTCGGTTAGTGGTGGACGCTTAGGTCTGTCGTCTTGTTGAAAGCGGTTTCTATATAGTGAAGGATTGATCCTCACTTCAACGCTCATCAGCTTGGCAAAGCCTTGAGTACGAAGTTTATTTAGGATCATGAGGCGATCGTAATCGATCTTCATTTTGATTGCGGCACTAGAGACATCGATCAATAGATGGCCGTTACGAACATTCGCTACTCGGCAATGATCGGCCGTCCCCATGGGTAAGACCTCTTGCAAAGCTTGGTTAAGCTGTAAGATTTCTCCAGCATGTTCTTGAATCTGCTTGAACTGTGACTCAGCAATAACATCTTCAGTCGAGGTTGGACGGTGATCACGCATAGGTAAAATCTAATTTTGTTGAGATATAGCTATTCTAGAGCAGCTTTCTATCAAGGTATAGTTTACATTAACGTCTTTAGCTTCAGTTTTACAATGTAGCAAGGTAAAAAGCAAAGTTTGCTCTGGATGGATTACACATATTGCGGTATGCAATATCGGCTAATCAGTCACCACTTTAAGTAAAAACTTCAGAGTGCTTCAAACAAATACGTCTATTTATGGTTGTATCGATTAAAAATCCTTACACTAAGCCACATTGTTTCAAAACTTAGCCTTGAAATATGGATGTTTGAACTCAATATCTTTGATAAATGATTTATCTCAGTATTCTTAGTTCCAAACTGGCAGAGACTGAAGGCATTATGAGTAGATCGGGAACGGTCTGAATAAAGAGAGATTCACGAAAAATGATAACTAAGCTACTGACAAAAGTGATTGGCAGTCGCAACGACCGAACACTGCGCCGCCTTAGAAAAATTGTAAAAGAAATTAATAACTATGAGCCAACATTCGAGGCTCTAAGTGATGAAGAGTTAAAAGCAAAGACGGTTGAATTCCGTGAGCGCCTAGAGAAAGGTGAAACTCTTGATAAACTACTTCCAGAAGCTTTTGCTACGGTTCGTGAAGCATCTAAGCGTGTCTACGGTATGCGCCACTTCGACGTCCAGCTTATCGGCGGTATGGTTCTAAATGCGGGTCAAATCGCTGAAATGCGTACGGGTGAAGGTAAAACGCTGACGGCAACGCTTCCTGCTTACCTAAATGCCCTGGCTGGTAAAGGCGTTCACATTGTAACAGTGAACGATTATCTAGCTAAACGTGATGCAGAGACAAACCGCCCTCTATTTGAATTTTTAGGTATGACTGTTGGCGTAAACGTGCCAAACATGCCTCCTCAAGAGAAAAAAGAAGCGTACCAAGCTGACATCTTGTACGGAACGAACAATGAATTTGGTTTTGACTACCTTCGTGACAATATGGCTTTCCGTAGCGAAGATCGCGTACAACGTGAACGCTTCTTTGCAGTTGTCGATGAGGTGGACTCAATCCTAATTGATGAAGCTCGTACCCCTTTAATCATTTCTGGTCCTGCTGAAGATAGCTCTGAGCTATACACCCGAATCAACCTTTTGATCCCGCATCTTAAAAAGCAAGACAAAGAAGACTCTGAAGAATATCGTGGTGATGGTCACTACACTGTTGATGAGAAATCAAAGCAAGTATATCTCACAGAAACGGGCCAAGAGTACGTTGAAGAACTGTTGGTGAAAAATGGTCTTATGGAAGAGGGTGACACACTTTACTCTCCGACTAACATCAGCATGTTACATCACGTGAATGCCGCTTTGCGTGCTCATGTGTTGTTTGAGCGCAACGTTGATTACATCGTTACTGACGAAGGTGAAGTAGTAATTGTTGATGAACATACTGGTCGTACAATGCCAGGTCGTCGTTGGTCTGAAGGTCTTCATCAAGCAGTAGAAGCGAAAGAAGGCGTTAAGATTCAAAACGAAAACCAAACTTTGGCTTCGATTACCTTCCAGAACTACTTCCGCTTATACGAAAAACTGTCTGGTATGACAGGTACTGCGGATACTGAAGCGTTTGAGTTCCAATCTATTTATGGCTTGGAAACTGTTGTTATTCCAACCAACAAACCAATGATTCGTAACGATATGCCGGATGTGGTGTACCGTACCGAAGCTGAGAAGTTTGCGGCAATCATTGAAGATATCAAAGAGCGCGTTGCGAAAGGTCAGCCAACATTGGTTGGTACCGTATCGATTGAAAAATCAGAACTTCTTTCTAACGCATTGAAGAAAGCGAAGATCAAACACAACGTATTGAATGCGAAATTCCATGAGAAGGAAGCGGAAATTGTCGCTGAAGCGGGTATGCCTGGTGCGGTAACTATCGCGACCAACATGGCCGGTCGTGGTACGGATATTGTGCTTGGCGGTAGTTGGCAATCAAAAGTGGAAGCTTTGGCGAACCCAACTCAAGAACAAATCGATGCGATTAAAGCAGAGTGGAAAGTGGTACATGATCAAGTACTAGATGCTGGTGGTCTACACATCATTGGTACTGAGCGCCACGAATCTCGCCGTATTGATAACCAGCTACGTGGTCGTTCTGGTCGTCAAGGTGATGCGGGTTCATCGCGCTTCTACCTATCTATGGAAGACTCTTTGTTACGTATTTTCACTTCTGATCGTATGGCGAGCCTTATTCAAAGTGGTATGGAAGAAGGTGAAGCTATTGAATCGAAAATGCTTTCTCGCTCAATTGAAAAAGCACAGCGCAAAGTGGAAGGTCGTAACTTTGATATCCGTAAGCAGCTACTAGAATACGATGATGTGGCGAACGATCAGCGTAAGGTTGTCTACGAGCTGCGCGACGAATTGATGAACGTTGAAGACATCAGCGGTATGATCGAGCAAAACCGTGAAGATGTGCTAACAGCGGTTATTGATGAGTACATCCCGCCACAATCACTAGAAGATATGTGGGACGTTGAAGGTCTGCAAGAGCGCTTGAAAGCAGACTTCGATCTTGATGCACCAGTGAAGCAATGGCTTGAAGAAGACGATAAGCTTTACGAAGAGGCGCTACGCGAGAAGATCATCAATCTAGCCGTTGAAGTGTACAAAGAGAAAGAGGAAGTGGTGGGTGCGCAAGTGCTTCGTAACTTCGAGAAATCGGTTATGCTTCAAACTCTGGATACGCTTTGGAAAGAGCACTTGGCAGCAATGGATCACTTGCGTCAGGGTATTCACTTACGCGGCTATGCGCAGAAGAACCCGAAACAGGAATACAAGCGTGAATCGTTTGAACTGTTTGAAGGTCTACTAGAAGCGCTGAAAACTGATGTGATTACTGTTCTATCTCGCGTTCGAGTTCAGCAACAAGAAGAAGTTGAACGTATGGAAGAGCAACGTCGTGCGCAAGCTGAAGAGGCGGCTCGTCGTGCTCAAGCGCAACACGCAGCAGCACAAAACCCTCTTTCTGAAGGTGAAGAATCTGAAGAAGGTTCAAGTCAGCCAATGGTACGTGATGAACGTAAAGTAGGTCGCAATGAGCCTTGCCCTTGTGGTAGTGGTAAGAAGTATAAACAGTGCCACGGCAAAATCGACTAACGTATTAGTCAGATAATTTTTTAAAGAGTCGCCTAGGCGGCTCTTTTTTTAAGCAAATTCTGTGGCTGTCGAATTTCATAAGTTTTGATAGCATCGGATAGTTTTAGAGATTCAAAGACCGTTGAAGTGTAACGGCTTGAGAGTTAGGAACCCCTATGAAAAGAATTCACATAGTCGCGGCTATTATTTTTAACCAAGACAAATCAAAAATTTTTATTACAAAGCGTCCAGACGACAAGCATAAAGGCGGGTTTTGGGAGTTTCCCGGTGGGAAAGTCGAGTCAGGAGAAAGTATTGAACATGCTCTAGCAAGAGAACTTGAAGAAGAAGTAGGAATTGAAGTTACTGAGCAAGCCCTTTTCGAGCATTTGGAATATGACTATCCAGACAAATCACTTAAGTTTGATTTTATTACGGTATCTAAGTTCAGTAATGAGCCTTACGGCCGAGAAGGTCAAGAAGGTCGCTGGGTCGAGATAAGAGAATTGGGTAACTATGCCTTTCCTGAAGCGAACGTGCCTATCTTGGAGCGTGTCGTAAAAGAGTTCGCTTAAGCCTGATGAACTTGCTTGTGGTAACCACGGTATGTTGTTAGTTTAAACAGATTAAGCGAAACGAGAGAACGAGAGCAAACCTCGTTATCCAGAGAAGGAGAGAAAGCGCAATGGTTCGTATTGCAATCGCAGGAGCAGCAGGCCGAATGGGCCGTAATTTGGTTAAAGCTTCACACCTTAATCCAGAGGCGACAGTGAGCGCGGGATCAGAACGACCTGAGTCCTCACTTGTCGGTGTCGATATCGGTGAACTTTGTGGTGAAGGCAAATTCGATGTGTTCTTAACGGATGATCTTGCTAAAGACGTCGATAATTTTGATGTAATCATCGATTTTACTGCCCCAGTAAGTACGTTGGCGAATCTTGAACTGTGTAAGAAGCATGGAAAGAGTATTGTGATTGGGACGACTGGTTTCAGTGATGCAGAGCGTGAACTGATTGACGAAGCCGCTAAGCAAGTGCCTGTTGTCATGGCTCCGAACTACTCTGTTGGTGTGAACCTAGTATTTAAGCTTCTTGAGAAAGCAGCCAAAGTGATGGGCGGCTACTGTGATGTTGAGATTGTCGAAGCACATCATCGTCATAAAGTTGATGCTCCTTCTGGTACCGCTATCGGGATGGGCGAAGCCATTGCTGGTGCGATGGGCAACAAGCTGAATGATGTAGCTGTCTATGCGCGAGAAGGTATCACAGGTGAACGTACTAAAGATGAGATCGGCTTTGCTACAATTCGCGCTGGCGATATTGTCGGTGAGCACACAGCCATGTTTGCTGATATCGGGGAACGAGTGGAGATAACGCACAAAGCGACCGATCGTATGACGTTTGCTAATGGCGCCGTCAAGGCCGCTGTTTGGTTGAGTGCCAAACCAGCGGGCTTTTATACCATGACAGATGTTTTGGGATTGAATGAACTCTAAATACATAATTATTCGCCGGCGGTAGCCGGCTTTTTTATATCTATAGAATTATTTGTAAATGAAATGATTCTAACAGAAAGTATTTTGGTGCTTACTTTTGTTGTTGTTTTGGTTGTTTTGTGTATATTTTTGGTTTTGATGTCTAAAAACTAATGTCTTTTTTGTCGAGTGAACGTTTGCGTGAAAAACTCATACTTTTTTGTGATCTCTAAAAAGTTCAAATTTGTAAAATTCATTAAACCTCTATGCCTCTCTATGTAATAGCATGTAAAAGTTATCTTTTTGGGCCTTACTGATTCAAAATGACCTTACTCGCTAGAAATTAATCATTTATTTTTGATTGTAGGTTGACAGGTTTCGAGTCCAACTTTAGAATACCGCCAATTTGTCTGAAATACCTATTTATGTAGATTTTATAGGTAAAGGAAGGCATGTTTGCAGTTTGATTTATTTTTTTTGCATTTTTATTCTGGAGGTTGTCTTGGGTAAATTAGCACTGTTGGTCCTAGAAGATGGGACAGTGTTCCGCGGAGTGTCCATAGGGGCAGATGGTCTTTCCGTTGGTGAAGTCGTTTTTAATACCTCGATGACGGGGTATCAAGAAATCCTCACTGATCCTTCCTATTCTCAGCAAATCGTCACTCTCACTTATCCTCACATTGGCAATACCGGAACCACTTCCGAAGATGAAGAATCCTCTTCCATTCATGCACAAGGCCTTGTGATTCGCGATCTTCCTCTAATCGCTTCTAACTTCCGTAACGAACAATCCCTCTCTGATTATCTTAAGTCTCAAAATATCGTTGGCATCGCTGATATCGATACTCGTAAGCTCACTCGTATCCTGCGTGAAAAAGGTGCTCAAAACGGCTGTATTGTTGCGGGCAACAACCTAGACGAAGCTTTGGCACTAGCGAAAGCAAAAGAATTCCCAGGCTTAAAAGGAATGGACCTTGCGAAAGAAGTTACAACAAAAGAAGCGTATCAATGGAAGCAAGGTTCGTGGACGCTTGAAGGTGGACTTCCAGAGGCGAAAGATGACAGCGAGCTGCCATACCACGTTGTCGCTTACGACTTCGGCGCAAAACGCAACATCTTACGAATGTTGGTTGACCGTGGCTGCCGCTTAACGGTTGTACCTGCAGAAACGTCAGCGGAAGAAGTTCTGGCACTAAATCCAGATGGCGTATTCTTATCAAACGGCCCTGGTGACCCAGAACCATGTACTTACGCGATTGAAGCAACCAAAGTGTTCCTAGAAAAAGGCCTGCCAATTTTTGGTATTTGTCTAGGTCACCAAATTCTGGCGCTAGCATCAGGTGCGCAAACGGTGAAAATGAAGTTTGGTCACCACGGTGCAAACCACCCAGTAAAAGATTTAGAGCGTAACGTTGTGATGATCACTTCGCAAAACCACGGCTTTGCGGCAGATGAAGCAACATTACCGGAAAACTTACGTGCTACTCACGTATCGCTATTTGATGGCTCTTTGCAAGGTATCCACCGCACAGACAAGCCAGCATTTAGCTTCCAAGGTCACCCAGAAGCGAGCCCTGGTCCACATGACGCGGCACCGCTATTTGACCACTTTATCGAACTAATCAAAAAACACAGCGCTTAATTCGGAGTAGTAGATAATGCCAAAACGTACTGACATTCAAAGTATTCTAATTCTTGGTGCTGGTCCGATTGTTATCGGTCAGGCATGTGAGTTTGACTACTCTGGCGCACAAGCGTGTAAAGCTCTTCGCGAAGAAGGCTACCGAGTTATCCTGGTTAACTCTAACCCAGCAACGATTATGACTGACCCAGAGATGGCAGATGCGACTTACATCGAGCCGATTCAGTGGGAAGTTGTACGCAAGATCATCGAGAAAGAACGTCCTGATGCAGTTCTGCCAACTATGGGTGGTCAGACAGCACTTAACTGTGCGTTAGATTTAGAGAAGCACGGCGTTCTCGCAGAGTTTGGCGTAGAGATGATTGGTGCAACGGCTGATGCAATCGACAAAGCGGAAGACCGTTCTCGTTTTGATAAAGCGATGAAGTCTATCGGCCTTGAGTGTCCTCGCGCAGATACAGCGAAGAGCATGGAAGAAGCTTACAAAGTTTTAGATATGGTTGGCTTCCCTTGTATCATTCGTCCATCGTTCACCATGGGTGGCACTGGTGGTGGTATCGCGTACAACAAAGAAGAGTTCGAAGAAATCTGTCGTCGCGGTCTGGACTTATCTCCGACCAACGAACTTCTTATCGATGAGTCACTCATCGGTTGGAAAGAGTACGAAATGGAAGTCGTTCGTGACAAAGCGGACAACTGTATCATCGTATGTTCAATCGAGAACTTTGACCCAATGGGCATCCACACGGGTGACTCAATCACGGTTGCTCCAGCACAAACACTGACTGACAAAGAATACCAGCTTATGCGTAATGCATCGCTAGCCGTTCTACGTGAGATTGGTGTTGAAACAGGTGGTTCAAACGTACAGTTTGGTATCAACCCGAAAGATGGTCGTATGGTCATCATCGAGATGAACCCGCGTGTATCTCGCTCTTCTGCGCTAGCATCAAAAGCAACAGGCTTCCCAATCGCGAAAATTGCCGCGAAACTGGCTGTTGGCTTTACGCTAGACGAACTACAAAACGACATCACAGGTGGTGCAACACCTGCGTCATTTGAACCAACTATCGACTACGTCGTAACTAAGATCCCTCGCTTTAACTTCGAGAAATTTGCTGGTGCAAACGATCGTCTGACAACTCAGATGAAATCGGTTGGTGAGGTAATGGCGATTGGTCGTAACCAACAAGAATCTCTTCACAAAGCACTGCGTGGCCTAGAAGTTGGCGCAACTGGTTTTGATGAGATGGTCGATCTGGAAGCGCCAGATGCACTGACTAAGATTCGTCACGAACTTAAAGAAGCAGGTGCAGAGCGTATCTGGTACATCGCCGATGCATTCCGAGCGGGTATGTCAGTCGACGGTGTGTTCAACTTGACTCAAATCGACCGCTGGTTCCTAGTTCAAATCGAAGAAATTGTAAAACTCGAAGAGAAAGTCAAGGCTGGCGGCTACGCAGGTTTGACCAAAGAAGTGCTTCGTCAGATGAAACGCAAAGGCTTCTCTGATGCTCGCTTGTCTAAATTGCTTGGTGTCGCTGAAAGTGAAATTCGCCGTGCTCGTGAGCAGTTTGATATTCATCCGGTTTACAAACGTGTGGATACATGTGCAGCAGAGTTTTCTTCTGACACGGCTTACATGTACTCATCTTACGATGAAGAATGTGAAGCAAACCCAACAGACAAAGATAAGATCATGGTTCTTGGTGGCGGTCCAAACCGTATCGGCCAAGGTATCGAATTCGATTACTGTTGTGTTCATGCATCACTTGCGCTGCGTGAAGACGGTTACGAAACCATTATGGTTAACTGTAACCCAGAAACGGTATCTACTGACTACGATACGTCTGATCGTCTGTACTTCGAGCCAGTAACTCTGGAAGATGTACTGTCTATCGCTCGCGTTGAAAAACCAAAAGGTGTGATTGTTCAGTACGGTGGTCAAACGCCACTTAAACTGGCTCGTGCTCTAGAAGCGGCTGGTGTGCCAATCATTGGTACTAGCCCAGATGCTATCGACCGTGCGGAAGACCGTGAACGCTTCCAAGCCGCTGTTGACCGTTTAGGTCTACTTCAGCCAGAAAACGCGACAGTAACAACGATGGAGCAAGCGGTTGAGAAATCGAAAGAAATTGGCTTCCCATTAGTTGTTCGTCCATCTTATGTACTCGGTGGTCGTGCGATGGAAATCGTATACGACGAGCAAGACCTGCGTCGCTACTTCAACGAAGCAGTAAGCGTATCGAACGAGTCTCCAGTTCTGCTAGACCGTTTCTTGGATGATGCAACCGAAGTTGATATTGATGCTATCTGTGACGGTGAACGCGTCGTTATCGGCGGTATCATGGAGCACATCGAACAAGCGGGTGTTCACTCTGGTGACTCTGCATGTTCACTGCCTGCATACACGCTAAGTCAGGAAATTCAAGACAAGATGCGTGAGCAAGTTGAGAAGTTAGCATTCGAACTCGGTGTGCGCGGTTTGATGAACACGCAGTTTGCTGTGAAAGATAACGACGTTTATCTAATTGAAGTGAACCCTCGTGCTGCTCGTACGGTACCATTCGTATCGAAAGCGACAGGCGCTCCTCTAGCGAAAATCGCTGCACGTGTAATGGCGGGTCAATCTCTAGAGTCACAAGGCTTTACTAAAGAGATTATCCCTCCTTACTACTCAGTGAAAGAAGTGGTTCTGCCGTTCAACAAATTCCCTGGTGTTGACCCTCTATTGGGCCCTGAAATGCGTTCAACAGGTGAAGTAATGGGTGTGGGTGCAACGTTCGCAGAAGCTTACGCGAAAGCAGAGCTAGGTTGTGGTGCGGTTTATCCTGAAGGTGGTCGTGCGCTACTGTCTGTACGTGAAGGTGATAAAGAGCGTGTTGTTGACCTAGCTTCTAAGTTAGTGAAACTGGGTTACCAGTTGGATGCGACACACGGTACTGCTGTAATTCTGGGCGAAGCGGGTATTAACCCACGTTTGGTAAACAAAGTACACGAAGGTCGTCCACACATTCTTGACCGCATCAAGAACAACGAATACACCTACATCGTAAACACGGCTGCTGGTCGTCAAGCGATTGAAGATTCGAAAGTTCTACGCCGTGGTGCACTGGCAGAAAAAGTGAACTACACAACGACACTGAATGCAGCGTTCGCTACATGTATGTCTCATACTGCAGACGCAAAAGCGTCAGTAACTTCGGTTCAAGAGTTACACGCTAAAGTGAAAGCGAGTCTAGACGCGTAACAGATAAAAATCAGTAAGCTCATTAATCAGGGCTTACATGACAACCTCATTGCCCGCTCATTTGAGCGGGCTTTTTTATATCGAGGTTTTTCTAAAATGAAGAGCATTAAAGTGTGCTAGGAACGATTGGTATGCTTCGCTTTTGAAGATCATCAAGCTAATGATGGCAAGCAATGTGCCCAAAGAGGAAGAAATAGTACTACCACTTGCTACAACAAAATTAATGCTGTAGGACTGAGGTATTAAGCCGACCATAACTCTTTAAGCAGATAGGTAATTAGAAAAAGTTAAAATAAGCAGTGTCGAGCTTAAAAACATACTAACTATGGAGTGCTTCGATAGGTTCTTTTTTCTAAGACTAAGTTATAAGTTGATTCTTCAGTATCAAGAGAGTATCCGTTACTTTTTGCAAAAACATCTGCTGCTAGTAGCGAGGGATAAAGAAGAAAAAAACTAGTTACCGATATAGTTAGGAATATCTTACTAGAGCTTTTAAACTCACTTTTAGTTAGGAAATTATTTGATTTTAATGTTTTTACGGACATTCTAGAGCATTCAAATAAGATCAAACTAGAGCCTATAATCAAAATATCAGCCTGATCAAAAGATGAATAACTTTCATTATTATAGATGTTAAGATAAAAGTCTGACAATCCATCAAAACCATATATTAACAGTGATATTGCTGATGCTAATAAAATTATTAAATAAAAAAACACTTGCGTTCGGTCGTAACTCCCTTTTTTCATCGTAACAAACCTCGCTGTATTTCTTGCGAGAAAATCATACTTTGAGTTTTACGTTGAATCTCATTATATTCTTCTTTTGCTCTTCTCTTTGCTTCTATATCTCTTTGCTTTAAGTAAATATCTATAGAGGCTATTAACTTCTGTGTTAAACCTCGTTTATCATTTTCTCTATTCAATAAAAGACCTACAGCCGAGCTTATCAGAATAGCCCCTAATAATGGGCCAGCACTTAAAGTTACAACACTGCCACCCACTGCTGCGGCAAAGTTTACAAATATAGCTGCTGCAGCTGACGATAACCCGATAGTGATTATATCACTAGCTAAAGTACCAAATAGTTTGGCTAAGGTTTGACGGTCATTGAGGAAAAAGTCAATCACTCTGTATGTGGATATTAAGATAATTGTTATTATGCCCCCACTTCTAATGGATTGTAATGCCCCTTCTGGTCCAACAGCGAACTTTGCCACAGTTGGAGTGGGAAGAAATTTTCCTAATCCAGAAAGCTTTGAGTGCATAGCAGGGGAGCCTGTGAGTATGATATGTGGAGCTCCAGAATAATTTTTAACGATAACAGAGCTATTATTTCCGTACAAATAGTTTGATAAGTTGGTTATAAAAACTAAGTCCTGTCCTGTAGCATAATAGTTTGCTGTATTTTCAAACATTCCCTTTATCTTTTCCCAACGTTCTAATTTCGCTTTATCTTTTACATTGTTCTTGACAACGATATCGAAGCTCTCGATAGATAAGATAATGGTTTCTTGATTTCGATGTTGATGATTTGATTTATAAAGAGGGTAGGTGCTTATACTACCACTATTTTTTGAGGATTGATGTCGTGATAAAGGGTAGTTGCTAGTCATGTATTTTCCTCAGATATCGGGCCTTGAGCGCTGACAATGTAAACTCTACATGCTGAACAGATCTTTCATACTCGTCTAGTTTTATATTTAAAGGTAAGCGTTTGATCTCATTATCAGGAATAGATTTGTGACAGTGATTCAATTCTTTCTGACAACTAAATTTTATATAAAAGTTTGGAGTCAAGTTTAAGCATTAATTCTATGAAAATTAGGAATAGATTGGTGTCTTGACTTTCCATTGGTAGTTTTGTGAATAAGTGCTACCGTTTCTTCCTCTTTGATACCTCTTCAAAAAGGAAGTGTAGTGGAAATCACGGTTGAGATTTTGTTGGCCTTATTTTTGGTTGCGACTGCCGCAGGCTTTATTGATGCGATGGCTGGTGGGGGAGGGCTCATTACGCTCCCTGCGCTTTTGGCTGCGGGGTTGAGTCCGACTCAAGCTCTAGCAACCAATAAGTTACAAAGTTCGTTTGGCAGTTTCTCTGCTAGCTGGTATTTCGTGCGTAACGGTATTGTTAGCTTAAAGGAAATGCGTTTTGCGATACTCTGCACTTTTATAGGCGCTGCAATCGGTGCCGAGGCTGTGCAGTTTATTGATGCTAGCGTACTCACCAGTTTGATCCCTGTTCTTTTGATAGCCATTTCCCTCTATTTTTTACTCGCGCCAAGTACGCGAAAAATCGATGGAGAACCAAAGTTATCTGAAGCGATGTTTGCGCTATGCATTGGTGGCGGGATCGGTTTCTATGATGGCTTTTTTGGCCCTGGGACTGGATCTATTTTTACTGTTTGTTTTGTTGCACTAGGTCACTTTTCTTTGGTCGAAGCCACAGCTAGAACCAAAATCCTCAATTTCACGTCAAACATTGCGGCACTACTCTTTTTTATCTTAGCTGGGTTGCCCGTGTGGAAGCTTGGCTTAACCATGGCTGTTGGCGGTTTTCTTGGTGCTCAGTTAGGAGCGAAGGTCGTGGTAAGTAAAGGACAAAAATGGATTCGTCCTCTAGTTATAGTGATGTCGATGCTTATGGCAACGAAACTTCTTTGGCAACAACATCAGCAATGGATTCTGTCAGTGCTTTAACTCGTTCGCTACGATATGTGCTGTGACGTAAGCAGATATGTATTGGTCGAACTAACTGATCTAGCTCTTCAAAGTCATAGCAGAACTTAGATGTGATATTAAGTGTCGTTAGGATAGATTTAGGGATTAAAGCGGGAGCCATACCTCCCAAAGCCAGTTGTGCTGCCGCAGTATACGAATCCATTTCCATCAAAGGTTCGATTCCGTGTTTGGATAAAATAGCTTGTTGATATGTGTTGGCAGGGTTAGTTAGGTCATTGGTCAAAATAGCTTTAGGTAGTTGTGAAAGTGAATGTCGACTGACAATTGAGAAAGGTTCATCGGCGAGGTGAAGGCTCATTAATCCATGATGAGGTGGTAGATAGCCAGCGCAAAATCCCAATGTTGCTTTGCCTGATTTCACATTCTCAATAATGCGTGGCGTATGATTGGTCGATATTCGTATGTACTGATCATGGGCAAAGTGTTCTGCCATGATCATGCTGAGGTATCCCGCCACTAAGGTTTCAGAGCAGTCCATTTTGATTAAAGAAGTATCTTCTATTTGTTGTTGATCGTGGATTTTTCCTCTTAACTCATTGAACGTGGGTTCTATTGTGTTTATGAGGGCAAGGCCATCGGAGGTCAGCTTTATGTGCCGACCATTTGGCTCTATCAATTTTTTTCCTAACTTCTTCTCTAGATTTGAAATACGTTTACTCACGGCAGATTGACTAATATAGAGTTGACTGCCTGTGCGGCTCATGGTTTTTTCTTTACTGAGGACAAGTAACGTTTCAATACCTTCAAGCAACATAATGATTAATGAAAGTTAGGAATGGTTGAGATAATTTAGCGAATTGCCCAAGAATTGGCGAATCAAATGAGCATAAATGAGAGGAGCCGACACTTGGTCGACTCCATAATGAGTGATGTTGTTGGTGTTTAACGGTTAATGGCGAAAGTTGGCAGGGATAGATGCCAACGAATCGCACCGAGACGTATAATGAGCGTTGAGATTACACCAGCGAGTAAAGCCGTTGAGTGGTCATAACCCATGTTTACCGCCATCGTATGGAAGATGCCGCCAATAATACATGCCGTAGCATAGACTTCACTTCTTAATACCATAGGAACTTCGCGAGCCAGCACGTCTCGTATAATGCCACCGCCACAGCCAGTAATAACCCCCATTATCACCGCGACCATCCCAGATGCATTGTAGGCGAGTGCCTTTTCTACTCCTATTCCTACAAATACAGCGAGACCGATGGCATCACAAACGGGTAATACCCACCATGAGAGTCGCTTGGGTCTTCGAATAACAAGCATGGTTAGTAGACACGTAACAAATATCACCCATAAGTAAGTCGTATCTGTTATCCAAAATACGGGAGTGGCACCAAGCGCCATGTCTCGGATTGTTCCGCCACCTATAGCAGTCACACTGCCGAGCACGATAACGCCGAATGGATCCATTTTTAAACGGCCCGCCAGTAATACGCCAGAGATAGCGAAAACAGCGGTACCGAACAAATCGATCATATAAAGCAGCATGGAGTCCATGTTACTTAGTACCTTTAAATAGTGTGAGAAAAAATGGGCGGAAATTGTACGGTATTTGCCACGAAATCGTTAGCGTTTTTGACGAACGCTTTTAAAGTGCTCACACACTTCCTTGATCGCGTTCAATGTGCGTGGTGTCGGACGGTTAATCCAATCAGAGTTTAGGGACCAGATGTGTTTGTTTTTAAGAGCAAGAAGCTCATTACTCCACTCAGCCCACATACCATCGTTACTCATTGCGTGACGAGAAGTAAAAATAACCTCTGGCTGGCGAGTAATGACTTGCTCGATGCTAACTTGAGGATAAGGCGCGCTAGATGCGGCGAAAATGTTCTCACCACCGCAAAAAGTAAAGACTTCACTTGGCCAGTTCTTTCCGGCGACAGTGATGATAGGCTTTTCACTCAACTGATAAAAGTAACTAACTTTCTCGTTCGTGTTGTACTGTTCTTTTAGTGTACTCAGCTGCGTTCTAAAATCTTCAGCGGCCTTTTTTCCTACTTGTGGAGTTTCGCTGTATTGGCTGAGTTGCTCGATATTATTGGCGATATCTTCTAATGAACCTGTAGTGGAGTAATAGATAGGAATACCGAACTGTTTAATTTTCTCCAACTCTTTAGCGGGGTTTCCGGCTGGCCAAGCAATCACTAAGTCCGGCTGAAGAGCAATAATGCGCTCTAATTTAATTCCTTGATAATTTGAGACTCTTTCTAGCTGCTTTGCCTGTTCTGGATAATCGCTCATTTCGCTGACAGCAACAAGCTGCTCTCCTAGCCCTGCTGCAAAGGCAATTTCGGTGGCATGTGGAGCTAAACTTATAATGCGTTGAGCGGGTTGAGCGAAGGTCGCTGTCGAAACAAACAGCGTTAATGCGAAGCATAATTTATTCATCATAATCCTTGATAAATTATTCCTAAAAGCAAACTTTGGATTGCGATCCAAGCCAGGACGCGCCAAACGAGCAGCGTATGTATTTGTGAAAGGTGAATAGCCGATGGCGCAATGCGCCCACCGATTTTTGCGCGCTCTGCACGCACACCTTGATAGATAGCAGGGCCGCATAAAGACAGTTGTAGTTTGTGTCCGATAGTACATAACACCCAGCTAGGTCCTGGTAAGGGCCAAGACTTCGCTTGCTGTTGTATTCCAGAGAGCACATTACTTGTATTCTTTCCGGCAGCTAAAAGTATGGCAAAGAGACGAAGTGGAATAATATCCAGAGTAGCAACCAGTTGAATCACAGGTTTACCAAAGGGCAAATATTGGCGTCGGCTAGGGGACCACACTCGCGCTAATTCTGTTGTGAGTCGATACATTAACGCACCAATACTACCTGTTAGTGCGTACCAAAATAGCACGCCGATCACGTTGCGGCTGTATCCCATAATCAGGGTTTCTGAGCCAGCTTTACCTATGCCAACGATCGAGAGGTTACCAGTGTCGCGATTAAGATATGGTTGCAGTAATGCTCGACATTGGGCTTTGTCTTCCGAAGAGATACTTGTGACGAGCTGTTTCGTTAACGTTTCGCTGTTGCGCCAGTCTAGCGCAAGGATCAATAGAACCAGTTCATATAAAGGGATTTGCCAAACAAATGGCTTTACTGCAATCAGTAATATCAAGCAAGGAAACAGCATCAAGCCTAATGCAAGACTGCCTGAGATTACACTCTGTGAGTAATTGTGATTATTGTTCACTTTGTTGGCTAGCTGTTCTGCTAGCTTTCGCCATAAAGTGATAGGGTGCGCTGAATGGGGGATTGGCACTAAAAGGTGCAAGATCAGTGCACCCCACATAATGAGGAGCGCACCGTTGGCATAAAATGACTGAAAAACTTCTTCCATGAATGAGTCGTTTACTTAATGAGTTCCAGCATTTTGAATACCATTTCGGAAGAGCTTTTTGCTGCTAGAGGCAGGAACTCATCAAAGCTCATTGGTGATTCTTTATCAGCGACATCAGAGATTGCACGCACAACAACAAACGGTGTGTTGAATTGGTGACAAGTTTGAGCGATAGCAGATGCTTCCATTTCTACAGCGATAACTGACGGGAAGTGTTTACGAATAAACTCTTGACGCTCAGCGGTACAAACAAACGCATCGCCAGTACAAATTAGGCCGCGAACCGCATGAGTGTTTTCCATTTGTGCTAGGGCTTTTTCTGCTAAGTCCATTAGCTTGTCATCCGCTTTGAATGCAGCTGGTTGACCGGCCATTTGGCCAATTTCATAGCCAAAAGCGGTTACGTCTGCATCGTGATGACGAACTTCTGTAGAGATAACTACATCGCCAAGGTTTAAGCTTGAATCGAAACCGCCAGCAGAGCCTGTGTTAATCACAACGTCTGGTTGGTATTCATCAAGAAGGATTGTCGTGCCCACTGCCGCTGCAACTTTACCGATGCCCGATTGTAGTACGACGACTTCAACATCGTTAATTTGACCAGAGAAAAACGTACAACCTGCTTTATTTACAGTTTTGCAGTTTGTAATTGCTTGCTTCAGGATGGTCACTTCTTGTTCCATCGCACCGATGATACCAACTTTCATAACACTCTCTTTAAGTAAATATTTTAGTTGGCCGAGAGTATAGCACTCCCCGTTGGCAGTTTTCTATTTGATGAGCTTCGCTTGAGTGAGCTTTTCTCGTAATTGATCGGCGCGCTTTCTGTTTACGCCAAAGTCAGAGTAGCCCACACGAGATTCCGAGCGCACAATCAGTTGGTCTCCTGCTATTTTTAGTTCGAGGTCATCCACGAAGCGCATGATTTTAGATGTGCACTCGATACGAAGGTAGTTGCTTTCTTTCACCGCGGTTTTCGCGCCTGGCAGTTCAAGCGCAACTTGCTCAATAGCGTCGATGTTCGCTGAATCAACTAAGATAAATGGCGTTAGGTTGTATTTTTCTCGCGTGTCTTGGGTGGAGACGCAGTTTGGTTTGTCACCACAAGGTGATTGAGAACGATCCGTCATGGTTGTGACTCCTTGGCTACAAGCGGTTAAGCCGAGCAAAGTAATGGAAAGGAGAGCGGCTTTTTTCATTGTATTTACTCTTATAATTTTGTTTCTAATTATATGGATACAAAAGAAAAAGGATCCAATAACAGGACCCTTTTTGTGAGGTTAGCTGAGATTAAACTTCGAGGTAATCGAGAATGCCTTCTGCCGCTTTTCGTCCTTCATCAATAGCGGTTACAACAAGATCAGAACCTCGTACCGCATCGCCACCCGCGAAGATCTTTTCGTTGCTGGTCTGGAATTGGAACTCTTGCTTAGCAGGGGCTTTGATACGACCCCATTGATCCAAATCGACATCAAACGGTGCTAACCAGTCCATTTTGTGCGGCTGGAAACCAAACGCCATGATAACAACGTCTGCTGGTAGAACGTGCTCGCTGCCTTCAACGGGCTCTGGACGTCGGCGACCTGCTTCATCAGGTTCACCAAGTGCGGTTTTCACCACTTTGACCCCCGATACTTTGCCTGACGCATCCACTTCCACTCCCAAAGGCTGAAGGTTGAACATGAACTTCACGCCTTCTTCCTTTGCGTTTTTTACCTCGCGACGAGAGCCTGGCATGTTGGCCTCATCACGACGATAAGCACAAACTACGTTGGAGGCACCTTGGCGAATTGAGGTACGAACGCAGTCCATTGCTGTATCACCACCACCCAGTACGACGACTTTCTTTCCTGCCATATCGATAAAGGGTTGGTTACTCTCAAGATCCATGACTTTGTAGGTGTTCGAAACTAAAAATGGCAGCGCGTCATACACACCCGGCGCATCTTCATTATCTAGACCTGCACGCATGTATTTATAGGTGCCAACGCCCAAGAAAACAGCATCGTATTCATCAAGCAGCTCTTGCATTTGGACATCTTTGCCTACTTCCATGTTCATGCGGAACTCGACGCCCATTTCAGTGAACACACGGCGGCGGTTTTCCATCACGCCTTTTTCAAGCTTGAAGGAAGGAATACCGAAGGTCAGAAGGCCTCCAATTTCAGGGTAGCGGTCAAACACGACTGGCTTAACGCCATTGCGCACTAGGATATCCGCTGCAGCCAAGCCAGCTGGGCCAGCTCCAATGATTGCAACCTTTTTATCGGTCCACTCCACCTTGGACATATCTGGTTTCCAGCCCATTTCAAACGCTTTGTCGGTAATGTACTTTTCTATGTTACCGATGGTGACGGCACCAAAGTCATCATTAAGCGTGCATGAACCTTCACATAGGCGGTCTTGAGGACAAACGCGCCCACATACTTCCGGTAGGCTATTGGTTTGATGCGATAGTTCAACCGCTTCAAGAATACGACCTTCATTGGCAAGTTTTAACCATTGAGGGATGTAGTTGTGGACTGGGCATTTCCATTCACAATATGGGTTGCCACAATCTAAGCAGCGATCCGCTTGTGCAGTCGCCTGTTGTTTAGTGAACGGTTCATAGATTTCAACGAACTCGATCTTACGAACTTTTATAGGCTTTTTCGCAGGATCTACACGCTGCACATCGATAAATTGATAAACGTTCTGGCTCATGATTCAAACATCCTCCATGATTACTGTGCTTGAACACGCAGCTCTGCGGCACTGCGGCTCTGGTGACCAAGTAGCGTGCGAAGATCTGCCGCTTGTGGTTTCACCAAATAAAACTTTGGAATCCATTCATCAAAGTTCGCCAAAATATTTTCAGCATGACTCGACCCTGTTTCTTCAAGGTGTTCCGCAATTAGGCCACGCAAATGTTCTTGGTGGATGTAAAGATCGGACAATGAGATGGCTTCGACAGACTCAGTATTAACTCGACCTTCAAAGCTTTGGTTCTCATCCAGAACATAGGCAAAGCCTCCAGTCATACCCGCGCCAAAGTTCACACCTGTCGCACCAAGAATGGCAACAATACCGCCAGTCATGTACTCACAAGCGTTATCGCCAGCACCTTCAATGACGGCTATCGTACCTGAGTTTCGTACGCCGAAACGCTCACCTGCTTTACCGGCTGCAAATAGTTTACCGCCGGTCGCGCCGTACAGACAGGTGTTACCAATGATGGTTGCTTCATTACACTTAAATGCAGTGCCAAGGTGAGGTTTGATAACCACTTTACCACCCGCCATGCCTTTGCCCACGTAGTCGTTCGCATCGCCCGTGAGGTAAAGCTCTACACCACCTGCGTTCCAAACACCAAAGGACTGACCTGCGGTGCCGTCAAGATAGATTTTGATAGGGGAAGCCGCTAACCCTTGGTTGCCATAGCGTTTTGCTATTTCGCCAGATAAGCGTGCACCAACAGATCGATCAGTGTTGATGACATTGTAGAAGAAACTTGCCGATTGACTGTTTTCGACCGCATGCATTGCATCATCAACGATCTTTTGGTTGAGCTCAGCTTTATCAAACGGTTTGTTTGGCTCTGTCCAAAATAGCGGATGGCCCTCAGGTGATACTGGAGCTTCTAGAATATTGGATAGATCCAGCTTGGTCTGTTTCGCTGTAAATCCCTCTACTGCCTCAAGTAAATCGGTACGACCAATCAAGTCCGTCAGCTTTTCAACGCCAAGTTCGGCGAGTAATCCGCGCACTTCGTCTGCCAAGCCGATGAAGTAATTCATCACCATTTCTGGTAGACCTTTGAAGTATTCTTTACGCAGTGTCTCGTCTTGAGTCGCAACCCCAGTTGCACAGTTGTTGAGGTGACAAATTCGTAGGAACTTACAACCCATAGCGACCATTGGCGCAGTACCAAAACCGAAGCTTTCTGCACCGAGAATCGCCGCTTTCACCACATCTAGGCCAGTCTTTAGACCGCCATCTACTTGCAGGCGAATCTTATGACGTAGACCATTGGCAACCAGTGCTTGTTGGGTTTCTGCCAGTCCCAATTCCCAAGGGCTACCTGCGTATTTCACTGAGGTTAATGGGCTTGCTGCGGTACCGCCGTCGTAACCCGAGATGGTAATGAGATCAGCGTAGGCCTTCGCGACACCTGTTGCGATGGTGCCGACACCAGGCTCAGATACTAATTTCACCGAAACCAGCGCATTTGGGTTGACTTGTTTAAGGTCGAAGATCAGCTGGGCTAAGTCTTCAATCGAATAAATATCGTGGTGTGGAGGAGGGGAAATCAGAGTCACTCCCTGTACCGAATAACGCAGTTTCGCGATTTCTGCGGTAACTTTGTGTCCCGGTAACTGACCACCTTCGCCCGGCTTCGCACCCTGTGCGACCTTGATCTGCAGCACGTCTGCATTGGTTAGGTAGTGAGGCGTAACACCAAATCGACCCGAAGCAATCTGTTTGATACGCGAGTTACGCTCTGTACCGAAGCGACGTGGATCTTCACCGCCTTCACCCGAGTTGGAGTAACCACCAAGACGGTTCATCGCTGTTGCAAGTGCTTCGTGCGCTTCTGGGCTAAGTGCGCCAATGGACATCGCGGCTGAGTCAAAGCGTTTGAAGAGCTCAGTGCTAGGCTCAATTTGCTCTAAAGGTAGCGGTGAGTCTGATTTTTTCAGCGCCATTAAGTCACGCAGCATGGCAACAGGACGTTGGTTCACCTGTTTAGCAAAGCTCTGATAATCGTTGCTTTCGCCTGATTTCACCGCAGTTTGCAGTGTGCCAACCACGTCTGGATTGTAGGCGTGATATTCACCACCGTGGACATATTTCAATAAACCACCATGCTCGATGGCTTTACGTTTCGCCCATGCTTTACGAGATAAGTTTGTAAGATCTTGCTGGAAGTCGTCAAAATTCGCGCCTTCAATTCGAGTTGTGACGCCTTTAAAACACAGATCGACCACATCTTGGCTCAAGCCAACTGCTTCAAACAGTTGTGAGCAGCGGTAAGAGGCGATGGTTGAGATCCCCATTTTCGACATGATCTTGTACAGGCCTTTGTTGATGCCGTATTGGTAGTTTTGCATCACATCGCGGTAGTCTTTCTCTAGTGCTTTATCATCAATCAGTTTACCTAACGCTTCATAAGCAAGGTATGGGTAAACCGCAGTAGCACCAAAGCCAAGCAAGACAGCAAATTGGTGTGGGTCACGAGCTGTTGCGGTCTCAACAACAATGTTGGCATCACAACGTAAGTTGGCATCGATCAAGCGAGTTTGAACCGCACCGACCGCCATTGCTGCAGGAATTGGCAGCTTGCCTTTGAATAAAGCGCGATCTGAAAGCACGACTAGAACCGTGCCTTCACGCACCACTTGTTCTGCTTGCTCACACAGATCATCAATGGCTTGTTTGAGATCTTTCTGTTGTGGATCGTAGTTGATATCGAGAATGGTATTACGGTAATGATCGTCACTCAGCTCTAGTAGTTGCTGCATGTCTGAATAGAGCAGTACTGGAGAATCAAAGGTTACACGATGCGCGTGGCCATCGGTTTCACAGAAGACGTTCATCTCCTGGCCGATGCTGGTCGCCAGCGACATGACGTGTTTCTCACGCAGCGGATCGATTGGTGGGTTGGTGACCTGCGCAAACTTCTGACGGAAGTAATCAGTCACCAAGCGCTCTTTCGAAGAAAGAACCGCCATCGGGGTGTCATCACCCATCGAACCGACGGCTTCTTGCCCCATATCACCGAGGACACGCAATACTTGATCGACTTCTTCATTGCTCATGGCAAACTGCTTTTGATAAGTCTTAAGCAAGTCTTCATCAAAGCTACGCTCACCTACTTGATCTTCAGGCAGCTGAGAGAACGGTGTTAGTTTGCGAACGTTGTTCTCCATCCATTCGCGATAAGGGTGACGAGATTTCAGGTCATTATCGATCTCGCTAGACTGCCAAAGCTTACCTTTACGAGTGTCGATGACGAGCAATTCCCCCGGACCTACACGACCTTTTTTGGCAACTTCATCTGGGGCGTAATTCCAAATCCCTACCTCAGATGCCAGAGTGATCAACTTGTCTTTGGTAATTACATAACGAGCTGGACGCAGACCGTTTCGGTCTAGGTTACAAGCAGCATAACGACCATCGGACAGTACGATACCTGCTGGACCATCCCATGGTTCCATGTGTTTGGAGTTGAAATCGTAAAACGCACGCAAATCCGGATCCATGTCAGGGTGGTTTTGCCATGCTGGCGGCACAAGCATACGCATGGCACGGAAGATATCCATGCCGCCAGCTAAAAAGAGATCTAGCATATTATCTAAGCTAGACGAGTCTGATCCTGTCTCGTTCACAAACGGTGCTGCAGTTTGTAGGTCAGGCAGCAGTGGTGACGAGAACTTATAAGCACGAGCGCGTGCCCATTGTCGGTTACCTTCAATGGTATTGATCTCACCATTATGAGCAAGGTAGCGGAACGGTTGAGCTAATGGCCAACGCGGTTGAGTGTTGGTAGAGAAACGCTGGTGGAACAGACAGATAGCAGATTCCATACGTAGATCGGCTAGATCAAGATAAAAGCGCGGTAAGTCTGCAGGCATGCATAGGCCTTTGTACACCAAAACTTGAGTCGACAAGCTACAGATGTAGAAATCCGGATCTTCGGTGATTTGTTTCTCGATGCGACGGCGTGCGATGTAGAGACGACGTTCAATGTCGCGTTCGCGCCAACCTGCCGGTGCAGAGACAAAGACTTGCTGAATATTTGGAAGCGAGTTGGCCGCAATTGGACCGAGTACTTCTGAATTAGTTGGTACTTCACGCCAACCAGCCACAGTTAGCGTCTCTTGCGCCAGTTCTTTGTTGACGATGTCTTTAGCGAGTTGAGCTTTGACTGGATCTTGGTTGAAGAAAATCATCCCTACGGCGTATTGCTTGCCAAGGTTGAAACCATTTTCTTCGGCAATAAGACGTAAATAGGAATCGGGCTTTTGTAATAGAAGACCACAACCATCACCAGTTTTACCATCGGCGGCGATACCACCACGGTGAGTCATGCGGTCAAGTGCAGAAATTGCTGTACGTACCAGCTTGTGGCTTTGTTCGCCTTCCATATGCGCGATCAAGCCAAATCCACAGTTGTCTTTCTCAAGACTTGGATCATAAAGAGCCATTGCAATTCTCCCTTTGCTTATCCGTCATCCCGACAGATATATCAACACTGCTTACGTTGATATCGATGACTAACTATGCGTCATCTTTATAGCTTTATGTATAATTATTCAGTAAAAGTTGTGAAATATTTAACATTTTTTGAGTGTTTTATTTTCATCAACTTCACAAGCTATAGCTTATTGTAAAAAAGGTCAAGTTATTAGTGGATCATCACGTGAATATACGATTTACCATTTAATAAGCTAAAATAGTTTAATAATTTCAAATAGATAGAAAATTGATTGTTACAAAAAAGTAACATTTGATTCTGTGGGAGATAAAAAAGACCAGCATAAAATGCTGGTCAAAATAGAAAGATTGGAAGGAATTGTTTTCTTTCTTCACCGATAGCCATCGATATTGCTGATGGCTATTAGGCAATTGAAAGAGAGAAGCATGACTGCTTCGTTAAGCAGAAAGCATCAGTGAATCTGCTTTTGCTTCTAGGTTTGTGCCACCCATTAGATAATCATCGATAGCACGGGCACATTCGCGGCCTTCATTGATACAACGAACCACCAAAGATTGGCCTGTTCGCATATCACCAGCAGCAAATACGCCTTCTTGGTTAGTAGCAAAATCTTGAGTTGCTACGTTACCGCGATCGTCTAGTGCGATATCCAGTTGAGCAAGTACGCCTGTTGGTTCAGGGTGTAGGAAGCCCATCGCTAGAAATGCCATATCACATGGAATCACACGCTCGCTGCCTTCTACTTCTTTGAAGCTTGGGCGCTCGCCTGGTTTTGCATCTTGCCAAACGATATCAGCAAGACGAAGGCCTGTGACTTCACCTTTGTCATTTCCGATGAACTCTTTGGTCAGGATGTTCCAGTGACGATCGACACCTTCTTCATGAGAGGTCGAAGTACGTAGGATCATTGGGTATTGAGGCCAAGGCATATTGGCTGGGCGCTTCTCTGGTGGAATCGGCATGATTTCCACTTGAGTTACACTTGCTGCGCCGTGACGGTTTGATGTTCCCACACAGTCTGAACCCGTATCACCACCACCGATAACCACAACATGTTTACCCGCAGCGTGAATTTCTTCCGTTTTCAGGTCCATGTTATTGGCGCGACGGTTGTTTTGACCTAGGAATTCCATCGCGAAGTGAACGCCTTTTAGTTCACGACCCGGAACGGGCAAATCACGTGGAACCGTTGAGCCACCGGTTAGTAGAACCACATCGAACTCTTGACGCAATTGTTGAGCATTTACATCAACACCGACGTGTTGGTTTACTTTAAACTCAATGCCAGCTTCTGCCATTAGATTGATCTTGCGATCAATGACTTCCATGCTCAGTTTAAAGTCTGGGATACCAAAACGTAGCAGACCGCCCACTTTCTCGTCTCGCTCGAATACCGTCACAGTATGACCAGCGCTGTTTAACTGCTCAGCAGCCGCAAGGCCAGCAGGGCCCGAACCGATGATCGCAACGGTTTTGCCAGTTCGAGAGCGTGGTGTTTTTGGTTTGGCGTACCCTTCACGATACGCCGTTTCTACGATGGTTTTCTCGATATTACAGATAGTGATTGGGTCTTGGTTGATGCCAAGTACACAAGCACTTTCACATGGAGCAGGGCAAACACGACCAGTGAACTCTGGGAAGTTATTGGTTGAGCTTAGAATGTTCCATGCTTCTTCCCAGCTATCACGATAAACCGCGTCGTTAAATTCTGGGATGATGTTACCGATAGGGCAGCCGTTATGACAAAACGGCACACCACAATCCATACAACGAGAAGCCTGAGTATTGATCTTGTCACCAAACTCCTCGTTCAGAACGAACTCTTTGTTGTTCTTGATGCGTTCAGCTGGGTCAATCTTCTGTGGTAGTTCACGACCATGCTCTAAAAATCCAGTAGGCTTACCCATTATACGGCCTCCACTTGAGTTTCGTTTCCTTGAGACAGTGCTTCAGCTTTGCGTTTTTGAAGAACCGCTTTGTAATCACGCGGCATTACCTTAGCCATAGAGGCTAGGCTAGCTTCAAAATTGTCTAGGAAAGACTGCGCGACTTCACTTCCTGTGAATTGAACGTGCTTAGTTAGCATGTCGAGTAATAGATCTCTGTCTTCTTTCTCGATTGGATCTAGGTCTACTAACTCTGGGTTCAGTTTTGACTCAAAGTCACCTGATTTATCCCATACGTAAGCCACGCCACCACTCATACCTGCGGCAAAGTTACGACCTGTTGACCCAAGGATGATGGCTGCACCGCCAGTCATGTATTCACAACCGTGGTCACCGACGCCTTCTACTACTACTTTCGCGCCTGAGTTACGAACACAGAAACGTTCACCAGCCATACCACGAATGAAAGACTCACCCGAAGTTGCACCGTAGAAGCACACGTTACCAACCACGATGTTGTCTTCCGCGACAATACTTGATTTTGCATCTGGGTAAAGTATTAAGGTACCGCCAGATAAGCCTTTACCCCAGTAGTCGTTCGCGTCGCCTTCCACCTCGAACTTCACGCCCTTAGCTAGGAATGCACCGAATGACTGACCCGCAGAACCTTTGAACTTCACGTTCATTGGCTGAGGTAGACCCGCATCTTTGTACACTTTCGAGATTTCGTTCGACAACATGGTACCTGCAGAGCGGTCCGTGTTGACGATAGGGAACTCGGCATTCACCGCTTCGCCTTTCTCTAGTGCAGGGATAGCTGCTTGAATCAGCTTACGGTCTAGCACTTCTTCTAGGTTGTGGTTCTGTTGAGCTTGGTTGAATACACCATCAGCTTCACGTGGTCGCTCAACGTGGAGAACAGGAGACAGATCTAGGTTCTTGTATTTCCAGTGAGAAATGTCTTGGCGAATCTTCAGCTTCTGACCTTGACCGACCATTTCATCGATAGTGCGGAAGCCAAGTTCAGCCATGATTTCACGTAGACCTTGTGCCATGTATTGGAAGAAGGTTACGACGTCTTCTACGCGACCATCAAAGCGCTCGCGAAGTGTTTTGTTTTGAGTCGCGATACCAACAGGACAGGTGTTCTTATGACACTTACGCATCATGATACAACCTTCAACCACCAATGCTGCGGTTGCCACGCCCCATTCTTCTGCACCAAGTAGTGTTGCCACTGCAAGGTCGCGAGGTGTCTTCATCTGACCATCCGCTTGAACCACGATACGGTTACGTAGACCGTTCTTTAGTAGCGTTTGGTGCGTTTCTGCCAAGCCAAGTTCCCAAGGAAGACCGGTATGACGGATTGAAGACATTGGTGATGCACCTGTACCACCGTCGAAACCAGCGATAAGTACAACGTCCGCTTTCGCTTTCGCTACACCAGAAGCGATCGTACCTACGCCAGCTTCCGATACCAGCTTCACGTTTACACGGCCCGCGCGGTTCGCGTTCTTCAAGTCATAGATAAGCTGAGCCAAATCCTCGATTGAGTAGATATCGTGGTGTGGCGGTGGCGAGATAAGGCCAACGCCTGGAGTTGAGTGACGTGTAGCACCGATCCAGTCATCTACTTTATCGCCTGGTAGCTGACCACCTTCACCTGGCTTCGCGCCTTGAGCCATCTTGATTTGTAGCTCTTCAGCGTTAGTTAGGTAGTAAGAGGTTACGCCGAAACGACCTGAAGCCACCTGTTTGATTGCAGAGCGTTCCCAATCGCCGTTCTCTTTGCGCTCGAAACGCATTGGGTCTTCACCACCTTCACCAGAGTTCGATTTCGCGCCAAGACGGTTCATCGCAACAGCCAGTGTGGAGTGTGCTTCGTAAGAAATAGAACCGAATGACATTGCACCTGTCGCGAAGCGTTTCACGATGCTTTCAATTGGCTCGACGTCGTCGATAGAGATAGAACCAGCGGGGTTCTTAATGAACTCAAGTTGGCTACGCAGGGTTACCGCGTTGTCACCTTGCTTATCTACAGCAGTCGCGTATTGCTTGAACTGATCGTAGTTCTTGTTGCGCGTAGACTCTTGCAGTAGAGAAATGGTTTCTGGGTTGAATAGGTGCTTCTCACCACGCTGTTTCCATTGGTAAACACCACCAACATCCAGCATTTGAATTGGGATTTCGCGTTGTGGGTAACCGATGCGGTGACGGATAAGTACTTCTTTGGCGATATCATCAAGGGTTAGACCTTGGATACGAGAAACCGTCCCTGTGAAGTATTTGTCGACCACGGATTTGTGGATACCCAATGCTTCGAAGATTTGCGCACCATGGTACGACTGTAGCGTAGAGATGCCCATCTTCGAGAAGATCTTCAGAAGACCGCCATTGATCGCTTTACGGTAGTTGTTGAACAGATCGCGAGGGTTCGCTTCTGGATCCAACTTCTTCGTACGTTGAAGTTCAATGATGGTTTCAATCACTAGGTAAGGGTTAACCGCATTCGCACCGTAACCAAGTAGCGTTGCAAAGTGGTGCGTTTCACGCGCGTCACCAGTTTCAACCACGATGTCACACTTCGCACGTAGACCTTTACGGATCAAGTGGTGGTGTACTGCGCCAACTGCCAGCATTGCTGGGATCGCCGCGTGGTTTGAATTCACTGCGCGGTCAGTGAGTAGGATGATTGAATAACCATCGATAACCGCGTCTTCTGCGTATTGGCAGATACGTTTTAATGCACGCTCAAGTTTGCCTTGATCTTCACTAGCTTGGAATACGATATCCAACGTTTTCGCTTGTAGGTGCTCGTTATCGATCGCACGCAGTTTTTCAAGCTCTGAGTTCGCCAGAACCGGCGATTCTAATTCGACTTTCTGACAGTGAAGTGGTGTTTCAGTCAGAAGGTTTTGGTCTTTACCCAAGTAAGTGTTCAGCGACATAACCATACGCTCACGGATCGGGTCGATCGGTGGGTTAGTTACCTGTGCAAACAGCTGCTTGAAGTAGTTTGAAAGATGCTGAGATTGATGAGATAGAACCGCAAGAGGCCAGTCGGCACCCATTGCTGATAATGGCTCTTTCGCATCATTCGCCATTGGAACGATGATTTCGTTCACTTCTTCAGTGCTTACGCCAAACGCTTGTTGGCGGTGTAGAAGGTGTTCTGGCTTAGGCTGGCTGAACTGGTTGCTCGCGTCTGGCAGCTTCTTCAAGCTCAGTAGGTTTTCTTCTACCCACTTCTCGTAAGGCTGCGCTGTTGCGATGGTGTCTTTCACTTCTTCATCAGAGATGATGCGACCTTGCTCTAGGTCTGCAACGAAGATACGACCTGGCTGTAGACGACCGCGGAACTCTACGTTCTCTGGTTCAATATCCACAACACCAGATTCAGATGCCATCACTAGGAAGTTATCTTTGGTCACTGTGTAGCGAGAAGGGCGCAGACCGTTACGGTCTAGTGTCGCACCAACTTGAACACCATCAGTAAAACATACTGAAGCTGGACCATCCCATGGTTCCATAATGTTCGCGTGGTACTGATAGAACGCGCGACGTTTAGGATCCATGTTTTTGTTTTCTTGCCATGCTTCTGGGATCATCATCATCAATGCGTGTGGCAGGCTGCGACCAGAAAGAACTAGGAGCTCAAGTGCCATGTCAAAGTTAGATGAATCTGAGCTGCCTTCCTGACAGATTGGAAGAAGCATGTCGATTTCAGCCTGAGTAAACAGGTTTGATTCTAGAATTGCTTCACGGGCTTTCATCCAGTTCAAGTTACCGCGAACTGTATTGATTTCACCGTTGTGGGCAATGTAACGGAAAGGCTGTGCAAGACGCCATTTCGGGAAGGTATTGGTAGAGAAGCGAGAGTGTACCAGTGCTAGTGCAGTCACCATGGTCGGGTTTTGCAGATCAAGGAAGTACTGAGGTACTTGCTCGGTCGTTAACTGACCTTTGTACACCAATGTCTTGTAAGACATTGAGTTAATGTAGAAGTCGTCACCAATGTTCGAAACGCTTTCTAGGCAAACACGTACAGTGTAGTTACGAAGTACGTACAGTTTGCGCTCTAGCTCTTCAGGTGTGATGCCAGGGCCACCAGAGATAAACACATGCTCAAACTGAGGTTCTGTGCTTAGTGGGTCTGCACCGATCATTGAGTTATCGGTTGGCAATACGCGGTAGCCGATAACTTCAAGGTCTAGACGTTGTGCATTACGTTCTAGAATGTCACGGCATTGCTCGCGTTTGTATTCGTCTTTCGGGAAAAGAACGACACCAACACCATACTTTTCAAACGAAGGCAGTTTAATGCCTAGCTTAACGGCTTCTTCTAATAGGAATTCATGAGGTTTTTGTAGCAAGATACCCGCACCGTCACCGCTGCATGGGTCACAACCTTGACCACCACGGTGTTCCATGCGAGCCAGCATATCCAATGCTTGAGTCACTACTTCATGAGATTTACGGTTTTTAAGGTGAGCAACAAAACCGATACCACAAGCGTCATGCTCCAGTTCCGGAGTGTACAGACCCTGTGGATTTTGCTCTCTATCTACCATAGATACATCCTTCCAGTTCAATGTCGACGCAAAAGTACCGGGCAGCAAATACTACCTAGACTATTGATTACGTCTTGTCCTTTATATTTATTATCGCCACCGATCTAGGTTGACCGGTCTTGATTCCTTTCCGTATCTCGCAGGAAAAGTTTTGCGAGAAAAACAATCCTTGGTGGTATCCCTTTATTTATTATCACTATTCAGTGATTTATATAGGTAGGAGTGGGATAACACCGACAAATCCCGCAGTGTGCTTTGTAATAAAAGTCACAAAAATAACGGGGTTGTGTAAGTATCCTACAATTTTGTCACTTCAGAATGCAATGAAAAAGTCGGCGTTGTGACCCAATTTTTTCGTTTAATTATGCATTTTTAGTTTAACATTTACGCAACATGAACGATTTTTGTCTTTAATTATGCAAGTTTATTGATTTTGACCCGCATGATGGGTGTTTGAATTGATTAATATTGTGTGTTTTTTCTTGCAGGGATGTAATTTATTTACACAGATCGTAGTGAGATTGATTACGATTTATTGATGGTGAGAATTTATGCAGTTACATGAGTTGGTCAATACAATCGGCCAAGATCTTCAGCGTCGATACGGTGAAAAGGTTCATAAGTTAACATTGCACGGTGGATTTAGTTGCCCTAACCGCGATGGCACGATTGGTCGGGGAGGATGTACATTTTGCAATGTAGCTTCGTTTGCAGATGAAGAAGTCCAGATAAAAAGCATTCACGGACAGTTAAAAGATCGCGCAGGTGAAATTCACAGAGCGAAGAAGTATCTCGCTTATTTTCAGGCCTACACCAGTACCTATGCAGAAGTACAAGTTCTCAAAAACATGTATGAGGAAGCACTAAAGGCTGCAGACATGGTTGGTCTTTGTGTGGGGACGCGTCCTGATTGCGTCCCTGATGCGGTATTGGATTTACTGTCGGGCTATGTACAGCAAGGTTATGAAATTTGGCTAGAACTAGGTCTTCAAACCGCCAACAATGACACCCTAAAACGTATCAATCGTGGTCATGACTTTGAGTGCTACGCAGAAATCACCAAACGCGCTCGTGCTCTGGGCATTAAAGTGTGTACCCATCTGATCGTTGGTTTACCGAAAGAAACTCGCGACGACAACTTTGAAACGATGCGTAAAGTGCTCGAAGTTGGCACCGATGGCATTAAGCTACACGGTTTGCACATTGTTGAAGGTAGCACCATGGCGAAAGCTTGGCGTGCTGGAAAGCTAGAAGCCCCTGAATTAGAAGAATATGTTGCGATCGCCAGTGAAATGATTCGTATGACACCACCAGATGTGATTTATCATCGCGTTTCATCAGCAGCCAGGAGGCCCACGTTATTATCGCCTCTGTGGTGTGAAAACCGTTGGCTAGCGATGACGGAAATTGGTCGAGATCTCAGTGCTCATGGTGCTCAAGGGAGCCTTACGGGGAATGCCTTTATCTATACTAAACCGGAATTAATAGCAGATCGCTCAATAAATAACTGATATATTTTAACCAGTGTTCTTTGAAGGTTTAAACGATGGATCAGTTACTCAATTGGCTTTGGGGTGGTCAAGGCGGTTATGGCTATGTCGTCTTGTTATTAATCGCAGGCGTGTGCGCGTTAGCACTGATCTATTTGCACTTTCAGACGTCACTTAAGCAACTAGTAACGGATTCTCCCTATCCAGTCATAGTGGTGGACACTAGCCATGCTCAGCTCTTGCTATCTAACCGGGCTGCGATGCAGTTATTAGGCATTCGCTCTTTGGGAACGGGATATTTGTATCCTGCTTTATTCGATATTCATGAGCTTGAGCAGTTTCTCGATCGCTTCTCTAGTCGTCATTTTCGTCAGCAGGCTTTTGACTGGCGACTATCTGATAGTGAATCTATTAAAGTGGAGCTGTCAGGCAGAAAGAGTTTATTGCGCAATCATCGAGTTTGGATTCTTTATGCTCAGCCATATCAAGCCACTCACCAAGAGCAGCAACAAGAACTTGCCCAATTAATCATCGCACGTTCGGCATTAGACTCACTTTCAGAGCTGATTTGTACCCAAGACCGCCAAGGCAATCTGTTAACGACCAATCGAGCATTTGATCAATTCTGGCAAGGGCGAAGGGAAGAAGCTTGCGCATCCAAGACCTTGGGTGAGATGACCAGAAAAAGCGAACGTAAATGGACAACGGATCCACAAGGTCGAAGTTGCTTACTGGAAGTCAATCAAAACTCTCTTGTTTCGCCGAGTGGTGAGCTTATCGGTACGCTGTCTATTAGTCATGACGTGACTGAATGGCACAAGATGCAACAGAATCTGCGAGATGAAATGGAGCGTCGCAAAGATACAGAGGTGGCGCTAGCGCAAAGAGATACTATCTTACAAACGATTCTGGATGCCAGTCCGGACTCTATTGGTATTTTCAATGAGAACATGGTCTATCAAGCGTGTAATCAGCCTTTTGTTAAGGCGTTAGGAATTTCAAAAATTTCTGATTTGATAGGTAAGCGCCTCCAAGACGTGATTCCTAAAGAGATGTACGCGCGCTTAGCAGACAGTGACTTAGAAGCATTACGCCAGTTAGAGCCAGTTCGATACATAGATAAAGTCGTGAGCAGTGATGGTAAAAGTACGTGGTTTGATGTGGTGAAATCGCCTTTTAAAGATAAAGCATCAGGAACGAATGGTGTGCTGATCATGGCGCGTGATATTTCTGAGCGTTATCTTGCAGAACAAAAGTTGGAAAAAGCCAACCTAGAGTTAGAAAAATTGAGCTTTATGGATAGCTTAACTCAAGTATCGAACCGACGCCGTTTCGATGAACAACTGCAGGTATTGTGGTACCACCATGCTAGAGAAAAGCTGCCGCTCACCATCATGTTATGTGACATCGACTTTTTCAAAGATTACAACGACTGTTACGGTCACCAACAAGGTGATGAAGCGTTAGTCAGTGTTGCTACCGTGTTTACACAAGTCATCAATCGTTCTTCGGATTGTGTTGCGCGTTATGGTGGCGAGGAGTTTGGTTTTATCTTGCCGAATACCACCACGGAAGGTGCGCGCAACGTAGCACAGCGTATTCATGAGAAAATTCTACAGCTTGATATGGAACACGACAGTTCAGAAGCATCTGAACGCCTTACCGTCAGTATCGGTCTGGTCTCTTACATTCCTCAGCATGGTGATGAACCCGAAATGGGCATCGCTATGGCTGACAGTGCGTTATATCAAGCTAAAGCTGATGGACGTAATCGCACTTGTATTCACCCCAGTTCTTGCTAACGCTTTGTGACCGCTTGCTCTAAGTTGATAGCTGATTGTTTAAATCACCGTATTAAACACGTTAAACTTACACAAGCCTGTGCGCTCGTTGGTTTATCTTTTTATCTCGTATCACAAGAGCAGATCGCACCGTGTGTTTTTCACTAATCAAACAGACCTAAATTGCGTTAGGTCGAGTGCATTTACCTGTTTTTCATCATCGAATGGCGCTATCTAGCCACCACCATGGAGTAGTTAATGAAACCCATGAAAAATCTCGCCCAGTATTATGTCGACTTGCTAGTCAAACTGGGGATTGTTCGCTTCTCTATTTTGCTAGCCCTTGCGCTGGTGGCATTAGCTGTTGTGGTGCAGGTAGGGATTACTTTAGCTCTCAAAGGGCGAGTAGATGATATCGACATTGTCCGTTCGGTGTTTTTTGGTCTATTGATCACCCCTTGGGCGGTTTACTTCCTCTCTGTGGTTGTCGATCAACTAGAAGAGTCTCGCCAGCGTTTAACTAAGCTGGTGTCCAAACTGAAGGACATGCGTTCGCGAGATCAAGAGCTGAATTACCAACTTCAACAAAACATTGAAAAGCTTAACCAAGAAATTGAAGAGCGTATTAAAGCGGAAGAAGCACGTGAAGAGGCGATGCAAGACCTCGAAAATGAGGTGTTCCAACGCGAACGTACTCAATTAGAGTTGGCAGAACGTACCGCATTACTGCGTTCATTTATTGATGCCTCACCAGACTTAATTTACTACCGCAATGCGGATGGTGTTTTCTCTGGCTGTAACCGCGCGATGGAAGAGCTAACGGGCAAGAAAGAGCACCAGTTAGTCGGATTAAGCCCTTGGGATGTGTATAGCAAAGAAATCGCCGAGCATATCGTTGATACTGACCAAAAGGTTTTTGCCGATAATCAAGCAATTACTTACGAGCAATGGCTCGAATACCCAGATGGTCGCAAGCATTACTTTGAGCTGCGTAAAGTGCCATTTTACAGCAAAGATGGCCGCCACCTTGGTCTCGTTGGGTTCGGTCGTGATATCACTGAACGTAAGCGCCATGAAGAGTCGTTAGAGAAAGCAAGCCGCGACAAAACTACCTTCATCTCAACCATCAGTCATGAGCTGCGAACGCCGCTGAATGGCATTGTAGGCTTAAGTCGTATGCTTCTAGATAGTCCGTTGACAGAAGAGCAGCGTAAACACATGCAGACCATCAATGTGAGTGCGATTACTCTAGGTAACATCTTCAACGATATTATCGATATGGATAAATTTGATCGCCGTAAGTTAGAACTATTACCTGCGCCACTTAACTTCGAAGACTTCGTCGCAGAGATTGAGAGTATCTCAGCTCTGATGGCGGAACAAAAAGGGTTACGCTTTGACTTAGAACGTTTAAGCGACTTGCCAAAAGCAATTGAAGTGGATGCAACCCGTCTACGTCAGGTGATTTGGAACTTGGTCAGCAACGCAATGAAGTTCACCAAGGAAGGTGGCGTTGTGATGACAGTGAGCGCGGATGTCGAAGACGATTTTGCGACCATTATTATGGAAGTGGAAGACACAGGTATTGGTATCCCAGACGAAGAGCTAGATAAGATCTTTGCGATGTACTACCAAGTGAAATCAGGCAAGGACAACCTGCATGCGGTCGGTACAGGTATTGGTTTGGCGGTATCTAAGCAACTGATCAATATGATGGATGGTGACATTACGGTTACCAGTGAGGAAGGCTTTGGTAGCACTTTTACTGTATCGATCCACGTTCCGATTGTTGAACTAGCTGAGCCAGTCATTGATGCGAAACGCGACAATGTGCGCCTCAACATATTTATGGTCGAAGACATCGAGCTTAACGTAACTGTGGCTAAATCGTTACTAGAGAGCCTAGGGCACTCTGTCACCGTGGCAATGACGGGCCAAGAAGCGTTAGTGAACTTTGTGCCAGAAAAATACGACTTAGCGTTGTTGGATATCCAACTGCCTGATATGACGGGCTTTGATGTCGCCAATTATTACCGCAAGCATTATAACAATCTTCCTCCATTGGTCGCCTTAACTGCTAATGTAATGAAAGATCGTCGTGAATACTTAGATAACGGCATGGATGATGCGATCAGTAAACCGCTGGCAGTGAATGCTATTCAGTCAGTGATTGATAAATTCTTCGCTCACCAGTTAGAACAACCTAAGGAAGTGGTGAGCGGTCCCGAAACAGTGGAAGAGCCAGTGCCTTCTCCTGTGATTGAGACACATTTGCTCGATATGGATATGTTAGAGTCTTACGTCGACATTGTTGGTGCAAAACCTGTCTACGACAGCATAAAAATGTTTGAAGATATGATGCCAGACTATATCGATGTCTTAGATTCGAACATGACAGCGAAAGATCAAGATGGGATTGTTTCTGAAGCGCATAAAATCAAAGGTGCTGCAGGTTCAATTGGCCTGAAACGTATCCAAAGTGTGGCGCAAAAAGCGCAATCGCCCGATATGCCAGCATGGTGGGAAAACATTTCAGACTGGGTTGAAGAGATCAAAAATGAATACCAAAACGATATTCAAGTCCTCAAAAGTTGGTTGGAACAAAGGAAATAACATGAAAAGAATCGCACCATTGGCATTAGCCATGGCATTGATGGCAGGCTGTAGTTCCGTTCCAAATGTGAATTGGCAACAAAACAGTCAGATTACGATTAATGAGGTTAATGTTGAGCTCAAAAGTAATTTATGGGTGAACCTCATGCCGAATATTGGGGACGTGGAAGAGCAAAGTATTCAAGGTGCACTTTACCTCGAAGGAGATCAGTTACTTCCTGCAAATCTAACGGCAGAAGCTCTTATTATTAAACAGGGGCAAAAAGAGTGGTTGGTGGACAGTGCGTCTTTAGATACTCGAACGCACAGTGAAAGCCGATGGGAGGTGGCGTTCTCGTCTCACATTGATGTGAACACAGAAAAATCGGTTGATATCGCAGTGCTTCTAGACGATGCGGGTAAACAGCGTTGGTTAGTCGAAAAGTACGTGAAGATTAACAAGGTTTATTAACCGCAATGATGTTGCATTAGTCGTTAGACCTAAAACAAAAAGGGCTTGCTCAATGAGCAAGCCCTTTGCATATTAGCGGTTAAATCTAGTCTTCTAGATCGCCACAGAAGCGGTAACCTTCGCCGTGGATAGTGGCGATGATTTCTGGCGTACCTGAAACAGACTCAAAGTGCTTACGGATACGACGAATCGTTACGTCTACAGTACGGTCGTGTGGCTTAAGTTCACGACCAGTCATCTTCTTAAGAAGATCTGCACGAGTTTGAATCTTACCCGGGTTCTCACAGAAGTGCAGTAATGCGCGGAACTCAGAGCGAGGTAGCTTGTAGCTATCACCAGCAGGGCTTACTAGAGAGCGGCTGTTGATGTCTAGTACCCAACCGTTGAATTCATACTTTTCTACCGAGCGCTTCTCTTCTTGCACCGCGTTAGAGCTCATTGAGCGACTAAGTAGGTTACGTGCACGAATAGTTAGTTCACGTGGGTTGAATGGTTTAGTGATGTAGTCATCTGCACCAATCTCAAGACCTAGGATCTTGTCTACTTCATTGTCACGGCCTGTCAGGAACATTAAAGCAATGTTCGCTTGCTCGCGTAATTCACGCGCTAGTAGAAGGCCATTCTTGCCTGGAAGATTAATGTCCATAATAACCAAGTTGACTGAGTTATCAGACAACACTTGGTGCATCTCTTCACCGTCACTGGCTTCAAAAACAGCGTATCCCTCTGCTTCAAAAATACTCTTAAGAGTGTTACGAGTTACTTGCTCATCTTCAACGATAAGAATCTGCGGGGTTTGCATTGGCGGTACCTAAATTTGTGACAAAATTGTGCTAATAGAATAAATTCTAGGCAAAAATATAACATACAGGTAATGTGATTTTGATAATAAATCAAGTTGATCAAAAAAACACTTCTTTCAGTTATCCGCCCTCCATGGAATTTTGCCAACTCACCAGTATCCAATGGCGACGTTTATTCTAAAGGGCTTGTTTACCTTTCATTTCCTGCTTTCAGTGGGGCCTGAAACGTAAACACCCTAAGATATTGAGCGGATTTTATATTGTTAACAGCATGCTAACAATGCTCAAATGTTAATTCCATTCAGTTTGTTGATTTATATCAATTGATGAAATGTAACTGTTATTAATCGTTTAAGACTTATGATAGAAAAAAGTAATAAGAACATAGACGCATCGTTATGGAATGCTTATTCAGAATCTTTTTTCAGATTCGAAGCCGAGTGGCGTGTTTCAAACTATGCTGTGATAACCGCTTGGAACCCATACAGTAACTTGAGGTCCAAAGAAGAGAACAGCATAAACAATCACGCGTTAGAAAAACAGCTACAGCACGTTAATTACGCGCCTGTCACGGTAGGTGATAGCGCTTTTACATGGTATGAGGAAAGCTTTGCCGTCGAGTTGTCGCCAGAGGTAGCCGTTGAATTGGCGAGTGACTTTCAACAAAACGCGATTTATTACGTCATTAATGACCAACTTTATCTTATTGCGTGCTCGCAGCCGAAAGTTTTTCATACGTTAGGCTCCATTAAACCTCGGCTCGTATAGAAGGTATAGAAAAGGATACTGCTCACTGAAGCACCGCTTGGGTGAGAAAATTCACGGAGGAAATATGAGAGACATTACACCCGATATTTGTGACCAATTTGAAGACCAAGTGAGCTTGCTTACTTTACCATTGCAGAACTTTGGTCAACGTAGCGCTTTTTACGGTGAAATCGTTACGGTGCGCTGCTATCACGATAACTCGAAAGTGCGTGAAGTACTGGGCGAAGATGGAACGGGTAAAGTATTGATTGTTGACGGACATGGCTCGTGTCAGAGAGCATTACTCGGCGATCAATTAGCGATACTCGGAATAGAAAATGGGTGGGAAGGTATCATTGTCTATGGTGCAATACGCGACGTAGCACAAATATCTCAAATGGACATTGGCGTTCAAGCTCTTGGAACTAACCCGTTTAAAACAGAGAAACGCGGGATAGGAGAGGTAAACGTAACCTTAACGATGCAAAACCAAATCGTTCAACCTAAGCACTACGTTTACGCGGACTGGAACGGTGTGTTGATTTCTAAGCAAAAGCTGGACTTCTAAAAACGAAAGCCTAAACCAACCTCAAAGCCTTGTTGCCAATCTTGGTAATCAAGAGTCGCGTGAAGATCCAGTTTATCGGTAATTTTTACGCGACTTGATACTTCAGCCGCGAGGCTACTGTCGTCTTGGCGAATACCTTCCGCTGTTTCGTTCTTGTAAGAGCGAACTGTACTTTTCAGCGTGACACGATCATTAAAGTGATAGCTGATCCCACTCAAAAAACCACTTTGATTTTTGGTAGGAGAGTTATTGACTCGCGCACCGACATAAACGTCTACCGAATCAAAAAGTTCGTAAGCGTAACCCGTATCGATATTCCAAACATCAAAACTGTCAGACTGATAACTGTCGCTGGAAATGAATAGTTTATGAGGAGAAGGGGATGTTTTACCTGGAAGCGGCGGAAGCTCGTTTGCTAGACAAACACCAGGCACAAAAAACAGCAACAGAAAAAGCCCTCTTTTCATGTTCACCACTCCTTGTGTCAACTTTTTTATTAGTATGCGCCCAAAGCTTCTCACTATTAAAGCATAGAATATGAAAGCTAGCTCACCTATTTTCTAAATAATTCGATCCTATGAACATAAGTCACAGTTAAGTTGTTGTTATGTGTCACAACCCTCTCGAATTATTTGATCGTACGTTTTATGGCAAAGATCAGACTAGTTATTAGATAAAAAACCGAACTGGTGATGATGGTTAAGTCCTTTACAAAAACTAACTGTAGATTTTTAAATGATCAATAATGTGTAATTAACTATAAATATCAATGACATTGCTTAGCAGAATTCTCTGAAAGATGGAAAAACAAACAATTTTTTGTTGACTATGTATCAGAAACTCGGTAAACGTAGAGTTAAGCAAACACAATTAACGTTGAATATTTATTTATGCCATCTAACAGCCTAGTAGTAATGACCACGACCATTATTATTACCGACACGACACATGTTGGGGCAGGCTGCTGAGCGAAAGAAATTCACAAAAAAGGCCTGTATCCAACAAGATACAGGCCTTTTTTTATGCTTTTTTATCCAGAATTTAGACAAATTTAAGAAGATATACCGGAGGAAGGGATGCGAGTATTGAAGTTTGGCGGATCATCACTAGCTGATGCAGATCGCTTTTTGAGAGCGGCAGACATTATTGCCAATAACGCTCAACAAGAAGAAGTGGCGGTTGTTCTTTCCGCTCCTGGTAAAACAACAAACAAATTGGTTGCGGTCATTGAAGGCGCATTGCGCAATGGTGAAGCAGAACTACAAATCAAAGAGTTGGAGGAGTCGTTTAAAACGCTCTTCACTCAAGTCCAAGCAGTACTACCCAATATCGATGGTTCAGCTTTCGATAACCAAGTGAAAACTTCTCTCTCTCAATTACGCCAATTCGTTCATGGCATCAATCTTCTTGGCATGTGCCCAAACAATGTTAATGCACGTATTATTAGCAAAGGCGAACGCGTTTCGATTCAATTGATGAAAGCGGTGTTAGAAGCCAAAGGCCAGCCTGCACATCTTATCGACCCAGTTGAATACCTATACGCAAAAGGTGATCACCTTGAAGCCATGGTCGATGTTGAAGTTTCGACTCAGAACTTCCGCCAGAATCCTCTTCCTCAAGGTCATGTGAACATCATGCCTGGCTTTACTGCCGGTAACGAGAAAGGTGAACTAGTTACACTAGGTCGTAATGGTTCAGACTACTCAGCGGCGGTTCTTGCGGCGTGTCTGCGCGCAGATTGCTGTGAGATCTGGACAGACGTAGATGGTGTGTACAACTGTGACCCTCGCTTAGTCGAAGATGCTCGCCTACTTAAATCTCTTAGCTATCAAGAAGCGATGGAGCTTTCTTACTTCGGTGCTTCCGTTCTGCACCCGAAAACCATCGCCCCAATCGCACAGTTCCACATCCCATGTCTGATCAAAAACAGCTTTAACCCACAAGGTGCAGGAACTTTGATTGGGCAAGACACTGGTGAAGACAATCTGGCGATCAAAGGTATCACGACGCTAAACGACCTAACTATGGTTAACGTCTCCGGCCCAGGTATGAAGGGTATGGTTGGCATGGCAAGCCGCGTATTTGGCGCAATGTCTTCCGCTGGTGTGTCTATTGTTCTTATTACTCAGTCTTCTTCTGAGTACAGCATTAGCTTCTGTATTGAGGCAGAAGATAAAGCAAAAGCGCAACAAGTACTGGCCGATGCGTTTGAGTTGGAACTGAAAGATAGCTTATTAGAGCCGGTCGAGTTTATTGATAATGTTTCAATCATAACGTTGGTTGGTGACGGCATGCGTACATCGCGCGGTGTTGCATCTCGCTTCTTCTCATCTCTTGCTGAAGTGAACGTAAACATTGTAGCCATCGCACAGGGCTCATCTGAGCGTGCTATCTCAGCCGTGATTCCTGAAGATAAAATCTCTGAAGCGATCAAAGCGTGTCACGAAAACCTATTCAACTCTAAGCACTTCTTAGACGTATTCGTGGTTGGTATTGGTGGCGTTGGTGGTGAGCTGGTGGATCAGATCGAGCGTCAACAGGCGAAGCTTGCGGAAAAAGGCATCGTTATTCGCGTGTGTGGCTTGGCAAACAGCAAAGGTCTTCTGCTTGATAGTGAAGGTCTGCCACTCGATCATTGGCGTGATCGTATGTCGGCAGCGACAGAAGAGTTCAGCCTAGCGCGTTTGATTTCTTTGGTTCAACGTAACCACATCATCAACCCAGTATTGGTTGACTGTACATCAAGTGAAGATATTGCGAATCAATACGCTGATTTCCTAGCTGCTGGTTTCCATGTCGTTACACCAAATAAAAAAGCAAATACAGCAAGCATGGCTTACTACCATCAGCTTCGCGATGTTGCGCGCAGCTCTCGTCGCAAGCTGATGTACGAAACAACTGTGGGGGCGGGTCTACCGGTAATCGAAAACCTGCAAAACCTAATCTCAGCGGGTGATGAGCTAGAGCGCTTCAGCGGTATTCTTTCTGGCTCTCTGTCATACATCTTCGGTAAGTTAGATGAAGGTATGAGCCTAAGTGAAGCAACTAATATCGCAAAAGAAAATGGTTTTACTGAACCGGATCCTCGTGATGACCTTTCTGGTATGGATGTCGCGCGTAAGCTTCTGATCCTAGCTCGTGAAGCAGGCATGTCTCTAGAACTAGAAGACGTTGTGGTTGATCAAGCACTGCCACCAGGTTTTGATGATTCTGGTAGCGTTGATGAATTTATGGCGCGTTTACCTGAAGCAGACGCCTACTTTAAAGAATTATCTGCAAAGGCAGCGGAAGAAGGCAAAGTACTGCGCTACGTTGGTGAGATTAATGAGGGCAAGTGCACAGTAAGCATCGCTGCGGTGGATGAAAACGATCCAATGTATAAAATCAAGGACGGTGAAAACGCACTGGCATTTTACAGCCGTTACTATCAGCCAATCCCACTAGTGTTACGTGGCTATGGTGCAGGCACCGAAGTAACGGCTGCGGGTGTATTTTCTGACGTGATGCGTACTTTAGGTTGGAAACTAGGGGTATAACAATAATGAGTTCAAGTGATATGGATGTAGTGGTTTATGCCCCAGCATCAATTGGTAATGTAAGCGTTGGCTTTGATGTGCTGGGGGCTGCCGTGTCTCCAGTGGATGGCACACTATTGGGTGACCGTGTATTGGTGAAATCTGGGGCTGATCCGTTCAGCCTTAAAACGGCGGGTGATTTTGTTGAGAAATTGCCAACTGAACCAAAAGAGAACATCGTCTACGACTGTTGGCTTGTGTTTGCTCGTGAGTTAGACAAAAAAGGCGTTGAGCTAAAACCACTTGAGATGACGCTAGAAAAGAACATGCCAATTGGCTCTGGTTTAGGCTCAAGTGCATGTTCTATCGTTGCTGCATTAGATGCATTGAACCGATTCCATGGACAGCCACTTAACGAGACAGAATTACTAGCGCTGATGGGAGAGATGGAAGGCAAGATCTCTGGTGGTATTCACTACGACAACGTTGCGCCATGTTACCTTGGTGGTGTGCAACTGATGCTTGAAGAGTTGGGTATCATCAGTCAAGAAGTGCCTTGCTTTGATGATTGGTACTGGGTGATGGCGTATCCGGGTATCAAGGTATCAACGGCGGAAGCGCGTGAGATCCTACCATCTCAATACCGCCGACAAGATATCATCGCTCATGGTCGCCACCTTGCGGGCTTTATTCATGCGTGTCATTCTGGTCAGCCAGAACTTGCTGCAAAAATGATCAAAGACGTGATCGCAGAACCGTATCGTGAGAAACTGCTTCCAGGTTTTGCGAATGCACGTCAATACGCAGCGTCTGCGGGTGCATTGGCAACCGGTATTTCTGGCAGTGGTCCGACACTGTTCAGTATTTGCAAAGAGAAAGATGTCGCTGAGCGAGTTGCTCGCTGGTTAGAACAAAACTACGTACAAAACGAAGAAGGATTCGTCCACGTTTGTCGTCTAGATAAGCAGGGTTCGAAAGTAACAGGAAGTGAGCTATGAAGCTTTACAATATAAAAGAAAATGATGAACAAGTTTCCTTTGGCCAAGCCGTTCGCCAAGGGTTAGGTCGCAATCAAGGCCTATTTTTCCCATCGGAATTACCAAAATTTGAAGATATCGATGCGCTGCTTGCAGAAGACTTTGTCTCTCGTAGCACTAAGATTCTATCGGCGTTAATTGGAGATGAACTTACAGAGGAGCAAGTGAATGCTCTTGTTGATGCTGCATTCCAATTCCCTGCGCCAATTAATCAGGTCAAAGACGGTGTTTACGCTCTGGAACTGTTCCATGGTCCAACGCTTGCATTTAAAGACTTTGGTGGTCGCTTTATGGCGCAATCTCTTGCTGCGGTTTCGGACGGCGGCAAGATCACTATCCTAACTGCAACTTCCGGCGATACTGGCGCAGCCGTTGCGCATGCTTTCTACGGTATGGAAGACATCAACGTTGTGATTCTTTACCCGAAAGGCAAGATCAGCCCACTGCAAGAGAAGCTATTCTGTACGCTTGGTAAGAACATCCATACTGTCGCGATCGATGGAGACTTCGATGCGTGTCAGGCACTGGTTAAGCAAGCTTTTGATGATTCTGCACTGCGTGAAGAGATCGGTCTGAACTCTGCCAACTCAATCAACATCAGCCGTTTGATGGCGCAAATCTGTTACTACTTTGAAGCAGCTGCGCAAATGAGCAAGCAAGAGCGTGAAAACCTAGTGGTATCAGTACCAAGTGGTAACTTTGGTAACCTAACTGCTGGTCTACTGGCAAAAGCGCTGGGCTTGCCTATCAAACGCTTTATCGCGGCAACTAATGCCAATGACACTGTTCCTCGCTACCTAGAAACAGGTAAGTGGGAGCCAAAACCAACAGTCGCAACAACATCGAACGCGATGGACGTGAGCCAACCAAACAACTGGCCTCGTATTGAAGAGCTGTGCCGCGTGAAAGAGTGGGGCTTGGAGACGTTAGGTAAAGGCGCAGTATCTGATGAGCAAAGCGCACAGTCAGTGAAAGATTTACATGCTCTAGGCTACCTATGCGAACCGCATGGTGCGATTGCTTACCGAGTGCTTGAAGAACAATTGCAAGACGGTGAAACCGGTCTGTTCCTATGTACTGCTCACCCTGCGAAGTTCAAAGAAGTCGTGGATGATATTCTAGAATCCGATATCGAGCTTCCTGCGCCACTAGCGAAGCACGCTGCGATGGAGCTGCTATCGGAAGAGCTCGACGCAGACTTTGACGCATTGAAACAAGTACTGCGCCGCGTGCAGTAAGCTTCAAAGTATAGTAAGTATCAAAAACAGAAATAACGAGAGGTGAATGAGTAATCATTCACCTTTTTTATTGTCGGTAAGTTTTGACTCTCTTTATGATTGAGAAACGAACTTAACTAAATGAGATGGAAAGAGAAGCATGCATTTTTTGATTTTTCTTGGCTCAGTGAGAGACAGCACTCCACCACGACCAGCCCGTTTAGGAATGCGAGTCAGTAAAGCGTGTGAAAAACTCATCGCGAGTCAACATTCGCAACATACGGTCGAAATCATCGACCCTTTGAATTACGACTTTGGTGATGTGTTTAAGCCCGAGTTTGCTTATCACCGCTCTAAAGTTCCGCAGCACCTAAGTGAGCTAGCAGACAAAATCAAACATGCGGATGGGTATGTGATGGTTAGCCCGGAATATAACCATTCGATGAGTCCTGCTTTGGCGAACATGCTTAACCATTTCGGCAGTTCGCTGTTTTCTTACAAGCCGAGTGCTATCGTGACCTATTCTGCCGGACAATGGGGTGGTGTTAGAGCTGCCGTTTCTATGCGTACCTTCTTATCTGAACTTGGATGTCTACCTGTCTCTGCGATGATCCACATTCCGAAAGCGCAAGAAGTGTTTGATGAGCAGGGCGTTGCTGCGGATGAGTCGGAGCAGACGCAGTGGGACAACTATATGAATCGCACTATGCATCAATTGATTTGGTGGGCAGAAGGGGCGTCACTGCAAAGAGATAGGCTTGATCCAACCTCTGTAGCGCAAGCGTTTCAGAAAGATCCTTCGCAAAGAAATGCACCTTAGAGGCGAGTTGCTTTCCATTATAGAAAGGGGTTAGAAGGATTCTGAAACAAAAAAGCTTGGTCATTGCTGACCAAGCTTTTTAAATTCTAGCGAGCTAGTTTACTGAGAGATTATAGAGTCTCAGTAAAAGTACGAGCGATTACATCACGTTGTTGCTCTGGAGTTAGCGAGTTAAAACGTACTGCGTAACCAGAAACACGAATAGTTAGTTGTGGGTATTTCTCTGGGTGTGCAACTGCATCTTCTAGTGTTTCGCGTTTAAGCACGTTCACGTTTAGGTGTTGGCCGCCTTCGATACGAGGAGCAGTTTCGATTGCAACTTCACGGCTTTCGTATTCACCTAGGTCGCTGATTGCGATAACTTGGTCTGCTTCGTAGCCAGCAGTTGCAGCAACACAACGAGCTTCATTTTTTTCGCTATCTAATAGCCAGATAGAGTTTAGTAGGTCGTCGTTTGCCGCTTTTGTAATTTGGATACCTTGGATCATCACTATCTCCTAGACCACTTACGTGGTGATTATTGGTGTTAATTTTCGAATTTTCGTTGAGCTGAGTATTATATAGCTAATATCCACTATTTTAATATTGATTTAAGTCAATAAACAACCAAAAACATTATTTTTATTAAGGTAATTTCATTGAGTTAAATCAATAAAACCTTTGAAAACAAACTAATTACAATTTATTTGATAATATAAAAAATATTTAATAACTGGTTTTGTTGTAAATTTACTACAAATTGAGATTGAAGTTTAAACTGGTTAACGCAACTATCTGTATTTAGGTAGCAATACTGAAAGTCTAAAGTGATTAAATGACAAACATGAAAAACAAGCTTGGGAATAAACTCATTGGTGCACATGTCTCTGCTGCTGGTGGGGTCGATCAAGCTCCGTTGAGAGCTCGTGAAATTGGCGCGAATGCATTCGCACTATTTACAAAAAACCAACGCCAGTGGGTGGCGAAGCCTTTAGAAGCAAAAACCATCAGTGCGTTTAAAGCGAACTGTAAAATGCTGGGTTTCGGAGCAGAACATATTCTTCCCCATGATTCTTATCTGATTAACTTGGGTGCGCCGGAAGAAGAAAAGCTGAATAAATCCCGCGCGGCATTTATTGATGAAATGGAGCGTTGTAATCAGTTAGGGCTGACTTTGCTTAACTTCCACCCGGGTAGTCACCTAAAGAAAGTCTCTGAACAGGAGTGCCTCGCAACGATCGCCGAGTCGATCAATCTTGCGCATAAAGCGGTGCCGAATGTGATCGCTGTTATCGAGAATACGGCAGGTCAAGGCACTAACTTAGGCTGGAAGTTTGAGCACCTTGCTGAAATCATCGAGCAAGTGGAAGATAAAGATCGTGTCGGCGTTTGTATTGATACCTGCCATACCTTTACGGCTGGTTATGACTTACGTACTAAAGAAGATTGCGAGCGCACCTTTGCAGAGTTCGACCGTATCGTAGGTATGCACTATTTAAGAGCAATGCATCTAAATGATTCAAAAGTAGAGTTTGCCAGCAAAGTAGATCGCCACCATTCGCTAGGTAAAGGAGAGATCGGGTGGGATTGCTTTGAGTACATCGCGAAAGACCCTCGTTTTGATGGTATCCCTCTGATTTTGGAAACAATTGATCCAGATATTTGGCAGCAAGAGATCAACACGTTGCGTCAATTCCATTTAGCGGCCATTGCCAGTTAATGGCGTAACCACAAAGTTGGCACCTTTCTTTCTTAGTCATTGAACATCAATCTCTGAATTAGCAAAGAAGGATGCCAACATGTCTCGACCACTCTCTTTTACTCCTTATGCTTTCACTCGTCGCGTGCTTCGCTTACCGATGCCTAATCGTCACATTACCGGACAGGGGCATTTTCGAACGCCACAGAAGCATTAGTCTTTTATTACTTGTCTCAAGTTCGTGGTAAGTTTTTGTTTGTTTGAGTTTCGCTCGTTAGAATAGAAGCAAAATTTAGGACAGGAACTTTCCATGAATCAGTCACCCACTTGGCACGATGTGATCGGCGAAGAGAAAAAGCAGAGCTACTTTGTAGACACCTTGAATTTTGTTGAAGCCGAACGCGCCGCAGGCAAAGCTATTTTTCCTCCCGCAAAAGATGTCTTTAACGCGTTTCGTTTTACCGAGTTCAAAGACGTTAAGGTCGTGATTCTAGGACAAGACCCATACCACGGCCCAAATCAGGCGCATGGCCTGTGTTTCTCTGTACTTCCTGGCATTAAAACGCCACCGTCACTGGTTAATATGTATAAAGAGCTGGCGCAAGATATTGAAGGTTTCCAAATCCCTCAGCATGGTTTTTTGCAAAGCTGGGCTGAACAAGGCGTATTGTTACTCAATACGGTATTAACGGTGGAGCAAGGTAAAGCGCATTCACATTCAAAGACAGGTTGGGAAACGTTTACTGATCGAGTGATTGAAGCCATTAATCAGCATCAAGAAGGTGTAGTGTTCTTGCTGTGGGGTTCACATGCACAGAAGAAAGGTCGTTTTATCGATCGCAATAAGCACCATGTGTTAGCTGCCCCACACCCATCGCCACTTTCTGCACATCGAGGCTTTTTCGGTTGTAAGCATTTCTCTCAAGCAAACCAGTTGCTTACATCACAAGAAAAAGCACCAATTAACTGGCATTTGCCATTAACGGTATAAATGAAGAGACAGCGATCATGGATGGTATGATCGCTGTTTTTTTGAGCACGCTCGAGGCTGATAGTAAATTTCTCATGTACACTTACTAAAAGTAGGTGTTAAGGAGAGACGCTATGATGATCGAAAGAATTCGACGCGAACATGGTTATATGGTTCGTCTGTTGGCGATACTGCGCCATAAGCTTAATGAGATAAAAAAAGAACGTGTAATCAACTATGCGTTAGTAAGCGAGATTGTTGATTACCTCTCTAATCATTCGGAGAAAGTACACCACCCGAAAGAAGATATCCTCTATCACCACTTTCTTGAACACTATGGTAAGCAACAAACCATGGAAAATTTAGAGAAAGAACATCTAGAGTTAGCGAGTAAAACCAGAGAGTTTTCATCCGTGATAGAGATGATCCTTCAGGATGCTGTTGTGCCACAAGACATGTTTGTCGCTCACCTAGAAGATTTCATAGAATCGCAAAGGCACCACTTGGAGCTAGAAGAGCGAAAAATTTTGCCTCTCATTGAAGAGTTATTTACCACAGAAGATTGGCAGCATGTCGAGAGCTTATGGAGCGTCAGTGAGGATGACCCTGTGTTTGGAGACACGATTGCTGATCGTTATAAGCAGTTGGCCGAACGTGTTCGTCAAAGTGATACTGAATATGTTTAAGACTGAATGATGAAACCTGAGCGAGCGAAAGCCGTCTCTCGGGTTTGTGAGATACATTTCTTATTTATTGGGAATCAACCGAAAATTTAGTGTGCATATTTCTCGGCAAAAAGTACGGAAGATTCTCATTGAGTAATAATGGTATTCATACTTAAACCTTGGTACATAAACTCACGGTGTTTACGGTCACTGTAAACAAAAAACAAAAGGCACCTGTAAGGTGCCTTTTGTTTGAATTAGAGTTTAATGTCTTCCAAGTTATAATCGGTACAGACATCAAGTTCGCGCAGCTCTTTAAGCAAATTGCGTCTGTCGTTCATCTCTTCTATTTCACGCCACTTTCGCTTTACTGGTTTGGCACGAGATTTGGTTGTTGAGGTAGTATCCAGATTAAAAATGTCATCTAGTTGAAAGCCTTCCATAAGCCACCTTTACCTTTCTTAAGCTAAACTGTTGTAACCAGTCCTTGTGGAGTTTTTTTAGTACCACAATAGCCGTGAGAATAACCATGATATATTTCGCATTTGTGTCGGTAGCATGACATTTTCGTGCAAAAATATTCTCAAAATCACACTTTTTATTGCAACGATGTGGATAAAAAATGCACAAACGATCTCAAGAAAACGATTAAATAGAGAGATTTTCTATGTTAATTCGATTTGATGAATGGGTGCACTGCGCAAAGGTTAAAGTTGCATAAAATCAGTTTGATGAAATAGTGTTCAATTAGATGGTAAGTCACTAGCGTAAATTTATGTAACACCTTGTGAATACTAGCTTGTTCTTGTTTATACGGTTTACCATTCCATTTAATGAAGAATAATTATTTATGTTGGTGTTTGGTAATTGAAATGTTGCGCAGTTTGAGTGTTAAGTCTTCTATTTATGTTATTTTTTGGTGACTTTATAGTGAAAAATAACAATGTTATTCTTGTTGTTGCATATTGATTTTTGCGCTCCTAGGTTGCATTATCCGCCCGTCAAAAAATACGCTGGTACGTAAAATGGATGCATGAAGCGACGTTTACGATTCTAGATTGCCCATAAACATTACTTAAAAAGCTAAGCACACTTTGACACTTAGCAGGCAATTTGGTGGATGGCTAGGACGCATAGACTGGCGCAACTCACTTTGAGGTACACATGACAGACTTAATCAATTTGATGAACGATCTCCTCTGGGGCTCGATTCTGGTTTATCTTCTTGTTGGTGTTGGTATTTACTTCACCGTTCGATTAGGGTTCATTCAGTTCCGCCATTTCGGCCACATGTTCTCTGTTCTTAAGAACAGCCGTAAAGCAGACAAAGCTGGTATTTCCTCTTTCCAAGCGCTTTGTACTAGTCTTGCTGCACGTGTTGGTACAGGTAACATGGCGGGCGTTGCAGTTGCATTGACTGCGGGTGGTCCTGGTGCGATCTTCTGGATGTGGCTGATTGCAATGCTTGGTATGGCAACATCGTTTGCTGAGAGCACACTGGCGCAGCTATACAAAACCAAAGATGATGATGGCAACTACCGTGGTGGCCCTGCCTACTACATGGAAAAAGGCCTGGGCATGCGTTGGATGGGCGTGTTGTTCTCAGTTTTCCTAATCATCGCTTTTGGTTTGGTATTCAACGCCGTACAAGCTAACTCAATTGCCAATGCAATGAGCAACGCATTTGGTTGGAATAATCTGTATGTCGGTATTGCCGTTGTTTTACTGTCTGCAATTGTTATTTTTGGTGGCATCAAGCGTATCGCAAGAGTTGCTGAGATGATCGTTCCGATCATGGCACTACTTTATCTAGCTCTAGCGCTGTTCATCATGTTCTCTAACCTAGAGAAATTACCTGATGTATTGATGCTTATCTTTAAGAGTGCATTTGGTCTGCAAGAAGCAGCAGCAGGTGGTCTTGGCTACGCAATTGCACAGGCAATGATTAACGGTATCAAGCGCGGTCTATTCTCGAATGAAGCAGGTATGGGTTCTGCACCTAACGCGGCAGCTTCAGCAACACCTTACCCACCACACCCAGCGTCTCAAGGTTACGTACAGATGCTAGGCGTGTTCATGGATACGATCGTTATCTGTTCTGCAACAGTGGCTATCATCCTGATGTCTGGTGAGTATGTCGGTCAAGCAACAGAAGTGACGGGTATCGAGCTAACTCAGCGAGCATTGAGCTCACAAGTTGGCGATTGGGGCGGCATCTTTGTTGCTGTGGCAATCTTCTTCTTTGCGTTTACTTCAATCATTGCAAACTACTCGTATGCTGAAACGAACTTAATCTTCCTAGAGCACAATCATAAAGCGGGCTTAAGCATTTTCCGCGTTATTGTTCTTGGTATGGTGATGTTTGGTGCACTAGCTTCGTTACCAGTCGTATGGTCGCTTGCTGACGTCTCTATGGGTCTGATGGCGATAGTCAACTTGGTGGCGATCATCTTGCTATCTGGCATCGTGATTAAACTGGCAAAAGATTACAACCGCCAGCTTGGTGAAGGCAAAGTGCCAACATTTGATGCGAATGACTTCCCAGAGCTGAAATCTCAGCTTGAAGAAGGCATTTGGTACAACGATAAAAAAGACTAAGTGAGCTATCACTCATAGTTGAAAGCTATTAGTACGATGTAAAAAGCCATGCAGACAATGCATGGCTTTTTTTGTACCCTATTAAAAACAAAATTAGAGAAGGGAAAGTCATGCTTATCGTAGTTTCTCCAGCGAAGACTCTTGATTACGAGTCTCCGTTAGCGACAGAAAAATTTACTCAACCTGAGTTGGTCGAATACTCAAAAGAGCTTATCGATGTTTGCCGCAAACTGACTCCTGCTGATGTTGCCTCTTTAATGAAAGTGAGCGACAAGATTGCCGATTTAAATGTGGGCCGATTCCAAGAATGGAGTGAAACGTTTACCACGGAAAACTCACGACAAGCCATTCTTGCATTTAAAGGTGACGTTTACACAGGTCTAGACGCCGAAAGTTTATCTGAAGCGGACTTCGAATATGCTCAAGATCATCTGCGTATGCTATCGGGTCTTTATGGCTTACTAAAACCACTTGATTTGATGCAGCCATACCGTCTTGAAATGGGTACCAAGCTTGCAAACGACAAGGGTACGAACTTGTACCAGTTTTGGGGCAATGTAATTACGGACAAGCTTAACGAAGCGATTTCTGCTCAAGGTGATAATGTCCTTATCAACCTTGCATCAAATGAATACTTTAAAGCGGTTAAGCCAAAGAATTTAGATGCGCAAGTGATCACGCCAGTATTCAAAGATTGTAAGAATGGTCAATACAAGGTCATCAGTTTTTACGCGAAGAAAGCGCGCGGTATGATGGCGCGTTACATCATTGAAAACCGTGTTGAGAGCGTGGCAGACCTGACTAAGTTTGATACGGCGGGTTACTACTTTGTGGAAGATGAATCGACGCCAACAGAGTTAGTATTTAAACGTGAAGAGCAAAAATAAAGCTGATTGAGACGTAGTCTACGTTAATCTCTATCAGCACAAACGAAAAAGGGTTGGCATTGCCAACCCTTTGTTATTTTCTAGCTTGAGCTACTTGGCTCCAACAAGATTACTTCTTCTTAGCGGTTTTCTTTTTCGCTACTTTTTTCTTGTCGTCTTTTTTCTTTTTCTTCTTAAACACAGGCTTTTTGTGTTTAGGACGCATCTCTTTCACGAAACGCTCTTTGATGTCTTCTTTCACGTAGCGCGCAACGCGATCCATCATTGGTTGGTCGTGTGCTTCTACGATTGAGATAGCGTTACCTTTCTTACCTGCGCGAGCCGTACGGCCGATACGGTGAAGGTAAACATCAGCCGTGCGCGGCATGTCGTAGTTGATAACGTGTGATACATCCGGAAGATCGATACCACGCGCAGCAACGTCCGTCGCTAGCAGCACGTTCACAGTACCATCGCGGAAGCGAGAAATCGCATTGTTACGACGATCTTGCGGCATTTCACCTTGAATCCAAGAACATGGAATCTGTGCACTTTCAAGCTGCGCTCGTAGCTCAGCCAAACGCTCACGAGTCTTTAAAAAGACGATAGTGCGCTCAGCTTGCTGAGTAATAATGTGTTTTAGTAATTCCAGTTTGTGTTCAGCATCATCAGCTCGGTGATACCACTGAGCAATTTTCTTACGCTCACGCAGCGGTGATTTTGCATCAATCTCTGCTGGGTCATTCAACAGATCAGCGGTAAAGCCTTCTACGCCTTTCCCTTCTAACGTTGCTGAGAACAGAAGGGTTTGCTTACGCCAGCGACATTCGTTAGATAGGCGATCGACAGTAGGAGCAAAACCCATATCTAGCATACGGTCTGCTTCATCAAGGATTAACCATTCGATTGCACGACAATCAAAACGTTCTGCATCAATGTATTCTTTTAAACGGCCAGGTGTCGCAACCACAATGTCTTGTGTTGTTGCAAGGATGTCGGCGTGCTCTTGGTACTGAACACCACCAGTGATGGTGAAAATGTTGAGTTTGGTATTTTTTGCCAAAGCACGTGCTTGATCGGCAATTTGCATCGCCAGTTCGCGAGTAGGCGTTAGGATCAAAATACGCGCAGGCCCAGGCTTACGACGAGGGAAGTCTTGCAAGTATTGCAATGCTGGCAGGACGAAGGCGGCCGTTTTACCAGTTCCTGTTGGCGCTGACGCTAGAATGTCACGACCGTCCAACGCTTGTGGAATCGCTTCTGCCTGAATTTTTGTTGGGCGTTCGTAACCCATCTCTTCAATGGCTTCAAGTAGGTTTTGGTCTAGATCAAGTTCAGCAAAGGTTCTGATCACAATGAGTTCTCCACAAGCAAAGCTTGGTTAATGGTTCGCCACAACAGCATAGAATACAAAAAGGTCGCACATTATAAAGTGATTGGTGATAAGGATCACATGTTATTTCACATCTTAAGATAAAACTCGCGAGTTAACTGGATGAAATCATCACTATAGCCGTCATTTGAACGGATAATTAAATGTGACGTTTGCGAATCGCAAGGTCGTTTTGACAGTTCAAATAACAATCGGTGTACTGGTTTCTTTTCTGATGGTTGCACACGACAGATCCTCGATAGATACCAACCTTGGTTTAATGCTAGCTCAATGAACTGCTCGCCTTCGGTGATTGGCAACACAAAACTAGCTCTCCCTTCGTCATCAAGCAAATGATAGCAACGCTGTAGCAATGCGTTATGGCCTAGCGTATCAGTGTGCCTCGCGGTTGCACGTTGACTGTGTTTCGATTGCTCGCCGCTGTTGAAGTAGGGCGGGTTACAAATGATGCGTTGGAATGGATGTGTCGGCGTAAAGTGCAGTATGTCGGTGTGATGCACACTTACACGATCTGACCAAGGAGACTGGGCCATATTTTTTTGCGCGGCAACAACGGCTGTTAATTCGATATCGACCGCGGTTATTTGAGCTTTCGTAAAGCGTTGAGCACACATCAGGGCAAGCAGGCCAGTGCCAGTGCCAATATCGAGAATTTTAGCGTCGTTAGGGCTTTGAATCCAAGCACCAAGCATTACCCCATCTGTGCTGACTGGCATACCACTCTCGCCGCCCTCAATACAAAATTGCTTAAAATTGAAGCCTTTAGTTTTCAGTGTTTTGTTCTTCATGATTGTTTTATATTTGCTCAATAATTAAGTGGATTGCTCTATTGTTTATTAATTGTATAGATTGTTGTTTTGTTGGTTATTAAATTGTATTGTTAATTGATCGAGATAAAGAACTGGTCTGTTATTTGGATCTGGTTATATCCACTGCTTTTAAGTTTGAAAACTAAATTAATATGGTGTTTTTTTCTTAAAGGTTGCCAAATGATGAGTCTTTCGTCATTATGCGGCGAAAATTTTATAGATTGAACCACGTGTACTTATTGACTTTAGGTATACAAAAAGTGGTCTAAGCATACACAACATTCATTAATTAAAAGACAAGGGTTATCTGTGAAGCAGACGTTAAAACTAACAGATATTATCGCAGTAGGCTTTATGCTATTTGCGTTCTTTTTAGGTGCGGGCAATATTATCTTTCCACCTCTAGCGGGTCAGTTAGCGGGTGAAAACTTAATGCCAGCTATGTTTGGTTTCTTGCTAACAGCGGTAGGTCTACCTCTTATTACTATCGTTGCTATTGCTGTTGCTGGTGGTTCTTGGGATCACTTGACGCAAGATCTTCCGAAAAAAGCGGCAGTTCTTATGGCTGCACTGATTTTCATCATCATTGGTCCTGCGTTTGCAGCGCCTCGTACTGGCCTAGTGGCTTACGAGATGGCGGTGAAACCTTTCTTCCTTGAGGCATCACAAACGCATCTGACAGCGTTCTCAGTGATCTTTTTTATCGCAGCGATGATGTTCTCATGGTTCCAAGGTCGTTTGATCGATCTTATCGGTAAAGTACTGACACCAGCATTGTTTGTTGGTTTGATCATTCTTGCTGTCGCTGTCTTCCTTGATCCTCAGGGCGATATGATAGGCGCGCACGGTGAATACCTAACGCAGCCTCTGACCAAAGGCTTCTTAGAAGGCTACAACACAATGGATACGTTCGCGTCATTGATGTTTGGTATGCTGATGGTTGATGCACTGCGCGGTAAAGGCATTACTGAGCGCTCTGCAACTACTAAATATCTGATCTATGCAGGTTGTATTGCTGCTGCTGGTCTTGCGTTTGTTTACATCTCACTATTTTACTTAGGTGCGACGAGTGCAACGGTTGCTGCTGGTGCTGATAATGGTGGCCTAGTGCTTAGCCAATACGTTCAAGCGTTGTTTGGTCCATACGGTCAAATCGTTCTGTCTGTCATCGTATTGCTAGCGTGTCTGACAACCGCGATTGGCTTGATTTCTGCGTGTTCAGATTTCTTCAGCTCGAAAACACCACTGTCATACAAGCAATGGGTACTGATTAATGGTTCTGTTTGTGCATTGGTTGCAAACGTTGGTCTTGCACAGCTGATTTCTCTGTCAGTGCCAGTATTGTTTGCGCTGTACCCTGTGGCGATTGCGTTGGTTGCACTAACATTTGTGCGCAGCAAACTGCCAAATCCACGTTTTGCTTACCGCGCGGTACTGCTTGTATCTCTGTTGTTTGCGTTGGTTGATGCGGCAAAAGTATCGGGTATTGATGTTTCTGCGTTTAACATGTTGCCACTATTCGAAGTCGGCATGGGTTGGGTGCTTCCAACATTTGCGGCTATCGTGTGCATGTTCTTCATCGCGAAACCTCGCCCAGAACTAGCACAAGAAACCGCGTAATCACTTCGCGTTATCAAGATAATAAAAAGCCCGATGAATTACTTCATCGGGCTTTTTACTTTTTAATGATTACGTGTTTGCGCTATTAAAGCGTGTCGTGGAATTCCACAAGAACTTGTTCACACCATTTTTCGATGCGTTCATCACTCAGTTCGTACTGTGAGTCTTCATCTAACGCAAGTCCAACAAACTTGCTGCCATCTTCGATCAGTGCTTTCGATGCTTCAAATTCGTAGCCTTCATTTGGCCAGTAACCGATAAAGGTTGCGTCTGTGGCTTGTAATTCATCGTGAAGTAAGCCCATCGCATCTAAATACCACTCTCCGTAACCTTCTTGGTCACCCAGGCCAAACAGCGCTACAACTTTGCCTTTCAGTGGCGTGGTCGCGATGTCTTGCCAAATCGCGTTCCAATCTTCTTGAATTTCACCAAAATCCCAAGTTGAGATGCCAAGGAGTAATAAGTCGTAGTCCGCCATTAGTGATAACGGTGTCTCTTTCACATTGTGAATGTCGACAAGGTCTTCACCAATAAGGGTACGAATTTTCTCTGCTGCCATTTCGGTGTAGCAGGTCGTTGAGCCGTAAAAGAGTCCGATTTTCATTATATTCGTCGTTATTTGTGTTGCTGTTGTGGAAGATTCTAACCATAAATTGAGGAAGATTGCAGCGAATATCCTATGTGGGATGATTTTTTATGGTATTGGATTGGCAGGTGCTTTAATCTAAATACTGTAAATATAAACAGATAAGGAAGCATTCATGACGGCACAACAGCCTGTCAATCAACAAGATTTTTCGCTTGTTGAGCAATTCTTAGATGCGATGTGGATGGAGCGTGGCCTATCAGAGAACACGTTGGCTTCCTACCGAAACGATTTAATGAAGCTGCTCGTGTGGATGGAAAAACATCGATACCGTCTTGATTTTATCAGTTTGTCTGGCTTGCAAGAATATCAAAGCCACCTTGTAGACTTAGATTACAAACAGACGTCCCGTGCGCGTATGTTGTCGGCTATTCGTCGTTTATTTCAATACCTGCATCGTGAGAAGGTGCGTGCTGATGACCCGAGTGCGCTCTTGGTTAGCCCTAAACTGCCACAACGTTTACCCAAAGATATTAGTGAAGAGCAAGTGGACGCGTTGCTCGAAGCGCCAGACCCGAATGACCCTATAGAATTGCGCGATAAAGCGATGCTAGAGCTACTCTACGCGACAGGGTTGCGTGTGACAGAGCTCGTCAGTTTGACCATGGAAAATGTTAGCTTGCGCCAAGGGGTGGTGCGCGTGACTGGTAAAGGCGGTAAAGAACGCCTGGTTCCTATGGGGGAAAACGCGGTCGATTGGATCGAGACGTTCATTCAACAAGGGCGCCCTGCGTTACTTGGTGATACATCATCTGATATTGTTTTTCCTAGTAAACGCGCAAGACAAATGACTCGTCAGACGTTTTGGCACCGTATTAAGTACTATGCTTTGATAGCAGGGATTGATACTGATCAGCTGTCGCCGCACGTACTGCGTCATGCCTTTGCCACGCATTTATTGAACTATGGCGCAGATCTCAGGGTCGTACAGATGCTTTTAGGACATAGTGACTTATCGACCACGCAAATTTATACTCACGTGGCGACTGAACGATTGAAGCAGATCCACAGTCAACACCACCCAAGAGCATAACAATGGTTAGATTCATCCATGTCTTCTTGGAAAAACGATTTTACATTAAGGTGAATTTCATGAGCGTATTACGCCGACTAACTCTGCTGACTTTACCATTTTTTGTTACCGCTTGTGGTGCAGAAGAAAGTCAGGCTCAAACGGAGACTCCTGCGCAACAAGTGGCGCCAGCTGCCCAGAGCGGCTTTGATGAAGCAGCATTAAAAACTAAGTTCTCAAAGCTTGGTTTATCTATCGTTGATATTCAACCATCAGACGTCGCTGGCTTATTGGAAATTCAAACCAATGGCGGGATCCTGTTTGCTTCAAATGATGGTAGCCATTTTATCGCCGGTACGCTTTATGCCATTAATGATGATGGCAGTTACAAAGATGTCATAGCAGAGCGTCAAGCGCCACTTAACGCCGAGAAAATTGCGCAGTTCTCCGATAGCATGATCGAATACAAAGCCGACGATGAAAAGTACGTTGTGACCGTATTCACTGATATCACATGTGGTTACTGTGTGCGTCTGCATAGCCAAATGCAAGGCTATAATGATCTAGGTATTACAGTGCGTTACATGGCTTACCCTCGCCAAGGTGCAACTGGCCCTGTGGCAGAGCAAATGGCAACGATTTGGTGTGCTGAAGATCCGGCGTCGGCAATGCACAACGCGAAAGTGAATCGTACATTTGATAACCCTGCGAAAGACCTGAAACAGTGTAAAGAAACCATCCAGGCGCATTACAATCTAGGTCGCCAATTGGGTATTTCTGGTACGCCAGCAATCTTCTTACCGAATGGCGAAATGGTTGGTGGCTACCTACCACCTGCAGAGCTATTGAAACGTTTAAAGCAACTATAATCCATTAGGAGCAGAGTCGGCAAAGTTGTCGGCTCTTTTAAGCATGATAGAAATTCAACGACGTCCTGAACCTGATCTTTCCCTTCTTCCTGATTCCATTCCTCCGATTCTTAAACGTATCTACATCAACCGTGGGATAACGGATCTTTCACAATTAGAAACGTCGGCCCGTGGGTTGCATTCATATCAAAAACTCGGGGGGATTGAGCAAGCTGTCGATCTTTTGTTTCAGGCGATAAAAGAACAAAAACGCATCATCGTTGTCGGTGATTTTGACGCTGATGGTGCGACAAGCTCAGCATTATCAGTACTCGCGCTGCGTATGCTTGGTAGTCACAATGTGGATTACTTAGTGCCAAATCGTTTTGAAGACGGTTATGGGTTAAGTCCAGAAGTCGTTGACCAAGCCTTAGAGCTTGGCGCTGAGATGATCATGACGGTGGATAACGGCGTCTCATCAATCGAAGGCGTGCGTTACGCAAAAGAAAGTGGCATTACCGTGCTTGTTACCGATCACCACTTGCCAGGACAAGTGTTGCCTGATGTGGATGCGATGGTGAACCCAAACCTTGAGAGCTGTAGCTTTCCATCTAAAGCGCTTGCGGGTGTGGGGGTCGCGTTTTATCTCATGATGGCACTATGCGTTCATATGCGAAAACACAATTGGTTTGCAGAACAGGGGATGCAAGAGCCCAAGTTGATGGAACTGATTGACCTTGTTGCACTGGGTACCGTCGCCGACGTCGTTCCATTGGATGAAAACAACCGCATTCTTGTACACCAAGGTTTGCAACGTATTCGTGCGGGCAAAGCGCGTCCCGGCATCCAAGCGTTAATTGAGGTCGCTAAGCGCGATGCGCGTCGTTTAGTTGCGTCCGATTTTGGCTTTGCTTTAGGTCCACGTATTAACGCAGCAGGCCGTCTTGATGATATGTCTTTCGGTGTTGAACTGCTGATGTGTAACAACATCCACGCAGCTCGTCGCATGGCAAGTGAATTGGATGGCTTGAACCAGACTCGTAAAGAGATTGAAGAAGGCATGAGGCAAGAAGCGATGGCTTTCTGTGAGCGCCTTCAGTTTGGTGAAGGCAATGAGCTTCCTTATGGCTTAGCCTTATTCCAACGTGATTGGCACCAAGGTGTGATTGGTATTTTGGCTTCGCGCATTAAAGAGAAGTTTCATCGTCCAGTCATTGCATTTGCTGATGGTGGAGAAGGGACGATTAAAGGCTCGTGTCGTTCTATTCCGGGGCTACACATGCGCGATGCGTTGGATTTCATCGATACGCAAAACCCGGGTTTGATCATCAAGTTTGGTGGACACGCCATGGCAGCAGGCTTAACGATTAAAGAGCAGGATTTTGAGCGTTTCAGTCGTTTGTTTGATGAAGTGGTAAAAAAGGAACTCGATGAAGCGGCGCTAAAAGGCGTGATCATGTCAGATGGTGAACTTAAGCCGGAAGAGTTCTCTATGCACGTTGCTGAACAGCTGCGATCGGGTGGCCCTTTTGGACAAGCTTTCCCAGAGCCAATCTTTGATGGTGAGTTTAAAGTACTGCATCAAAAGCTGGTGGGTGAGAAGCATCTTAAATTGATGTTAGAGCCGCTTTATAAAGGTCACCCTACCAATGTGATGATCGACGGTATTGCATTCAATGTTGATCTACGTCGATGGCCAGATGCATCGGTTAAAACAGTACATCTCGCGTATAAGCTGGATGTGAATGAATTTCGTGGTAATCAATCATTGCAATTGATGATCGACCATATCGAAGCTAAGTAATACCTAGATCAACCTTTCTTATAGAGTACGGTTGCCCCTAAGTGGGCGTAAAATTTTATGACCGTGCTCTCTCTCACCGCAATCTGATTTCTCATCCGAAATTTTCCTGTATCTCGGTCACATTTTTCAGTAGAATTTCTCGGTTAAATTCTATTCTAAAATGTTGAGTAAACATGTTTGAAATCAATCCAATTAAAAACCGTCTGCAGGACGTGTCTCAGCGCACAAATGTCCTGAGGGGGTATCTTTGACTATGACGCGAAGAAAGAGCGTCTAGAAGAAGTCAACGCAGAACTTGAACAACCAGATGTATGGAACGAACCTGAGCGTGCGCAAGCACTGGGTAAAGAGCGTGCATCACTAGAAGCGGTTGTTGAAACCATTGATCAACTAGAGCAAGGTGTGGAAGATGTAGAAGGTCTTCTTGAGCTGGCTGTAGAAGAAGAAGATCAAGAAACATTTGACGAAATTGAACCAGAACTTGCTGAGTTGGAAGAGAAGCTAGAAAAGCTTGAATTCCGTCGTATGTTCTCTGGCGACCACGATAGCTCTGATTGTTACATCGATTTGCAAGCTGGCTCTGGTGGTACAGAAGCACAAGACTGGACTAACATGCTGCTGCGTATGTACCTACGTTGGGCAGAAGCGAAGGGCTTCAAAGCTGAAGTGATTGAAGTCTCTGAAGGTGAAGTCGCGGGTCTTAAGTCGGCAACAGTTCGCATCTCTGGTGAATATGCGTACGGTTGGTTACGTACTGAAACGGGCGTTCATCGTCTTGTTCGTAAATCTCCGTTCGATTCAGGCGGTCGTCGCCATACGTCATTTGCTTCTGCGTTCATCTATCCAGAGATTGATGAAAACATCGACATCGACATTAATCCTTCCGACCTACGTATTGACGTTTACCGTGCGTCAGGCGCAGGTGGTCAGCACGTAAACACCACAGAATCTGCGGTACGTATTACGCACGTACCTACGAACACAGTGGTTCAGTGTCAGAATGACCGTTCTCAACATAAGAACAAAGATCAGGCAATGAAACAGCTTCGAGCGAAGCTATTTGAGCTTGAATTGCAAAAGCAAAATGCGGAAAAACAAGCTAATGAAGACGCTAAGTCTGACATTGGCTGGGGTAGCCAGATCCGTTCTTACGTATTGGATGACTCACGTATTAAGGACCTCCGTACGGGCATTGAAAACCGTAATACTCAAGCGGTTCTTGATGGCGATCTGGACAAATTTATTGAAGCTAGCCTGAAATCAGGTCTATAAAGCTTTTCACCGACAAAAACAGGATACATCGAAAATGACTGATGCTGTTCAAAACGAAACTGTACTAGAAGAAAATAAGCTGATTGCTGAACGCCGCGCTAAACTGGATGCAATCCGAAAGAGCTGCAAAGCGAACGGCCATCCAAACGACTTCCGTCGTGACGCACTAGCGGGCGACCTTCAGAAAGAGTTCGGTGAAAAGACGAAGGAAGAGCTAGAAGAGCTTAACCACGTAGTAGCAATCGCAGGCCGTATCATGGCTAAACGTGGTCCATTCTTGGTAATTCAAGAAACTTCTGGCCGTATCCAAGCTTATGCTGACAAAGCGGTTCAAAAAGTACTTAAAGAAAAATACCAAGGTCTAGATATCGGTGACATCATCGGTGTTAAAGGTGCACTTCATAAGTCTGGTAAAGGTGACCTATACGTGAACATGGAAGAGTACGAGTTGCTAACCAAAGCACTACGTCCACTTCCAGAGAAGTTCCACGGTCTAACTGACCAAGAGATGCGTTACCGCCAACGTTACGTTGACCTGATCGTTAACGAAGACTCTCGTCAAGCGTTTGTAGTACGTTCTAAAGTAATGTCTGCAATCCGCAACTTCATGATCTCTAAGCAGTTCATGGAAGTTGAAACGCCAATGATGCATGTTATCCCTGGCGGTGCGAGTGCGCGTCCATTTATCACGCACCACAACGCACTAGACATGCCAATGTACCTACGTATCGCGCCAGAGCTATACCTGAAGCGTCTAGTTGTTGGTGGTTTTGATCGCGTATTCGAAATCAACCGTAACTTCCGTAACGAAGGCCTTTCTCCACGCCACAACCCAGAATTCACAATGATGGAATTCTACATGGCGTACGCAGACTACAAAGATCTGATGGACCTAACTGAAGAACTACTAAGCTCAGTGGCGCAAGAAGTTCTAGGTTCAACGTCAATGCCTTACGGTGATGAAACGGTTGAGTTTGGTGGTACTTACACTCGTATGAGCATGTTCGAAGCAATCAAGCACTACAACCCAGACCACGCGCAAATCCAAGCGCTAACAGAAGAAGACCTACAAAACCGTGATCTAATGGTTTCTATCGCGAAATCTGTTCACGTTGAAGTAGAACCTTTCTGGACATGTGGTCAGCTTCTTGAAGAGATCTTTGGTGAAACAGCAGAACCTAAGCTAATGCAGCCTACGTTCATCACTGGTTACCCAGCAGATATTTCTCCGTTGGCTCGTCGTAGCGATGATAACCCGTTCTTTACAGACCGCTTTGAGTTCTTTATCGGTGGCCGTGAAGTAGCGAACGGTTTCTCAGAGCTTAACGATGCTGAAGACCAAGATGCACGCTTTAAAGCACAGGTTGAAGCGAAAGAGTCTGGTGACGACGAAGCAATGTTCTACGATGCAGACTACATCACTGCTCTAGAGCACGGCCTACCGCCAACAGCAGGCCAAGGTATCGGTATCGACCGTTTGGTTATGCTACTGACTAACACGCACACTATCCGTGACGTGATCCTATTCCCTGCAATGCGCCCGCAAGCGTAATTCGATAGGATGAGTAAAAAACCACCTTCGGGTGGTTTTTTTTTGCCTTTTAGTTAAGTTAATTCAAGTTGTTGCATTTGCCTTTTAATGGGATATGCAAATAAACATTCGCCAAATCTCAATCTATTGCATAGTCTTAATACTGAGACAGACGTGAGGGGGCGGAGTCTCGATAATGTTACCCGCTCGCAAAGATAAGTTTGTGGCACAAAATTTCTATTAACAATGAAAAAGGGTTAGAGAATGGCTGGGCAGTTTAAGATGGATTCCATCCCGGGATCGCTTGTGGTAGTTGGCGGTACTTATGAGCCTTGGTTATCGGTACTGGAGCAAGTGGGCTGGAAGTGTCACCAAGTAGGTGATTTACGCAAAGCTAATACGCTGTTAGAAGATATTGGTCCATGTATCGGTATTGTTGATCTCAGCCATGACGAGTTCAGCTTGAATGGTTTGGCGAACTTAGTCAGCTCTCACAAACACGTACGTTGGTTAGCGTTTATTCGTGAATCTCAGCTTGGCACTGACACCATATGCCAGTTCATTGTTAACTTTTGTATCGACTTTTTCACAGCGCCGATCCCAGATGCACAGTTATTAAGCACAATAGGTCACCAGCTTGGCATGCTTAAGTTGGAGAAAAAAGTTTGGCCTAGTTTTGGTAGCAGTTTAGATATGGGTCTGATCGGTGAATCTATCCCGATGAAACGTTTACGCGATCAAGTGAAGCGCATTGGTCCAACGGACGTCAGCATTCTGATTTCTGGGGAAAGTGGGACTGGTAAAGAGGCGGTTGCTAGGGCCATCCATAAAGTCTCTTCACGCTCTCATAAACCGTTTATGGCAATTAACTGTCGCGCACTCAATGAACAACGTTTCCAAGCTGAAGTATTTGGTATTAACGCCGATGAAGATATGGAAGCATGCCTGCTTGAACAAGCAGATGGTGGCACCGTGTTGTTTAATGACATTCTTACCATTTCAAAAGAGCAGCAAATGAATCTGCTGAGATTCTTGCAAGAAGGCACCATTGATACCAAAGATGGCGTAAAAGCGGTTAACGTACGCATTCTTGCTGCTAACTCGTCAGATGTTGAAAAAGCTTTGATTGACGGTGACTTCAATGAAGAACTTTACCATTACATCAACGTTCTGCGCATCAATGTCCCTAGCTTGAAAGAACGTGCGAGTGACATCGCATTGCTGGCTCGTTTCTACTTACAAGAGTTCTCAAAAGAGTACAACTCGCAAGCAAAAAGCTTTTCTGAGGATGCATTCAAGGCACTGACACGTTATTTCTGGCCTGGAAATGTGCGTGAGCTGATGAACCAAGTGAAGCGAGCGGTATTAATGTCCGACAGCGTAATGATTGAAGAGCATCACTTAGATTTACCTCAACGTAATGACTCAAAGCGCAGCTTGAAATCAATCCGTGAGAAGAGTGAACGTGATGCGTTGCTGGTTGTTTTGGAATCTCATTCTGGTCAAGTTTCAAATGCGGCGAAAGAGCTCGGAGTTTCGCGTGCAACCATGTATCGACTACTTAATAAACATAACTTGATTTCCGAACAAGCCATGTAGTTGGCCTTTCCCTGTGTTAAATAGGCGAATAAATACAATAAAAGAGAGTGGCCACAGAGCCGCTCTTTTTATTTTTTGTTTTCAGCCCTAAACCACCTACTTCAGTAGGTGGTTATCATCCGTTTCGGCTTTGCCTGTAAAACTACTCATGCTAAATGCGTCTTTGATTTTTCCAGAAGTCAAAGAGGACAAATAACAT
>NZ_JAMZAN010000011.1:0-116309 GCF_024181865.1 Vibrio sp. Y58_MX_L22
GGCCATCTGTCGCAGCAACAACTAGGATACCACCGTCCATCTGTGCAGCACCAGTGATCATGTTTTTAACATAGTCAGCGTGTCCTGGACAGTCAACGTGTGCGTAGTGGCGTGATGGAGTGTCGTACTCAACGTGAGAAGTTGCGATTGTGATACCGCGCTCACGCTCTTCTGGAGCGTTATCGATAGATGCGAAGTCTTTAGCTACACCGCCGTAAACTTTAGCAAGAGTAGTACAGATAGCTGCAGTTAGAGTTGTTTTACCGTGGTCAACGTGGCCGATAGTACCAACGTTAACGTGCGGTTTCGTACGTTCAAATTTTTCTTTAGACACGATCGTGTTCCTTCCTAGTTATGATTCGTCGTGATCATTATTGATCGACGACGCGCCAGAAATTGTTATTTTATGCGCCAACGCCCGTTAGCGCAATATTTGGACGCCCTGATCTCGCAAAAAGTCGTAAACTTTTTGCAGTTCAATCGTCAATTAGTAACCACGCTCTGCAATAATTTTATCTGCGAAGTTTTTCGGCACTTCAGCGTACTCGTGAAACTCCATAGAGTAAGACGCACGGCCTTGAGTTGCAGAACGTAGATCAGTTGCGTAACCGAACATTTCGGATAGTGGTACTTGAGCACGGATGATCTTAAGACCAGCCACACCTTCGTCCATGCCTTCAATGATACCGCGACGACGGTTTAGGTCACCAACAACGTCACCCATCCAGTCTTCCGGAGTGGTTACTTCGACATTCATCATAGGTTCTAGAATCACAGGTTGTGCTTCTAGTGCACCTTTCTTGAATGCCATCGAGCCAGCGATCTTAAACGCCATCTCGCTTGAGTCTACATCGTGGTAAGAACCATCAAATAGTGTAGCTTTAATATCTAGTACAGGGTAACCCGCTAGAACACCACTATTCATTTGCTCTTCGATACCTTTCGATACCGAACTGATGTATTCCTTAGGAATCACACCGCCCACGATTTCGTCTACGAATACGAAACCTTCACCAGGCTCTGAAGGCTCAAGTTTGACCCAAACATGACCGTATTGACCACGACCACCTGATTGACGAACAAACTTACCTTCAACTTCCGCTTTACCACGAATGGTTTCACGGTAAGCAACCTGAGGTTTACCAACGTTACAATCAACGCTGAATTCACGCTTCATACGATCAACGATAATGTCTAGGTGAAGTTCACCCATACCTGAGATCAGAGTCTGACCTGATTCGTCGTCCGTTTCCACGCGGAATGATGGATCTTCCGCTGCTAGTTTACCTAGCGCGATAGCCATTTTCTCTTGGTCTGCCTTAGAACGAGGCTCTACAGCAATCTGAATAACTGGTTCAGGGAACTCCATGCGCTCTAGAATCACTTTGTGGTTCTGATCACACAGTGTGTCACCTGTTGTTACGTCTTTCAGACCGATAGCAGCTGCAATATCACCAGCGCGAACTTCTTTCACTTCTTCACGCTTATTCGCATGCATCTGAACGATACGACCGAAACGCTCTTTCTTCTCTTTTACTGAGTTGTAAACAGCGTCACCCGAGTTTACAACACCGGAGTAAACACGCATGAAAGTTAGCGTGCCCACGAATGGGTCAGTCGCAATCTTAAACGCTAGCGCTGAGAAAGGTTCGTTGTCGTCAGCATGACGCTCAACTTCATTTTCTCTTTCGTCGACACCTTTAATTGCAGGTACGTCAACAGGCGATGGCAAGAACTCAACTACTGCATCCAGTACCGCTTGAACACCTTTGTTCTTAAACGCACTACCACAAGTAGCCAGTACGATTTCGTTATTTAGTGTGCGAGTACGTAGAGCTTGTTTGAGCTCAGCTTCAGTCAATTCACCTTCTTCAAGGTACTTGTCCATCAGCTCTTCGCTAGCTTCAGCAGCGGATTCAACCATGTGGTTGCGCCACTCTTCAGCAAGTTCAATCATGTCAGCTGGGATGTCTTCGTAAGTAAACGAAGTGCCTTGATCGGCATCATTCCAGTTGATCATTTTCATCTTGATAAGGTCGATGACACCTCTGAACTCATCTTCCGCACCAACGTTCAGCTGGATTGGAACAGGAGTCGCACCAAGACGATTCTTAATTTGGTTCACAACGCGTAGGAAGTCTGCGCCCGCACGGTCCATCTTGTTTACAAATACCAAACGTGGAACGTGGTATTTGTCTGCTTGACGCCATACAGTTTCAGACTGAGGTTCAACACCAGATGAGCCACAGAACACAACCACAGCACCATCAAGTACACGAAGAGAACGCTCTACTTCGATAGTAAAGTCAACGTGTCCAGGGGTATCAATGATGTTTACGCGATGCTCAGGGAACTGTGCTTCCATACCACGCCAGAATGTAGTAGTAGCAGCGGATGTGATAGTGATACCACGCTCCTGCTCCTGCTCCATCCAGTCCATGGTTGCTGCACCATCGTGAACTTCGCCGATTTTGTGAGAAAGGCCAGTGTAGAACAGAATACGCTCAGTTGTGGTTGTTTTTCCTGCATCTACGTGAGCACAGATACCGATATTACGGTATAGCTCAATAGGAGTTTTACGAGCCACGATTGTATCCTCTTACTAAGGTGTACCTTAGAGTATAGAAAAGTGCTGCGAGAGAACCTCGCAGCACAGAAGGTATTACCAACGGTAATGAGCGAACGCTTTGTTTGCGTCAGCCATGCGGTGAACGTCTTCACGTTTCTTAACCGCAGTACCTTTGTTCTCAGACGCGTCTAGCATTTCAGCAGCTAGGCGTTGAGCCATAGATTTTTCACCACGCTTGCGCGCAGCTTCAACCAACCAACGCATAGCAAGTGCGTTACGGCGAACCGGACGTACTTCTACAGGTACTTGGTAAGTTGAACCACCAACACGGCGAGATTTAACCTCTACCGCTGGGCGAACGTTTTCAAGAGCTTCTTCAAAAATAGCTAAGTGGTCTTTACCAGACTTTTCAGCCATAGCATCTAGTGCAGTGTAAACGATTTTCTCTGCAGTAGATTTTTTACCGTCAACCATTAGGATGTTAACGAATTTTGCCAGCAATTCAGATTTGAATTTTGGATCTGGAAGGATCTTACGCTGACCAATGACGCGACGACGTGGCATGGATTTATCTCCGTTGTCTTCTTCAGGTTTTATCCAAAACTTTTCAGTTTTTTCAAAAAATTAAAAATAATTTAGTGTTTGGCCTTACTTAACGGAATCCATTAAGACTTAGGACGCTTCACACCGTACTTAGAACGACCTTGTTTACGGTCATTTACGCCAGCACAGTCTAGTGCGCCGCGAACAGTGTGGTAACGCACACCTGGAAGGTCTTTAACACGACCACCACGGATTAGAACAACTGAGTGCTCTTGAAGGTTGTGACCTTCACCGCCGATGTACGATGTAACTTCGAAGCCGTTTGTCAGACGTACACGACAAACTTTACGAAGTGCTGAGTTAGGTTTTTTAGGTGTAGTAGTGTAAACACGAGTACATACACCACGTTTTTGTGGGCACGCTTCTAGTGCAGGCACGTTGCTTTTAACAACTTGCTTTGCACGTGGCTTACGTACCAACTGGTTAATAGTTGCCATTAACTAGCTCCTGATTTACTTGAAAGTAAGCTTTGTGAAAAATCTATCCCCAACTGCCAATGCAGTTAGGGACGCAAAATTCTATGCAGCAGTGAGAGGTGTGTCAAGAAATATACGGATCTTTTTTGTTCAATTAGAACAATTCATCCGTAAAGCTTTGTCGACAGCAAATCTTGTTCAATCCCAAGTTAGGGATTTATCCTGTTTTGCTGTTAGTTCAACGAAGCCTGAGTAATTCACAATCGTCAGGGATGGACTGATACGATTTGCAATACCGCGAGCTTGCGCATCGCTCTCTAACACAAATACGCTGCGGTTTTTGAGATGGGAAAATGCTTTATGTTGCGAGTTAGCAGCGTACACTGAATCTTCTATAAGTAAGATGTCATCCTGTTCACTGCATAAGGGCATGGCGTCTTCTAGAGCAGAGACTGTTTTTATGATGTGTAACATAACTTCCTCAAAAAGACAGTAGCTTGCCAGCGTGTTGTAACTTATCTTTGAGCTGTTCTGAGCTTAACGCTTGGGCTTCAAGGACTAAATCCGCTTGCGCCAAACCTCGCTGGGTTAACGACTCTGAACACACAAAGACTTGTTCGATGTCGTATAAATCGAAAAGCTTTAACATCGGCGCGTAATCTTTACTCAAAATATTGTTGGGGTCTTGTCCGAGTAGAAGCTGGTATACCCCGTCACCCATGAAAATGACGCTGATATCTTCACAGTAAGCCGACGCGGCTAACAGTGCATCCACACCTTCACGACCAGCTGCACTGCCATGTGGCGCACTACGAAATAGATAAGTTAACTGACTCAAAACTGTACCACTCTGTCTTGGGTTAACATCGCTTCAGCTAGGCTACCTAAGCCTGCTTGTTCAAAACCATCGGCTAGATTGTTCTGAACCAAACCATGTTGATTCGCTTCTTCTTCACTTACAATCCCGCGACGCAAAGCGGCCGCGACACAAGTTTCTAGGCGAACACCATGCTCTTTAGCCAAAGACTGCCACGCCTTATTGAGATCAAATTCATCGTTGGCTGGCACACTCAAAGCAGTACCATTAGTCACACCATCTTGATAAAAGAAGACGCTCACTAGCTGATGGCCTTGCTCTATCAACGCTTTGGCGAACTGATAAGCACTGCGCGCTGACTGGCTGCCATAAACGGGACCATTCACCACTAACGTGTAAGTCAGTTTACTCACCTTTCATCATCCTCGGTTTTACGTTGACGAATGTACAAGTAAACGGTGTGTTTTGAAATATTAAGGCGATCCGCGACACGGTTGATGGCATCTTTAATATCGAAGATACCTTTGTCGTACAACTCCATCACGATCTGGCGATTCTTGGTGTTGTTAGACACGGATTTATCCGCATTGATCTCTTCGATGGTGCGTTCAACAGTTTGGTCCACCAGCTCTTCTACGTCACTAGCAAAGTTGACCGAGGAAGCCGCTTCTTTCGCTTCTTGCGTCGGCATGAAAGACTGAAGAACTTGCGAGAAAGGCGCATCCAAGTTGACGTTGATACACAACAAACCAATCACGCGATTTTCGCCATTACGAATGGCGACAGTAATCGACTTCATCAACACGCCACCTTTTGCACGGGTAAAGTACGAACGTGAGAAGTTGCGCTCCGAGCCTTCGATGTCTTTTAGCATCTTAAGCGCTAAATCAGTGATTGGTGAGCCGACTTGGCGCCCCGTGTTTTCACCGTTAGCGATTTTAATTGCAGAGGTATTTAAGTCTTCTAGAGAGTGAAGAACGATTTCACAAAATGGACCTATCAGGCTGGCGATACCATCCACGACCGCCTCATAAGATCTTAAAATGATTTTGTCGTGCTCGGTAAACGGCATCACGTTAACGGATTCCATTTCGAGCAACATCTCCGCGTTTATTGTTTCTGTAGTTGTCATAAGCCTTCGAGCGAAAAATCAACAAATTGGTGTAAGTTTATCAGAAAATTTGAAAAGCAACCTAGCAAACTCACCAACTAGTGACCTAGAACAAAAAAGGCCCGTTAAACGGACCTTTTTCAATAACTTATCGCAGCTTATTGTTATTGCTCTGCGTTGTCGTTCTCAACTTTTAGCAGCTCAACTTCAAATACTAGCGTTGAGTTAGCAGGAATGCTTGGTGTGTCTTGGTCACCGTATGCTAGCTCTGGCGGGATAACGAATTTGAATTTAGAACCCACAGGCATTAACTGAACACCCTCTGTCCAACCTGGGATTACACGGTTAAGTGGGAACGTTGCAGGTTCACCACGATCGTATGAGCTGTCGAACTGAGTACCGTCGATCAGAGTACCTTTGTAGTGTACTTGAACCGTATCAGTGTCTTTTGGCTTCTCACCTTCAGCTGGTGTCATTACTTGGTATAGAAGACCTGTATCTGTCTTCACTACGCCTTCTTGCTTCTCAAACTCAGCTCGGAAATCATCGCCAGCTTTTTTCGCTTCAGCTGCTTTCTCAGCCGCTTGTGCTTGCATCTTTTCTGCAACACGCTTGTCTAGAGATTCTAGTGCTGCACGTGTTTCTTCTTCATTCAATTCAGCATTGCCTTTGAAGACGTCTTCGATACCTTTTAGTACCAAATCTTTGTTAAGATTAATGCCGATTTCGCTTGGCTTGTCGATGCTTGTGCTTAGGTAGTTAGCAAATGAAACACCGATTGCGTATGCCGCTTTGTCGTCGTCGGTTTTAAAGTGAACCGCTTTACCGGTTTCTGCTTGAACTTGTTCTGCTTGAGGTGCGGTTTCTGTTTTAGTTTCTTCTTTCTGACAACCTACCGCTAGCATAACTGTTGCAGCAAGTAGCGACACTTTTAAAACTGATTTCATTAAATTCTCCCAATAATGGCTCTGCCATTGGTTGTTGTGCACAAATCTTCTATGAGACTAGTGAAGACAATCGTTATACCAATATACTAGCTATATGTCTTAAGACACAAACCGGATTATTAGATGTGATGCAAAGAATTTTTCATTTATTCCTATATTTAATTGTCATCACCACGTTAAATGGTTGCTTTTTCGCCGAGCGTGAAGTGCAGCGTTGGCCGATAGAACCTCAAGGTGCGACGAGCTTCGTACTTAGCAGAGATGGACGGTTTGCTCTGCTCTATTCTCAACAACGTCATTTGATGTTGTGGGACCTAGAGCAAAATGAACAACTAGCCAATCTGGGTGAACTCGATGCCGATGCCAATGTGGTTTCCCATATCCGCATATCTGACAATGGTCGCTACGCAATTACAGCAAGCCAAATGAACTTCGCAGTTTGGGACCTAGGCTGGACGCAATCCGAAGGCCTTTGGTCTATCTCTGATGCGCTCATTCGCGACGTTGATATCACCAGTAATGGTGAACAAGTTCTGCTTGGGTTATCCAACGGTAAAGCAATTTATGTCAACTTAGTCACCGGGCGTCGCATGGAGTTCCTTGCGCATCGTGAAAAAGTCAATTCCGTGGCCATTTCTCCTAATGGGCGCTTCGCCCTAACCGGAGGTAATGACTATAAAGCGTATCTGTGGGATACCGAAACCGGACAAGTACTACGAACCTTCGAACATGAACAACGAATTGTTCGCGTGGCCCTGCAAAGAGATGGAAAATTAGCAATGACATCTGATGGCGGAAACCAAGCGATTGTTTGGGATTTAAAAACTGGACAAGAAGTCACACAGTTGAGCAGTTGGTCGCGCCAATTAATTTTCTCTACCGCACGATTTTCTGACGACGGGACTCAACTAGTCACAGGAAGCCCTTCTGGCCGTGTGTCGATATGGGATACTCAAACCGGAAAACGAATGAGTGGATTTGAAGTGGAGCCCAAAAAAGACACTCGCCCTCCCCGTGCGGTCGTGTATGATGCAGCCTTTGATTCAAAACAACGCGTAATTACTGCTACTTCAGCAGGTATTGCCCAAGCTTGGCAGTTAGAGAACGGATCATGACAGAAAAAATCATTCAGCAATTGGAAGCACGCATTAATGACTTAGAATGTCAGCTTGCGTTCCAAGAACAGACTATTGAAGATCTGAACGGAGCTTTATCGCAGCAACAACTGCAAATTACCAAGATGCTCGATCAGATGAAATATGTGGTAGGTAAAGTAAAAAATATGGACTCGTCGAATTTAGCCGATCCGTCAGAAGAAACCCCACCACCGCATTATTAAAATGCAGGCTCAAATAGCATAAAGCCCAGAACATGTTCTGGGCTTTGTTGTATTAATTACTTAAGAAGGTACTCAAGAGGAAGCTATTCGTCGGCGTAGATTTTAACGCTCAGCTCGCCTTGCGTATTAATGCCTGCTCGGTACATGCCAGAACTGTTCATCGCAAAGTGCATCTCACCTTTAGCATCAATGGCAATCAAACCGCCCTCTCCGCCCATCTGTTTGAGATCACCTTGGATAATGTGTTCACAAGCCGTATGAATATCTTCTTGTAAGTAACGCATACGTGCTGCAACGTCTTCCGCAACACGTTTACGAATAAAGAACTCGCCGACACCCGTAGTGGAAACTGCCACGACGCCATTTTCGGCCACCGTACCACAACCAATAAGAGCCGAATCTCCGACTCGGTTGTATTTCTTATTCGTCACGCCACCCGTACTGGTGGCAGCGGCTAAGTTGCCTTGTTGATCTAACGCTACCGCACCAACCGTACCGTGCTTACGGTCATCTGGGTAACGGGACTCGGAAAGAGCAAACAAGCCTTTCTCACGCATAGAAATCAGTTGTTCATAACGACGATCAGTGAAGAAGTAATCTTGCTCGGTATACTCATGGCCTTGCTCAAAAGCAAACTTCTCTGCGCCCTCACCCACCAACAGCACATGATTGCTGTTTCGCATCACGTCACGAGCGAGCTCAATTGGGTTTCTGATATGACGAACCCCAGCGACCGCGCCTGCTGCAAGGTTTCGCCCATCCATCACAGAAGCGTCCATTTCAACCATTTCGTTGTTGGTCAGCACTGAGCCTTTACCCGCATTAAAGTTAGGAGAGTCTTCCAATACTTTCACTGCCGCTACGACGGCATCTAAGGCTTCACCGCCCGTGTCTAGAATTTGATGTCCCGCTTTTACCGCAGCTTCTAAATCCGCCAAGATGGATTGTTGCAGCTCATCGCTCATCTGTTCACGCAAGATGGTGCCCGCACCACCATGAATGGCAATCGAGAAAGGTTTCGTCATCACTTTGTCCAACTGTTATTCCTTGTATGGTTGGCACTACACCTTAGATAAACAAAAAGCGCAAGTTGAAAACTCAACTTGCGCTTTTCAAAGCTTTGCTAGATAAGATTATCTAGTGAAGGAGCTTATGATTAGTGAGAACCACAGCTACCGCCGCCACAGCAGCCGCCTTCTTCTTCGTGATCGTGGTCATGATCGTGACCACCACAACAGCCACCACCTTGGTGGATGTGACCGTGTTCGATCTCTTCTGCTGTTGCTTCACGTGTAGACATGACTTCTACTTCGAAAGTTAGTGTTTGACCAGCTAACATATGGTTACCGTCAACAACCACTTCGTTGCCGTCAACTTCTGTTACTTCAACAGGGATTGGACCTTGGTCAGTGTCAGCTAGGAAGCGCATGCCCACTTCGATTTGCTCAACGCCTTGGAACACGTCCGCAGGAACGCGCTGTACTAGCGCATCGTTGTGCTCACCGTAAGCTTCTTCAGGAGCTACCGTTACTGAGAACTTGTCGCCAGCCACTTTACCTTCAAGTTCTTTTTCAAGACCTGTGATTAGGTTGTTGTGACCGTGAAGGTAATCTAGAGGTGCTTCTGCTGTTGATTGATCAACAACGACACCGTCTTCCATCATTACTTTGTATGCAAGGCTTGCAACAACGTTCTTTTCAATTTTCATACTAACTCCAGGGAGATTAATTGACTTAACCTGAATGGGGTTAAGTACTGAGATATCTGGGTGTATTATGGGGATCAATTATCGAAGTTCAATTATTCCGGCTTAAAAATTCCGATCATTTCCTGATCTGAGTGTTTATTTTTCTCTACAGATTGTGGTTTACGCTGCTCTGTAAACTCACACTCGACACACTCAACTAATTCGATGTTATTTTCAATCCACCAGCGCAGGGTATCTTGCTGGCTGCAATTTGGGCAGCTAGCGCCGGCAATAAAACGTTTCTTGATTTTCACGCTATTTCCTTAGCTTGAGTCTTGGCTCAAGTACTACTTCCAATGATTAGGTGACTGATGGTCGCTCTCCATTTCACGACCAAATATTTCTTCTAGCTCTTTGCGGGCCTCTTTCGCTCTTTGAGCCAATTTCTTATCTTCATTGTGTTGAGGCAATAAGTCCTTAAGCATAGCATTATCCAACTTGCGAAAATGTGCTTCTGCCCGCTTTGCTTGATAAGGATGCATACCCAGTTCTACGAGCGCTTGGCGACCGAGATCTAGCGCCCCTAAAAATGTTTCACGAGAGTAATTCTCTACACCATGACTCATTAACTGGTAAGCCTCGACACGGCTTCTTGCTCGAGCTAACAACTTAAGTTTCGGGAAGTGCACGCGACAAATGTCCACGATGGCCATCACCTCATCAGGTGAATCAGTACAAATAACCAATGCTTCCGCTTTATCAGCGCCAGCTGCCCTCAATAGGTCAATTTGTGTAGCATCGCCATAAAACACTTTGTAACCATACTTACGTAATAGGTGGATTTGGCTGGCATCACTTTCTAATACTGTCACTTTGATTTTATTGGCATACATTAAACGTCCGACGATCTGACCGAAACGTCCAAAGCCTGCAATGATAACGCGTGGTCGGCGATCCACGACTTTCGTGGTCATGCCCTCTTCTTCTTGATTCAGGGTATGAGCAAACCACTTCTTTTGTCCCATCAGCAAAAGAGGAGTCGTCACCATGGATAGACTGACCACCACCAACAGAAACGCCACTTGCTCTTTGGACAAAATGCCCTCTTGGCTCGCCGCGGTAAATATGACAAAGGCAAACTCACCGCCTTGGCTCAAAATTGCAGCCATACGGCTTCTCGCTTTGGCTCCGACACGGGCAGCTCTCGCCAATGCATACAAAACCAAACCCTTAACCACGACCAAAGCCACCACCGCACCGAGAATCTCTAAAGGGTGTAATGCCAATAACCCCAAGTTTACCGCCATGCCCACCGCAATAAAGAATAACCCCAACAACAGACCTTTAAATGGCTCGATAGCGATTTCCAGCTCATGGCGATACTCACTCTCTGCAAGCAAAACGCCTGCTAAAAAAGTCCCCAATGCCATCGAAAGGCCGAGCTTTTGCATCACGACCGAAATGCCAAGCACGACTAAAAGTGCAGCAACGGTAAAGAGCTCACGAACGCCGCTCATCACGACAAAACGAAATAGCGGACGTAGTAAAAAGTGACCACCAATCAACAGTGCTACCACACTGCCTAAAATAGTGAAGACATCCAACCAACTTCCACCACTATGCCCGCCTGCTAGCAAGGGCAACATCGCCAGCATCGGGATCACTGCAATATCTTGAAAGAGCAGCACCGCAAAACCAGATTGCCCCGTTTCGGTACCATTAAGCCCTTGCTCTTCAATGACTTTAAGCGCAATCGCCGTCGAGGACAGCGCCAACCCCATCCCGATCACCAAACTCACTTGCATGCTTACGCCAAACATACTGACGACACTACCAATCACGGCGGTCGTGACCACAACCTGCGCACCGCCTAAACCTAAAATCGGCCCTCGCATCTGCCACAATTTTTTAGGGTTTAATTCCAGCCCTATCAAAAACAGTAACAACACAACCCCAAGCTCGGCAAAATGCAAAATGGCATCAACGTCGCTAATTAAGCCAAGCCCCCATGGGCCAATCAACACACCAGCGAGTAAATAACCTAAAACCGAGCCAAGCCCAAGGCGCTGAGCAATCGGCACCGCAATAACCGCAGCCGAAAGAAAGACCACACTGCTTTGAAGAAACTCACTGGTGATCGCCATACTGACCTCCTCGCTCTGCCGCTTGCCAGTTTTCAAGTGGGTTACTCAGCCATCCACGGTATAACTCGGCATGTTCGTAGCGTTCAATATCTGAAACATTTCTTGACCAATACAACACCAGTGGTTCAATCCAGTGCATTTGACATAGGGCTGCCGTCAGTTCAAACGGTTGCAAGATTTGCTCAAGTGGGTATTTGTTGTACCCCTTCGCGCTGAAGGCTTCTTCTTTACCACCTGTTGTAATGACACTGCGCCAGTATTTTCCTTCTAGCGCCGCACCTCCGCCAAACGCAAAGCCTTTACCTAACACTCGGTCTAGCCACTCTTTTAATAGGGCTGGACATGAATACATATAAAGTGGGTGGTGAAATACAATCACATCGTGAGCGAGCAACAACTCATGTTCGTAATTCACATCAATAAAGAAATCGGGGTAAACACCGTAAAGATCGTGCACAGTGACGTGATCAAGCGACTGAGCTTTTTTTATCATCACTTGATTGGCAATCGAGTTATGTGGCTCTGGATGAGCATAAATGACCAGAACTTTTGGGAGAATAGACGGTGCAACAGCCAAATGGTCGTCCTTGTGGTTATTTTTATCCGTTATCAAATTGTTATACTTTTTTGTACAGCATAATGCAATTAAAGCGAATCAATCGACTTTTCCGGCCAATACCCCTACTATTCACCGCTAGATATATACCCAAGTGGCTTTAAAAACGATTGAAACCACTTCGCTATGTAACCAAGCAACGCGCACTGCGCAAAGTGAATGAAAACTTTATGATTACCTTCTCTGATATTCAGTTACTGCGTGGCGGTAAACCTCTTTTAGACCAAGCTTCTGCGACTATTCACCCTGGCGATAAAGTCGGTCTTGTGGGCAAAAACGGCTGCGGTAAATCAACGCTGTTTGCCCTACTGAAAGATGAACTGTCAATTGATGCAGGCTCATTTAGCCAACCTCAACATTGGGAGTTGGCCTGGGTCGCACAGGAAACGCCTGCGCTAGAGCGCACTGCACTGGAATACGTCATTGATGGTGATCGCGAATACCGCGCTCTCGAAAAGCAGTTAGCTGAAGCAGAAACACAAGACAACGGAACCCTAGTTGCCGAGATACACGGTAAAATTGAAACCATTGGTGGTTACAGCATTCGCGCTCGCGCGGCAGAACTGCTCGATGGTTTAGGGTTCAGCCAAGAGCAAATGAGTTGGAGTTTGACCCAATTCTCGGGTGGTTGGCGTATGCGTCTTAACTTGGCTCAAGCGCTATTGTGTCGTTCTGACTTATTGCTACTCGATGAGCCAACCAACCACTTGGATTTGGACGCGGTAATGTGGTTAGAGCGTTGGCTACAAAACTACCCTGGCACGCTGATTCTGATCTCGCACGACCGAGACTTCCTTGATCCAATTGTTGGTCGCATCATTCACATCGAGAATCAGCAGCTGAACGAATACACGGGTAACTACTCGTCATTCGAAAACCAACGTGCACAAAAAATGGTGTTACAACAAGCGATGTTTGAAAAGCAACAGAAGCAGATGTCGCACATGCAAAGTTACATCGACCGCTTCCGTTACAAAGCATCAAAAGCACGCCAAGCCCAAAGCCGTATCAAAGCTTTGGAGCGAATGGAAAAAGTACTGCCAGCTCAATTCGATAACCCATTTAGCTTCCAATTCCGTGAGCCAGCTGCGCTGCCAAACCCAATCATGATGATGGATGAAGTATCTGCAGGTTACGGTGACAACCTCATCTTAGAGAAGATCCGCTTGAACTTGGTTCCTGGCAGTCGTATTGGTTTACTCGGCCGTAATGGTGCGGGTAAATCGACCTTAATCAAGCTGCTCTCTGGTGAACTTAACGCGCAAGGTGGTGACCTAACTTACTCACAAGGCGTGAAAATTGGTTACTTCGCTCAGCACCAGTTAGAAACGCTTCATCCTGAAGAAACGCCGCTGCAACACATGATGCAAATCGCACCCGATCAAACCGAACAGCAGCTACGTGATTACCTAGGTAGCTTTGGCTTCCAAGGTGACAAAGCACTAGAAAAAGTTGCGCCGTTTTCTGGTGGCGAAAAAGCCCGTTTGGTATTGGCTTTAATTGTGTGGCAAAAGCCAAACCTGTTGCTACTTGATGAACCAACCAACCACTTGGATTTGGACATGCGTCAGGCATTGACGATGGCACTGCAAACGTTCGAAGGTGCAATGGTGATTGTTTCGCACGACCGTTACCTATTGCGTGCTACAACCGATGACTTGTATTTAGTGCATGATAGACAAGTTGCGCCGTTCGATGGTGACTTAAACGACTACTACAAGTGGTTAACCGAGCAACAAAGAGCGGAACGCAAAGAAGCGCAGGCTGCGCAGCCAAGCAAAGATACGGCCAACAGTGCAGCTGCGAAGAAAGAGCAAAAACGTCGCGATGCAGAGTTTCGAAAACAGACAGCGCCAATTCGCAAAACGCTGACACAACTAGAAAATAAAATGGATAAGTTAGGTGCTGCACTGGCCGAAGCTGAAGAACAATTGGCGGACAACTCACTGTATGCGGCCGAAAATAAAGCTAAACTTAACCAAGTGCTGGCACTTCAAGCTTCCAGTAAAGCTGAGCTCGAAGAAATTGAAATGGAATGGATGTCTGCTCAAGAAACGTTGGAGCAGATGGAGCTAGAGTTTAATCAATGAGTAATCAACACGCTGAATACACACTCACCCTAGAACACCTTTGGCAGTTTAGTCTGCAATTTTATGGTGTGCGAGAAGTGAAAGAGGCGTGTTTATCATTACAGAACAACTACCACGGTAACGTGAACCTACTCCTGCTGCTCAGATGGCTCGATGAGCAGCAACTCATTTTCCAAGAAAAAGACTGGCCCTTGGTGCAAGACTGTCTAGGTAGGAGCGAAACTTTACTTCACTCCTTTCGCGACCTTCGTCGCCACCTTAAGTCTCAAGTCAATGACGCTTTGTATCGTGAGACCTTGCAGTTTGAGCTGCAACTAGAAAAGCAGCAACAAGCGGATTTGGTGGACTGCATTAACTCACTTGCACTACTCAAAAATGATGGTGACCCATTGACGTTGAGATACTGTCGTCAACTCGGTGGGGAGCATTTGCAGCAAGCCTTTGCTATTCCGGTGCCAAACATTCAACCACCAAAACGCCCATAAATCTGTAGAATACCTATAATCTTTATAAAGGATTATATTAATAAGTTCTTCAACGGACACCGAAGGACCGCATAAGAGCAGTTAGGTATGACACAATTTTTCGCAGCCGCCGGGATCAAAAACCCGCATCTCCAAACGCTTTTGCCGCGTTTTATTCGCAAAAAAGCGTTATTTACGCCGATTTGGCAAACCCTCGATACATCCGATGGCGACTTTCTCGATCTCGCGTGGAGCGAGGACCCAACCCAAGAGCCTGCACAAAAAAAGCCGATTTTTGTTTTATTTCATGGGTTAGAGGGGTGCTTCTATAGCCCTTATGCCAATGGGCTAATGAATGCATTTGCTCAATCTGGATGGCTGTCGGTGATGATGCATTTTCGTGGCTGCAGCGGTAAACCAAACAAAAAAGCACGAGCTTACCACTCGGGTGAAGTGACGGATGCTCGTTACTTCCTAGAGCACCTTGAACAACGTTTTCCTGATAATCCCAAAGTTGCAGTTGGTATTTCTCTTGGCGGTAACATGTTGGCGAATTATTTAGCCCAATATAAAGACCACCCTATTTTGAATGCAGCGACTATTATCTCAGCGCCTTTAGACCTAGCGGCGTGTGCGAACCGTATTGAACAAGGCTTTTCGAAAGTGTATCGCCGTTATCTGCTTTCTTCACTGAAACGTAACGCGTTACAAAAGCATCATCTATTGCACGGCGAGCTTGCGCTGTCCTACAACTCAATAAAACGTGTCACAAGATTGTATGAATTCGATGATTTGATCACGGCACCACTGCACGGTTTTAAAGACGCACAAGATTATTACGATCAATGTTCTGGCTTAAGTAAACTACAGCAAATCACGCTACCCACACTGATCATCCATGCCAAAGACGATCCGTTCATGACCGATGATGTGATACCGAAGTTTGTTTTGCCAGATAACATTGATTACCGTCTCTTTGAACACGGTGGCCATGTTGGCTTCCTAACAGGAACGGCGTTAAAACCTAAGTTTTGGTTGGAGGAAGCGCTGCCCGCGTATTACGAAAGTATCGCCGCAGATTACCTTTCTGCTGTATCCAAGCAACGAACGCAGTAAACTAGCCGCTCATCATAAAAGTTAGAGGTATTTATGATCATTCCATGGCAAGACATTGCGCCGGAAACATTGGAAAACTTAATTCGTGAATTCGTCTTACGCGAAGGAACGGATTACGGAACCGTCGAGGTTTCTTTGCAAGACAAAATTGATCAAGTTAAAGCTCAATTGGAAAAAGGTGAAGCGGTTATCGTGTTCTCTGAGCTACACGAAACCGTCGATATTCAACATAAAACAAAATTTTAGACCCTTCACATTTTACCGTATCCCACTCGATGACAAGGTATTGTTACGTGCTATAGTGGGATATCGACCGTGCAGTAGTAACTCTACTGCACATTACAGGTAAGTAATTTTCGACAAGGTTTGTCATGTCAGCTAAACACCCAATTATTGCGGTTACTGGTTCGTCCGGTGCCGGCACGACCACTACATCTGAAGCCTTCCGTAAAATGTTCAATATGATGAACGTTAAACCCGCATGGGTTGAAGGCGATAGCTTCCATCGCTTTACTCGCCCAGAAATGGACATCGAAATTCGCAAAGCCCGCGAGCAAGGTCGACACATTAGCTACTTTGGCCCACAAGCTAATGACTTCCCGGGATTAGAAGAGTTTTTCCGTAAGTTCGGGCATGATGGTACTGGCAGCGTGCGCCGTTATCTGCACACGTTTGACGAAGCGGTTCCCTACAATCAAATGCCAGGCACGTTTACACCGTGGCAAGACTTACCCGAAAACAGCGACGTGCTGTTTTATGAAGGGTTACATGGTGGCGTGGTCGATGGCGATGTTAATGTTGCTCAACATGTGGATTTCTTAATTGGTATGGTGCCGATTGTGAACTTAGAGTGGATCCAAAAATTCGTACGTGACACTCGCGATCGCGGCCATTCGCGTGAAGCGGTAATGGACTCAATCGTGCGATCCATGGACGATTACCTCAACTATATCACTCCGCAGTTTTCTCGTACTCACATCAACTTCCAGCGCGTACCGACCGTTGATACTTCCAACCCACTTAATGCAAAAGGCATCCCTAGTTTGGATGAGAGTTTTGTGGTGATTCGCCTACGCGGTATCAAGAATGTCGACTTCCCATATCTGCTGGCCATGATTGATGGCTCATTCATGTCACGCCACAACACGATTGTCGTACCCGGCGGTAAGATGAGCTTTGCAATGGAGCTCATAGTTCGGCCTATCCTACAACAGCTCATCGAAACAGGGAAAATTGGCTAAAAACCTGCCTGCGAAGATGTTTACTTTTCATACCGTGATCATGTGCACAGTTTTGCTTACAAAATCTCAATCATGGCACGATTAAAATCAAGAAATCGTTTTCGAAAAAGGATACTATTTCTTACCGAAACACAAGAGAGCTTGCAGCATATAAAAAGTGCTCTTATTCTAGTAGGCCTAATTCAGGCTTAGCTAAAATATGGATAGCGCAAGCGTACCCTGCAGAGGAAGTGAGATATTATGGTTCTAGGTAAACCTCAAACCGACCCAACATTAGAGTGGTTTCTTTCACACTGTCATATTCATAAGTACCCTTCAAAGAGCACGCTAATTCACGCGGGCGAAAAGGCAGAAACTTTGTACTACATCGTTAAAGGTTCTGTTGCGGTTCTTATCAAAGACGAAGAAGGTAAGGAGATGATCCTTTCTTACCTAAACCAAGGAGACTTTATTGGTGAACTTGGTCTATTCGAGGAAGACCAAGAGCGCACAGCTTGGGTTCGTGCTAAATCTCCTTGTGAAGTTGCTGAAATTTCTTTCAAGAAGTTCCGTCAGCTTATCCAAGTAAACCCAGACATCCTAATGCGTCTTTCTGCGCAGATGGCTCGTCGTCTTCAAGTAACTAGCCAAAAAGTGGGTGACCTGGCGTTCCTAGACGTAACTGGTCGTATCGCTCAGACGCTTCTGAACCTTGCAAAACAACCAGACGCAATGACTCACCCAGACGGCATGCAAATCAAGATCACTCGTCAAGAAATCGGTCAAATTGTTGGCTGTTCTCGTGAGACAGTAGGTCGTATCTTGAAGATGCTAGAAGAGCAGAACCTAATCTCTGCTCACGGTAAAACCATCGTGGTTTACGGTACTCGTTAATCTCGAACTAGAGTGACACGAACAAAATTATAAAAGCCACCAATGGCAACATTGGTGGCTTTTTATTTACTCATGACCAAATGAGATAGGGTGCAGCGAACACTAATGAGTAAGCTTAACAGGTTAACCCTAAAACTTAGCCATTCGTACTTTCAAAGATTTTGTCAGCTGAAGCGGCCACGAAACCTGGGTACAAATCACCATTTTCCATCGGATAGCGCTTAGCAAATTCATAAAACCCGCCAGGGATAATTTCAGTGCCTTCGCTAAAACGAACCGCTACTTTATCTGCCATGGTCGATGACTGCTCTAGCAACACCTCAGGAGTGCCCTTCACTTCACCACCATTTTCATTAATGGTAAACCCAGCGGTACGCAGATGATCGTTTACCTGCTTCACTTCTTCATATTCATTGAGCTGGTTAACGCTCACCGTGAAGTGGTTTGCTCCGTAACCATGCGCCGCAAGCCAAGATGCGTACTCACTTTCTTTAGCCAACGTTTGGTAATCAGCAAAGCTTAAATCCCACAAGCGTCCACCATGTAAGAATGCGCTATCTTTCAGCTTGTCAGCATCGATTTGTGCCACCAAATTTTTCACAATCTCTTGTAGCTCAGGCGAGCACTCTTCAACTTTTAGCTCACTAATAAATACTTTAGGTTGCTTCGGATCTGGGTGCTCATAGTGCTTAGCAACCAGCTTTTTGCTTTCGAAAATGTAATCACCACACGCCTTGTAACCAATAGCTACAAATGGCTTAGCTAGAGTTTCAATACCAAGAGGCGCGATATTGAAGGTACGTAAAGCTATATGATCATTAATCAGAGGCTCATCTTCTTGAAGCAGCTGATGCACTTTAGCAGCCGAAGGGCAAAGACGTTGAATGTAATCTTGCCATAGCGATTCAAATAACACATCGGGCGTCATAACGACTCCTTGTTACGAGATGTAGAGTTTAAAGGTAAGCGGAAGTTGGCTGCTCGTTCACAACAAAAGTTGTCCAGAATAATGAACGAGCAACCATCAACCTGTGACGGTAAATGCCAGTCAGTCAACACGCTTTTCCGAGTCTTTGCTCACTTTTCGTGTTCTGCCAACGATCACTACAACCCATACCTAAATGATGCGCCGGCAAGGTGAGCCGCAATGCATAGTTGCGACTCTATTATTAAAACTTATAGCGCTACACCTGGACTCAATGTTGCAGGCAAGACAGTCTCTTGACCTTCCATTGATGCCATTGGGTACGCACAGTAATCTGCTGCGTAGTAAGCGCTTGGGCGCAAGTTACCCGACGCCCCCGGACCACCAAATGGCGCATCACCGCTTGCCCCAGTAAGCTGGCGGTTACGGTTCACGATTCCTGCACGAATGTGGTCAACGAAGTATTCCCATTCTTGGTCGTCGGTTGAAACCAAACCAGCAGATAAGCCAAAGCGCGTATCGTTTGCTAGCGCCACGGCTTTGTCTAATCCTTCGTAGCGCACCACTTGCAGAAGTGGGCCGAAGTACTCTTCATCTGGTAACTCAGCAATGTTCGTTACATCAATGATGCCTGGAGAAACAAACGCCGCCTCTCCTGCTTTCGCTTCAATCAAGCTTTCACCGCCAAGAGACTGTAGATTAGCTTGTGCATCAAGAATAAACTTGGCTGCCGCGACCGAAATTTGCGGTCCCATAAATGGCGCAGGTTCTGCAAATGGTTGGTCTACGCGAATATTGCGTGTCGCTTCAACGAGTTTGGTGATAAGCGCATCGCCTTTTTCACCCAATGGCACATACAAACGACGAGCACACGTACAACGCTGCCCAGCACTGATAAACGCTGACTGGATGATGGTGTAAACCGTGGCATCCAAATCACCATATTTATCAGAGATCACCATCGGGTTATTACCACCCATTTCTAGTGCGAGCATCTTGCCCGGTTGACCCGCAAATTGACGGTGTAATACATGCCCCGTATTTGCGCTACCCGTAAACAGTACGCCATCGATGCCTTTTGCGTCAGCGAGCGCGATACCAGTTTCTTTCGCGCCTTGAACAAGGTTAATCACGCCTTTCGGCAGACCGGCTTCTTCCCATAGCTTCATTGCCAATTCACCCGTCCATGGCGTTTGCTCAGACGGTTTGAAGACTACCGTGTTACCAGCCAGTAGCGCAGGCACAATGTGACCATTTGGTAGGTGGCCTGGGAAGTTGTAAGGACCAAACACCGCCATCACGCCCAATGGGCGGTGGCGCAATACGATTTGGTTGCCTGCTGCTTCACGGCTCGCCTCACCAGTGCGGTCATGATAAGCGCGAATCGAAATGGCAATTTTACCTGCCATTGCCGCTGCTTCAGTGCGCGTTTCCCAAATTGGCTTACCAGTTTCTTTGGCAATGACTTCGGCGATTTTTTCGCTGTTCTCTTTTACTTTCTCCGCAAAAGCCAACACGATTGCCTCACGCTCTGAAAATGGGCGCTTTTTCCAGTCAATAAACGCTTCACGCGCTGCAGATACCGCCTGGTTCACCTGCTCTGCCGTTGCACCTTTGCCTTGCCAGATCACTTCTTGGTTGTACGGCGACAGAGACGTAAATGCTTCACCCTGACCTTGTACCCATTCACCTGCAATCCAATGTGTCATTGTTTCTATCCTTAAATTCTGTCGTCTGTTACTGCGGAAGAAGGCGAACGAAATCCCCTTCTTCAACCGAAAGTGCATCCGCAACGTCTGGTGCGATCATTACGCTCTGTGTCTCTGCGTCATACGCCGCCTTAGTGACTGTCGCACGGAAGTTCTCGAAAGATGAATTACACATCAAGAAGTCTTGTGTGCTGGAATGTTCAGAGATTTTGACTTGCGCGCGGAATGAATGACGTACCGACTCAATATTACGCAGATCACACTCAACCGTTGGGCCACCATCGAAGATGTCGACGTAGCCTCGGTTGGTAAAACCTTCACGCTCAAGCAGCTTCAGCGCAGGACGCGTGTTGTCATGTACTTGACCAATCACGGCTTGCGCTTCTGGGCTGAGCAGATTGATGTAAATAGGCAGTTTCGGCATCAAGTCGGCGATAAAGCCTTTCTTGCCGATACCTGTCAGGTAATCTGCAAGAGTGAAATCGATAGAGAAGAAATGCTCTTGAAGCCATTGCCAGAATGGTGAATTACCCTCGTCGTCTGAAACGCCACGCATCTCCGCAAAGATCGTTTCAGAGAAGCGCTCTGGGTGCTCTGCCATCATTAGGAAACGACACTTCGACATTAGACGACCATTCAGACCTTGGCGGAATTTCTCACGCAAGAACAAGGTACAAATTTCGCTGTTACCAGTGTAGTTATTACCAAAAGTAAGCAGTTTAACGACGTTGTTAACGCCAAGCTTTGGCGACGAGTGCACAACTTTACTAATGTGATATGAGTAAAATGGGACATCCCAGCCGATAGATGCTTCGATTCCGGTGGTACCCGCAACCTCACCCGTTTCAGAGTCAAAGCCAACCATCAGGTAGCCTTCATCGCCTGGTTCTGCCACATCTGGCTTACCAAAGCTGTACTCTGAATGTTTGATTCGATTGGTTAACAGTTCTTCGTTAACCGGTAGAGATGTAAATCCGTGACCAGACTCCACCGCACAAGTGTGCAGTGCGTCGTAATCCGACATCGCGATAGGGCGAACTACTAGCATCAATACTCCCTCCAGATGCAAGAAGATCCTAACTATATTGTAGGAACAATTCCCCCATCAGAGATCCTTGACGGGGGTGTCTGCGTTGACGTTTAAACTGATATCGCGCTTAAACTAAAGTCGCGATCGCTTTATCCAGTTTCGCCAAGCCTTCTTCAATTTCTTGTTGTGTGATAACGAGTGATGGTGTGAAACGTACGACATTGGCACCCGCAACCAATACCATGAGACCTTGTTTACCTGCAGCAACCAGCACGTCACGCGCACGGCCTTGCCATTCTTCATTTAGTGCAGCGCCAAGTAATAGGCCTTGACCGCGCACTTCTGAGAAGATGTTGTACTTCGCGTTGATCTTCTCTAGACCTTCACGGAACATTGCTTCGCGTTCTAGTACACCAGCCAAAACCTCTGGCTTAGTGACTTCATTTACAACCGCTTCTGCAACCGCACACGCTAGTGGGTTACCTCCATATGTAGAACCGTGAGTGCCCACTTTCATGTGCTCTGCCAATTTTGCTGTCGTTAGCATTGCACCGATTGGGAAACCGCCACCAAGTGATTTCGCAGTACTTAGAATATCTGGCGTGATACCTAAACCTTGGTAAGCGTAGAAGTTACCTGTTCGGCCATTACCAGTTTGCACTTCATCGAAGATCAGTAAGGCGTTGTGTTTGTCACACAGCTCGCGAACCGCTTGAGCGAACTCAGGCGTTGGTGGCACGATGCCGCCTTCACCTTGTAGTGGCTCCATCATGACCGCACAAGTACGATCAGACATGTGCGCTTGTAAAGCTTCGATATCGTTGTAAGGAAGGTGTGTCACGTCGCCTGGCTTAGGACCGAAACCGTCAGAGTATGCCGCTTGGCCACCAACCGTTACGGTAAAGAATGTACGACCGTGGAAACCTTGTTTGAATGCAATGATTTCAGATTTCTCAGTGCCATGAACGTCTGCTGCATAACGACGTGCCAGCTTCAAAGCGGCTTCGTTTGCTTCTGCGCCAGAGTTAGCAAAGAACACTCGCTCAGCAAAACTCACTTCTGTTAGCTTTTTCGCCAGACGAAGGGCTGGTTCGTTCGTCATAACGTTACTTAAGTGCCAAAGCTTGTTAGCTTGCTCTGTTAGTGCGTTTACCATTACTGGATGACAATGGCCAAGACAGCTCACTGCAATACCACCAGCAAAGTCGATGTATTCATTACCTTCCTGATCCCAAACACGTGAACCTTCACCTTTAACAGGGATCATTTCCATCGGGTTATAGCAAGGTACCATTACCTCATCGAATAAACCGCGCTCTACTTTAATTTCCGTTGTCATTGCACATTCCTTCTTGATACCGCATGCGTAGCAGATAAGCGAATTTAACCGGCTCTCTTTGCCAGCAAATAATGTTTTGCATTTAAGCTATTGCGGCATTGTATTTACATTTAATTAACCATTTCAATAGTGATTTATTCTTTTCGTTCTCGAAAGTAACTTCCATTAATCACTGCTTATGACTATTTATGCATCAAGAAAGTAAAATAGAGAAGTGATTTTTTATAAATGTTATGTAATACAGGGGATAGAAGGTTTAAAAAGACATGAATAGACAAAGAGACTCGAGAGAATCGCATAGTTTTGCAATCCGCTCACCTCAGCAAAAAGATGAATGATTTGTTAAGAAAAGTGATCGCGATCAGATCGCTTTGCGTGCTAAAAAGTTCGCAAGCAACTCGTGACCTTGCTCAGTTTTGATTGATTCTGGGTGGAATTGCACCGCATCAATTGGCAAGGTTTTATGTTGGTAACCCATTATTTCATCCATGCTTCCGTCAGGCAGTTCTGTCCATGCAGTCAGTTCAAACACGTCGGGTAAAGTACCGTTTTTCACCACAAGAGAGTGATAACGGGTTACCGTGAGTGGGTTATTCAGATTTTTAAACACACTGCGACCGTTGTGACGAATTGGTGAGGTCTTGCCGTGCATCACTTGTCGAGCACGTACCACTTCCCCTCCAAACACTTGTGCAATCGCCTGATGACCAAGACAAACTCCTAGGATCGGCAACTTACCAGCGAAGTGTTCTATCGCTTTCAGTGAAATACCTGCTTCGTTCGGCGTACATGGCCCTGGCGAGATCACCAAATGAGTTGGGTTGATCGCCTCAATGCCTTGGATATCGATTTCATCGTTACGCACCACCTTTACGTCTGCACCAAGCTCGCAGAAGTATTGGTAAAGGTTGTAGGTAAAAGAGTCGTAGTTATCGATGATCAACAACATAAAGGGTCGGTTGCTCCAATCCGTTTTGGCAATGCTTACGTAGTGAATCGCCACGTTCGTGACAATCAAGGGCGGTATTTTGCTATACCAAGCAAGAAAGGCAAGTTTTTGCTGAATAAAAAGGCCAGCATAGGCTGGCCTTTGGTCTTTACAGCTATTTAGGAACTGTTTGTCAGAAAGTAAATTCGCTTAGCGGCGACGACGGAATAAGCCGAGACCTAGCAGCGCAAATAGCGCGCCAAAACCAAACGAACCACCATCTGAATCCTTCGACCCTTCTGTTCCAGTTTCAGTTTGCGTCATTGAAACATCACGAACAGAGCTAAACTTCACGATATTACCTGTCGAGTCAGTCACTTTCTCTTCTAACTGATAATTACCTTGCTCTGGCGTTTGTTCAAACTCAATATTCACGCTACGCGCATCAATATCAGCTTGAACTAAAGTTTGGCTAGCCGAGTAAGCTTTCGTATCGCTGCTTGCCGCAGCCGCTTGTGTGGATGGCGTTAAGTTCACCGTAACAATATCACCTACAACCGCCGTTGGTGGTAAACGGACATCGACGGCTAAGTTGTCACCTGCTTTCGGTAAATCGATGTCATCATCTGGTAAATCAATCGCGATGATCACTGGATCGTGGTCAGAGGCAGAGAACGCATCTTTGTACTTCGGCATATCACCTGTGTACTTGCTGCTGTATTCGAACAAGTTACTCTCTAGTGAGTTGATGTGCCAATCTTCAATTGCTACCACTTTTTGCGCTAGGCTACTGCTTGCCAATGCATGGTCCAAATTACCCAGCTCGCCCGAATAGGTGTAAGAAAACGTATCAGTGCCGTGCAGCAACGTGTTTAAGTTGTGCAGACCGTAACCTTTTTCAATTTTGGTCTTCTCTACTTGAAGTTCACCATCACCAATGGTTGTGTAAGCAGCAGTATAAATGTCACGGCCGTATTTCTCTTTCGAGTAATCAGTCAGTGTCAGAAGTGGGTCTTCCATGCCATAAGCATTGAGGTCGCCCATGAGCAATACATCGCCTTTCACCTCTTTCAACGCTTCACCCACTGCGTGCGCAGCAGAAACGCGGAAGTTGTTACAGTTGCCTTGCAGATCCGCTGGCTCAGAATCTTCTACACCAGCAATCCACTCTTCAATACACTCAGAGCCTTTCGACTTAAAGTGGTTTACGACAATAGACAAATCTTCACCCGTCTCTTTCACCGTAAAGGTCTGAAGTAGACTGTGGCGTTGGTACTTATCGTAAGCAGGGTTACTTTCTGTGCCCTCTTTACGAGTAATTGTGTTTTCTGCAATGTGCTGCTCTGGCGTGATGATCACTTTTGCAGCGTCTTTTGGCGTTACTGCGTTAGCACGATATAAAATCGCCACCATGATCGCATCACTGCCAAAGTATTCGTCTTGGTATTTGTCTTGCTCTTCGATTTCGACATACGTGTAATGATCTTCAGCGTCATCAATCTCAGCATTTAGGGCATCAACTAAGTTTTGGATAGCACTGCCATCACCAAAGCCGTTGTTTTCCACTTCCATCAAACCAATGATGTCAGCGTCCATCTTGTTCATCGCCGCAACGATTTTCGCTTGTTGGATCAGGAACTCATCTAGGTTAGTCGCACCACGGTTTTGTCCGGTTGGGTTTTCATGGCCACTGTCAGCCACGGAGTTGAAGTAGTTCAGTACGTTGAAGCTTGCAATACGCAAATCTGAGTCCGCAATCGCTGGGGCATCTTTACGAGCCACATCGAAGCCTTCACCTGAAGTCACAAAGTTGGTGTTATCGACTTCATTGGTCGCAATCAGGCGGTATTCGTTGTAGCTGTAAGCCACGACACCCTGAAGACCTTCTACTCGAGAACCAAGGCGAATGTGCTGCTCTGAAGAGCCATCTTGGTCTGCATCTTTAGCAAAATCTGGGTAGTAAGGGATTTGGCCGTTTGGTGCTTTGCCATCAGATTCTAGGTATACGCGGTTCGCTGCGTTGTCTTTTGCTAGCTCAAAGGCTGCATCGCTCTCTGCTGCGTGCAATTGAGTCGGCTTAAACAATGGCGCTTCATGAGACAACATCATGTTGTTACGACGTGAATCGTAGTCGTAAGAGAAGTTGCGAGTTACAAACAAGTCACTTGCCGAAGTTAGTTCAACTTGCATACCTTCATGACGCTCTAGCGCATCACGTAGTGTTTCACCTTCTTTGATAACAAGATCGGTAACTCGAGGAATATCCGATGTGCCTGTTTTCACATAGCTGTTAGCATCAGAAGCAAGCTGAGTATTGCTGTAATACTCTTGAACTTTACCTTTCACACAAACAACGTCACCAGCTTTCAGCGCCGTGTCTGCCGCGTCAGTATGAATGAACAAGCCTTCTGAGGTCTTGTCGTTGTTGTCGCTTTCTAATGCTTGTAGGTAGAAACCTTTGGTTAGGCCAGTGGTAACAGCAGTCACGACACCCGTTACGAAATGATCTTCGTCAGTAATGTATGGGTAACCATCAATGAATGGAGACGTATCGCCTTCACCTTGAATATCTTGGATGGTAGTGAAGTTAGGTTGCTGACCGTCGACTTCACAAGCGAATGGTGCTGGTGGCTCAGTCGCATTTAGCTCACCAAGGCCGTCAATGTTGTCTTTCTCAAATGCCGTCCACTGAGATGCATCATAAGTAGCAGAAGGGGTTAGTGCATCACTGTTACGAACTAATGTGGTGTCTTTACCAAAATCTACGTCACCCATCACACCGATGATGTCGTGCACTTCACCATCTTTAAGCAGTGCGATCGGGTCGTCACCGTTAAAGTTCGCAACGCTTTTATCTGTGATATCCGAGACAGCTTTGATGGTATCGCTCGCGTCACCATGCGCCAGTACATACACTTGGTGAGCTTGTAGCGTCACTTGGCTAAGGTCGAATGTGCTACCCCAATTACCACCACCGTTTGATGATTTCGCCAACTCGTAGCCAGTGAGTGTCACCGCAGTATCACCCGTATTAGCGATCTCTACCGCTTTATTATAAGCGCCGCCTTCTACGTATTGGGAAATAATAATCTCTGCGTTCGCGTTTGCACTAAGTGCACTGGCGATGGTTAATGCGAGTATTGAGGGTTTGATTAACGTGTCCATTGTCATACCTGATATTTATGTAAATGCAAACTTAGCTCTGGTTAGAGCCTGCCATTTGCGTCTACTATCAGGTTTATTTATGAAATAAATAAGAATGAGTAATTAAAGCCGTGAAATGAATCACATGTGAATATAAGAAAATATGCCAGAGCATCCCATTCAAACATTTTTTGTAATAAATACAGAGCGCTATTGATAAACAAGTCAGAATTTAGATTGATTACTCAGTTTACTTTTTCACTTCATGTTAAGGAGTAGAAAATACATCACTTGTTGAGTAGCTTATTAACCCAACCGTTCCTGTTACAAATAAAAAATATAATTAGTCACTAATTTAGAATGCTTTAATTTTCACTTGTATCACTGTTCAAGCCCAAGAATCTATTACTCGCTTCGCTCTCTCTTTTACAGGCCCCTCATACTTCAAAGTTTTCATGATTTATTCAATAACTTTTCATTACTCACTAGCCAAAAACATACACAAAAGATATAACACCTGCGCGAGACAATAAGATCTCATTAGCTGTAAACCCAGGAACGACAAATGAAAAAAATTCAACGCAGTGTGCTAGCTCTCTCCCTACTTAGCTTAATAGCGGGGTGTCAGTTGACCGCCAGTGAGCCACTTCAACCTACCGCGAATCAAGACATCATCGAATCAGCCAAAAATGAACTGGATGGTATTGAAGAGCTAGAAGTCAGTGACGAGGGTGTTATTACCTTTACTCAGCGTCTAAGAACGCCAGGAACCTACTGGATTCCAGCGAGAATTAAAGAACTCAGCTACGATATATCATGCGTACAGCTTAGTTACTTCATTGATAGAGGCATGGTTGTGAAGTCTGCCTTTCTAGGGGCTCGAGGACGTGTTGAATATTACGACATGGAACGCTGTATGAAAGACACACCATTTCAGTAATACAGGCATAAAAAAAGCTCCACCAAAGTGGAGCTTTTTCGTATTCGTTCTTAGCAACTATGGGCGAGCTACAAAACCTACTGCTTCGTATGCTTTCTTAAGCGTTTCAGCCGCTCGTGCCGAGGCTTTCTCAGCGCCTTGCTGCATTACCTCGTCCATGTAAGCACGATCAGCGCGAATACGGTGATATTCTGCTTGAATTGGCTCAAGCATTGCTACAACTGCCTCACCAACATCTTTCTTAAATGGGCCATACATTTCTACGCCTTGGTACTTCGCTTCAATCTCTTCGAAGCTCATGCCTGTCGCCGCGGAGTACAGACCCATTAGGTTAGCAATGCCCGCCTTGTTCTCGATATCATGACGGATACTTGGTGGCGTTTCGGTATCGGTTTGCGCTTTGTTGATCTTCTTAAGGATCGACTTAGGCTCTTCCAGCAGCGTGATAACGTTCTTACGGTTGTCATCAGATTTAGACATCTTCTTCGTTGCATCTTGAAGGCTCATTACACGCGCATTTACTGTCGGAATGTAAGGCTCTGGAACTTGGAAGATTGGCTGCTCTGGCGAGTAAATATTGTTGAAACGCGTTGCGATATCGCGCGCTAATTCTAGATGTTGCTTCTGGTCACTGCCTACAGGTACTTGGTGTGCACCGTAAAGCAAAATGTCAGCCGCCATCAACACCGGGTAGTCAAATAGACCGACGTTTACGTCATTCGCGTAACGTGCCGATTTGTCTTTAAACTGAGTCATACGGCTCAGCTCACCCATTTGAGTGTAGCAGTTAAGAAGCCAACCTAATTGAGCATGCTCTGGTACATGTGACTGAACAAATAGCGTGCTCTTCTTCGGGTCAACACCAACTGCCAGACAAATTGCCAGTGCGTCTAGAGTTGCTTCATGCAGCGCTTTAGGGTCCTGACGAACCGTAATCGCGTGAAGGTCTACCACACAATATTGGCAATCATAATCGTCTTGCATCTGCTGCCATTGACGTAGAGCACCCAAGTAGTTACCGATACTTAGTTCACCTGAAGGTTGAACACCACTCAATACAATGGGTTTGCTCATTAGAATGATTCCTTTGACTTCTTAATCTAATTAAATGAAAAAAACCGTGCAGTAATAGGTGCACGGTTTACTCAGTGTACTCATTAACGAGTATTTTGGAAGCTCTTTTGTAGCCGTTATGCAGAAACCGCTACAACGTCCAATAATTCTGCCAAACTGTCAGCGACGAAATCTGGATTTGATGCTGAAATAGGTTCACCGTGGTTGTAACCATATGTCAGACCAAATGAGGCACAGCCTGCATTCTTTGCTGCGAGAATGTCGTTTTTCGAGTCGCCAACCATCAGCATTTCACTTGGTTGGATTTGGTGCTTTTCCATTAGCCAGTTCAATGCTACTGGGTTTGGTTTTTTCTCTGGGAATGCATCACCGCCAAGGACATCAACGAAGTATTTTGCGATGTCGTGCTTTTCCAAAACGTCAGGCACAAACTTTGAAGGTTTGTTAGTCACCAACGCCATAACAAAGCCCGCTTTGTGCAGCTCTGCTAGTGTCTCTTTTACCGTTGGGTATAGGTGACTGAGCTTGTGACCACTTTGCTCGTAGTAATCATCAAACAATACACGCGCTTTAGCACGAAGCTCTTCACTCAGCTCTGGGTTGATGGTCAGGCTTTGGCTTAATGAGCGACCAATAAGCACGTCTGCGCCGTTACCCACGTAATCACGAACTTGTTCTTCTGAAACCGATGGAAAGCCAAGCGCCTGTACTGCTTGGTCTGCCGCGACAGCTAGATCTGGCACGCTATCAAGCAAAGTGCCATCTAGATCGAAGGCGATGAATTTAATGTCTTGTTGAGTCATAACTTCCCTGAGGATTTTTATTTATAAATCGGTGAAAACGACAAAGGATGGCACCCCATCCTTTGTTTTTATCATTATGTCTGATTCGACAGTAACTGTTTGTTTCGTCGTTACTTTGCAGCAATACGCTGACGAACTGCCTCAAACAAACAGATGCCGGATGCCACAGATACGTTCAAGCTTGAAACGCTACCAGCCATTGGGATCTTAATCAAATCGTCGCAGGTTTCACGAGTCAGACGACGCATACCGTCACCTTCTGCCCCCATTACGATAGCAAGGGGTCCAGTCAGTTTGGCTTGGTAGATGTCGTGCGTTGCTTCACCCGCAGTACCAACAAACCAGATGCCTTTCTCTTGCAATGTACGCATAGTACGAGCCAAGTTAGTCACTCGGATCAATGGTACGACTTCAGCAGCACCACAAGCGACTTTACTTACCGTCGCATTCATTGGCGCAGAACGATCTTTCGGTACGATGATCGCCGCAGCACCTGCCGCATCTGCGTTACGTAAACACGCACCAAGATTGTGTGGATCGGTCACGCCGTCTAACACTAATAGCAGTGGTGATTCGTGCTGCGCCAGGATGTCATCTATATCGTTCTCATTCAGCTGCTTCGCTGGTTTCACACGAGCGATGATGCCTTGGTGATTTGCACCGCGCGCTTTGTCATCCAAAGTTTTACGTGTCATCTGCTGAATAGAAACACCACAAACCTGAAGATCATTTAGGATTGGCATTAGGCGATCATCTTGACGACCTTTTAAAACGTACGCCTCGATAAAACGCTCTGGTTCGCGCTCCAATACCGCCTTCACTGCGTGAATGCCGTAGATAAATTCGTTACTCATTGTTTAACCTGTTGTTCTGGTCGTATTGCCTGCGCCAACCGAGTTTGAACTAAGTTGGCGCTTCAACCTACTGCGCTTCTTTTTTAGTGCGCTTGGTTTTCTTCGGCTTACTGTGCGGCTTCTTTTTACGTGCTTTTTTCACTTTAGGCTTCTCGTTGCCTTCGGCGTCACCACGTTTTGGGCCATTACGCTTACTCGTTGCGCCCGTTTCTTCTGGGCGTTTAGTTGGCTCTATCGCAGGAACTGCACGAGCCGCGCCACCTTCTTTCGATGAAGAGCGAGTCGCAGCGCGTTTTTTATCTTTCGCTTTGCGTTTTGCTTCCGCTGCGCGTTTCTTCGCAGTCTTACCTTCGCCGCGTAGCTTACGACTTGTTTCAACCAATTCAAAGTCAATTTGCTTATCATCGAGGTTAACAGCCAGTACTTTTACTTTTACTGCATCACCTAAGCGATAGATGTTACCGAAACTTTCACCAATAAGTCGTTGACCAATCGGGTCAAATTGATAGTAGTCGTTCGCAAGGGTAGAAATATGTACCAAACCATCGATGTGCAAATCCGTTAAACGTACAAAGAAGCCAAAGCTAGTGACATTAGCAATAACACCGTCTAGTTCGTCACCGACGTGGTCTTGCATATATTCACACTTCAGCCAATCCGCAACATCACGTGTTGCATCATCAGCACGGCGCTCTGTCATCGAACATTGTTCGCCGTAAAAATCCATGTCGTCAAACGAGTAATGATAGCCACCTGTTGGTGTCCAGCGATCTTGATTACGACCTTCTTCTTTAGCAATCAGATACTTGATTGCACGGTGAAGTAACAAGTCAGGGTAACGACGAATTGGCGACGTAAAGTGTGCATAGCGTTTCAATGCCAACCCAAAGTGCCCCGCGTTATCTGCGTTGTATACCGCTTGCTTCATTGAGCGTAGCAGCATGGTCTGAATCAACTCTTGATCTTGACGCCCGGAGATTTGACGTGCGAGATCAGCATAGTCCGTTGGTGAAGGCTCTAAACCACCTTTTAGCTCAAGACCAAGTTCACTTAAGAAGTCACGGAAACCTTGCAGACGTAATTCACCTGGAGATTCGTGGATACGATAAAGCGCGGGCTCTTTCGCTTTTTCTACCAGCGATGCCGAAGCAATGTTGGCTAAAATCATACATTCTTCGATGATCTTATGCGCGTCATTACGAATTACTGGCTCAATGCTTTCGATTTTACGTTCCGCATTGAAAATAAATTTGGTTTCAACGGTTTCAAATTCGATTGCACCGCGTTGATCTCGTGCTTCTTTCAGCACTTTGTACATCTTGTGCAACTCTTCTAGATGAGAAACAAGCGGCTGGTAGCGCTCACGTAGTTCTTCATCCCCTTCTAGAATCGCGCTCACTTTGCTATATGTGAGACGAGCGTGCGAGTTCATCACCGCCTCGTAATGCTTGTAACCAGACAGCTTACCGGTATCAGAAATGGTCATTTCGCACACCATACACAAGCGATCTACTTGCGGGTTGAGCGAACATAGGCCGTTCGATAGTACTTCTGGCAACATCGGCACAACTTGCGACGGGAAATATACTGAGTTACCACGATTGATCGCTTCTTTGTCCAACGCAGAGTCAGGACGAACGTAGTAACTGACGTCAGCAATCGCTACCCATAAACGCCAACCACCTTCTTTGTTCTTTTCACAGTAAACGGCATCATCAAAGTCTCGTGCGTCTTCGCCGTCAATGGTCACTAGTGGCAAATCACGTAGATCCACACGACCAACTTTCGCTTCTTCTGGTACTTCTTCGCCTAAGTTTTCGATTTGTTTATCGACGGCTTCTGGCCATTCGTGAGGGATTTGGTGTGTACGAATCGCAATTTGTGTTTCCATACCTGGTGCCATATTTTCACCAAGGACTTCAACCACTTTACCCATCATGCCGCGTGAGCGTGAGCCACGATCAGTAATTTCAATTACGACTACGTTACCCATGCGTGCACCCGCTTTGTGCTCATTTGGGATTAGGATATCTTGGCTGATACGCGAGTCATCTGGGACAACGTAGGAGTATCCATATTCAAGGAAGAAACGACCGACGATTTGATCATTACGCTCCTCTAGCACACGCACCAAACGTCCTTCACGGCGGCCGCGCTTGCTGTTGTCTGTAGGTTGCACTAAGACAAAATCACCGTGGATGATGTTCTTCATCTGATGGTGCGGTAACAGAATATCATCATCCTTGCCGACGCTGCCTTCTGGACGTACCCAACCATGGCCATCACGATGACCAATCACGTAACCTTTCACCATTTCAAGTTTTTCAGGCAATGCATAGCACTGACGGCGGGTAAACACCAGTTGGCCATCTCGCTCCATCGCACGTAGCCGACGACGCAACCCTTCGTATTGCTCTTCGCCCTCAAGCTTTAGTGCCTCAAACAAGTCGTTACGATTCATTGGAACGCCCGCTTGCTCTAGAAACTCGATGATAAACTCTCGGCTTGGAATTGGATTTTCGTAATTTTTGGATTCACGATCTGCAAAAGGATCGTTTGGAATATTGTCTGACATAGGCACGCCTATCTAGCAAGGAAGGTATATGGCTAGTATATCTGAGTCTCTCGATAAGCTACAGAATTGCTTTGAAAAAAGAATGATCGAGATCGACTCTAGGCATGCAAATGAGTTAAGGACGAGCCAGCAAGATCAAAAGTTCAGAATTGTCACTGAGCAAGGATTCAATCGTGCAGTTATCCAACTCCGCCAGAAAGGCACTTTTTGCTTTCGCCAATTTATCTTTGAGGCGGCAAGCAGGGGTAATATGGCAAAAATCCACACCACAGTTGACTAAATCTAACGGCTCTAAATCGCGCACAACACCACCGACTGTGATTTCAGATGCTGGCTTCATCAGCCGGATACCACCGTTTTTTCCGCGCACGGTATGGACATAACCCAACTGTCCTAACCGATTGATAACTTTAACCATATGGTTGCGCGACACACCAAATAAATCCGTCACTTCGGTAATGCTGGTTAACTCATCTTCCGGCAACGAAGCCAAGAAAATTAAGGTTCTCAACGCATAATCAGTGAAACTAGTTAACTGCATATTCTCTCCCAAAGTGCGACTCAATAACCCGCTGGTGATGCTAAAACCCCAAACTTGAGCTATCGATAAAAGTGTAAATCTTTTCTTGATCGAAAGATACATTTGAGATACAACTTTAAACATGCATTATAAATACAACTTAAAGTAGGAAGCCCTTATGCTCAGCAATCAAACTATCGAGATCGTCAAAGCGACCGCACCACTCATCGCCGAAACAGGACCAAAACTGACCGCGCACTTTTACGAGCGTATGTTTACTCATAACCCTGAGTTGAAAGATATTTTTAACATGAGTAACCAGCGTAACGGCGATCAGCGTGAAGCATTATTCAACGCTATCTGTGCCTATGCTGCCAATATTGAAAATTTGCCAGCTCTGCTTGGCGCAGTAGAGAAAATTGCGCATAAGCACACGAGCTTTTTGATCACAGAAGATCAGTACCAAATCGTTGGTAAGCATTTACTTGCGACAATCGATGAGCTTTTTAATCCAGGTCAAGAGGTGTTGGATGCTTGGGCTGAGGCTTACGGCGTACTTGCGAATGTATTTATTCAGCGCGAAGAACAAATTTACCAACAAAATGAAGCTTTGGAAGGCGGCTGGCGCGGTTTACGCGAATTTGAATTAGTCGATAAAAAGATTGAGAGCAAACACATTTGCAGCTTTGTGTTCAAGCCAACCGATGGCCAAAAAGTGGCGCCGTATAAACCGGGACAATACCTTGGCATCTACATCAACAGTGACCAGTTAGAAAACCAAGAAATTCGCCAATATAGCCTGTCTTCTGCGGTCCAAGAGAACACCTACCGTATCTCAGTAAAACGTGAAGAAGGCGGAAAAGTGTCGAACTACCTGCACGATAGCCTGAACATTGGCGAAAAAGTGCAGCTTGCGGCCCCTGCCGGTGATTTCTTTATGGATGCCGAACCACAAACACCCGTTGTTCTAATTTCTGCTGGTGTGGGACTTACTCCAACGCTGTCAATGCTAGAAAGTCTCTCAGCACATCAAGCACCTGTAACTTGGGTTCATGCAACAGAAAATGGCCAACAGCATGCTTTCAAGCAACACGTAAACCAACTCGTTGCAGAAAAAGAAAATATGAACGCACTCATTTGGTATAACCAACCAACGGCAGAAGACAAACTAGGTGAAGACTTCCACTTCACGGGCTTTGTCAATCTGTATGAAATTGAAGCTGCATTAAAGCAAGATAACGTGCAGGTGTACTTCTGTGGCCCTGTAGGATTTATGCAGCACGTAGCGAAACAGCTATTAGAACTTGGCGTACCACAAGAGCAATTCCATTACGAATGCTTCGGTCCACACAAAGTGGTTTAAGCGCTACCAACTATCGGGAAAACAACAAAGCCCACGTGACGTGGGCTTTGTTGTATGAAGTTGTTTGCAATATTGAAGCGTTACCAAAAGGTGTCTCGCCGTTTAGCTCGAGCAATAACGTTTTGTGGCATGCGCTGTTCAAGGCCGTTTCTCAATACAGTTATGCGCTTATGCTGCCGCTTATCTGCTGTGACAGAGTTATATAACCAACGATACGCATCTTCGTAATCGAGTGGACTGCCATAATCACGTAAAAGCAACTCGGCCAGATGAATACGCGCGTTTAGGTTTCCCATTGACGCAGCTTCTCGCAAATATGGAATTGCACGTTCTTTATCTTGCTGTACTAAAGTGCCACGCGAATAGTATCGGCCAATCTGCTCTAGTGCAGCAGGTAACCCCTGATGCGCTGCATTTTCGATGTAATAAAGACCCAGTTCGACATCTTGCTCGACACACACCCCCCAAGCCAACATATCTCCGTACAGAAATTCATAAGCGGGTAAGTTAATTCGAGTCGCACGAGCTACGATATCCTCCACCAGCTGGCAGTTATCAGCGCGCACACGTTGTAAGTGCTTATTTTGCTCAATAAGCTTTATCAGCTCTGCTTCGGTATAGATCGGAACTGGTGTCCCCACATCAGCAACATTGGCTTTCACTGTGGTAGCAACCAAGGTCAACAACAGTGAAGCAGCCACTGTTCGTAACTTCATAAACGTACCCTTAAGGTATCTAAGAAACCAAAGATCGGTGAAGGATCTCCTCTGCTTGATAACCTTATCGGCAAAAAACAGCTAAGCTTTAGACAATTTTTGCCTCTGATTTAGGCTCAGCGGCAAAAGCTTGCCATATGAGAGTCACGCTGTTTTTGTTCAGATACAAAAAAGCCGACCAGAAGGTCGGCTTTTGCAATCTTTAACGGCTATCAATTAAGCTTCGAATGGGTGAACTTTGATGATAGTTTCGTTACGGTCAGGACCTGTAGAGATGATGTCTACTGGAACGCCAGTTAGCTCTTCAATACGCTTGATGTAGTTAAGAGCTGCTTGTGGTAGAGCATCTAGTGACTTAGCACCAAATGTGTTCTCAGACCAACCAGGCATTGTTTCGTAGATTGGCGTTGCTTTTTCGAATGCTTCAGCAGCCATCGGAGAAACTTCTAGCACAGAGCCATCTTCCATCTTGTAACCAGTACAGATTTTTAACTCTTCTAGACCATCTAGTACGTCTAGTTTAGTTAGACAGAAACCAGATACAGAGTTGATTTGGATTGCACGACGCATAGCAACAGCATCGAACCAACCTGTACGACGTAGACGACCAGTTGTCGCACCGAACTCGTGGCCAACTTCACCTAAGTGCTTACCAATTGGATCTTGCTTATCTAAACCGTCGTATAGTTCAGTCGGGAATGGACCAGCACCAACGCGAGTACAGTACGCTTTTGCGATACCCAAGATGTAACCGATGTGACGAGGACCAAAACCAGAACCTGCAGCAACACCACCAGCAGTCGTGTTAGAAGACGTTACGTACGGGTAAGTACCGTGGTCGATATCAAGTAGTGTACCTTGTGCACCTTCGAACATGATCTTGTCGCCGCGCTTACGTGCTGCGTCTAGTTCGTCAGTTACGTCGATAACCATTGACGTTAGTAGTTCAGCGTAGCCTTTAGCTTGCTCAAGTACTTCTTCGTAGCTTACTGGCTCCGCTTTGTAGAAGTTAACTAGTTGGAAGTTATGGAACTCCATGACTTCTTTTAGCTTCTCTGCGAAAGTCGCCATATCGAATAGGTCGCCAACGCGTAGACCGCGACGAGCAACTTTATCTTCGTATGCTGGACCGATACCACGACCAGTAGTACCGATAGCTTTTTTACCGCGAGCGATTTCGCGAGCTTGGTCCATTGCAACGTGGTAAGGAAGAATTAGCGGACATGCTTCAGAAATGAAAAGACGCTCGCGTACTGGAATACCGCGCTCTTCAAGAGGCTTCATTTCTTTAAGTAGAGCTTCAGGTGATAGTACAACACCGTTACCGATAACACATTTTACGTTATCGCGAAGGATACCTGATGGAATTAAGTGAAGAACGGTTTTTTCACCGTCAATTACGAGAGTGTGACCTGCGTTGTGACCGCCTTGGTAGCGTACCACGTATTTTGCATCTTCAGTTAAAAGGTCTACGATTTTACCTTTACCTTCGTCACCCCATTGGGTGCCTAGAACGACTACGTTATTTCCCATCTTTCCAAGTCTGATTGCTAGTTAAAAATGGATTCTAGCACCGAATCACGCTTCTTGCAGTCATTTTTTGTTCACAGAGTTGCTACCAGAATGTCATCTTGCCGCTTTGTTCATTTTGAAATCAGCATATCACTGATAGTATTTAGCTTTCTCTATTCGACTGGAAAGCGCTATGTCTGAATCCATATGGTTGGCGATTGGGCTCGTCTTGATCGTGGAAGGCATTGGGCCACTGATTGCTCCTAACGGTTGGCGGAATATGGTGGCTCAATTAAGTGAACAACCCAACAATCAGCTACGACGCATCGGTGGCTGCCTAGTAGTTGCTGGAGCCGTCATCGCCATCATGATGAGCTAGCACTTAGCATCAGATACAAAAAAGGCTCCCTAAGGAGCCTTTTATTTCAATGAGACGCGGAGATTATTTCTCCATGCTGCCCTTCGACTGGTTCATGTATTGGAAGAACTCACTCTTCGGATCAAGCACCAGAATATCGCTCTTAGAGCTGAAGGACTTCTCATACGCACGTAGCGAGCGTAGGAAGCTAAAGAACTCAGGGTCTTTGTTGTACGCTTCAGCATAAATCTTCGCAGCTTCAGCATCCGCTTCACCTCGTGTCACACGCGCAGTTTTATCAGCTTCAGCTAGAATAGTTGCTACTTCTAGTTCTGCTTGAGCACGAATAACTTCCGCTTTTTCACGACCTTGAGAACGGTGCTTACGAGCAACGGACTCACGCTCCGCACGCATACGACGGTAGATAGACTCACTGATTTCATCAGGCAGGTTGATTTTCTTCATTCGGAAATCAACGACACGAACACCCAAGTCTTTCATTGCGCTTTCACGCGTGTCCTTCAATACTTCAGACATGATTAGGTCGCGTTCACCATCAATCTCAAGCGCTTCACGAGCCGCTTCAGTTGCGACAACATCAGCACTTGCGTCTTCTGGTAGCACATCATCGTTACGTGGACCAGATACGATCTGTTTGATTTCACGAGCACCGATTTCAGAACGAAGCACGTCCGTCACTTTACGCTCAAGTAGTGCCTCTGCCGTTAGCGAGTTACCACCGCCAGTCGCGAGGTAGTAGCGACCAAAATCTTCAATACGCCACTTCACGTAGGTATCAATGATAACGTCTTTTTTCTCGGACGTTACGAAACGGTCGGCACGACCATCCATTGTTTGGATACGTGCATCAAGTTGTTTCACACGGTCAAACAAAGGCATCTTGAAATGCAGACCAGGCTCGTAAATTCGAGTGATGTCGTTATTGTCTTTCAAGACACGACCAAATCGAACCACGATACCGCGCTCACCTTCAGGAATCACAAACAAAGACATCAACATTAATGCCAGTGCGATTACCAGTACAGGGATCATTAACTTACGCATTCTTAGTATCTCCCTTGACGTGAACCTGTTGAACGAGACTGCGTGTTCGAAGTGTCTTCTTGTGTACGATCAGACTCAAGTTGAATTTGATCATAGGTTGAAGATGACTTCGATTTACGTTTGGTATCTGCTTTGCCCTCTTGTCCCGCCAACTTATCGATTGGAAGGTAAAGAAGATTGCCGCTTGATTCCGAGTCAATCAACACTTTCGAAGTGCTTGAGTACACCTCTTCCATTGCGTCGATGTACAGACGATCACGCGTTACACCAGGCGCTGCTTGGTATTCTGGTAGTAGTTTTTCGAACTGTGCTACCTGACCAAGAGCCTCGTTAGTGACACGCTCATTGTAACCTTGTGCTTCTTTCTTCAAACGCTCTGCACGACCCGTTGCCTTAGGCAAGATTTCGTTCTTGTATGCTTCAGCTTCACGAATGAAACGCTCTTCATCCTCACGTGCTGCGATTGCATCATCAAACGCATCTTTCACTTGCTCTGGTGGACGAGCAGACTGGAAGTTCACATCAACAAGTACCAGACCCATATCATAGCTATCAATGATTTGGTTAAGTGTTTCTTGCGTAGTTTGACGAATTTGCTGACGACCACTGGTTAGAATGCTATCCATCAATGAGTCACCAATTACTGCACGTAGTGCAGAATCCGTTGCTTGACGCAAGCTGTCGTCTGCATTGGTTACACGGTACAAGTATTTGTATGGGTCAGTCACTCGGTACTGCACATCCATCGCAACTGTTACAACGTTTTCATCTTTGGTCAGCATTAGACCAGATGCACGTAGTGAACGAATCGCTTGTACGTTTACCGCTTCGTACTCATCAATAAAGCGAGGACGCCAGTTAAGACCTGGGTCTACGATACGATCGTATTTACCTAAACGCAGTACAACACCACGCTCTGCTTCACCGATGGTGTAAAAACCAGCGAAGAACCAAACTGCAACAGCAATCAGAGCAATCACGCCAAAGCCAATTGCACTACCACCACCGCCGCCGATTGGAGAACCACCGCCGCCTTTTTTACCAAACTTGCCGCCCAGCTTTTGACTCAGTTTGTTGAACACTTCATCTAAATCTGGCGGACCTTGATCTCGGCCACCAGGACGCTGGCCACCACGATTATTATTACCCCAAGGGTCATTATCGCGGCCATTGTTGCCGTTGTTATTTCCAGGCTCATTCCACGCCATTAGAAAGCTCCATCATTTGATATGACGTTATACTGTAGCAGTCCTTTAAGTGACTATAAAGCCAGTCAAAACTGCCCCTTCTCTTTTTTCAAGTCTAGACCAATCTACTTGCTGCATTCGAATATCGATCAACAAGTTACCATCCTGGTCATATTCCTCACGTTGAATACACTTCATTTGGAAGAAGGTACTACGGAATCGTCCTTGATACTGTGGAGGAATTCGCAACTGATGCTCGACCATTTGTGACGCCAGACGTTCCGTCAGAGCCTCAAACAGGACATCAATGCCCAACCCATCCATTGCTGAAACCCAAACTGCGCGAGGTACGCCTTCCTCGTCTCGTTCTATACGTGGTTTCTGCGAATCTAGATTGTCGATTTTGTTCATGACAACCAGAGTCGGCACTTCATGCGCGTCGATCTCTTCTAGTACTTCATGAACAGCTTGAATATTCTCACGAAAACGCTCATCACTGGCATCAACAACATGTAACAAAATGTCAGCTTCTTGCGTTTCCTGCAAGGTTGCCTTGAAGGCCGCAACCAAGTCGTGTGGCAAATGTCGAATAAAACCAACCGTGTCTGCCAAGATGGCAGGGCCAACATCTGCTAACTCTATCTTACGTAAAGTCGGGTCCAAAGTAGCAAATAATTGATCAGCCGCGTACACGCCAGCTTCTGTAATACGGTTGAAGAGTGTCGACTTACCCGCGTTGGTGTAACCCACAAGTGAAACCGTTGGGATTTCAGCTCGATTTCGGGCGCGGCGCCCTTGTTCACGCTGCTTCGCTACTTTGTCTAAGCGTCGCAGGATGGCTTTGATTCTGTCACGCAATAAGCGACGGTCGGTTTCCAGCTGGGTTTCACCCGGGCCACGTAAACCGATACCACCTTTCTGCCTTTCAAGGTGCGTCCAACCACGAATCAAACGAGTAGAGATATGACGAAGTTGAGCCAGCTCTACCTGTAGCTTACCTTCGTGTGTTCGAGCTCGTTGAGCAAAGATATCGAGAATAAGACCAGTGCGGTCGAGAACTCGACATTGGCACAGTGCTTCGAGGTTACGTTCTTGGGCAGGAGAGAGGGCGTGATTAAAAATCACAATTTCGGCACCCGTTGATTGTACCGCTGTAGCAATCTCTTGGGCCTTACCCTCTCCGACATAGTATTTCGGGTGTGGGGATTGACGACTACCAGTTACCACTTGTAGCGCCTCTACCCCAGCAGAAGAAACCAGCATTTCGAACTCAGCCAGATCTTCCCATTCACCTTCTTGCGTGAAGTTGATATGAACAAGTACGGCTCGCTCACCGGATTCATAACGGTCAAACAAGCAATCAACTCCTTATTTTAAAAATACTCGATGAAGAATTAATCTTCTGATTTCTCTTGTGGACGCTCACCTTGTGGACGTTCACCGCTGTGATGGCTCACTGGACGAGCCGGCACAACTGTTGAGATCGCGTGCTTGTACACCATTTGGTTAACAGTATTCTTCAGCAGGATCACAAATTGATCGAATGATTCGATCTGACCTTGTAGTTTAATACCATTCACAAGGTAGATAGATACCGGGATACGCTCACGACGTAGCGCGTTTAGAAATGGGTCTTGTAGAGATTGCCCCTTAGCCATTTTTATTTTCCTTATTTAATTTGTAGTTGTAATTATTTAGCTAGTGGTGCAATGCAAAAGATACGGCTTTTGCATCTGAGCTAAACGAATCAAAAATGCACTCTAAGTAATTAGCAGCATAGTATAAAAACCGCCAACAACAGATCCTTTGAGAGTGCGTTCACGCAAAAACGATCACATTATACACAGCTATGTCAATCAGATGCTATTGCTTCCGACATCGTTTCTAATGCCTGTTCAATGTTCTCGCTATCCAACCAAGTTAAATCATCCCAGCTGCGTAACCAGGTGATTTGACGCTTGGCCAATTGACGAGTCGCGCATACGCCACGAAATACCGCTTCGTCACGTGTACACTCCCCATCTAAATACTCCCACATCTGTCGGTAACCGACGCATCGTATGGAAGGAAGATCGGGGTAAAGATCTTTTCGCGAATGTAACGCTTTCATTTCTTCTTCAAAGCCCGCTTCCATCATCTTCTCGAAACGGAGTTCAATCCGACGGTGAAGTTCTGCCCTATCCTTGGGAGCTATTGCAAACTGCTTGACTCGGTATGGTAGGCTTTCACCTTTCGTTTGAGTCAATTCAGTCAAAGTTTTACCTGAAATGCGAAAAACTTCCAATGCCCGAGATAAACGTTGGGGATCATTGGGATGGATTCTCGCGGCTGACACAGGATCAACCTCTTTGAGTTCATCGTGCAACACTGACCAACCTTTAGTCAATGCCTCTTGTTCAATTTGCTGACGAATTTCAGGATTTGCAGCAGGAAGTGGTGATAAACCTTCAAGTAACGCCTTGTAATACAGCATTGTTCCACCCACAAGAAGTGGAATTTTTCCTTCTGCAACAATATCATCCATCGCTTTCAATGCATCTCGACGAAAGTCGGCGACAGAGTAAGATTCACTTGGATCCAAAATATCTATCAAGCGATGAGGCGCCAAACTTAACTCTTTTTCATCCGGTTTCGCCGTACCGATATCCATCCCTTTGTAGATCAAAGCAGAATCAACACTGATGATCTCAATCGGAAATTTTTGACGAAGACGAATCGCCAGCTCAGTTTTGCCTGATGCAGTTGGCCCCATTAAAAATAGCGCCAAAGGTAGTTTATCTGTCATGGTTTTAATTTGGCTATCGTGGCAGAGAAATCAACAGCGGATACGAATTTTGTATCTTCTAATGGCAATTGACCATGTCTTAGCTGTTCAAGTTCCGCAATAATTTGAATGGCTTCAGAAAAAGTATAGTGACTCTTCACTGTCGTGACCTGTAATGCGAGCCAATCTATCAACTCAGACAGCATCTGAGCCGCTGCTATACCTTCGTTCACACAAGATTGCGCGTAAGATAACAGATCTGGTACTAAATTTTGTAAGTTTTGTTGACGCAGCGGAGCTGGGACGCCCATCACCATTAAGGCGTGCTCGTTTCTCGCTTTCAATTGAATACCAAGCAATGCCAAATCTTGTTGATAATCTTGGGCCAGTCTCACTAATTCGGCCTCTAACTTAATAGATAGAGGAACAAGCAGAGGTTGTGCCTTGAGTGCACCATCGCTTGGAGAAAGCTGGCCTTTTACACGATAAAATTCTGCTCTAGGTAACGAGACTAACGCCGCCCCACTGTCACTGCTCATCAAAACAAATTGTTCATCGACCACCATCAGCGCTTTGCCCAATGCAGTAATCGATGGCATTGATGTGTGCGAAGTTATCGTTTGGGGCGCTATTGGAGTGACTGCCTGAGCCTCAAACTCTGGCGTTTTCAACAGCTCGTGATAAGCGCGTACTTCTTGTTTAGTTGGCGCTGGTTCTACGTGGCGCTCTTTACTGTGACTTGGCTTTGGTGCAGGTTTGGATTCCACCCAATCATTACGTTTGAATGACTCCACTACGCGCGCCTCTCGCACGGAGGTTTCACTAGGACCGCTATTACGAGGCTTCACTTCATAATCACTGCGTCCAGGATAAGCCGGTGTACTCTCTATCGCTTGATAAACCCGCTCTGGTACTGGTGAAGATGCTGGCTCTTGTACATTTTCAGGCTCTGGCGAATGCTCAATCTCTTCGGACTCAGTCGGTTCCACGCGATGAAATGCCGATTCATTCACCTGTGGTTTATCAATCACGGCGCTTTGCGCAAGTGCATCCGTCAAAGCTTGATAGATGAAATCATGCACCAAACGAGCTTGGTGGAAACGCACTTCATGCTTAGCAGGGTGAACATTCACATCTACTTGGTGCGGATCTAGCTCAATAAAGAGCACATACGCAGCAAACTGATCTGGCTTTAAGCTCATTTCATAGCTTTGACGAATCGCGTGATTGATTAATTTGTCACGCATCATTCGGCCATTCACATAGCAATATTGTAAATCGCTTTGCTGCCTTGCTCCCTCTGGCGTGGTAATCCACCCATGTAGCTTTAACCCTTGATGCTCAAGCTCGATTCTGAGCATATGCCGCACAAACGCATTACCGCAGACAGCAGCAATACGCTTTTCGGTTTGAAGCTGATTTTTCGCCGCGCGATATTGACGGATGATCTTGCCGTTATGACGCACATTGATGGTGACATCAAAGCGACTTAACGCAATACGTTTCAATAACTCATCAATATGAGCAAATTCGGTTTTCTCCGTACGAAGAAACTTGCGACGCGCTGGAGTATTAAAAAATAAGTCCAACACCTCAACAGTCGTGCCAATCGGGTGCGCTGCTGGCTTAAGCTTCACCTGCATATCACGCCCTTCGGAGTAGGCACTCCAGGCTTCTTCTTGTGCCGCAGGACGCGACGTGAGCGTCAAACGCGAGACTGAGCTAATACTGGCTAACGCTTCACCGCGAAAACCTAGACTCATAATGGCTTCGAGATCATCTAAGGTATGTATCTTAGATGTCGCATGACGACTGAGCGCTAAGCCAAGTTCATCTTTCGCGATACCTTTTCCGTTATCACGAACACGAATCAGCTTTGCGCCTCCTTTCTCGATATCGATATCGATTCGAGTTGCGCCAGAATCAAGACTGTTTTCAACCAGTTCTTTAATCACAGAAGCAGGTCTTTCGACCACTTCCCCTGCGGCGATTTGGTTTGCAAGTCTGGCTGGCAAAATTTTAATCATCATAATGAGTTAGAAGCTCACCTACTTGTTTGGAATGATCAGGACTTGCCCAACCGCTAGCTGATCAGAGCGTAAGTTATTCGCTTTACGAATGCTCGATACGCTAACGCCGTATTTGGACGCTATTTTGCCAAGGAACTCACCCCGAGAAACCTTGTGCTTACGAATCGGTTTATCTTTTACCGCGACCGTTATCTTCAACTTTTGCCCTACCCACAAGGTATCTGACTTCAAGTTATTCTCTCGGCGGATATCTGAAACCTTCACTTTATAGTGATTCGCAATCTTACCTAAGAACTCACCAGACTTAACCTTGTGCGTAATGGTTTCTGTCTCAACAGTAATCGGTTTACTTGGCACTTTAATCGTACCAGCAGAAGGAATGTTGAGCTTCTGACCAATTGCCAAGCCTGTCGACTTCAAGTTGTTTGCCGACATCAGCGCTTTAGAGCTAAGCCCATATTTGTTCGCGATCACCGATAATGACTCGCCACGCTTTACAATATGTACCATTGGCTTCGCTGAAGGCGAGAACACCGTACCCTCTGGTGGGTTATCTTTTAAGTACTTGACGACCGCCTTAGTGATAGCCTGAGCTAACTTATCTTGGTGCGCTCGTTGAAACAGTAAACGCTCTTCTGTTGGGTTAGAAATAAAGCCCGTTTCCACTAGCACAGACGGAATCTGTGGAGAGCGTAAAACCGCAAGGCTGGTGTTGATCGGTTTGGTGTTATGCAGGTGCGCAACACGTCCCATCTCACCTAGGATTTCTGTTGCCAACTTATAGCCTTCTTTTTGTGAATGACTAAACTGCAAGTCCAACAAAGTTTGGTTCACGTTACGATCTTTTGTCTTCGTGAAGAACGCATTACCCGAGCCGCCCAATAACTCAGACTGTTTCTCATGGTTCTCGACCCAACGAGCAATTTCGGTATTTGCACGACGAGTATTTAGTACGAAGACCGATCCACCGCGAGGCTTCGGTGAAGTAAACGCATCTGCGTGAATGGAAATCAGCAAGTGCGCATCATTTTCACGAGCAATCGCGACACGACGGTTTAAGTTTACAAAATAATCTCCCGTACGAGTCATGCGCGTTTTAATACCAGGAGTCGCATCGAGCTGAGCAGCAATTTTTCTTGAGATACTCAATACCGCATCTTTCTCGTACTTACGACGTGAAGGGCCAATAGAGCCAGGGTCTTCCCCACCGTGACCAGGATCGATAACAATTAACACTTCTTGAGCTCGTTGAACTGAACTCATGTCTTTGCTGGCCGCCGCTGGCTTACTCGGTTTAGAGGTCGATGCCTTCTTACCGTGCGGTAAATCAATCACCAAGCGGTGACCATACTGCCCACCTGGTGTTGGGCTTAATTTAAATAATTCCGCTTGAACGCTCTTTTTTAGTTCAAACACCAAACGATAAGTGCCCTTCTCTGGAGGCGAGCTTTTTCGTACCAGTTTTAAAACAGGGCTATCCGTAACAGTAACAGGCAGTTTGGCCTGCATCGTCGTGCTTTTTAAATCCACGACAAGGCGATCCGGCCCTGATAAAGAGAAATAGGAATAGTCAGCTTCCGAGCCTAAATCGATGACAACACGTGTTTCATCAGGTGAAGGCCAAACTCGAAAACTCTTAACGACGTTAGCAAATGCTAAATTGGGGATGAGAAGGAGAAAAGTGGCGACAAACGTCGCCACTACTCTAAAATTTGAAAAACTCAACATAGCTCCAATCGACTGAGTAACTGCACACCATAATCATTATTAGCTGTTAGTTCGGCTACACGTTGCTCACCTTGGTAGCGAATGTTTACATCAAGATCCGGTTGTGGCAGTAAGCCATGCCCTTTTTCAGGCCATTCAACCAAGCAAATCGCATCGTCTGTGAAATAGTCTCGAATCCCCATAAACTCAAGCTCTTCAGGATCCGCAAGACGATAAAGGTCGAAGTGATATACTTGCCACTGATCCAACTGGTACGGTTCGACTAGAGTATAAGTTGGACTTTTCACGTTACCTTGATGACCAAGAGCACGGACAAAACCACGACTAAAGGTTGTTTTACCTGCACCCAAATCACCATGCAGATAAATTGTGGTTTGCTGGGAACAAAGCTGAGCCAGAGCGGTGCCTAGTGCAACCGTTTCATGCTCATCTTTTAAATTGAATTGTTTCGTGCTCATTGATGCTTCTCTAACTAATGATCGTTGACTATATAAAAATCAAAAGAACAGGAATAGTAAACCGTGTTGGTTTTGAGAGACAAGCTTTCAAATGTCATATGTGCGAAAAAAGTATCCAATAAACGGTATCTTAATCATCTTAGTATCGACCTAGATTTAGAATATATGCAAATGACTTCGATAAGCAGTATTCATAACATCAAAAACGTACCTAACTGGGTAGCACCAAAGCCAGAGATCCGTTAAGATCCGCCCCCCCCTTTATTCCGGTGGTTAACATGAACTACGAACAACTCGCACAACAAATCAAAGTTTGGGGAAAAGAACTCGGCTTCCAAAAAGTTGGGATCTGCGACGTTGATCTGAGTGAACATGAAGCAGCACTACAAAAATGGCTTGATGCAGGCTATCACGGCTCAATGGATTGGATGGCTCGTCACGGCATGATGCGTGCTAGACCCCATGAGCTACTCCCGGGAACCGTTCGTGTTATCAGCGTCCGGATGGACTATCTGCCACCAGAGGCTCAATTCGCTTCAAACCTCGCGAATAAAAGTCATGCCTATATTAGCCGCTACGCACTAGGGCGTGATTATCACAAGCTCGTCAGAAAGCAGCTAAATAAGCTCGGCAAACTTATTGAACAAGAGGTTGGTCAATATGGTTACCGACCTTTCGTTGATTCCGCACCAATATTAGAGCGACCTCTCGCCCAAAAAGCGGGCTTAGGTTGGACCGGGAAACATTCCCTGATTTTAGATCAAGACTGTGGATCGTGGTTCTTTTTAGGTGAACTACTTATCGACTTACCACTACCCGTAGATGAGCCAAGCGTTGATCAGTGCGGCAAATGCAAAGCATGCATTACATCATGCCCAACACAAGCCATCATTGAAGACAAAGTTGTCGATGCCAGGCGTTGTATCTCTTATCTCACCATCGAGTTCGATGGCGTGATTCCTGAAGAGTTTCGAAAGCCAATGGGTAACCGCATTTATGGTTGTGACGACTGTCAATTGGTTTGCCCATGGAACCGCTACGCCGACATAACGGAGCAAGATGATTTCCACCGTCGTGACAGTTTCAAAAACCCTGACCTCGTCGACATGTTTAACTGGGATGAAGTGACCTTTCTAAAAAATATGGAAGGCTCCGCTATCCGTCGTATTGGTCATATACAGTGGCTACGTAACATCGCTGTCGCACTTGGTAATGCAGAATATAGTCAGCGAATCATAGATGCGCTGGAAAGTCGGCAAGGTGAAAATAAATTACTTGATGAGCACATTAAATGGGCTTTGACAGAGCAACTGAATCAACTCCCCACTGAGAGTAATTCATCTATAGAGACGAAAAAGCAACGCTTAATAAGGATAGTCGAGAAGGGACTGCCGAGAGACGCATAGAGCGTAGTCTATATGCAAGAGATTGAAAGTACTTTTGCATGTTCAATTCATGACCTTGTTCTCAATTTTGTAATGTGGAAAAAAATTTGAGATTCAAGAAAAACAAGCTAGCAGAAAAAAGTTAAACACAGCTCGGAGAAATGACTAGGATCAAAAAAATACCAGTTAATGATCGTATTTTAACGTACTCGATCCGACAAAAAACTTATTTTTTCTTTGTATAACAAAGATTTAATTGGTATTTCTTTGTTGTTTCAACTTCATTTTAGAGAAAAGATCTTTCTTCCCCATCATAAAAAGTCAAGCTAAAAACACTTTATCAACCAACTTATCCACAGAACGACGTATGTGGATAACTCTGTTAATTAAAGTAGATAAAACACGCGAAGCCTCATCATACTTGTACGTCAGCCGATTCATATCGTGTTTTAAACACAAACGAAATCGTCCGACATCATATGATGCGGATAAAAGTTTAGCTTTTGGGGATTCATGCTTCGCAGCATTATGAAAAGAGCGATGTGATTGGTTGCGAGAAGCAGGCGTTGAATCAAGCGGCGCATCCGTAGACGACTTAACAATTGTATACTAAATAAGTACTCAATCTATCGTCTTGTATTTGGTTGCGGGGGCCGGATTTGAACCGACGACCTTCGGGTTATGAGCCCGACGAGCTACCAAGCTGCTCCACCCCGCGTCCGAGTGCTTCATCTTCGTTGATGATGAAGGCTTTGCTTTCATTTATAAAAAGAAACTGGAGCGACACACGAGGTTCGAACTCGTGACCTCAACCTTGGCAAGGTTGCGCTCTACCAACTGAGCTAGTGTCGCATTTTGTCACCGTTGAGCACGATGAGGGCTATATATTGGAGCGACACACGAGGTTCGAACTCGTGACCTCAACCTTGGCAAGGTTGCGCTCTACCAACTGAGCTAGTGTCGCATATTAACAGCAGTCGCTATTAATGGAATTTGGTTGCGGGGGCCGGATTTGAACCGACGACCTTCGGGTTATGAGCCCGACGAGCTACCAAGCTGCTCCACCCCGCGTCCGTATTGTGTCACCGTTGAGTACCGTGAGAACTATAAAACTGGAGCGACACACGAGGTTCGAACTCGTGACCTCAACCTTGGCAAGGTTGCGCTCTACCAACTGAGCTAGTGTCGCATTGGTTGCGGGGGCCGGATTTGAACCGACGACCTTCGGGTTATGAGCCCGACGAGCTACCAAGCTGCTCCACCCCGCGTCCGTATTGTGTCACCGTTAAGTACCGTGAGAACTATGAAACTGGAGCGACACACGAGGTTCGAACTCGTGACCTCAACCTTGGCAAGGTTGCGCTCTACCAACTGAGCTAGTGTCGCATCAACAACGTTTCCGCTGTTTAGGGCTGCGAATTATAAGAGCATTTTTTTGTGATGCAAGTCCTTCCTTCAAAAAAACTTTATTTTTTTACTGAACGACGAAAAAGCAATCAAAAGCGATATAAATTACAACAATTTGGATCGCAACCTTAACAGTTAAATCTTGAAAATAGTACCTCGATAGTACTTAAGTTCTGCGATGGACTCACGAATGTCGTCCAAGGCCAAATGTGTTCCCTGTTTTGTGAACCCATTTAGCACCTCAGGTTGCCAGCGACGTGCTAGTTCTTTAAGAGTACTAACGTCAACATATCGGTAATGGAAGAACTCTTCCAACTCAGGCATATGCTTGTATAAAAAGCGACGATCCTGCCCAATGCTGTTACCACATATTGGCGACGCCCCTTTTGGCACCCATTTTTCTAAAAATTCAATGGTTTGTGCGACTGCGTCTTGTTCTGAGATTTGACTGTTTCGAACGCGCTCCACCAAACCGCTTGCCGTATGCGTATTAGTACACCAGTCGTCCATTTTCGCCAGTTCTTCTTCCGGCTGATGAATCGCTAACACTGGACCTTCAGCCAAAATATTTAGTTCGCTATCCGTGACAATAGAAGCAATTTCGATGATTTTGTGCGTTTCAGGATCAAGCCCTGTCATCTCTAAATCAACCCAAATTAGGTTTTGATCGCTAAAGGACATGGTTACGCCGCCTATTTGTTTATCGATAAAAGAGGTACTATACCTCAAAATACGAGAAACACGATACTCATACACGGAGCCAAGAGTACGGCTCAACCATTTGAGTAAATTCACATAAAGTACAGAATTGTGGCAAAGAAGAAAAAGTTAACCAAAGGTCAGGTGCGACGCGTACGTAGCAACCAACAAAAGCGTTTGAAGAAGCAAGAAGAGTCCATCCAGTGGGATGAAAACATGCTAGGCGCCAGCAAGCAAGGTCTCGTGATCACTCGTTTTGGTCAGCACGCGGACATTGAAGACCTTGAAACAGGCGAAATTCAACGCTGTAACCTCCGCCGTGGTATTGAGTCTCTAGTATCTGGCGATCGTGTTTTATGGCGCGAAGGATTGGAGTCTATGGCGGGCATCTCTGGTGTTGTTGAAGCGGTAGAACCTCGCTCTTCAGTGCTCACTCGTCCAGATTATTACGATGGCCTAAAACCCGTTGCAGCCAATATTGATCAAATGGTCATTGTCTCTTCGGTATTACCAGAGCTATCGCTAAATATTATTGACCGCTATCTCGTTGCATCAGAAACACTGAATATTGCGCCATTGTTGGTCTTAAATAAAGTCGACCTTCTAGAAGCCGATGACCGTGCAATGTATGAAGAATGGCTCAAAGAATATGAACGCATTGGCTATAAAGTGCTTCTGGTCAGCAAGAAGTCTGGAGAAGGCATTGCTGAACTAGAAACCCTGCTGCGTGACCGAATTAATATCTTTGTTGGTCAATCAGGCGTAGGGAAATCCAGCTTAGTCAACGCGTTAATGCCGGAACTAGAGAGCGAAGTGGAAGAAGGCGAAGTCTCTGAGAACTCTGGCTTGGGCCAACACACCACGACGGCTGCACGTTTATACCACATTCCAACGGGTGGCGATTTGATCGACTCACCTGGAGTACGTGAATTTGGTCTTTGGCATTTGGAAGCAGAAGAAGTAACAAAAGCATTCGTTGAATTTCGACCATATTTAGGCGGTTGCAAGTTCCGAGATTGTAAACACAATGATGACCCAGGCTGCCTTCTACGCGAAGCTGTCGAGAACGGGGAAATTAACGAAACTCGCTTTGAAAACTATCATCGCATTTTGGAAAGCATGGTTGAAAACAAAGCAAATCGTCAGTATTCACGTAATAAAAAAGCCGATCTGTAATTGAGTTAAGGCTGTAACTGTGTAAAAAGTCTTCACCTAATACTGACAAGCAAATTAAATTTCAGTAACATCACGCGCCCAAAAGCGCGAATCTAACAGAAGTATCGGAATTAAAGATGGACAAGTTTAAAGTTGGACTGCAGTACTGGATCCCACAACACGGCCTCACTCGCCTAATGGGTAAACTGGCTTCAGCAAAAGCTGGCGGTCTAACAACAGCAGTTATTCGTTGGTTTATCAAACAATACAATGTGAATATGGATGAGGCAAAGCACTCAGATCCTAAGCATTTTAAAACGTTCAACGAGTTTTTCGTTCGTGAGCTAAAAGAAGGCGCACGCCCAATTTCTGAAGGCGAAAACGTCATCACTCATCCAGCCGACGCTTGTGTTAGCCAGTTTGGCCCTATTGAAGATGGTCAACTTATCCAAGCAAAAGGTCATCACTTCTCAGCACAAGAATTGCTGGGCGGTGACGCGAATTTAGCGGACGAATTTAAAGATGGTTCTTTTGCCACATTGTATCTATCTCCGCGCGATTACCACCGTGTACACATGCCATGTGACGGCACTCTGCGCCAAATGATTTACGTACCAGGTGACCTGTTCTCAGTAAACCCTCTGACAGCAGAAAACGTACCGAACCTATTTGCTCGTAACGAGCGTGTGGTGTGTATCTTCGATACTGAGTTTGGTCCAATGGCACAGGTGCTTGTTGGTGCGACAATTGTTGGTAGCATTGAGCAAGTATGGGCTGGCACTATCACTCCGCCTCGTGGAAACACTGTCTACAAATGGGATTACCCAGCAGAGGGTGACAAGGCCGTGATCTTGAAAAAAGGCGAAGAGATGGGCCGCTTCAAACTGGGTTCTACTGTTATTAACCTGTTTGCCAAAGACGCGATTGAGTTTGACGCAAGCATGGAAAACGGTAAGCCAACCGTTATGGGCACACCTTACGCCTTGAAAAAATAAGTAAAACACCGTTAAAGAGCCCTTTATTAAGGGCTCTTTTTATTGATAAAAAGCAAAACTCCGTTCGAAATTTAGCCTCTATTTCTCAAACTCATACCTGCCTCTAAGACCCTCATTCCACAATCAATTATCCTGCGCTTAGAATGAATATTTAGAGGGGCAGCCAATGCCAAAGATGAGTGTAAACACGTTGGCGAAATTGCTGGTGTGCTTTTTAATTCCGCTCGGTGTTTTGATGATGCCGATCGATGCTATTCCTATTGACGATCTCACTTTAATTCAGCATCGCCTGTTAGCTATTTTTCTTCTTGCTGCCCTACTTTGGGTTCTCGAGCCGGTTCCCGTTTTTGCTACGTCCATTCTTATTATCGCTCTTGAACTGATCATGATATCGGATAAAGGTTTGCATCTATTTCGCAATCCACCAGCGGGGCATGATTTAGGAGAGTTAATTGCTTACACCGATATTTTCTCGGCCTTCTCTTCACCGATCATTATTCTTTTTATGGGTGGTTTTGCTCTCGCGATTGCGGCTTCCAAATACGAGCTCGACAACAACCTCGCCCGAGTTCTATTAAAACCATTCGGCACACAACCTAAGTTCATCATGCTGGGCTTGATGTTAATTACCGCCGTTTTTTCAATGTTTATGTCCAATACTGCCACGACAGTGATGATGCTAGCCCTGCTTGGCCCCATCGTCGCTTCAGCACCTAAAGGGGATTTAGGCATTAAAGCACTGGTGTTGTGTATTCCAATTGCAGCGAATACAGGCGGCATTGCGACTCCGATAGGCACGCCACCTAATGCGATAGCGCTTCAATATCTCACTGGAGAAAACGCGATAGACTTCCTATCGTGGATGACAATGGGTCTACCATTTGTGTTGGTACAACTCACTGTAGCTTGGTTCTTGTTGCAAAAGCTGTTTCCGTCTAGCGAACCAGAAATGAAACTAAAGCTAGATGGTACATTCAAAAGGAGCTGGCGTGCGATCGTCGTCTACATCACTTTTGCACTAACCATTGTGCTTTGGATGACAACGAAAGTGCATGGCATGAATACATACGTTGTCGCGATTATCCCACTAACAGTGTTCACGTTAACGGGCATTATGGGAAAAGAAGAGCTCAAGCTGATTAACTGGGATGTTTTATGGCTGGTTGCCGGTGGTATAGCAATTGGTATTGCCTTAGACAAAACGGGCTTAGCCGAAGCATTAGCGCACGCCATTGATTACAGCCTGCTATCACCATTTGCCGTTGTTTTAGCCCTATCAGTAGTGTGTTGGTTAATGGCGAACTTTATGTCTAATACCGCAACAGCAAACTTATTGATGCCTATTGCTGCCGCTATTGGTACATCAATGCCAAGCCTTATTGCGGTTGGTGGCCTACAAGGTTTACTGGTTGTCGTCGCCTTCTCCGCATCACTTGGCATGATCTTACCGGTTTCCACACCACCAAACTCTTTGGCTTATTCAACAGGCCTCATCGAGAGCAAAGACATGGCGAAAGTAGGCCTGATTCTCGGTTTGATTGGTCTACTTATCGTGTATGGCGCAGTTTTGGTACTGTTTTAATCGAAGAGCTCCATGAAAAAGCGAGTTGTCATGGAGCTGCTCTCCAGCTACTACCCTTACAGAGCGGCTTTTACATCCCATAAATTTCGTGCATATTAAGACTCCTCTACTCTACAAGGACGTCGACACATCATGGGTTACGAATGGCTTGCTTTATGCGCCGCTTTTCTGTGGGCAGTTTCTAGCCTAATTTCGGTCATTCCTGCACAGCACCTAGGTGCATTTTCTTACAGCCGCTGGCGTATGGGCTGCACGGCCGTGATCTTATCAACAATGGCCTGGATAACTGGCGACTGGTTAACGGTTTCTTGGGAACATGTAACGCCAATGATGGCCTCAGGACTGATTGGTATTTTTATTGGTGATACCGCTCTATTCGCGTGTTTGAATCGTATGGGGCCAAGACAAGCCGGGTTACTCTTCTCTTGCCACGCCGTGTTCTCTGCCATCTTGGGCTACTTCTTATTTAGCGAAGTCATGACCACAATAGAACTACTGGGCGCATCATTGGTATTTAGCGGCGTGGTGATGGCGATATTCTTTGGCCGAAGAGGTCAAGTGAATAACGTCTTGGAAGACATTAAAGGTAACATCTGGGTGGGTATTGGACTTGGCTTAACCGCAGCAATGTGCCAAGCATTGGGCGGCATCATCGCCAAGCCAGTAATGCAAACCAGTATTGACCCAGTTGCGGCTTCTGCTATTCGAATGATCAGTGCCTTTTTCGCCCACAGCATGTTGTTAGTTCTAGGGGTCAAAGTCGCTCGCTCGACGCAACACATTACTTGGCGCGTATTTGGTATTACTGCGCTTAATGGTTTCTTGGCGATGGCCGTCGGCATGACGCTAATCTTATACGCACTGCAAGAAGGAAATGTAGGTATGGTTGCCCTTCTATCTTCAACCACGCCAATTATGTTGCTACCACTGCTCTGGATTTACACCAAACGCCGACCAAACCGATTTGCATGGTTGGGCGCAGCCCTAGCTGTGATTGGTGCGGGCATATTGGTTCAGTAACCTTGCAGACCAGCCCTTACTGCCAGATACAAAAAAGCCCGAGTTTAAACTCGGGCTTTTGTCATGCTGAGCCGTTAGTTAACTATTTAACTAGTACTTCACCCGTCATTTCTGCTGGGATTTCCAGACCAGCTAGAGAAAGCATGGTTGGTGCAAGGTCAGACAGTTTACCGCCTTCTTTGAATTCAACCGCTTTGTCACCTACATAGATTAGAGGCACTGGTAGGTTAGTGTGAGCAGTGTGGATGCCGCCAGTTTCAGGGTCGATCATCATTTCTGCGTTACCGTGGTCCGCAGTGATCAATAGTTGACCGCCAACTTCTTTGATTGCTTCAACCACTTTACCCACGCTTTCATCTAGAGCTTCGATTGCTTTCTCAGCCGCTTCATAAACGCCAGTGTGACCAACCATATCTGCGTTCGGGTAGTTACAGATGATGGTATCGAACTTACCTGATTTGATAGCCGCAACCATCTTCTCTGTTAGTTCTGGAGAGCTCATTTCAGGCTGCATGTCGTACGTTGCAACTTTTGGAGAAGCAACCAACTGACGCTCTTCGCCTTCGAATTCGTTCTCAACACCACCGTTGAAGAAGAAAGTCACGTGTGCGTATTTCTCTGTTTCAGAGATACGTAGCTGAGTTTGACCTTGTTTAGATAGCCACTCACCGTAAGTGTTTTCTAGAGACGCAGGTGGGAATGCGATAGCTAGAGGGATATCAGCCGCGTATTGAGTCAGCATCACAAAGTTGATTGCTGGGAATACTGCACGCTCAAAGCCGTCAAACGCAGGAACGAATGCACGAGTGATTTGACGTGCACGGTCAGCACGGTAGTTCATGAAGATAACCGCATCACCATCTTGCATGATTGCGTCTTCTTGACCTTCCGCTTTGATAGTTGTTGCTTTAACGAATTCGTCGTTTTCTTCACGAGCGTAAGCCGCTTCTAGACCTGCAACTGCCGTTTCTGCTGTGAACTCAGCTTTAGCTTGAGTTAGAAGATCGTAAGCAACTTGGACGCGATCCCAGTTGTTGTCACGGTCCATTGCGTAGTAACGACCTACTAGAGAAGCAACGCGGCCTTTACCTAGTTTCGCAAATAGGTCTTGGAAACGTTGTAGTGAGTTTTCAGCACTACGTGGTGGTGTGTCACGGCCGTCTAGGAAGCAGTGTAGGTAGATTTTCTCTGCGCCACGCGCCGCTGCCATTTCAACTGCAGCGTAAATGTGGTCTTCGTGAGAGTGAACACCGCCTGGAGACATCAGGCCCATGATGTGTACTGCTTTTTCAGCTTTCACTGCAGAGTCGATAGCTTCAACTAGCGCAGGCGTTTCTTCGAACTCACCATCCGCAATTGATTTAGTGATACGAGTCAGGTCTTGGTATACAACGCGGCCTGCACCAATGTTAGTGTGACCAACTTCAGAGTTACCCATTTGACCATCAGGAAGGCCAACATCCATGCCTGAAGCAGAGATTAATGTGTGTGGGTTATTCGCAATCAGAGCATCCATTACTGGTGTTTTCGCATTCGCAATTGCGTTACTTGCTGTGTCTTCACGGTAACCGTAACCGTCAAGGATAACTAGAGCCAGTGGCTTCTTAGCTGACATAGTGATGACCTCATCAAATTTAAGTAACTTTTGGCGTAGGGCCTCGCTGCCCTATCTAACCTTGAAACAAAACTAGCGTAATTTTACTACACTTTTTAACCAAAACTGTAGGTTAAGATCAAATAATGTTTGCGATTTATTGTTGCTATCTTACAAGTTAAGCGAACAACGAGTCAGTGCCGACAAACGTGTTCCACAAGCATAGTCATTTCTAATACGCTTTGTACACCCCAGTCTAAGTTCGGTTTTCTTACGCTTCTCATTCTTATTTTTGCACTTGAAACAGTGCTAATTTAAAGCAACATCAAACAAGATGGGTTAATACCTATTATTCTCTTTTCTCAGTAAAACAGAAGTCACTTAAACCGATAAGTCCAATAGGCCAAAGCAATCAAGCTACCAGAGCGAAATGTACGGATAGTAAGGGCATAACGGGTTTATAGAGATCTCAATTATTCGTTAGAAAATTTTAACCCTCTCGCCTAAGAGCCGTAACCTCGCTATACTCCTGCTTTATTTTTCCGCCAACAGCGTAAGAGCTCAAGACATGCAAGAGTACATTGAATTTTTCCAACAGAACATGATTCTATCTTTGGTTTGGGTAGGTCTTCTTGTCGCCTTTATCATGAACATCGTGAAATCAGCGACAGCCGCATACAAAGAAATCAACGTAAACCAACTGACTCATCTTATGAACCGTGAAAACGGCGTTGTAGTGGATATCCGTACCAAAGACGAGTTCAAAAAAGGTCATATCACCGACTCACTTCACATTTTACCGTCAGACATCAAAGCGGGTAACTTGGGTAGCCTTGAAAACCACAAATCAGACCCAATCATTGTGGTATGTAAGACAGGACAGACCGCTCAAGAAAGCGCAAACCTACTAGTAAAAGCAGGCTTCGAAAACGTGAGCCTACTAAAAAATGGTTTGATTGCGTGGAACGAAGCGAACCTGCCGTTAGTTCGCGGTAAGAAGTAGGAACGTGGCAAGAACGAAAGTTCGTGTTTAAACGCGCTTTTACCAAGCCTCGCGGACAAAAAACTGAGCAAATTGAAAGCAGTTGGAGCACTAAGTTGTGACGCTTTGCACGTAATACACGCTTCATCTAGTCAAGGTAGATTGGCTCAGTTAGTCTCAGGACATACCAGTTTTCTGAGCTTAGACGTTTCTAGGCTCAACAAATATTGATTTAAGGATTAAAAAATGGCTGAAGCAGCACCTCAAGACGCACAACAAAACTTCGCAATTCAACGCATCTTCCTAAAAGACGTTTCTTTTGAAGCGCCGAACTCTCCAGTAATTTTCCAGAAAGAGTGGAACCCAGACGTTAAACTAGACCTAGACACTCAAAGCCGTGAGCTTGGTGAAGGCGTTTACGAAGTTGTTCTACGCCTAACCGTTACTGTGAAGAACGAAGAAGAGACTGCGTTCCTATGTGAAGTTCAACAAGGTGGTATCTTCACTGCTGAACAAATGGAAGCTGGTCAACTTGCACATTGCCTAGGCGCATTCTGCCCGAACATCCTATTCCCATACGCTCGTGAAACTATCTCAAGCCTAGTCGTTAAAGGTACGTTCCCTCAACTGAACCTAGCGCCAGTAAACTTTGACGCGCTATTCATGAACTACCTACAACAGCAAGCTCAACAAGGCGAAGCTGAAGCGTAATTCACGTTTTATAAGTGACGAATAGCCACAGTGCTGACGTCACCGACTCAAATAAAATGCACAGAGCGTCTACCATCCGATGCAATGTGCATTTTTTATTTCTGACAAAAGTTCCTAGTTCCTAATCGCCAGAAGGCGTAAAATTTGACGATTAGGAACTAGATTCTACTAGTAGCAAGACAATTAGGCGGTAGCATGACACAAGCAAATACAAACAATGCTTACGGTAAAGACATCGCAATGACTGTGATTGGCGCAGGCTCATACGGCACCTCTTTGGCAATTTCACTCGCTCGTAACGGCGCGAACGTTGTCCTTTGGGGACACGAGCCAGAGCACATGGCTCGCCTAGAAGCAGACCGAGCTAACCATGCCTTCTTACCAGGTGTTGATTTCCCTGAAAGCTTGATCATTGAATCGGATTTAGAAAAAGCCGTTCAAGCAAGCCGAGATTTGTTGGTTGTGGTTCCAAGCCATGTCTTTGGCATCGTGCTAAACAGCTGTAAACCATTCTTGCGCGAAGACTCTCGCATCTGTTGGGCAACCAAAGGGCTTGAACCTGAAACGGGGCGCCTGCTGAAAGACGTCGCTTATGACATTATCGGTGAAAACTACTCACTAGCAGTATTGTCTGGCCCAACGTTTGCGAAAGAGCTCGCAATGGGTATGCCGACTGCAATTTCAGTTGCGTCTCCAGATTCTGAATTTGTTGCGGATCTACAAGAAAAAATCCACTGTAGCAAAACCTTCCGCGTATATGCCAATAGTGACTTTATTGGTATGCAATTGGGCGGCGCTGTGAAAAACGTTATTGCGATTGGTGCGGGTATGTCTGATGGTATTGGTTTTGGCGCCAACGCCCGTACTGCATTAATTACTCGTGGCTTGGCTGAAATGAGTCGCCTTGGTGCTGCGCTGGGTGCACAGCCAGAAACCTTTATGGGCATGGCAGGTTTAGGCGATCTTGTCCTGACATGTACCGATAACCAATCACGTAACCGACGCTTTGGCTTGGCATTAGGCCAAGGTAAAGACGTTGATACGGCTCAAGAAGAAATTGGCCAAGTGGTTGAGGGTTACCGCAATACAAAAGAAGTATGGCTACTCTCTCAACGTATGGGTGTTGAGATGCCGATAGTTGATCAAATTTATCAAGTATTGTATCAAGGAAAAGATGCGCGCTTAGCAGCGCAAGATTTACTTGCTCGTGACAAAAAAGCCGAAGGAAAGTAGCAATCTACCGCCCTTTGCAGCTCATCTGAGAAAAATTGAAGTTGTCGGGTCACGGAAGAACCACTCTGGATATTGAGAATGAAACACTGCGAAAAACAAAAAGTCTGGAACAAAATTGTCTCAGAAGCCCGTGAAATGTCAGAACAAGAGCCTATGCTGGCGAGCTTCTATCATGCCACCATTATCAAGCATGAAAGTTTGTGTGCCGCTCTGAGTTATATTCTGGCTAACAAATTGAACACCGCTTCCATGCCAGCGATGGCTGTGCGTGAAGTGGTTGAAGAAGCCTTTGCGGCAGATCCAACCATCACTGACGGCGCGGCTTGTGATATTTGTGCCACGGTCAATCGCGACCCTGCTGTTTCAATGTACTCAATGCCATTGCTGTACCTAAAAGGCTATCACGCACTGCAAGGCTACCGAGTAGCAAACTGGCTGTGGAAGCAAGGTCGTCACGCTCTTGCGACTTACCTACAAAATCAGATTTCGGTAGCATGTCAGGTCGATATCCACCCTGCAGCGCGCATTGGTAGTGGCATCATGCTCGACCATGCAACAGGCATCGTGATTGGTGAAACTGCCGTGGTCGAAAACGACGTGTCTATACTGCAAGATGTCACCCTTGGTGGTACTGGTAAAGAATGCGGTGATCGTCACCCGAAAATTCGCGAGGGTGTGATGATCGGAGCTGGTGCAAAGATTCTTGGCAATATCGAAGTCGGTGAAGGCGCGAAAATCGGATCTTGCTCTGTGGTATTGCAAGCCGTGCCTCCTCACACAACGGTGGCTGGCGTGCCTGCAAAAATCGTCGGACGTCCAAAAACGGACAAACCCTCTCTCGATATGGATCAAGGCTTTAACGGCAAGTCGCAAAGCTTTATCCATGGAGATGGTATTTAATCGTCAACAAACCTTTTTGACAACAACGTGGTAGGTAACTCTCAAGTGCGAAAACAAAATCACCCTGTTCTACGCTCGGCTATTTTATTAACTTGTGCTTTATCTGCCACTTATCCCATTACCTCCTCTGCTGTGAGTCAGCAAGAGCTCAAAGGCGTATCCAGTGAGATAAGCCGTCAGCGCAAATCGCTCTCTTCCCAAGAAAAGCAGCTCAATGAGTTACAGAAATCACTAAAAGATCAAGAGCTTGGTATTTCTAAGCTTGAGCGTGAAATACGACAAACCAAGTCTAACCTCGCACAAGCAGACAAAAACATAGAAAACCTAGAAGAGAAAATTGCCTTGCAAGAAGCACAGCGTCAAGAGCAAGAAGAAGAACTCAAACAGCTGCTGCAAACGTATTACGTAACCGAGCGAGCGAAGGCCAATGGTCACTTGTTAAATCAAGGTGTGGAAGAAGACCGCATGAGCCAATACTTCCAGCATTTAGCTAAAGCACGTGCTGAAGTGATTGATGCGATCACCAAAATAACCCAAGAATTAGCGCACAACAAAAACCAACTCGAGCTAGAAAAAGAGCAAATCGAGACTCTGCTCAAGCAGCAATCCGAAAAACGTACAGCGCTAGCGAGTACACAATCCAAGCGTAAGCAAACCCTGAATAAAATTCAGAGCAGTATCAAGAATGACAAACGCTACTTAGCAGAGCTGCAACGCAACGAAACCCGTTTAAAAGCAGAGATCGCCAAAGCAGCGAAGCGTAATGCGGTGCCAATGGACGGACTCGGCAAACAGCGCGGTAAGTTGCCTTGGCCACTAAAAGGCAGTGTGTTACACAACTTTGGTACGCGACAAACCGGGCAGGTAAACTGGAAGGGCATGGTGCTGTCTGCCAACTATGGTCAACAAGTGAAAGCCGTTTATCCTGGTACTGTCGTATTTGCGGAGTATCTGCGCGGATACGGTTTAGTGGTACTGCTCGACCACGGCAAAGGTGACATGACCCTCTATGGTTACAACCAAGCCTTAACTAAAAAAGAAGGCGACCGAGTCACCGCCGGCGAAGTGATTGCTCTCGCGGGTGATACGGGCGGTCAAGACAGGCCATCGCTGTACTTCGAAATTCGTCGTAATAGTGAAGCGCAGAATCCGAAATCTTGGTTAAAGCGCTAATTATCTGACTTATTGACTTGTCATAAAAAAGGAGCCACTCGGCTCCTTTTTTGTATTCATATTTTGGAAAATACTATGCGTAGTAGGTTTCTACCGCATCAATAAAAGCATTCACATCATCTTTGCTTAACGCGTTGATTCCTGCCGCCGCCTCTCGCCCCCCACCTGTCGGGAACTGACCACACACGGCCACGGCACCTTGTTTATTGTTTAACGGGGCACGGAGTGAAACCGTATAAGTCCCATCTGCATTTTCAGTAAGTACCGCATGCGCAGAGTCAGGGTTTTGGTTTGCCAGCCAGTTGCCATAAACACCACTGATTCGGCGTGATGCCGCCGTGTTTGGTAACTCAAACAACTTCAGCTTACCGCTCTCATGCATGGCAGGCACTGCGAGAGCCGCCTCCATGTCTTGTTGGTAAGCCGATTGCAATTGGTAGTATGGCGAGGCCGTATCTTCAATAGCTTCAAATGGTGACGTGTACTTCAGCAAAGCTCGGTACAGCTCTGCAGGATGAAAGTGTAAATCTTCAACTTTCGAGCCGTAGCCGTTGTAGTTAATTAAAGTACCCAGCTCTTTTAGCTGCTCTTTCTGTTGCTGCGACAAGCCCGCGTTATTCGCTAACTCATCGGCTTTAGCAATCATGTTATCGCCATAAGCCGCCGTAATCGCCCAGTCATGAAAACGTCCATCGAGCAACTTATCGACAATCAACGCCGTGCACATGTTGGCATCGAGATCGATGTGCGCATCCAAATTACCATGCTGAGGAATGTCGCCCGCTTTGTGATGATCGGCGTAAAAGACGTGCGCGCCTTGAGCCAAAGCTTGCTCTAGACCTGCCATGTTCTTTTCCATCGAAATGTCTAACACAGTCAGCTCATCACCCGCTTGCACGTCTACTTTTTCCACCAGCTTGATGTCGCGCTTTACACCGGTTATTAACTGGGCATCGACAGGATCAGCCAAACGCAATTGTAGAAGAGCAATGATGCCATCAGCATCACCATTAAAAATGTCGTAATTCATGGGGCGATAGTTCCTTTATCGAGAATCTTATCCCTGCAAGGGTTTTTAGCGTATGGGACTATTGTGCGTGGCATATTTGACAAGTCAACTCGAGCCACGACTCGAAAATGAGAGTGACTCTCGAAATATTAAGCAGTTTGACGTTTAACTGTGTAGATTGCTAACCGCATCTTCTAATAACAGTAGCTGCTCTAAGCCCTGCTCAGTTGCTAATGGCTTAACGACATTAAGCATCTGCAACATCCCTTGCTTCACCATTTGCTCGGTAATGTTGGTTTTTGAAGCCATCGCGGATTGATACGCCAACCAACTACACGCAATCAAGTGCAATGTACATACCAATGACTTCAACTGTTGTTGATCGACATTCAACAGCTTCATCGTTACGAACTCTTGCATAATAGCAATGAGGTTCGCTTGCAGCTTCTCTTGCACATCGATGTACTGTTCGTGTAGCTGTTCATCTCGTGACAAAATTTCTGGTAAGTTTGCGTAGAAAAAGCGGTATTTCCACATCAAGGTAAAAATAGAGTCTAGGTAGCTCTTCAGCATAGTCAGGCTCTCTTGCGAACCTTGAATAGGGGTAAATCTTTCTAAAAGTTCTGCTGAATAAAGCGCAAAGATCTCGCGAACGATTTCTTGCTTATTGCGGAAGTGGTAATACAGATTACCAGGGCTAATTTCGATGTGATCGGCAATGTGATTGGTGGTGATGTTGCGCTCACCATGTTGGTTGAACAACTCCAGTGCCGCGTAGACGATTTTGTCGCGCGTTTTCATTGTTATCGTGTTCCCTCTTCATTAACGAATCGAGTATAGCGACTTCACCAACCTAGGTCGATAGAGGCTCCAAATACAGTAACATAACAGACCAGTTAAGATGCCAGTTGAGTTGGCGACAAGGTCTAACCAAGAAGTTTGTCGCCCTACATACCCTTGCAACCACTCAATAACGGCGCTGAATAGCAAAATACTAATCGCCACCGCCCAACGTTGACGCCAACGCCACACGCAAAAACAACCTAAAAACGCAAAGCCGCTGTACGCCATAGCGTGCTGCATTTTGTCGAGATACGCGATATTGCCCCAGTCTTGCAGTTCACCTGAACTCAGAGATAAAAAAGCGATCAATATGGCGTAGCTAAAGATGACGAAACGTGCAGCCGTCAGGTTCATTGGACGTCCTTATGCAATTGGAAATGGAAAGGCCGTCACTTGATCAATGTGGTCACAGCCTAGCGCCAGCATGATCAAACGATCGATACCCAACGCGACCCCTGCACAATCTGGCAACCCTGCTTCCAGTGCAGAGATCAGATGATAATCGATCGGCTGTGGTTTTAAACCCATTTCGATACGCTTTGCGTTATCTTGTTCAAAGCGCGCTAATTGCTCTTTCGGGTTATCCAGTTCATGAAATCCGTTCGCCAGCTCTATCCCCTTAAAGTACACTTCAAAACGATCCGCGACGCGATGATCTTGAGGATTGATTTTCGCAAGCGCCGCCTGTGATGCAGGGAAGTCGTACACAAAAGCCGGCACGTCCTGACCAATTTTGTTTTCTACTCCCACGCTAAATAGTAGTTGCAGCAGCGTATCGCGATCTTCTTCTGGCTCAGCAATGTCACTCAAACCCAGCTTGCTTGCCGCCGCTTTCAGCTCAGTCATCGAGCCTTCCAGTGGACACACACCCAACACATCAATGAAGGCTTGCTGATACGTCATGCGCTGCGCTGCGCCACACTTCAATACCAGCTGCAACAGGTCATCCATTTCATCCATCAATTTATGATGGTCAAAGCCAACGCGATACCACTCCAACATCGTGAATTCAGGGTTGTGGTAGCGACCATTCTCTTCATTACGAAATGCTTTGTTGATTTGATAAATACAACCGCTGCCCGCAGCCAAAAGGCGCTTCATATGGAATTCTGGGCTGGTCATAAAAAACAGCTTACTGCCATCGGCGTAGCCTGGGCCAACAAACTCGGTTTGGAAAGTATGCAAATGAATGTCAGTCACGGTTGCGTGACTCATGGCTGGCGTATCGACTTCCATCACCTGTCGGTCAGCGAAGAATTGTCGAATCGACGCGATTAACGTCGCACGTTGACGAAGTTGGTCAATGGAAGCAGTAGGTTGCCAGTTGGTTTGCATAACAAGTCTCTCAAACTTTAATTCAGCGAGGAAAGTCTCATTCTACATGCTTTTTACTCTTCAAGAAGAGAGGAATATCCCTTCTTCTTTTTACTAATGTGCTCGCCAATTTGAGGCAAGCATTACTCGTGCCGCAGAACAAAAAACGCTCAGTTAAAATCCTATTATCCATGCGGTTAATGTCACGCAACACAGGTTTAACATCCCTAATGTTAATGCTTGAGGGCCAAAACCTCGATGCCGTGATAGCAGTCACATAACCTATAAATTCTATGCCCTTAAGTGCATTACCGAAGCAAAAACCCAATTACATCAATTTTTCTGCCATGTGGCTCATCTACACTAACCCTACTACTTTTGGGGAGTTCTTTTTAAAGAGCGCCTCGTAATGACAATAACAAGCGGATTTCCGCAATCACACACTGGAGGATAACTGTGCAAATTATCACCACAGATATCGCAGTCATCGGCGCAGGCGGCGCTGGTCTTCGTACTGCTATTGCAGCGGCTGAAGCAAACCCAGACTTAGAAGTCGCTCTGATTTCTAAAGTTTATCCAATGCGCTCCCACACGGTCGCTGCAGAGGGTGGCTCAGCAGCAGTTATCAAGGATGAAGATAGCTTAGACAACCACTTCAACGACACTGTTGGCGGTGGTGACTGGCTATGTGAACAGGATGTTGTTGAATACTTTGTAGAGAACGCGACTCGCGAAATGATCCAAATGGAGCAATGGGGTTGCCCATGGAGTCGTAAAGAGAACGGTGAAGTCAACGTACGCCGCTTTGGTGGTATGAAGGTTGAACGTACTTGGTTCGCTGCAGACAAAACTGGCTTCCACATGCTTCATACGCTATTCCAGACATCAATGAAGTACAGCAACATCAAACGTTTTGATGAGTACTTTGTGGTGGATCTGCTTGTTGATGAAGGCGAAGTTCAAGGTCTGATTGCTATTCACATGTCTGAAGGCGAGCTTGTTACTATCAAAGCAAAATCTGTTGTTCTAGCAACAGGTGGCGCGGGCCGTGTTTACCACTGTAACACCAACGGCGGTATCGTAACGGGCGATGGTATGGCAATGGCTTACCGTCACGGCGTTCCTCTACGTGATATGGAATTCGTTCAATACCACCCAACCGGTCTTCCAGGCACAGGTATCCTGATGACGGAAGGTTGTCGTGGTGAAGGCGGTATCATCGTTAACAAGAATGGCTACCGTTACCTACAAGATTACGGCATGGGCCCTGAAACTCCAGTTGGCCAACCGAAGAACAAATACATGGAACTGGGTCCTCGTGACAAAGTTTCTCAAGCTTTCTGGCACGAACAACAGAAAGGCAACACCATCAAACACCCACTGGGTGACGTGGTGCACCTAGACCTTCGCCACCTTGGTGAAGAGTACCTACAAGAGCGTCTACCGTTCATCTGTGAGCTAGCAAAAGCTTACGTAAACGTGGACCCTGCAAAAGAGCCAATTCCAATTCGTCCAACCGTTCACTACACCATGGGTGGTATTGAAACGGACGGCGGATGTGAAACTCGCATTAAAGGCCTATTCGCGGTGGGTGAATGTGCGTCTGTTGGTCTTCACGGTGCAAACCGTTTAGGGTCTAACTCACTGGCTGAGTTCGTGGTATTTGGCCGCGTAGCGGGTGAAAACGCAGTGAAACGCGCAGCAGAATTCAAAGGTTGGAACGACGCGGCAATTGACGCGCAAGTCAAAGCCGTTGAAGAGCGCATCGCGAAACTGATGAACCAAGAAGGCGACGAAAACTGGGCAGAAATACGCACAGAAATGGGCCACACCATGGAAGCGGGCTGTGGTATATACCGCCAAGAAGATTTGATGCAAGCGACTATCGACAAAATCACTGAGTTGAAAGAACGCTACAAGCGCATCAGCATCAAAGACAAAGGTAAAGTGTTCAACACAGACCTTCTATACGCAATCGAAGTGGGTTACGGCCTAGAAGTCGCAGAAGCGATGGTTCACTCTGCGATTCTACGTAAAGAGTCGCGCGGCGCGCACCAACGTCTAGACGACGGTTGTACAGAACGTGATGACGTGAATTTCCTAAAACACTCACTTGCTTTCTACAAGCCAGAGTCAGCACCAAGTATCGATTACAGCAATGTGACCATCACTAAGTCACAGCCAAAAGCTCGTCTATACGGTGAAGCAGCAGAAAAAGCAGCGGCTGAAGAGAAGAACGCAGAGGAGCAAGCATAATGTCAGCAAATCGCATTCAAAAAGTAGACATCCTGCGTTACGACCCAGAGAAAGATGCAGAACCATACAAGCAAACATTCGAAGTCCCATTCGATGAAACCATGTCTGTACTTGACGCACTTGGTTACATCAAAGACCACCTAGACAAAGATCTGTCTTACCGTTGGTCTTGCCGTATGGCGATCTGTGGTTCTTGCGGCATCATGGTGAACAACGTACCGAAACTTGCTTGTAAGAGCTTCCTACGTGACTACCCAGACGGTGTGACTATCGAGCCTCTAGCGAACTTCCCAATCGAGAAAGACTTGATTGTTGATATGACGCCATTCATCGAGCGCCTAGAAGCAATCAAACCATACATCATTGGTAACGATCGTAAACCAGAAGACGGTACGAACTTGCAAACGCCAGAACAGATGGCGAAATACAAACAGTTTGCTGGCTGTATCAACTGTGGTCTGTGCTATGCCGCATGTCCTCAGTTTGGTCTTAACCCAGAGTTCATCGGTCCTGCTGCACTAACGCTAGCCCACCGCTACAACCTAGACAGCCGTGACAACGGTAAAGATGAGCGCATGAAGCTTATCAACGGTGAAAACGGTGCTTGGGGTTGTACGTTTGTTGGTTACTGTTCTGAAGTTTGTCCGAAGAACGTTGACCCAGCAGCGGCAGTAAACCAAGGCAAAGTGGAGTCTTCTATGGACTTCGTGATTGCTATGTTGAAACCTGATGGTTCACCAAAGAAAGTGGAGGCATAAGGATGAGCAATCGTAAACCTTACGTTCGTGAAGTAAAACGCACTTGGTGGAAGAACCATCCTTTCTACCGCTTCTACATGCTACGTGAAGCGACGGTGCTTCCGTTAATTCTATTCACTCTGTTCCTAACTTTCGGTTTAGGTTGCTTGGTGAAAGGTCCTGAAGCATGGCAAGGTTGGTTAGCGTTCATGGCGAACCCAATCGTAGTCGCAATCAACATCGTTGCACTACTCGGTAGCCTATTCCACGCTCAAACTTTCTTCAGCATGATGCCACAAGTAATGCCAATTCGTTTGAAAGGCAAACCAGTGGACAAGAAGATCATCGTATTGACTCAGTGGGCCGCGGTTGCGTTCATCTCACTGATCGTTCTCATCGTGGTGTAAGGAGCTGAGCAATGAAACCGAATTATAGTGTAAACACATCACCAAAACGTTCTGATGAGCCAATCTGGTGGGGTCTGTTTGGCGCAGGTGGTACTTGGTTCGCGATGATCACGCCAATCACGGTATTGGTGCTGGGCATCTTGGTCCCACTAGGCGTGATTGATGCAGAAGCGATGAGCTACGAGCGTGTCTCTGCATTCGCAACCAGCATCATCGGTGCGCTATTCATCATTGGCACGCTAGCATTGCCAATGTGGCATGCAATGCACCGTGTACACCACGGCATGCACGACCTTAAATTCCACACTGGTGTGATTGGTAAAATTGCATGCTATGCATTTGCAGGCCTCATCACTGCACTAGCAGTTATCTTTATCTTCATGATTTAAGAGACTGACCAAAAAAGAAAAAGCTGGCTAAATGCCAGCTTTTTTATTGCTTTGGGTTACCTATGATCTTTTTGCTTTTTAAGCTTTTGACCACCCATAATCTTATTGCTGTGCGACCTTCTTTGTCTGGTCCATAAGACCCAGAGCACCAAAGCCAGTAATCACATCTAGGTTTGTTTTCAAGCCCGTTTCGTCACTTCCACCAATGTAGTTTTGTGGCATCTGAACTTGGAAGTTTTGCAAATTGTTGTACAGCGAGTTCGCTACGTCTCGATTCAATTCTGCCAAGTAAACTTCACGGTTTGCTCCTAACGCTGCATACTTACCTTTTAGGACTTCAGATTCTGCGCGACCTTTCGCTAATATCGCTTTCGCTTCAAACTCAGCAGAAAGTGCGTTCGCTTTTTGAATCGCTAAGTTAGCCTCTGCGATAGCTAGCTCTTTCTCCTTCTCTACTTCAGCAAGTCGTTTGGTTTTTTCCACTTCAACGATTTCACGCTCTGCAATCTGACGTGCAACTTCCACTTCTTTTTGCTGAGCAATAATTGCGAGTTCTTTACCACGCTGGGCGTCTTGCACCTCACGTGTTCGTTGAATCTCTTTGCGTAACTGCTCGGTCTCTGCCTGTGCTTTCGACGTTTCTTGTTCCTGAATCGCGCGAATACGATCCGCCACTAAACGCTTTTTATCTGCCAATAGCTGATCTAATTGCTTTTCGGGCTGTGGGTCACCAATGGTCACCTGCGTCACTTGAATACCGTATTGTTGTAACGGATTGTCTTGACGAATCGGTTGCCCGGTTTTGTCTACGACAGGTACGGTTTTCCAAACCAGTTGATTGGTGCGCTGTAATTGGTTCGGATTGGCTTGATTCGCCCCAACAGGCGCAAGATCCAACTCTTCCACTTCAACCTGACGTCGCTCTGTTAGATAAATCCCCTCTCGTAACTGATCGCCAAGTTTCGATTTGAATTGGTTCAAACCACCTTGGAAAAACTCTTCACCCGTGTATTGGGTTGCGGTAATCACCGTTACGTTACGTGCGTTCTTTACAAGCAGCGCATCGATCAAGTTACTGTTGTTGCGGAACTCTTTGTGCATCTTCTTCACCGCTTCAGGGTCATTACTGAGCTTAAAGCGGAATGTTACGGGGATCTGACCAATATAGGTGTCGGCAAATCGAACCTGAATCGCATCAAGGCGTTGATAAAAATCTTCGCCCTTGCTGTTACCGAATGACACGGTGATCACTTGGTCATACTTGGTGATTTTGGACAGAAATGGCATGCGAAAATGAATGCCAGGTTCAGTAAACACATCCAACTCACCAGTAATATTATTCTGATGCACGTAGCTGTAACCCGCATCGGTCATCAGCACCGAGCTATTAATCGTTAAGCCTATTGCCAACAGCGGTACGCCAAATACGGCTGCTTTTAATCCTTTATGTAGTAACTGACGTCTTTCTTCCACCTTTAAACCCCTTCCTAAACCTCTGCTTTCCATTTTGTTCTCCTTTTTGGATTGTTACTGAGTTAAATCGATAAAAATCAGATTGCTATGCAACTCAGCGACAAGTACTAATGTATCAAAATGTTACATTAAGGAATAATCGACAGATTCATGGAATAAATAAGATTTTTACGAATAATACAAAATCATCAAAAATTTGCGGAGGATATCGATGTTTTACGCAGAGGGATTAAAAGAGAAGAGTCACAGGCAATAAAAAAGGCCGCCGAAGCGACCTTTCTAACAATCATATAAAGTGCTTACTTCACACGACCTACGTATTCAGCAGTACGAGTATCTACGCGAATCACTTCACCAATTGAGATGAACAGAGGAACGCGAACAACAGCGCCAGTTGATAGCGTCGCTGGTTTACCGCCAGTACCTTGAGTATCACCTTTCAGGCCTGGGTCTGTGTCTACAACTTCTAGCTCAACGAAGTTTGGTGGAGTAACAGTAATTGGGTTACCGTTCCAAAGTGTGATCATACAAGTGTTGTTTTCTACCAACCACTTAGCGTTTTCACCTACCGCTTTTGCATCCGCTGCGATCTGTTCAAACGTTTCACTGTTCATAAAGTGGTAGAATTCGCCGTCTGAATATAGATAATCTAGGTCGATATCCATTACGTCTGCCACTTCACAAGTGTCACCAGACTTGAATGTTTTCTCTAGCACTTTACCAGAAAGAAGTTTACGAATTTTAACACGGTTGAACGCTTGGCCTTTACCTGGTTTAACGTATTCGTTTTCCAGAATTACACAAGGCTCGTTATCAAGCATTAACTTAAGACCGCCTTTAAATTCATTGGTGCTAACTGTAGCCATTTTTTCCTCTTACATTCTTAGAGCTAAATTCAATGCCGCACATAATAACCCGAAAAGTCGAATCTGTTGAGCAAAACTGGCTCAAACAGTTGGCGAATGGGATCTCTGATCCTGCAAAATTGCTCGAAATACTGGAAATTGATCCTTCACCGTGGCAAGACGGGTTTGCCGCGCGCAAGCTGTTTGCACAGCGTGTACCGCAAAGTTTTGTCGATAGGATGGAGAAAGGCAACCCTAAAGACCCTCTTTTACGTCAGGTTTTACCACTGAGCGACGAATTTGAGGCGCATCCGGGTTACTCCAATGATCCATTGGAAGAGCAGGACAATGAAGTCCCTGGCCTGCTACACAAGTATCGCAACCGCGCCCTGATGATTGTCAAAGGTGGCTGCGCGGTAAATTGCCGTTACTGTTTTCGTCGTCACTTCCCTTATCAAGAGAACAAAAGCGGGAAACAAGCCTGGACCAAGTGCTTAGAGTACATGGCACAACAACCAGAGTTGAACGAAATCATCTTCTCAGGTGGTGATCCATTAATGGCAAAAGACGATGAGATTCATTGGCTTTTAGAGCACATTGCTCATATTCCTCACATCAAACGTCTGCGTATTCATAGCCGTTTACCTGTGGTGATTCCTGCTCGAGTCACTGATGAACTATGCCAACTGCTGCAAGCATCAAGGTTACAAATCATCCTCGTCACTCACATCAACCATGCTAACGAAATCAATGACGAATTTGCTGAACAGATGTTCAAGCTCAAAAGAGCGGGCGTTACGCTTCTAAACCAAGGCGTTCTGCTGAAAGGCGTGAATGATTCGGTAGAAGCTCAAGTGGCATTAAGTGAGGCCTTATTTGACGCGGGTATCTTGCCTTATTACCTCCACGTTCTTGATAAGGTGCAAGGCGCAGCGCACTACTTTATTTCGGACGAAGAAGCGAGAGCTATTATGCGCGGACTCATCACGCGTGTATCGGGTTATCTGGTGCCAAAACTCACACGAGAAATTGGTGGCAGGCCAAGTAAAACGCCGTTGGATTTGCATTTAGAATAAGCTCCAACGCTCAATTAAATTTGTCGTCTAGATTGATTATTTTTGTTCGCTTTGCACGGTAAGTCTATGCATACTCCGCACTTTTGGAGGTCAAGATGCATACTGCATTCGAACAAATTTTCGATCTTGGCCCATTCAGTTGGCCTGCCCTACTATGCTGCGCCATTAATGGGCTCATGATCGGTATAGAGCGCCAAACTCGTGGTAAACCGGTTGGCATTCGCACAGCAATACTAATTATTTCAGGCACCTACCTGTTTATGTCGATGGCCGTGTCGTTATCGCCAAATACACTTGATCAAGCACGAGTGCTTGGTCAGATCATTACTGGCGTCGGCTTCTTAGGCGCTGGCGTTATGATGACACTTGATGGAAAAATCCATGGCGTAACATCCGCGGCTGTAATATGGGTGCTAGCAGGTTTAGGTTTGATGATAGGTTTGGGTTATTTAACGCAGTCGGTGGTTATTACTCTCCTGACATTAACCGTGTTGTTAGGTGTGGATAAAGCAGAAAACCACATCAAAGCATTACGCCGCGGTGTTCATCAAAGAATTCAACAACGCAAAACTTCATCACGATTAATTAAATAGTTAACGCTCCGAGAAACTCGCTTCATCCCATCTGTAATTAAAAAGCCCTCGACGAACATCGAGGGCTTTCTGTATATAAAGATTCTGACTTTCTCAGGGATTACTTAGCAAAGTTGATGAGTGGGAAACACTTGAAGAAACCGTTATCCGCACAGTTCAAAAGACCAATTTGCACGCCATCGATTTGATCGGTCATGTTGAAGAAACCAAACTGGAAATTAGACTTCTTAGAGATACTCGCTAAGCCCACATCCGCCATGGTGTAGCCTTCAGAATAGTTCACCGCGCTCCAGTTCAAGCCTTTTACGTTGTTCGTAATGTTAACAGCACCCAAGTTAACACCCGTCGTCTGACCTTGGTTCCAGTTAACTAAGCCTAAAGACGCGCCTTTCATTTCTTGATTTACTTTTGCTGCACCAAAAAACAGACCGAAGTTCACACCTGTCGTACGATCCGTTTCTGACATACCAAGCAGTGAAAAGTCGACACCTTTAACCTCATTTACCTGCCCATGCAACACAGCTAAACGAACGCCACCTACTGAAGAATTAGAGGGTGCGTTTGTGTTATCGATAGTAGAGAACATCACAGGTGTACTGTCGGCAAAAGCAACAGGTGATGCGATAGCGGCTGCAACCGCCAATGACGTCATAAGCTTTTTCATTTTCATCTCCATGATGGGAAGCAACAATTTACAACATAGTGTAATGTTCAGATTTTGCTCTGTCCCCGTTCAAAAAGTGTTAGCAATAGGTCAGATTTAACCATCTGACTCAAAAGAAAAAATATTTCTCTTCGATTTTTTGCTTCTGAAATGGCGCTTTTTACGCTCAAAAGTTTCATGATAAGCCACACCAGAACGTCATGTTTCTCAGGTGACACGCATAAAAAAGTCGAGGCATCTGCCTCGACTTTTAAGGGTTTGGTCGGTTATCTTTCCGCTATAAGGTTTCCCTAGAGCGATGAGATAAGCTGGCTTACATCATGCCGCCCATACCGCCCATGCCACCCATGCCGCCCATGTCAGGCATCGCTGGCGCGTCTTTTTGCGGTAGGTCAGTAACCATCGCTTCAGTTGTGATCATCAGACCTGCAACCGATGCTGCGAATTGTAGTGCAGAACGAGTAACTTTAGTTGGATCTAGGATACCCATTTCTAGCATGTCGCCGTATTCGCCTGTTGCCGCGTTGTAGCCGTAGCTACCTTCACCCGCTTTCACGTTGTTCGCAACAACTGAGTCTTCCTCACCTGCATTCTTCGTGATTTGACGGATTGGCGCTTCCATTGCACGTAGTGCAACGCGGATACCAACGTTTTGTTCTTCGTTGTCACCTGTTAGGTGAGCAATCTTAGATGCCGCGCGGATAAGTGCAACACCACCACCAGCAACAACACCTTCTTCAACCGCTGCGCGAGTTGCGGCTAGCGCATCTTCTACACGGTCTTTCTTCTCTTTCATTTCAACTTCAGTCGCTGCACCGACTTTGATTACTGCAACACCGCCAGCCAGTTTAGCAACGCGCTCTTGTAGTTTCTCTTTGTCGTAGTCTGAAGTTGCGTCTTCGATTTGTTGACGAATCTGAGCAACACGGCCAGAGATCATCTCTTCTTCACCGATACCATCGATGATAGTCGTGTTTTCCTTTGTGATAGAAACACGCTTCGCTTGACCTAGATCTTCTAGTGCAACTTTTTCTAGCTCTAGACCGATCTCTTCAGAAATCACAGTACCGCCAGTTAGGATAGCGATGTCTTGTAGCATTGCTTTACGGCGGTCACCGAAACCAGGTGCTTTTACAGCTGCAACTTTTACGATGCCACGCATGTTGTTCACAACCAATGTTGCTAGCGCTTCGCCTTCTACATCTTCTGCAATGATAAGCAGTGGACGAGATGCTTTCGCGACAGCTTCTAGCGTTGGAAGAAGCTCACGAATGTTTGAGATCTTCTTATCAACAAGAAGAATGAATGGGTTTTCTAGATCAACACTGCCTGATTCTTGGTTGTTGATGAAGTAAGGAGACAGGTAACCGCGGTCGAACTGCATCCCTTCTACTACGTCTAACTCGTCTTGTAGCGCCTGACCTTCTTCAACCGTGATAACGCCATCACGACCCACACGCTCCATTGCTTCTGCAATGATATTACCTACGCTTGCGTCTGAGTTTGCAGAGATAGTACCAACCTGCGCGATCGCTTTTGTGTCGTTACATTCAACAGAAAGCTCTTTTAGTTGCTCAACTGCCGCTGCAACAGCTTTGTCGATACCGCGCTTAAGATCCATTGGGTTCATGCCCGCTGCGACTGCTTTTAGACCTTCGTTAACGATAGATTGCGCTAGTACCGTTGCTGTTGTTGTACCGTCACCCGCTGCGTCGTTTGCTTTAGACGCAACTTCTTTAACCATTTGTGCGCCCATGTTCTGGAATTTATCTTCCAGCTCGATTTCACGCGCTACTGATACACCATCTTTAGTGATAGTCGGTGCACCAAAAGATTTGTCTAGAACGACATTACGTCCTTTAGGACCCAGTGTTACTTTTACTGCGTCAGCCAGAACGTTTACACCTTCCAGCATTTTAACTCGTGCGTCATTACCAAATTTAACGTCTTTAGCAGCCATCTTTGATTTCCTTTCTAAAATTCTTTGTGTGTAATTTCGTAATTGAATCTGAGCAAAAAATTACTCAATGATTGCTATTATTCAACGATCGCCATGATGTCGTTTTCAGACATGACAAGCACTTCTTTACCGTCGATTTTTTCAGTTTTTGTACCGTAACCTTCAGCGAAGATAACGGTATCACCGACTTTAACGTCTAGTGGCAGTACGGTGCCGTTTTCTAGGATGCGGCCTTTACCCACAGCTAGAACAACACCGCGAGTCGATTTTTCTGCAGCAGAACCAGTCAGAACGATGCCACCAGCAGACTTAGATTCAACTTCTTTACGTTCAACGATAACTCGGTCATGTAATGGACGAATGTTCATCGGTCGTCTCTCCTGAAAATTTCCATGTTTATTTGATAATTGTCCTTAGGGACTGTAGCCCCAGACACGTGATCCCTATATAAGGGGTCGAAGCAGCGATCCCAAGGGGGTGGCACAAAATTTTTGTGACTTAGTTAAAATAACGAACAACTAGGCAACGGTTTGCGTTAGAAATGCTCACTCGCTCGGCATCTCGCTTTCTTGTATCCTTGCAGTTTGCTCACCAGATAGTTGTCACACATGCAGGAAAATAACAAGCTGGAACCCCAAGCGAACGATAAGCATGGTTTGTTGACCGCACCCATTCCTGAAACGCTGCGGAAAATGACCGTACCCATGACCATGGGCATGATCGCAATTTTGATGTTTAACTTGGTGGACACGTTTTTTATCTCGTTGCTTGGCACTCAAGCGCTAGCAGCTATCAGCTATACCTTCCCTGTAACCTTTGCGGTTAACTGCATTACGATGGGGATTGGGATGGGACTATCGACCAATATTGGTCGCTTGCTTGGGCAAGGTCATGCACCACAAGCTGCTCGGTTCACCACCCACGGTTTGTTGTTAGCCGTGTTACTTGTGGCTATCGCGTCTTCTATTGGCTTTACCACCATTGCGCCATTGTTTCGTTTTCTTGGTGCGTCTGATGATCTCATCCCTCTTATTGAGCAATATATGCAGGTCTGGTATCTCACCATTCCTCTGCTAGTGATCCCAATGGCGGGCAACAGTGCTATCCGAGCTACTGGCGACACAAAAACACCAGCAAAAGTCATGATGTTGGCTGGTTTGATTAATGGCATGCTCGATCCATTGTTGATTTTCGGTTATGGCCCTTTTCCGGAACTTGGCATTCAAGGCGCAGCCATAGCAAGTGCCTTTAGCTGGTTAGGTGCTTTGTGTGGCTCATTCTATGTGCTAATTAAACGGGAAAAATTGCTTGCTCAACCCCAATGGGCTTTGCTGAAACAAGACTGGCAACAGACACTAAAAATTGGTACCCCTGCTGCGCTATCAAACGCGATGAATCCGTTGTCCGGTGCCATTCTGATGATGCTGTTATCCAACCATGGTACAGCGGCGGTTGCTGCTTACGGCGCAGCGCAGCGTATTGAGTCTATATTGATTTTAGTATTGATGTCGCTGACCTCTGCCCTCACACCGTTTATGGCACAAAATTTAGGAGCCAAACAACCGCAACGAGCCTTTTCCGGTTTATTTATTAGCATGCGTTTTGCAGTGGTATTCCAAGGGTTTATCTTCTTGATGATGGTACCGCTGAGCATTCCTCTGGCTGCGCTATTTTCTCAGGAAGATGCAGTGAAAAACCTGCTTTGGCATTATTTACTGGTGGTGCCATTTAGTTATGGCTTCCAAGGCATCGTAATGATGTTAGTCAGTGGTTTGAATGCGATGCACAAGCCATTGCGTGCATTCCAGTGGAGCTTTATGCGGCTGTTCATTTTTACCTTGCCATCGGCGTGGATCGGGAGCCAAATCTACAGCATTGAAGGCTTGTTTATCGGTATCGCGGTTGGAAATACGTTGGGTGGGCTACTGGGCTACTTGTTTGCGCTGCGCGAGCGAAAATTAACGCTCATAGAGCAGAGCAGCGTGTCTTAACACTCGTCTATCACTAGTTTCTTTTTGTTGATTCTCAAATACAAAAAAACCGCGGAAAGCCGCGGTTTTGTTTATCTATTTCAAGCTTGCTTAGAACAACTCTTCAGCAACTTTGTATAGATCGTTGCGTACTGGACGCTTCATGTTTTCGATTGCGTCGATGATATCGTGGTGAACAAGTTGCTCTTTCACGATACCTACACAACGACCACCATGACCTTCGATCAATAGGTGAACAGCGTAGTTACCCATACGAGATGCTAGTACGCGGTCAAATGCAGTTGGACGACCACCACGTTGGATGTGACCAAGTACTGTTGCACGAGTTTCACGACCTGTCGCGGCTTCGATGTCACGTGCTAGTTCATTAGCATCCATCATTAGCTCAGTAAGCGCGATGATCGCGTGTTTCTTACCTTTAGCGATACCATCTTGGATGTTGCTGATCAGCTTGTCTTTGTCTAGACCAGTTTCCGGAGTGATGATGTATTCACAACCGCCCGCAATTGCAGACATCAGAGTCAAATCACCACAGTGACGGCCCATGATTTCTACAATTGAAATGCGTTGGTGAGATGAAGAAGTATCACGTAGACGGTCGATTGCATCGATAACGGTGTTTAGTGCACTTAGGTAGCCCACAGTGTAATCCGTACCTGCGATATCGTTGTCGATTGTGCCCGGAAGACCGATACATGGGTAACCCATTTCAGTCAGTTTCTTCGCACCCATGTACGAACCATCACCACCGATTACCACTAGTGCATCGATACCATGTTTTTTCAGGTTCTCAATCGCTTTTTCACGAACTTCCACTTGTTTAAATTCAGGGAAACGTGCAGAACCTAGGAACGTACCACCTTTGTTGATCACATCTGAAACGCTAGAACGATCTAGCTTCTCGATGCGGCCTTCGTATAGGCCTAGGTAGCCGTCGTACACACCGAAAACTTCCAATCCTTCGGATAGTGCTGTACGTACTACGCCGCGTATCGCAGCGTTCATACCAGGTGCGTCACCGCCACTTGTTAAAACACCGATCTTCTTAATCATGCTCACCCTCGATCTTTGGCAATCAATTATTTAATTTTCTTTTAGGCCCCTTGTTACCAAGCAACCTGCATAATCCAGAACTGTGCGTTATGTTACATTTCCTCTACAGGATTACCAATGAAAACGCACTTTTTTATGTAACTTTTCTACTTATGTAAGAGTATTACAGTTTCTCTATGAAACTTTGTTGATTCATATCAGGATCACGAATCTTAATAAGTATTGATGGAAAGATAGTCAATAAGTACCTGTTTGTCGTCGGGCACTGATGGATTTTTCAAGCCTACCAATCTTGCGCTTTCTGCTCTTTCTCTGGTCCGAAAACGACAGACAATGGATCTTGATGGATCAATACATCCGCATCAGGAAACAGAGCCAATAAATTATCTTCCACTTTATCAGCGATGTAATGCGCCTCAATTAATCGTAAGTTATCGTCTAGCTCTAAATGCAACTGTATAAAGCGCGTCGGTCCTGACATTCGCGTGCGTAACTGATGCACGCCCAATACCCCTTTTACGCTCAAACAAGCTTGGTTAATTTGCTCAAGCTCTTCATCGGGCAACTTTCTATCAAGTAAGGTTTGAATCGCTTCGCTGACCATTTTGAAAGCGCTATAAAGAATGAAGACACCAATACCAATCGCAAACACAGCATCCGCTTGAGTCACTCCAAAATAACTGAGCCCCAGAGCCACCATGATCGCAGCATTCATATACAAGTCAGTCTGATAATGCAGAGAATCCGCCGCTATTGCTTGGCTCCCCGTCATGCGAACCACATGTTTTTGGAACATCACCAAGCCAAGTGTGACCACAATCGCAAACAGCGATACATACACACCTAACTCCGGTGCGTGTAAAGCATGCGGGCGGAAAAATCGGTCAATCCCGTTAAGAATCAAAAATACTGCCGAGCCCGAAATAAACATTGCTTGGGCTAGGGCCGCTAAGGACTCAGCTTTACCATGTCCAAACGTATGTTCGCGGTCTGCCGGTTGTAAGGCGTAACGAACCACCACAAGATTCACAACCGAAGCCGCGATATCTAACATGGAGTCAATCAATGACGCCAATAAGCTCACTGAGCCGGTTACCCACCACGTGATGACTTTTACTATCAGAAGAAGCGTCGCCACAATGGTTGCAGTCCAAGCGGCGGTCGTAACTAAACGTGCGTATTGCTGTTTCATAATCAAAGAGTTAACTAAAACCATACGTTGAGTATATTGAATGACCATGAAATAACCAGATCAAAAAGAGGCAACCAATGGCTGCCTCTTTATATAACATCAATTCATGACTTAATTATTGCGCGACTTTTCCATGCGCTTGTGCATTCTGTCGCCACACTCTTGCATACGTTCATTTTGTAGCTCAACAAATTTCGCTTTCTGCTCAGGTGTTAATACGCTAAGCATTTGGTGCTTTCTTTCTAGCATTTGCACGCGACGTTCCGTTTGGCGCTCAACCATCTCTTTTGCTAATTCGCTAGCTTGAGCTTCATCAAAGTTATCCGCCAGCAAAAGCGATTGTACTTTTGCGTGATGCGCTTGACGCTCAGCCATACGTGCTTCTTTGCCATCAGCGAATTTTGCTTTCATTTCTGCTTTGTTTACTTCACGCATTTCTTTTAGCTGATCTTTTTGTGCATCAGTCAGGTCTAGTTGACGCATGACACCTCGGTCCATACCCATGCCGCATTCGTCACGAGGGCCTTTATGATGGTTTTTACCACCGTAAGCGAATGCGCTTGCGGCGCCAAGAGTAAGAGGTAGAACAACAGCAGCTAACACAAGTTTTTTTGCAGACTTCATAATACGATTCCTTACACAGGTGAGTGGTTCTTCTGAGCTGTTCTCACAGCGCTTGAGTATAGAATACGACCCGCTAGGTAAAGCGACGTATAGGGAGCGTAAAGAATCGTAAAGAGTGATTTTTCTCCTCTTCGTTGCGCATCATTCCAATGTAATATTAGGCTATCGGTAACTTACTATAGGTGCCCCCATGGCAAACATTCTTTTAATCGATGACGATATCGAGCTAACCAGCTTATTAAAAGAAGTACTCAGTTTCGAAGGGTTTGACGTCAGCGAAGCAAATGACGGTGAAGCCGGCTTAGCCGCGATCAATGATAAGATTGATTTGATTTTGTTGGATGTCATGATGCCAAAACTCAATGGCATGGAAACGCTGAAACGCTTACGTGAAAATTGGGAAACTCCCGTCTTGATGCTGACCGCTAAAGGGGAAGAAATTGATCGCGTGATCGGCTTGGAACTGGGCGCGGATGATTATTTACCAAAACCTTTTAGTGACCGAGAGCTGTTGGCGCGTATCCGTGCGATTTTACGCCGCACTAGCAGCACACAAAAAAATACCAAAAACAGCGATTGCATTGAGTATCAAGAAATCCGCCTCTATCCCGGTAAGCAAGAAGCGTATTGTGAGCAACAGCTACTCGACCTCACGGCAACCGAGTTTGCGCTACTCACCCACTTCGTACAAAACCCAGGACAAGTGCTGACCAAAGAGACACTGAGCTTAGATGTGCTTGGTAAACGACTCGCTGCTTTTGATCGCGCTATCGATATGCATGTCTCGAACTTACGTAAAAAATTACCAGATCAAAGCAATGGCAAGCCGCGAATTAAAACCCTGCGTGGTCGTGGCTACATGCTGCTTGAGGAGGATTAATGCACCTATCACGCATCAAACTGCCAAACATCAATAGCCTGTATGGACGCATCTTTGCCATTTTTTGGTTCACCATGTTATTAGTATTGATAGCCGTGCTATCACTGCCACATTTGGACCCACGCAAAGCTCGCGATATTCCAGAAGAACACTACAAACGTATGGTAGAAACGCGTGACTCAATCCAACAAAAATACAGCCAGCAAACTGATTTAGGCCGCATACTTTTTCGTATCGAGGGCAACCGCCACGGCAAGCACGACCCTCGCCCACGAGTCTTTTTTTCTGACTACAGCGGTAATGTTCTTACGACAGAAAAACGCAGCAATTTTCAATTGCGTGCCATGCAAAACTTTGTCACCAGTATCGAAGATTACAATAATCCAAAGCAGAAGCTGTATGGTCGATACATGATTGCGGGCCCAATTCCTATCACTTTGGCAGGTTCCGATATCTTGATGTACGTGGGCTTCAAGTGGAATGAGCCACCACCTCTACTCCTGCGTCTGTTTGATCACCCATTCCAGCTCTTGCTTGCGGTCATGCTGGTTAGTACACCATTGCTGTTATGGCTTGCTTGGGCTTTGAGTCAGCCTGCACGTCGTCTTGAAGCCGCTGCTCAACGTGTGGCGAAAGGTGAATTTGTCACAGACCCAAATTTAGAAAAAGGTACGGCGGAATTTCGTCAAGCAGGCAGCAGCTTCAACCAGATGGTCGAAGCGGTTAATCAAATGATTTCAGGACAACAACGTTTGCTATCCGATATCTCTCACGAGCTGCGCTCACCTTTAACTCGTCTGCGCATGGCAAGCGCATTAGCGACGCGTAAACAAGGCGAAAGCCCAGAACTGACTCGTATCGATACCGAAGCGCAGCGCTTGGAACAGATGATCAGCGAACTATTAGAGCTTTCTCGCATGCAGGCGAACAGTCATATGACTCGCGAAACACAGCCACTAGAAAGTTTATGGGAAGAAATCATTAAAGATGCGCAGTTTGAAGCAGAGCAAATGGGCAAACAGCTACACTATTCAGAATTACCTAAGCGCAATATTTCCGGTAACCCTAAACTGCTGATGAGTGCGGTGGAAAATATCGTTCGTAACGCCATTTACTACGGAAAAGATGAGGTACAAATCGACATCAAAGCCGATGACGATACGCTTCGTATCACGGTTGACGATAATGGAGAAGGTGTACCAGAAGAGGAACTAGCCGCGATTTTTCGCCCGTTCTATCGCGTTTCAACGGCACGCGATCGCCACTCTGGCGGCACAGGTCTCGGCCTAACCATTACCGAAAGTGCCATTCGCCAGCACAGTGGCACGATCGCAGCCAGCCGAAGTCCTTTAGGCGGATTGCGCATGAGTATCACCTTACCGATCAATTGTTAGTCTCAATTTGATGAACTAACAATAATTCGCACCATATTTCTAGAGTGAGTGATTCACAGCCCCACCCTCACTTTAGAAATTGGTGAGGTCTTCTTAGAATACCCTTACAAAGATCAAAGTTGATAATAATTATCGTTAGCATTAAAGTGAATTTTCCAATTAAGGAGGATTTACTATGTCACATACATTTCCCGCTCTGCCTTACCCGTACGATTCGCTAGAGCCGTACATCGACGCGAAAACCATGGAAGTGCATTACAGCAAACACCACAAGACGTACTTTGATAAGTTTGTAAATGCCGTTGAAGGGAGCGAGCTCGAAACTCAGTCATTAGACGAGATCTTTGACAATATCTCTAAGCTCAGCCCTGCGGTACGTAATAATGGTGGCGGCTATTACAACCACATCATTTATTGGAATTGCATGTCACCAAACGGTGGCGGAGAGCCTCAAGGCGCGCTTGCTCAAGCAATTAACGATAAATTTGGTAGCTTTGAGCAATTTAAAGAAGCGTTTGCCCAAGCAGCCATCAATACCTTTGGGTCTGGCTTTGCATGGCTGATCGTAAAAGATGGTGAGATTCACATTACGTCCACCAGTAATCAAGACAACCCTCTGATGGATGTAGTGGATGTGCGCGGTGAACCAATCCTCGCATTAGACGTGTGGGAGCACGCGTATTACATCAGCTACCAAAACCGTCGCCCAGAATATATTGATGCGTGGTGGAACGTCGTCAACTGGCGAGCAGTTGAAGAAAACTATGCTCACGCTCTCTTATAAAGAGCATCGCTACTTACGGTATTAACATCCGCGCTAATGCCTGCTTTCATACCCAGGTCAATCTTGCTGAATCTCGCATATCTCGGTGACTTGGGTATATACTGCCCCTCTCTTTGACCAACTCTATTTCAATACCATGTTTGATATCGCTTTATACGAACCAGAAATCGCGCCGAACACCGGCAACATCATTCGACTATGCGCCAACTGCGGTGCAAACCTTCACTTAATTGAACCTCTGGGTTTCGATCTTGAAGAGAAAAAAGTCCGCCGCGCTGGTTTGGATTACCATGATTTAGCTCGCGTAACGCGCCATAAAAACTATCAAGCGTTCTTAGAATATTTAGAGAAAGAGAGGCAAGGTAACTACCGATTGTTTGCCTGCACCACCAAAACCACAGGTCACCACGTTGATGCACAATACCAAACGGGTGATGTTTTGATGTTTGGTCCAGAAACTCGTGGTTTGCCTGCTGAAATCATCGATAGCTTGCCAATGGAGCAGCGTATTCGCATTCCAATGATGCCGGACGCACGCAGCCTAAACCTTTCTAATGCCGTTGCGATCATTGCTTTTGAAGCATGGCGTCAAATGGGCTTTGAAGGCGCATTGTAAGCAGCACGAATTCCAAATACAGAAAAGGGCGCTTGGTGCGCCCTTTTGTTTTCTTTACTGACTAACTCAATCAGTTGAGCTTGTTGCGATCATCATCGTCTTTACGCTCGTATTCCCCTTCGAAGGTCTTGCCATTATCTGACTGGGAATCAAATGGGTCACGACGGAACGGGTCTTGCTCAAATGGCCCCTGGTTAGAGAAACCACCTTGGAAGCCACCGCCATGCATGGTTTTCACCACCATTTTGCTCATCAAGTATTTAGCTATCGCGGCGCGTGGCGCAGGAAGCAACACCAACATACCAAGGGCATCGGTCATAAAGCCCGGGGTTAACAGTAACACGCCAGCCACCGCTAGCATTACGCCTTCAAAAATTTGCTGGGCTGGAATTTCACCTTGTTCAAGACGCCCCTGTACTGACATCAGTGTTTGTATACCTTGGCTACGAACCAACGATGCACCAACAAATGCCGTGATTAAGACTAGTGCAATGGTCGGCCATAAACCTAAAAAACCGCCCACCTGAATAAATAAGCCGATTTCAATGATCGGAACAAAAATAAACGCTAATAATAAGATAGGAAACACACGCCCTCCTTTGTTTAATTCAGTGTAATGGTAAAAGCAGACTAAGCTCAAACGAATCGTTGTAAAAAAGCGTGTTCATACTGGTCTCCTTCTCTTTTAGACAAAGTAGCGGGAGCGCGTTTCATTCAATTGCATACCGATTTTTTCGTGCTTTTAAAGTGCTAATTTCGAACTCTAAAAACTCATGTTTGTCGAGGAAAATCGAGTACCCATAAAGGGTTATTAATAACCCGTTCATACTTTGCAAATTATTGACTCATGAAAAACGAAAAAGGTGATCTAGTTACTATTTTTATGCGCTAGGTGCAGTATCATGTGCCACATAAGTCAGGACGGATTTTCCAGCCAAAAATTCTGATGAATGGATTCTAGATTGCAGAAATGGCTAATAAATAACTTTATTATCAGAATTATCATCTAAGGATCCTGCTATGGCTACCCTATCTGATGCTCCAAAAACAGCAAACCCAGCCACTCGTATTGAAGAAGATCTATTAGGTCAACGTCATGTCCCTGCAGATGCGTACTACGGTATTCATACGCTACGTGCGATCGAGAACTTCAACATCTCTAATATGACCATCTCTGACGTACCAGAATTTGTACGCGGCATGGTAATGACCAAAAAAGCAGCAGCGTTAGCAAACAAAGAACTTGGCGCTATTCCAAAAGACGTTGCAAACTACATCATCGAAGCGTGTGATTTGATCCTAGAAACTGGCAAGTGTATGGATCAGTTCCCATCAGACGTATTCCAAGGCGGTGCAGGCACTTCAGTTAACATGAACACGAACGAAGTGATCGCAAACGTTGCGCTTGAGTTGATGGGTAAAGAGAAAGGCCAATACGAATTTGTTAACCCAAATGACCATGTAAACAAGAGCCAATCAACCAACTGTGCGTACCCAACAGGTTTCCGTATTGCGGTATACAACAGCGTACACAAGCTAATGGAAGCAATTGAGTACCTAAAAGGCGCATTCGAACTTAAAGCCGTTGAGTTTAAAGATGTACTGAAAATGGGCCGTACTCAGCTTCAAGACGCAGTACCAATGACAGTAGGTCAAGAGTTCCATGCGTGGGCGGTAACACTAAACGAAGAGATTCGTGCTCTAGATTACACATCTAAACTCCTCCTAGAAATCAACCTAGGCGCAACCGCAATCGGTACTGGTCTAAATACACCAACTGGCTACCAAGCGCTTGCAGTAAAACACCTAGCGGAAGTAACAGGCCTTGACGTTGTTGCAGCAGAAGACCTTATCGAAGCAACGTCTGACTGTGGTGCATACGTAATGACTCACGGCGCGCTAAAACGCCTAGCAGTGAAACTATCGAAGATCTGTAACGACCTTCGTCTACTTTCTTCTGGTCCTCGTGCGGGTCTAAATGAATTGAACCTACCTGAAATGCAAGCAGGCTCTTCAATCATGCCAGCTAAAGTAAACCCAGTTATCCCAGAAGTAGTAAACCAAGTTTGCTTCAAAGTTCTCGGTAACGACAACACGGTTTCTTTCGCAGCAGAAGGCGGTCAGCTACAGCTAAACGTTATGGAACCTGTGATCGCACAAAGTGTGTTTGAGTCTATCTCTCTACTACACAACGCGTGTGTGAACCTACGTGATAAATGTATCGACGGCATCACTGTGAACAAAGAAGTTTGCGAAAACTACGTTTACAACTCTATCGGTATCGTCACTTACCTAAACCCATACATCGGCCACCACGAAGGTGACATCGTAGGTAAGATTTGTGCAGAAACTGGTAAAAGTGTTCGTGAAGTCGTGCTAGAGCGCGGTCTGCTTACAGCAGAGGAGCTTGATGAAATCTTGTCAGTAGAAAACTTCATGCATCCTACTTACAAAGCAAAACGTTACGAGTAATAACGAATCCGAAGGGGGCCACTCAGGCCCCTTTTTTAGGCTCTCATACGGTTAACCACATTTTTTATATGCTTTTATTGCCGCTAAACCACTAGGTTCTCATTCTCTGAGCATTTACTCCTGTTCCTGAGTGTTCAAAAAATCAGAATCAAATAAAAAACTAAAGAGGTATCAATATGGTCATGGTCGAACTCTTCGTGGTTCTGCTCTTCATCTATTTGGGGGCAAGAATCGGTGGTATCGGCATTGGTTTTGCCGGTGGTGCTGGGGTCATTGCGTTGTCTTTGATCTTGGGCGTACCAACAAGCCAAGCTTACATTCCCGTTGACGTAATTTTGATCATCATGTCTGTAATCACCGCTATCGCAGCAATGCAAGTAGCTGGTGGTTTAGACTGGATGGTGCAAGTTGCTGAAAACTTTTTGCGCAAGCATCCTGAGCGCATCACCTTTTATGCGCCTATCGTAACTTACCTAATGACATTAATGGCGGGTACTGGCCACACGGCATTCTCTACTTTGCCAGTGATTGCAGAAGTAGCGAAAGGCCAAGGCGTGCGCCCTTCTCGTCCACTGTCTATCGCGGTCGTAGCATCGCAAATCGCTATCACCGCATCACCAATCTCAGCGGCTGTTGTAGCGTTCGCGGCAATGCTGCACCCATTTGGCGTTGACTACCTAACACTACTAGCAATCTGTATCCCAACGACGTTCATCGCGTGCATGATCGGTGCGTTCGTGGCGAACTTCATGGGCTGTGAGCTAAAAGACGATGCTGAATACCAAGAGCGTCTAGAAAAAGGCTTAATCAAGCTAAATACAGAAGCAAAACGCGAAATCCTACCAACAGCGAAGAAAGCGACATTCATCTTCCTAGGCGCAATCGCATTCGTAGTATGTTACGCAGCAGCAATTTCTGGCTCTGTGGGTCTTATCGAGAACCCTGCTCTAGGCCGTAACGAAGCTATCATGACGGTAATGCTAGCAGCTGCGGCAGCTATCGTAATGAGCTGTAAAATCGATGCTGGCAAAATCCCAGCCGCAGCAACATTCCGCTCTGGTATGACAGCGTGTGTGTGTGTTCTTGGTGTGGCATGGCTAGGTTCTACGTTCGTTAACGCGCACGTTGACGGCATCAAAGAAGTGGCTGGTGCGCTACTAGCAGACTACCCATGGATGCTAGCACTTGTTCTATTCTTCGCTTCAATGCTGCTTTACTCGCAAGGTGCAACTACTGTTGCGCTGATGCCAGCAGCACTAGCAATCGGTGTGGCACCACTTACCGCAGTTGCATCTTTCGCAGCAGTAAGTGCGCTATTCGTGCTGCCAACTTACCCAACGCTTCTAGCAGCGGTTGAGATGGACGACACGGGTTCAACTCGTATCGGTAAGTACGTATTCAACCACCCATTCTTTGTACCTGGTGTGGTAACCATCGCTTCTGCGGTAGCACTTGGCTTCGCATTCGGTGGTCTACTGATCTAGTAGAAACAGAGTCTTACTCGGGGAGCTTCGGCTCCCTTTTTTATTCCCTGTTGTCTTGATTTATGCTCAATAAATCTTCATTTTCATGAAACTTATTGACTCGCCTCCGGGTCTGATTGAGTTACACTAACGGCAATTATCTAAGATGAATTGACTCTTTTATGCGCGCATTACTTTCCGTTTTACTCTTAGGGCTCATTACCTTTTCCACTCCGTCTTTAGCTTTATTTGGCAAAGACCAGTTTAACAGTAGCCAGAACAACAGTTTTGGTACCAGCAGCGACAGTTTTGTTCCTGTTGATCAGGCGTTTCCATTTAACTTCTACCAGCAAGATGACAAATTGATGCTCGATTGGCAGGTACGTGACGGGTACTACCTATATCAAGAGCGCTTGTCTGTAGCTGGTGAGAAAGTATCGCTAGGCGAACTGCAAATGGAAGACGGCACACCGCATAAAGATGAATTCTTTGGTGACGTGCATATCTATACTCAACCTCTCTTCGTTAATGTACCAATGCATGATTGGCAAGACGGTGCGCGCGTAGTCGTGCAATACCAAGGTTGTGCGAAAGCAGGCTTCTGTTACCCGCCAGAAACTCGCGTGATTCCTATCAGCGCGTTTACTTCGTCGAACTCAGATTCAACAACGGCGACAACTGCACCAAAAGCAGAACAGGCACCAGCGGCGCAATCATCTACGTCTGGTGACACATCATCAGCGCCAGTAACACAGCAAGATAGCCTTGCAGCCAACCTTGCTGATAACTGGTGGACACCACTTCTGTTCTTGGCGCTTGGTGTGGGCTTGGCGTTTACACCTTGTGTGCTGCCGATGTACCCAATTCTGACCAGCATAGTGCTTGGCAGTGGCAAACTAAGCCAACGCCGCGCGCTAGGCTTGTCATTCGTCTACGTGCAAGGCATGGCGCTGACTTACACCCTACTCGGCCTTGTGGTGGCATCTGCAGGTATGCAGTTCCAAGCGGCAATGCAACACCCTTATGTGCTGACTGGCTTGAGCGTACTGTTCATCGCACTCGCTTTGTCTATGTTTGGTCTGTACTCATTACAGCTACCAAGCAACGTTCAAACGTGGTTAAACAACCTCAGCAACAAACAGCAAGGCGGCAGCAGTGCAGGCGTATTCGCCATGGGGGCGATTTCTGGACTGGTGTGCTCACCATGTACCACGGCACCTCTGTCTGGTGCGCTACTTTACGTGGCACAAAGCGGCGATTTGCTGACGGGTGGTATCGCGTTATACGCGCTGGCGATGGGCATGGGTATTCCGCTTATTCTTGTTGCAGTCTTCGGCAACAAACTGCTACCAAAAGCAGGTGGTTGGATGGACCGAGTGAAAACACTCTTCGGCTTTATTCTGCTTGCCGCACCTATCTTCTTACTAGAACGCATCATGCCAGAAATGTGGTCAACGATTCTGTGGTCAGCACTGGGTATTGCTGCTTTTGGTTGGCTATACCACATCAAAAACAGTCTAGAGTTTGGTGGCTGGAAACAAAGTGCCGTGGGCATAATCGCCGTCTTAGGTTTGCTAGCCTCAGCACAACCTATCTTAAATTACTGGTTTGGCAACAACACAACACAAACTCAGCAAGCCACTGTTAGCTTTACTCGCATTGCTAACGTGGCGGAGCTTGAAGAACAACTGGCACTTGCGAAAGCGGCAGGTAAACCCGTCATGCTCGATTTCTACGCCGATTGGTGTGTAGCATGTAAAGAGTTTGAAAAGTACACCTTCCATGACCCAAGCGTCGAAGCAAAACTGCAAGACTTCGTTCTTCTGCAAGCGGACGTGACCAAAAACCAAGTGCAAGACATCGAACTACTGAAGCACATGAATGTACTTGGTTTACCAACAATTGAGTTTTGGGATGCCAGTGGCGAACACGTTTCAAACGCTCGTTTGACGGGCTTTATGCAAGCTGAGCCTTTCTTAGAGCATATCAAGCAGTTCTGATAACCAGATATTCAAACGCCAGTGATGTCCACTGGCGTTTTTTATTGCTCAGATTTGAATAAGAACATTGCGTTTATATGCAATTTTCCTAATAAAAGTCGATTTGGTTCAGACTTTTAGCGAATAAATATTGTCCACTCTCTCAAAGCTGGACAATAATAAATTTAACGAAATAGTCAAAAGTGTTTAACGTCATGGATTCGACCTACACCATCATTATTGCAGATGATCACCCACTCTTCCGGAATGCCTTGTTTCAATCTATCCACATGGCTATTAGTGGTGCAAATTTGCTGGAAGCGGACTCACTCGACGCACTTCTGGCTTTGTTGGAGCGAGAGGAAGAGCCAGATTTAGTGCTATTGGACCTCAAAATGCCAGGAGCAAATGGTATGTCTGGCTTGATTCATTTGCGAGCAGAGCATCCAGATTTACCTATCGTCGTCGTTTCAGCGAGTGAAGAGCCGGCGATCGTGACGCAGGTGAAAAGCCATGGTGCATTTGGTTTTATTCCCAAGTCCAGCGACATGCGCGAATTAGTGAACGCACTCAATCAAGTGCTGAATGGCGACCCATATTTCCCTGAAGGGCTGATCACCAATAACGCGGCATGTAATGACTTAGCGGAAAAGATTGCTGCGCTAACACCACAGCAATATAAAGTGTTGGGAATGTTGTCCGATGGCTTGCTGAACAAGCAAATCGCTTACGAATTGAATGTTTCAGAAGCCACCATAAAAGCGCACATGACAGCGATTTTCCGTAAGCTCGGCGTAAAGAACCGCACGCAAGCCGTGATTATGCTGACGGAAATGAGCGACTAGATTGACGTCTTATCGTCAGACTTACTTTTTTCGTTTGGCAATCGGATACCGACTTTAGTGACCTGCTGATCAACAACATCAGCGACGATCCAATGCAAACCTTGCCACTCGAAATGGTCTCCCAATACTGGCGTGCTACCTAATTGCTCTTCGACAAGGTTTCTCAAACTTTTATCCAGCGGTTCATCCCCCAGATTCAAACCATACATCACGGCAATATCGGCAAGCTTCACTTCAATATCGAGGAAGAAGTCACCGAAGAATCGCGCTAGCGACGCTTTCTCTGGGGCTTCACTAAACAGTAAGCTCAGTGCATCTAAATCCTTTTCTTGTGCTAATACACACAAGGTATCATCTTCCTCAAGGCGCGTACTGCCGGATGGGTGCAATAGCTCTTTACTGCGAAATACAGCGGCGATACGCGTTCCTTCCGGCATCGAAAGACTACGTAATGGCTCACCAATGCACCATTTATCTGCTTTAAGTCTATAGATAAACAGCTCCCACTCACTGGTCGGGTAAATCTCTACACCCGTACGCGAAATTGGCTCAGGCTTAGAAGGTAGCTCGACCTTTGCAAGAGACATCGCCTTAGTCAACGTGCCCCCTTGTACTATCAAAGACACCATTACTACAAAGAATGCCAAATTGAAGTACAGTTGAGCATCTGGCAACCCTGCCATCATTGGAAATACCGCGAGGATGATAGGTACAGCGCCACGCAATCCTACCCAAGAGACAAACCACTTTTCACGTGGCGTGAAACTCTTGAATGGCAGTAAACCAATCCAAACTGAGATTGGTCGGGCAAACAAAATCATCCCGAAGGCAAGCGCAAGACCTGGCAACGCAATAGAGAGTAAATTAGATGGTGTAACCAACAAGCCAAGCACCAAGAACATACCAATTTGAGCTAGCCACGTCATACCATCTAAAACATGAAGAATAGAGTGTCGGCTGCGTGTTGGACGGTTACCTAATAAAAGACCAACAAGGTAAATCGACAAAATACCACTGCCACCTAAAGTGTTAGATAAAGCAAAAATAAGCAAGCCACCACTGACCGTTAAAATAGAATACAGCCCATCTGGTAATTGATTGCGATTGATAACTTTCCATAAGATCCAGCCACCAGCGAAGCCAAGTAACGCGCCGATACCAAACTGCTTAAGAAAACTGAACGCCAAAAAGCCCGCACTTAAATCTGCGCCAGGGTTCGCTAAAATAGCAATCAGAGTTACGGTCAGAAACACCGCCATTGGGTCATTGGTGCCGGATTCAATTTCCAGCGTTGAACCAACACGTTCGTTCAGGCTACGACCTTTGAGTAGAGAGAAGACCGCGGCAGCATCGGTGGAGCCAACAATCGCACCAACCAATATGCCTTGCAATAAATCTAAGTCGAATAACCACGTTGCCATCAGCCCGGTCAAAATGGTGGTGATCGCAACGCCAAATGTCGCCAAAGAGACCGAGGGCCATAACGCAACCCTAAAGCTGGCGACCCGCGTTCTCATCCCACCATCAAGCAAAATGATGGCTAATGCGAGGTTACTAACCAAATAAGCGATCGAAAAGTTATCGAATAAGATGCCGCCTAAGCCGTCTTCCCCCGCCAGCATTCCAACGGCTAAAAATACCAAAAGAATTGGGATTCCCAACTTAGAAGACACTGGGCTTAAAAGAACGCTAAGTGCGATTAACAACGCACCTATTAGAAAAAAACTGTTAATGGTGTCTGCGTCCATTCTCACCCTCCCTTAATGAAAAACGATAATAATTGTGATGAGCAAGGCTACTTCGTTAATGAGGTAATGCCCTAATCTGCCTCCCCTTTACACCGTCTCAAAATGCGAGGTTGTACGAGAATGACTCAGTTATATTACTTTATTGTGCGTTAAAACGGTGATTTGATGCGAAAACTTTATGTAAATAAATTACTTGTGATCTTTCTTATCTACGCCTTCTCTCATTGAGAGCCACAAGATCACCACCAATATTTACACAGCATCTCCAAATTCAATGAAGAAAAGATTAATGGCCAGTCTTAATCATGCTTGTTTATCCAATCAACCTTTAGACCTTTGGCTAACTTAACAGTTTATTAACATGACATTTTACCCCTTTATTCGCTGCAAAAGCCCATAGTATGGAGGTTCTTCATTTTTAACACCCCGACTAAAGTTGAAAAGAGTTATTGCCAACACCTTGCTAATGTACACATTGAAACATTTCATTAACAACAATACCAATCGTAAGGAGACGGCAATGGCATTTGAAAGCGAAGAAAGAGCCAAAGCCTATTGGGACAAAAACGTGAAGCTCATGATCGGCCTAATGGTCATCTGGTTCGTCGTGTCTTTCGGCTGCGGCATCTTATTTGTCGACGTACTAAATCAATTTCAACTAGGCGGTTACAAACTCGGTTTCTGGTTTGCTCAACAAGGCTCCATCTATGCCTTCCTAGGAATTATTTTCTATTACGCATGGAAGATGCGCCAAATTGACCGTGAATTCGGCGTGGACGAATAAGGAGTCACTCAGATGGATTTGAAAACTATTACCTACCTGGTCGTTGGCGCCACGTTCATCCTGTACATCGGGATTGCTATTTGGGCTCGCGCCGGCTCAACCAAAGAGTTTTATGTTGCTGGTGGCGGTGTAAACCCGATTGCAAACGGTATGGCAACCGCAGCCGATTGGATGTCCGCAGCGTCGTTTATCTCAATGGCAGGCTTAATTGCCTTCATGGGCTATGGCGGCTCAGTATTTCTAATGGGTTGGACTGGTGGCTACGTTCTGCTTGCGCTGTTGCTAGCGCCTTACCTACGCAAATTTGGTAAGTTTACGGTGCCAGAGTTTGTTGGTGAACGCTTTTACTCCAACACAGCACGTATCGTAGCGGTTGTTTGTCTTATCATCGCATCAGTGACTTATGTTATCGGTCAGATGAAAGGCGTAGGTGTTGCGTTTGGTCGCTTCTTAGAAGTGGATTACTCCACCGGCCTATTAATTGGTATGTGTATCGTTTTCATGTACGCGGTTCTTGGCGGCATGAAAGGCATCACTTACACGCAGATTGCTCAATATTGCGTACTCATTCTTGCTTACACTATCCCTGCAATCTTTATCTCTCTGCAACTCACTGGTAACCCAATCCCACAAATTGGTCTGGGGAGTACCATGGCTGGTACCGATGTCTATCTACTCGATCGGCTTGACCAAGTTGTGACCGAACTCGGATTCAGTGAATACACGACCCAAGTACGTGGCGACACACTTAATATGTTTGTCTACACCATGTCACTGATGATTGGTACTGCCGGTCTACCACACGTAATTATCCGTTTCTTTACCGTGCCGAAGGTTCGCGACGCACGTACATCAGCAGGCTGGGCTCTGATCTTCATCGCAATCCTTTACACTACTGCACCAGCGGTATCAGCGATGGCTCGTCTCAACCTAATGAATACGGTAAATCCAGCTCCGGGTCAGCACCTAGCGTATGACGAGCGTCCTGCGTGGTTCAAAAACTGGGAAACAACTGGACTACTCGGTTTTGACGATAAAAATGGCGATGGCAATATCCAATACACTTCAGATGCGTCCACCAACGAACTGCGCGTTGATAACGACATCATGGTATTGGCTAACCCAGAGATCGCTAAACTACCAAACTGGGTGATTGCACTTGTGGCAGCAGGTGGCCTTGCAGCTGCACTATCTACCGCAGCAGGTTTACTACTCGCCATTTCTTCAGCTATTTCCCATGACTTAATCAAAGGGGTTATCAATCCGAACATATCCGAGAAAAAAGAGCTACTTGCTAGTCGAATATCAATGGCAGTAGCGATAGCAGCCGCAGGCTATCTCGGTTTAAATCCGCCTGGATTTGCCGCAGGTACAGTAGCACTCGCCTTTGGTCTTGCCGCTTCATCCATCTTCCCTGCATTGATGATGGGCATCTTCAGCAAGAGCATCAACAAAGAAGGCGCAATCGCCGGTATGATTGCAGGTATCAGTATTACGCTGTTCTACGTATTCCAACACAAAGGCATTCTTTTCGTTGCTGATTGGAAATATCTAGAAAGCTGGGGAACAAACTGGTTCCTAGGTATTGAGCCAAACGCGTTTGGTGCTATTGGCGCACTATTTAACTTCATTGTTGCATTCGCTGTATCCAAAGTAACTGCAGAAACGCCACAAGAAGTAAAAGACCTAGTCGAACACGTTCGCGTACCAGTAGGTGCTGGTAGCGCAGTGGATCACTAAAAACTAATCAAAACCACAAAAGCCCCGTTTGGAACCTGCCGTCCGGGGCTTTTTTATTCTCACTTTTCAGTTACCATATTCGCAGTATGTCGTTGCAAGGAAGCCAAGATGTTCAAAAACAAGCACTTTATTCTCGCTCTACTGATTGCGCCAGTTCTCTCTTTGATCGCTTACTTCGGTACCGATATGGCCCTCAGCGAGAAGCCCCACGCGGCGCAAGAAGGGGAAACTTACAAACTCGCGAGTAAGTCTAATTGTCGTTACACCAGTGGTCTGTGTGATATGGAAAATGGCGATTTTAAAGTGAAATTTCGCTCGGAAAAACTCACTAAAAATAACTTAGAATTGTCACTCAACGCCGCTTACCCACTCGAAGGGGTTAAAGTTTCTATTGTGAGTGACAAAGAGAAAAACGCTCAACCGATTGATATGAAGCCCGCCGATCAAGCAGGCCAAAGCTGGTACATCACCTTACCAAAGCCTGCATCTGCAGAAAGCTGGTTAAGAGTCGTCATTCAATCAGGCGGCACACTGTATTATGGTGAAACGCAAACCGCATTTGTGAAGTACGAAACCTTATTTACTGAATAACGCTGACAAGCTAATTCACTGGTCTTCAAATGACAGTGACTTAGTTTCACTCAGCATAAATGAACTCCTACTCAGCCGACGCCTTTGCGTCGGCTTTTGTTTCCGTAAGTCTTTCTTCAACAACCTCTTACTCTAAAAAGGGTTGCCAACTCACAAGTTAATTGATAATAATTATCATTACATTTAATAAGAGGTGGTTATGGACAACAAACGGGACATCTTTAACGCATTTTTTAAAGCCCAAGATAGATTCCTTCTCGCCGCACCACATGGCTTTGAGCCAGACGTGATTCATGACTATATTCATTGGGGAATGGTGTTGTCTTCCTGTTATGAACACGATGCCGATGAAGAAAATCTATTGTTGTGTGAGCTGTTTTTACGTCAGGTTTATTTCCATTTACTAGACGCAATTCAAGACTCAACTCGCAGTCGTATCTTCCGTCGTGTCTGTCTTGATTCTATCCATACGCCATTATTTTGCCTCAAACGCTATTACTACCAGTTTGAACAAGGCGACGTGAAATTTCTCGCACTACAACAACAATTACGCCTGATTCAAATCTCACTCGATTAACCAAAAGGATCCCTACCATGAGCACCGAATTCCGCATAGAAACTGACAGTATGGGCGAAGTAACGGTCCCTGCAGATGCTCTCTACCAAGCCCAGACTCAACGCGCCGTCGATAACTTCTCATTCAGTCAACATAAAATGCCATCTGGTTTTATCAAAGCGTTAGCACACATCAAGCAGACTGCGGCACTCACCAACGCACAGCTAGGGCTGCTTGAGGGAGATATTGCCAACGCGATTGCTGACGCAGCTCAAGCAATTATCGAAGGCAATCATATTGAGCAATTCCCAATTGACGTGTTCCAAACGGGATCAGGCACTAGCTCAAATATGAATGCGAATGAAGTAATTGCAACACTGGCCTCCCAGCATCTAGGCGGCACTGTCAGCCCTAATGATCACGTCAACATGGGGCAAAGCAGCAACGATGTGGTACCAACGGCCATTCAAGTTAGCGCAGCATTAGCCATCGAAAAACAGCTCTTCCCGGCCCTGTCACACCTCAGCCAAACACTAGAGTCTAAACAGCAAGCATTGAAAGATGTTGTAAAAACCGGTCGCACCCACTTAATGGACGCGATGCCAATTACCTTTGCTCAAGAACTTGGCGGTTGGCAGTTCCAAATCGAGCATGCAAAACAAGCGATTGAACAAGCTCTTCCTGCTGTAAAAGCCTTAGCCCAAGGTGGTACGGCGGTTGGAACGGGGATCAATGCTGATCCACGCTTTGCAGACTTATTCGCTAGCAACCTAACCCAGTCAACTCGTATTCAGTTCACGGCCAGTGATAACTTCTTTTTCAATTTAAGCAGTCAAGATGCGATCGTCGCTCTGTCGGGACAGCTCAAAACAGCAGCAGTTGCGATCATGAAGATCGCAAACGATCTTCGTTGGATGAATTCAGGCCCATTGGCTGGTTTAGGTGAAATTGAATTACAAGGCTTGCAACCGGGTTCTTCCATCATGCCTGGCAAAGTAAATCCTGTGATCCCAGAAGCCGCAGCTATGGCATCAGCGCAAGTCATTGGTAATGACACCACCATTACCGTCGCAGGCCAAGCGGGCAACTTCCAGCTTAACGTCATGCTGCCAGTTATTGCTCATAACGTATTGGAGAGCGTCGAGTTACTCTCTAACAGCGCAACCGCTTTAGCTGACAAAGCCATTGCGACGTTTGAAGTTCGCCAAGATAACTTGGATGTAGCACTCGCCAAAAACCCAATTTTGGTCACGGCTCTCAACCCGGTCATTGGTTACCTAAAAGCGGCAGAAGTCGCGAAAAAAGCCTACAAACAGGGACGCGCGATTATTGATGTCGCGGAAGAAGAAACTGATTTGGATAGAGCCACACTAGAGCGATTGCTTAATCCAGCCAAACTGACCCAAGGCGGCGTCGCAGAATAAACGGCAAACTCAGCCTATCAACTAAGATTACAAACATCGAGACCTCCATTCGGAGGTCTCTTTTATAGCGATTTTTCAAACACTCCAATCCTAAGCGACTCGATTGAGCACCGAACGCAACTTAAGCGGCTTAACTGGCTTAGCAATAAAGCTGAACCCATTTGCTTTGATGCCATCAAGCATATCATCGGTACGATCTGCACTGATGATGACGCCTTCGAAGCTGTGGCCTAATCTCAGGCGGCATTGCTGTAGCACTTCTAAACCAGTACGACCATCATCAAGTCGGTAATCGGAGAAAATTACATCCGGAATCCAACCATCCTCAAGCGCTTGTAGACTTTCAACTAAATCAATCGCAACTCGTGTATCGCAACCCCATCGGGAAAGTAAGTTTTCCATGCCGACTAGAATGTCAGGCTCATTATCGACACAAAGGATTCTCAGATGACCAAGTTCAGATTGCTTACTCATTGCCACGTGAACTGGATGAGGCTGAACATGATCAGCTTTATCTAGGGTGATGGAAAAAACACTGCCTTTTCCAACCCAAGAGCGCATCGAAATTTCATGCCCAAGTACCTGAGCAATTCCTTTCGAAATCGCCAAACCAAGCCCGAGACCTTGGTCGGAACGAACTTGAGTTCCGCGATTAAACTCTTCAAAAATCTCTTGCTGCTTCTCTTCTTCAATCCCCACTCCATTATCCCATACATCAATACGCACTCGCCCTTTCACACGGCGAACACCGAGTGCGACTTTGCCATTCGGGTTATAACGAAACGCATTGGTCAGGAAGTTTTGCACCACACGGCGCAGCAGTTTGGGATCCGACTTAACCATGAGTGAGGACGGAATCATGGTGAACTCTATACCTTGCTGTTTGGCTAACGCACTAAACTCAGCATTCAAATTCGATAACACATCATTTAACGCAAAGCCATGCACGTTGACTTCCAACTTGCCCGATTCCAAACGCGAGATATCCAGCAAATCTCCAATTAAGTCTTCGGCAGCCTCTAAAGCACTTTCAATGTGTGCTGACAGCTTTTTGGCTTCGCTGTCTTTGGCGACTTCCGATAGTGAAGATGCGAATAGACGCGCCGCGTTGAGCGGTTGCATCAAGTCATGGCTTACTGCCGCCAAGAACCGTGATTTGGACTTCGATTCCAAATCCGAGCGCTGCGTCGCTTCCACCAGCTGCTTGTTAAGTTGTTCTAATTCTCGAGTCCGCAGACGTACCCTTTCTTCCAATGTCTCGTTGGCGTCTTTCAGTGCTTGCTCTGCATCACGGAATACGGTGATGTCGGTAAAGCTCATCACAAAGCCACCACCTGGCATTGGGTTACCTTGCACCTCTATCACGCGACCATCGGGACGAACCCGAGAAGAGGTGTGCCGAGTCCCTTGCTCAAGGTGATAAACACGGCGACGGACGTGGTCATCAGGGTCACCAGGGCCACACAACCCCTGCTCTGCATTGTGCCGAATCACATCCGCAATCGGTCGACCTACTTGAATCAGGCCTGGCGGAAATTCAAAGAGTTCTAAATAGCGTTGGTTCCACGCTACCAAGCGTAGTTGCTTATCGACGACCGCAATACCTTGTCCAATATGCTCAATCGCGCCTTGGAGTAAACCCCGACTAAAATCGTACAGTTCAGAGGCTTCATCGACGATAGTCGCCACCTCTTCAAGCTGCATGTTTCTTCCTTGCAGAGCGGAAGTAAGTACTAACTTAGCAGAAGATGCTCCAAATACCCCTGCTAGCACACGCTCCGTATGCCGAATCAGAGAAGATGGCGCTTGTTGATTCGGCATCAACTCTTCTCGTTGCTGGCTCCAGTAGGCTTGAAACGCCGCTTTAACTCGCGTTCGTCCTACAAATCTGGACGCTAGCATTTCCAGTTCTGCAACCGTAACGCGGCTCTGGTACAGACTCATATTTTCGCTTTCAGGCAACGGTGTACCAACGAATGATGCCGATTGTAAGCGCTCACTTAGGCTTGGTCGGGTAGCCATAGAAACCACAACAAAACACACTGCATTAGCGACCACGCTGAGGATCATCCCCCAATCTGAAATCGCGATATCAAAGCTAGCCAATACCTCTGGTGGCGTAATCAACCAGATCAGGAAGTTATTACTGGCGTCTCCGGCAAGCATGTCTGTTTGGCTCATTAACGTAATCAACCAGGTAGCAAAACCCACCGCGAGGCCAACATACACACCTTTCTTATTCCCTTGACGCCAATACATACCGCCAACCAGCGCAGGAGCGAATTGCGTGATAGCCGCGAACGAGAGAAAGCCGATAGCAGAAAGTGAATGAATGGTGTCCAACGCTTGATAGAAACACCACGCGCCAATCAACAAAACTAAAATCAAACCACGGCGGATCCGCAGTAATAATTCAGAAAAATGGTGATGGTTACGCTGCGTCAGTCGCATGCGACGCAATAGCAATGGCATAACCAAGTCATTCGAGACCATAATCGCTAAGGCAATCGTCGATACGATAACCATGCCACTTGCCGCTGAAGTACCGCCTAGAAACGCAAGCAAGGCGATTTCACTCGCCCCTACCGACATCGGCACACTGATGACATAAGTATCAGGCGAAGCGCCACTCAAGAGACCTTGCCCTACCCACGCAATAGGTAAAACAAAAATCCCCATTAAGATCAGATAAATGGGGAACAACCAACGAGCCACATGCAAATCTTGAGCACGTTCATTTTCCACCACCATCGTATGGAATTGTCGCGGAAGGCAAACGATCGCCAGCATCGTGAGTACAGTATGAATCAATATAGTCGGGATATTTGGTGACTGATACGTCTGTGCGGCAACATCAATTAAGCTCAAATTCTCGGTGTTCATCGCCAACCAAACAATGAAGACACCAACCACTAAAAAAGCCAGCAGTTTGATAATGGATTCGAAGGCAATTGCCATCATCATCCCACGATGGTGTTCCGTGTTATCAATGTGGCGGGTACCGAATAGCATCGTAAAAATCGCCAATGCGACCACAACAAACCACGACACGCTACCGTTTTGATAACCAAAATCAGTAGCCAGCTCCGGAGCAATAATTTCAAGCCCCATAGTGATACCACGCAGCTGTAAAGCGATGTACGGCAAAATTCCCGCAACCGCTATGAGCGTAACAACCACGGCCAAACCTTGGGATTTACCGTAGCGTGCTCCGATAAAGTCAGCAATCGACGTGATGTGTTCCCGTTTAGCAATCAAAATAAGCCGAGCTAAAACGCGCCATCCGATGGTAAACACTAAAATGGGAGCAATATAGATGGGCAAGAAAGACCAAGGATTACTGCTGGCCTGCCCGACCGTGCCGTAGAAGGTCCATGATGTACAGTACACCGCAATGGAAAGGCTATAAATCCAAGGCCGCCAGCGCGCTAGCCACCTTTTCTGAATATCGCCGTACCACGCGATGATAAATAAAGCTCCCAAATACGCTAAAGAAACGGGAACCACCAGCCATCCTTGCATCCGATATCCTTTCTTGCCTTTCTTGCTACTTTTAAAGCAAGAGAATAAAAAAACCTCTCCATGAGGGAGAGGTTTCATTTAACACTGCTTTGATAACGGAGACAAAGCTTAGTTTTTAACCTTTGTTACATAAGTCTAATTCTGTGTTTCAAGTGGCTTGTCTGATACATCAACCACCTGATGTGGGTCTTGCGAATCAAGCTTGATGAACAGAGCCAATAACCCCATCGCGGCCATGCCCCAGAACACAAGAGGTCCCCAGTGCTCATAACCCCAGCCACTCAATACGGTCATTAACGCGATAAATGCGCCCAACGGAATCGCGTTATACAACGCTTGCAACGCTACGATCTTATTTTCTTCGGAGTTTTGGATATATTGGATCGCGGCAATGTGCGCGGTAGCGAAAGTCACACCATGCAATAGTTGAACAACCACCAAAGCAATAATTGATGTTGTCGACGCCGTAATACCCCAACGCATCATTACACCAACGGCAGCAGCAATAAACAGCGCGCGTATTGACCAACCTACGAATAAGCGCTTACTCAATGCAAACACTGCCACTTCTGCGGCTACTCCTAAGCTCCACAAGTAGCCAATGACATCTTCCGAGTGACCAGCGGCCTTCCAGTGAATCGCACTAAAGCCGTAGTAAGCCGCATGACTGCCCTGAATTAGTGACACCAACACTAAGAATTTTAGTATCGGCTTGTCGGTCAAAAGAGCGGTCAGCTTTGGACGTTCTGCGCTTTGCCCACCGTGCGTTACAGGCATTGGGTTAGTCGGTCGCATAGCAAACAGCAACGAGATAAACACGCCGAACATCGCAGTGTACAAGATCATATCGGAGCCAAATTCAGCCACCAGGTAGCCCACTGCCGTCGAGCCTGCGATAAAGGCGATCGAACCCCATAGCCGCGTGCGGCCATAATCGAGCATTTTCAGGCGAGCGTAGTAATTTGCCATCGCGTCCGACAACGGAATAATCGGTCCACAACAAAGATTGAACAACACTGTCGCTAGTGCCATTAACCAAAAGCTACCACCCGTAAAAAAGTGAAATCCAACAAAAAGGAGGGCAGCGAAACTCAACCAACGTAAAGCAGGCATAAGATGTTCGACTTTGTGTACTCGTGGGGTGATCACGATATTGGCAACACAACGTGTCGCAAGGCCTAACCCGACCAGCAAACCGATATCTGTCGAAGATACGCCCTGATCCTTAAACCAAAGTGACCAAAATGGCAGATACACGCCATACGCAAAGAAGAATCCGAGAAAGTACTGGGAAATCCAGCCATACGGAGAAGGTTTCAACATTACTAATATCCTAAAACGGGAACACCAACGTTCGAGCCGGGAATTATGGATCGCCATGCGTATTATAAAAAGGGAAGAATAAGAAACTTATCGTTTCCTCGATGGAATACTAACTTTGCGACATTTGGCATCTTCAAACGAAAACATCGTAATTTAGACCAAAGTCGTCTGGCTTCCGGTAAGAAATTTGTCAGACTTAGAGAGTGTTCCTTCCATCATTATTGGGTGTTCTCATGCCTGACAAATTTAACATGCAATCTCCACCGTTCGATCGCTTAACTGAAGCACAACAAACGCGACTGCGATCGTCTCTGGACGTCGCCTACTATCGAGCTCGAGATGTTATTTTATCCTGCGGACAGAAGAACCCCCACTTACATATTCTGATCAAAGGCGCGGTAGAAGAGCGCTCCAACGATCAACAGGAAGTGTTCGCACATTATGCCAACGACGATATGTTCGATGTACGCTCGTTACTTGAAGACAAGGTACGTCATCACTACATCGCGCTTGAGGACACGCTCTCTTACCTACTGCCGAAAGAAATTTTCCTTGCCCTTTACAACGAAAATGGCCAGTTTGCAGCCTATTTCGATAACAATTTATCGAAACGGCAAGAGCTCATCGAAGCGGCCCATCAACAGCAAAACTTAGCGGAGTTTATTCTCACTAAAGTTGACCGCAGCATTTATCACCCACCGATGATCCTCGAACCAAATACACCAATTAACGAGGTAACACGTTCCTTAAAAGAAAATGGGATTGACGCTGCATTGGTTCAACTCCATGGCGATGATCCACGATTGGAAAAATGGCCATCAGCCCACCCGTACGCAATAGTGACTCGTACTAATATGCTGCATTCTGTGATGATAGATGGTTGCGCGCTCGACACACCAGTGGGTGAGATCGCGAGCTTTCCTGTTTATCACGTTGATGATGGTGACTTTCTATTCAACGCCATGATCACAATGACCAGAAACAGAATGAAACGCCTCATGGTATGTGAAGGCAACAGAGCCGTTGGCATGCTGGATATGACCCAAATTCTTAGCGCGTTCTCAACCCACTCTCACGTGTTAACGCTCAGTATTGCTCGAGCAAGCAGCGTGGAAGAGCTCGCTTTGGCCTCAAACCGCCAACGTCAATTGGTCGAGAGCTTATTGAAAAACGGCATCCGCACTCGCTTCATCATGGAGCTGATCTCAGCCGTAAACGAGCAAATTATCGAGAAAGCGTTCGAGTTAGTAATACCACCAGCCTTGCACGACCATTGTTGCTTGATCGTACTCGGCTCTGAAGGCCGAGGAGAGCAAATTCTCAAAACCGATCAAGACAATGCCCTGATTATTCAAGATGGCCTGGAATGGCCTCATTGCGAACAAGTGATGCAATCCTTCACACACACCCTACAACAGCTCGGTTATCCACTTTGCCCTGGTAAAGTGATGGTTAACAACCCGAAATGGGTCAAAACACAGCAAGAATGGATAAGCACCCTAAACCACTGGATAGCTAAAGCCGAACCACAACAAATCATGGACTTAGCCATTTTCAGTGACGCCCATGCTGTTGCTGGGAATTGCGAGCTGCTGGCTCCAATTGCGGCGCATCTTCGTGACACAATGAAAGATCGCATGTTGATATTGTCTGACTTTACTCGCCCTGCCTTGCAGTTTTCGGTGCCCCTAACTCTATTTGGCAACGTAAAAAGTGCTAAAGACGGATTGGACATTAAACGCGGCGGTATTTTCCCAATTGTACACGGCATTCGCACCTTGTCTTTGGAATATGCCATTGAGGAGAAGAACACGTTTGAGCGCATTGAAGCTCTGAGAAATAAGCGCATCTTAGAATCTGAAACGGCAGATAATCTCAACGAAGCACTGAAATTGTTCTTTAAACTTCGCCTTAATCAGCAACTCAAAAAGCAAGAAGCGTTGAATAACATTGATATTAAACAACTGGATAGAACTGAGCGTGATTTGCTTCGCCACAGCTTACATGTGGTGAAGAAATTTAAGCAATTTTTAGGCTTCCATTATCAAATTCGTGATTAACCCTGATTTTCATAAATCACAGAGGCGTAGGCAATGAACTGGTTACAACGCAAATACTGGCACTACAAACTGAAAGGTTCGCCTTATCAGTCGCTGTTTTGCACGCCAGATAAAACAGAATACGTCTCTCTTGACTGCGAAACCACCAGCCTTGACCCAAATCGCGCCGAGCTGGTGACTATTGCAGCCACCAAGATCATCGACAACCGCATCATCACCAGTCAACCATTTGAAGTCCGCTTACGCGCGCCGCAATCGCTCGACTCAGGCTCGGTCAAGATCCATCGAATTCGCCACCAAGACTTAGTCGATGGCATCAGTGAAAAAGAGGCGCTGCTCGAGCTGCTCGACTTTATCGGCAACCGACCACTTGTGGGCTATCACATTCGTTACGATAAAAAGATCTTAGACCTTGCTTGTCTGCGGCAACTTGGCTTCCCACTTCCTAACCCACTTATCGAGGTCAGTCAGATTTATCACGATAAGTTGGAACGACATTTGCCGAATGCCTATTTCGACTTAAGTCTGGATGCCATTTGTAAACACCTCGAACTTCCTATCCAAGACAAACACGACGCCTTGCAAGACGCGATTTCTGCCGCTTTGGTCTTTGTCCGCTTAACGAAAGGCGATTTACCCAACCTAACCGCACCGTATACATAAAAATCAGTTGACCTAGCTCCCAGAAATACTTTTGTTTCAGCGATTTCCCGGCGCTTCTATCACTCTCATCCTAAAGTCTAATTGTGGAAATACGCGCGGTGACTGACAGTTATAAGCACAACGTCGTCATTACCACGACCAAGTTATTTAGAACCAAAAAACAGCCCTACAAAAATATATTCAAAATCTTATCTAGATTGGTGTAAGGCCGAGAAATAAGGCACAAGGAGAGAAGCCATGAGCGAAGCCCACGTTTATCCGGTAAAAGAAAATATTAAAACTCATACACACGCGGATAATGATACTTACTTAGCCATGTATCAGCAGTCGGTAACCGATCCAGAGGGCTTCTGGAACGAACACGGCAAAATCGTTGATTGGATCAAACCTTTCACCAAAGTAAAAAGCACTTCTTTCGATACTGGCCATGTTGATATTCGCTGGTTTGAAGATGGCACACTGAACGTCTCGGCTAACTGTATTGACCGTCATCTTGCAGAACACGGGGATGACGTCGCCATCATTTGGGAAGGCGATGATCCAGCCGACGACAAAACACTCACTTTCAACGAACTGCACAAAGAAGTGTGTAAATTCTCCAACGCATTGAAAGAGCAAGGCGTACGCAAGGGCGACGTGGTGTGTCTATACATGCCAATGGTGCCAGAAGCCGCAGTGGCTATGCTCGCTTGTACCCGTATTGGTGCGGTTCACACCGTAGTATTTGGCGGTTTCTCACCAGAAGCGCTATCCGGCCGTATCATCGACTCTGACGCTAAAGTCGTGATCACCGCAGACGAAGGCGTACGTGGCGGACGCGCTGTTCCACTGAAAAAGAACGTGGATGAAGCACTAACCAACCCAGACGTAAAAACCATCAATAAAGTCGTCGTGCTTAAACGTACAGGTGGTGATGTTGAATGGCATGAACACCGTGATGTTTGGTGGCACGAAGCAACAGCCAATGTTTCTGACGTTTGCCCACCAGAAGAGATGAAAGCCGAAGACCCGCTGTTCATCCTCTACACATCTGGCTCGACAGGTAAACCTAAAGGCGTACTACATACTACAGGCGGTTACCTCGTCTACGCGGCAATGACCTTTAAATATGTCTTCGATTATCAACCAGGTGAAACCTTCTGGTGTACCGCGGATGTGGGCTGGATTACAGGCCATACTTACCTAATTTATGGTCCACTAGCGAACGGGGCCAAAACCATTCTGTTTGAAGGTGTTCCAAACTACCCAAGCACGGCTCGTATGAGTGAAGTGGTTGATAAGCACCAAGTGAACATTCTCTACACTGCGCCAACCGCTATTCGTGCACTAATGGCAAAAGGTAACGAAGCGGTAGCAGGGACATCTCGTTCAAGCTTACGTGTGATGGGTTCAGTAGGTGAGCCTATCAACCCTGAAGCGTGGGAGTGGTACTACAAAACGATTGGTAACGAGAGCTCGCCTATCGTTGATACTTGGTGGCAAACAGAGACCGGCGGTATCTTAATTGCACCACTACCAGGCGCAACAGACTTAAAACCAGGCTCAGCAACTCGACCATTCTTCGGAGTCCAACCTGCACTGGTTGATAACATGGGCAACATCATTGAAGAAACCGCAGCAGAAGGTAACTTGGTGATCCTTGATTCATGGCCAGGTCAGATGCGCACTGTTTATGGCGACCACGAGCGCTTTGAACAGACCTACTTCTCAACCTTCAAGGGAATGTACTTTACTAGTGATGGAGCTCGTCGTGACGAAGACGGTTACTACTGGATCACGGGCCGTGTTGATGACGTACTAAACGTGTCGGGTCACCGCATGGGTACCGCTGAAATAGAATCGGCTCTTGTCGCACATCATAAAATTGCTGAGGCCGCTATTGTGGGCATTCCGCATGATATCAAAGGCCAAGCTATCTACGCTTACATTACCTTGAACGATGGTGAATTCCCGTCAGCAGAGCTACACAAAGAAGTGAAAGATTGGGTGCGTAAAGAGATTGGTCCAATTGCAACACCAGATGTACTGCACTGGACGGATTCCTTACCGAAGACTCGTTCTGGTAAGATCATGCGTCGAATCCTGCGTAAAATTGCAACGGGTGATACCAGCAACCTCGGAGACACATCAACGCTTGCCGATCCGAGCGTTGTAGATAAACTTATCGCAGAGAAAGCAGAATTGGCATAAATTCAACCAACTGTTTTAAAAGCACTTTAAAAACCGCCATCACTCATGGCGGTTTTTTGCTTTAGTGCACAAATTGGCCACACAAAAAATATGGCAATTATGTTGTTTTTGTTAACTTGGTTACAGAAACGAGAGTGGCTATTAGGAGATTAGACCAGTAAATTGCTGCTAATTGCTATGAATTAGCTATAATCTTGGTCGATTTTTTAAAATTTGCTCGGTTTTAACAAAAAAATCGTGCTGAACTATCGTATATTTGGGAATATAAACGTTCCACTCACGATAAGGGAAGATAGCAACACAATGTCTGCAAAGTCACGGATTCTTGTTCTAAACGGACCAAATCTTAATCTATTGGGTCTGCGCGAACCGACACACTATGGTCACAGTACCTTAGCTCAAGTTGTGGATACTCTTACAGAGCAAGCCCATAACGCTGGGGTAGAACTGGAACACCTACAATCAAATCGTGAGTACGAACTGATTGAAGCCATTCACGCTGCCTATGGCAAGATTGACTTCATCATCATCAATCCAGCGGCTTTCACTCATACTAGTGTGGCGCTGCGAGATGCATTACTTGGCGTCGCCATCCCATTTATTGAGGTGCACTTATCAAATGTGCACGCACGTGAACCATTCCGTCATCACTCTTATCTGTCAGATAAAGCAGAGGGTGTGATTTGCGGTTTAGGCGCACAAGGTTATGAATTTGCTCTGTCTGCAGCGATCAATAAGCTACAGGCAAAGTAACCCTAACACTCTGCAACCCTACGAGGGTTGTCTTAATCACAAGATAAAAGAGAAAGAAAAGATGGATATTCGTAAAATCAAGAAGCTAATTGAGTTAGTTGAAGAGTCTGGCATTGCTGAGCTAGAGATCTCTGAAGGTGAAGAGTCAGTGCGCATCAGCCGTCATGGCACTGCAGCCCCTCAAGCACCAATTCACTACGCAGCAGCTCCAGCGGCGGCACCTGCTCCAGTAGCAGCGGCACCAGTAGCGGAAGCGCCAGCAGCAGAAGCTCCAGCAGCAACACCTGCAGGTCACCAAGTTCTTTCTCCAATGGTTGGTACTTTCTACCGCTCTCCAAGCCCAGACTCTAAAGCATTCGTAGAAGTGGGTCAGAAAGTAAATGCTGGCGATACTCTATGTATTGTTGAAGCAATGAAAATGATGAACCAAATCGAAGCGGACAAATCTGGCGTTGTTACAGCAATCCTAGCTGAAGACGGCCAACCAGTTGAATTCGACCAACCTCTTGTTGTAATCGAATAAGCGGGGCTTGCCTTATGCTAGACAAAGTAGTCATCGCGAACCGAGGTGAAATTGCACTTCGTATTCTTCGCGCTTGTAAAGAATTAGGTATTAAGACCGTCGCTGTTCACTCAACAGCTGACCGCGATCTTAAGCACGTACTACTCGCAGACGAAACCGTATGTATCGGCCCTGCTCGTGGTATCGACAGCTACCTAAACATTCCACGCATCATTTCTGCAGCAGAAGTGACTGGTGCTGTGGCTATCCACCCAGGTTACGGCTTCCTGTCTGAGAACGCAGACTTCGCAGAGCAAGTTGAGCGCAGTGGTTTCATCTTCGTTGGTCCAAAGGCAGACACTATCCGCCTAATGGGCGATAAAGTATCTGCTATCAATGCAATGAAGAAAGCAGGCGTTCCTTGTGTACCGGGTTCTGACGGCCCTCTAGACAATGACGAAGAGAAAAACAAAGCATTTGCTAAGCGCATTGGTTACCCAGTAATCATCAAAGCATCTGGCGGCGGCGGCGGTCGTGGCATGCGTGTTGTTCGAGCAGAGAAAGACCTTATCCAAGCCATTGCAATGACACGTGCTGAAGCAAAAGCGGCGTTCAACAATGACATGGTTTACATGGAGAAATTCCTAGAAAACCCTCGTCACGTTGAAGTTCAGGTTATTGCTGACGGTCAAGGCGGCGCAATCCACCTTGGTGAGCGTGACTGTTCAATGCAACGTCGTCACCAAAAAGTAGTGGAAGAAGCTCCAGCACCTGGTATCACTGAAGAAATGCGTAAGTACATCGGTGAACGCTGTACTCGTGCATGTATCGAGATCGGTTACCGCGGCGCAGGTACGTTTGAATTCCTATACGAGAACGGTGAGTTCTACTTCATCGAAATGAACACTCGTATTCAGGTAGAGCACCCAGTAACAGAGATGGTTACTGGCATCGACCTAATCAAAGAACAGCTTCGTGTTGCAGCGGGTCAGCCTCTGTCATTCACTCAAGATGATATTAAGATCCGTGGCCATGCGATTGAGTGTCGTATCAACGCAGAAGACCCTGAGCGCTTCCTACCATCTCCGGGTAAGATCGAGCGTTTCCACGCTCCTGGCGGTATGGGTGTACGTTGGGAATCTCATATCTACACAGGCTACACAGTTCCACCTCATTACGATTCAATGATTGGTAAACTGATCACTTACGGTGAGAACCGTGATGTAGCGATTGCACGTATGAAGAACGCACTGGGTGAGATGATCATCGAAGGCATCAAAACTAACGTACCACTGCAATTCTCCATTATGAATGACGAAAACTTCCAACACGGTGGTGCAAACATCCACTACTTAGAGAAGAAGCTTGGCTTACAATAAACCTAAGCAAACGTCTTAAAAAATGCCCACTCCCGTGGGCATTTTTGTTTTATATGTACGCGAACGGCTCAACATATAAATCGGCTTATTTGGGTATATACTCAAACAAATCGTAGAGTTCTGGTAAACTCTGCGCCACTTCATTCACTTTAAGAGCAAAAACCAATGCCTTGGATTCAAATCAAACTCAACGCGACCAATGAAAACGCTGAGCAAATCGGCGATATGCTAATGGAAGAGACTGGCGCGCTGTCTGTTACATTCTTAGACGCGCAGGATACACCTGTATTCGAACCTCTACCTGGCGAAACTCGCTTATGGGGCGATACTGATATTCTGGCACTGTATGATGCAGAAGCAGACACTAACTTCATCATCGACCAAATTAAAGCGAGCAATATGCTGGCTGACAATTTTGCTTACAAAGTAGAACAGCTTGAAGATAAAGACTGGGAACGCGAATGGATGGAAAACTTCCACCCAATGAAATTTGGTGAACGCTTATGGATTTGTCCAAGCTGGCGCGACATTCCAGATCCTGACGCTGTTAATGTTATGTTGGATCCAGGCCTTGCATTCGGTACGGGTACTCACCCTACAACAGCACTTTGTCTTGAGTGGCTAGAAAGCATGGACTTAAGCGGTAAGACCGTTATCGACTTCGGTTGTGGCTCAGGTATTCTTGCGATCGCAGCGATCAAACTGGGCGCTGAAAAAGTGATAGGGATCGACATTGATCCTCAAGCCCTGCTTGCTTCAAAAGACAATGCTGAGCGTAATGGCGTTGCAGACAGACTAGAAGTTTACTTACCGCAAAATCAACCAGAAGGTCTCGTCGCTGACGTCGTTGTGGCCAACATCCTTGCGGGACCTTTACGTGAACTTGCACCTATCATCAAAGGACTAGTTAAGCCAAATGGCGACCTCGCTATGTCCGGCGTATTAGACACTCAAGCTGAAGATGTTGCGAACTATTACCGTGACGAGCTTCACATTGACCCGATTGTTGAGCAAAGTGAATGGTGTCGCATCTCTGGTCGTAAGCAAGGCTAGACAAGGTTTTCAGAGCTAATTGTTTGAAATTCATACAATTTACAAAAACAATTTGTAAATGCTCAAATATTAGTCTTTTCACGCAGTGAAAAAATGCGTAAAATGCGCGCCCTTGCTGGTACAGAACTGTGATGACGTTTTGAAAATCGGAAACTATCAACTTAAGAACAATCTAATCGTAGCCCCTATGGCTGGTGTAACGGATAGACCGTTTCGCGAGTTGTGTCTTCGCTATGGTGCGGGAATGGCCGTCAGTGAAATGATGTCTGCTAACCCAAAACTATGGGGAACGTCAAAGTCGAAACAGCGCATGGTACACGAGGGCGAATCGGGCATTCGCTCTGTACAGATTGCGGGTTCCGATCCACAGCTTATGGCGGACGCAGCTCAATTCAGTGTTGAGAACGGTGCACAAATCATCGACATCAACATGGGCTGCCCGGCAAAAAAAGTGAATAAGAAGCTAGCGGGCTCTGCTCTGCTTCAATACCCAAACATTATCGAAGAGATTTTGAAAGCGGTCGTGAATGCAGTGGACGTTCCTGTAACGTTAAAGACTCGAACTGGCTGGGATACAGACAACAAGAACTGTGTCCAGATCGCTAAATTAGCCGAAAACTGCGGCATACAAGCTCTTGCTCTGCATGGCAGAACGAAAGCATGTATGTACAAAGGTGAGGCCGAATATGACAGCATTAAAGCGGTAAAAGAGGCGATTTCAATTCCGGTTATCGCGAACGGTGATATCGATAGCCCGGAGAAAGCCAAATTTGTACTGGAGTACACCGGTGCGGACGCTTTAATGATTGGACGCCCTGCCCAGGGTCGTCCTTGGATTTTCCAGGAAATCCATCACTATTTGGAAAACGGCACCACAATGGAGGAGCTTCCAACTGAGGAAGTGAAAACCATTATGCTTGGTCATGTAAATGCTCTGCATGAATTTTATGGGGAGTTCTTAGGTCCACGTATCGCGCGCAAGCACGTTGGGTGGTACCTGAAAGAGCATGAACAGGCAAGTGAGTTTCGCCGTACCTTCAACGCTATCGACGCAGCTCCGCTGCAAATAGAGGCGTTAGAAGGTTATTTTGATAACGTTGCATCATAATTAAGAGAAGAGCTAGACCGAATATGTTCGAACAAAATCTGACTTCAGAAGCATTAACAGTAACTACAGTAACGTCACAAGACCAGATTACTCAGAAGCCTTTACGTGACTCTGTTAAAGCGTCTCTTAAAAACTACCTTGCTCAACTAAACGGCCAGGAAGTAACAGAACTATACGAATTAGTTCTAGCTGAAGTTGAACAGCCACTACTAGATACTATCATGCAGTACACTCGCGGTAACCAAACTCGCGCAGCAACTATGATGGGTATCAACCGCGGTACTCTTCGCAAAAAACTTAAGAAATACGGCATGAACTAAGACCGGCTTTCAAAAAGTATTTGGAACAAGCCGTTACCTTTTTAGGTAACGGCTTTTCTTTATCTACTAAAACACTACGAATAACGCTCACTTTATTCAGCATTACCAACTGGCTTTAATATAACTACCGCTGACCCAAACAATAACAAAGCCACGACAGCGACCCATTCACTACCTACAGAATAAGCAAAGCCCGCCAAGGCAGACCAAATCGCGACACCAAAGTGCATCATACTCATTCCAGAAGACATCAGCACACCTCGATATTCATCAGATAAGCTTGCTATATGTGCTTGTAATGCCGGAGAACCAACCCCTCCAGCAAGAGACCAGAGCACTAGAGCTGGAAGATAAGCGGTCACCGTACTCATCCCATTTGAGAACACCCATGCACTACAAGGTATGCACACCATTAAGGCCACTCGCATAACGGCTCGAGAGCTACCAAGCCAGCGAGAAGCTCTCGCCACGCACATATTTCCAACCACACTCACGATCCCTAGAGCTGCATAAATAGCGCCCACCCAACCGAGCGCCAAATCGCTGGTATCTCGAATATGAAGGCCTATCAGGTTAAATACACCAATACCTCCCCCTAAACCTAAACACATCGCTAAAATCGCCCTCAACGCGCCAGGAACATGAATTACACCTGTTATAGGTGGCAGAGCATCTGACATTTGGGACTCATCATGCTGGTCATTCATGAACACTACGCTCATAACACTGACAAGAAGAGCCGCAACGCCCAAAATAATAAAAGCGGCACGCCATGATAAAAGCTGGGTCAACAATGCTCCGATCGCAGGGCTAGTTATCATACCTAGCGTTAATCCCGCCTGAACCATCACAATTTGACGCATCGCTCTATTACCCTTCGCGTCTCCCGCTAACGCGAATGCAATTGGCAACATGCCTGCACTTGCAATACCAGTGATCACTCGAGTTGCAATAGCAAGTTCAAAATCATGAACTATGCCCGTCGTAATAGACGCAACCCCAAATACAAAGCAAGCAGGCACCATGATACGAATACGCCCAACTCGGTCTGATAAACGGCCCAAGTAAGGAGCGCAAATTGCTATGGCTAAACTATATGCCGTAATAAATAAGGTCACCTGACTCGGTTGAACACTTAAATCATTTCCGATAGGTTCAAGAATAGATCCAAGCATCAACTCATCAGCACCAACAAGAAAAGCAACGAGAAATAGGATCATGGACTGCATCATAGCTCCACCTCCTGTTCTGTTTTCGATTCAGCACAAGTGAGCAACGAAATATCTAAAACTCTATCAGGCCAAGATTGCAAAAATGCCTTCTCATGAGATACCACAATCACGCTACCGGAAAAGCGCTGGAGAGCCTCTTTAAGCGCATTTTTGCTGCTGCTATCCAAATGTGTTGTTGGTTCGTCCAACAGCAAAACATTGCATTTCTGAACCGATAAACAACACAGTTTCACCCGAGTTTGCTCACCACCGCTCAATGTATCTAAGTGGCGCTGCGTCTTATCCCCCGTGATCCCAAAGCGAGCTAATAGCTTGCGTGACTCTTTGCTTGAGATTGTTGGCGCACAAGAGCACAGCTCCTGTTCAGGCGTGTTCTGAGGATGGCGCCAAGACAAATCTTGAGAAAAATAACCAATCATTGCACCTTTTGCCAATACCACCTCACCAGAGAGTGGCTCGATCTTCCCCATCAGGGTTTTAAGTAAGGTCGACTTACCCACGCCGTTAAAGCCAGCAACAACCAACTTTTCCCCGCGCGCTAACGTGATATCAAATACTGGAAGCAGAGGCTGCTGATAACCGATCATCAACGCTTTTGCCTCAACCACATTCGGTTGCTCAATGGGCTGGTAAGCAAAGTCAAACGTCGATACTTTCTCTACATGATTCAGTTGAATACGTTCGATTTTATCCAGTCTCTTCTTACGCCCTTTAGCAAGACTGGCGTTAACTCCTGCACCATTTTGGGCAATAAATTTCTCTAACTTTCGAATTTCACTTTGCTGAGCCTTATATTGCTTTTCTAATAAAGCACCGTCGTGCTGCTTTTGCTGCATTGCTTTGACATAAGTACCGCTGTATTTTCGAACTGTTTGATAATCAATATCACAAATACTGGTCGCTACTTGATTAAGAAAATCAACATCATGAGAAACCAGTAAAACGGTACCAATGTAATCATTGAGAAACGTGACTAGCCATTCAATGTGCGGAGCATCAAGATAGTTTGTCGGCTCATCAAGAATTAACACATCGGGGTTGCGAAGTAACAACCTGCCTAAAAGGACTTTGTGCCTTTGACCGCCACTTAGCGAGATAAGCGGTGTATCTAAGCCAAATTGATAAATACCAAGACCTACAGCAACTCGTTCAATTTTGGTATTAATTGCATAGAAGTCTTCATCTTCTAAATATGCCTGTAGCCGAGCGACTTGGCTTAAAAGAGATGTAGAGTGAGACTCGGTCATCGCATGATACAAAGTCCAAAGCTTTTGCTCTGCAGCGTATAAACTCTCAAAAGAGCCCTTTAAACACTCATGAACTGTCAGCACATTATCGATCTTAAAATGTTGTTCTAAATACCCCACCTCAAGGTTTGGTAACCATTCAATGCAGCCCTTATCTGCAGATAATTCACCGAAAAGCAGTTTCAATAAGGTGCTTTTTCCAACACCATTCGCTCCGGTGATACCTATTTTCTCTCCCACGTTAATACGAAAGGTCACGTTGTTGTATAACGTCTTATCAGCTATCTGATAAGACAAATTTTTAACTTGTAAAATACTCATGTTTTCAACCAAATAAAAAAGGGCCGGTGATCAATACCGGCCCTTATTTCAATACTGGGTAATGCTTTGTAGCTGCTTAACAGATACAAAAAGGCCGATGATGAAATATCACCGGCCATCTCTTCTCTTTTATCAGGTGTACAAGCTCCTGCGTATAACTTCAGCGAAGCTACCCACACATAAAACACCTGATGAAGATTAATTTAAGACTCCGAGCAACACTTCATCGCGTTTTTTGCACGGAGTTCAGCCTTCTTACAAAGCTTTTAAACAAGAGATATAACATGATTTACTGTCGAAAAAATATTCGATGTGAAGCGTACACCTTTAGAATAAAAAGTACCAGATAATTGTTAAAACTATCGTGACTTACACGAAGGTCCACAGAAAGAAGACTTTTCCTCAGTCAATGTGCCAGGTGAACTGCTTACTCAGCAAACACAGCTATGAAAGCACCTATACCGCTCACGTTATACGTACGTAGTGGTGGCTTTGAAGGTTGGAGAGGGTTAGAGGGAAGAAGTAGCGAATATACTTTAAGACACTGGCTTAAATAGATCGACAAAACAAAATCCATGTTTGGAAAGTTTTAAATGCGCTGAGTTTATATTAATAAGCGCCTATGGCTAAATCAAAACATCTAAAGCAGAGAAATCTCCCCCGAAAATAACATAACCTATTGAATAAATTTTCCAGGTAATAATAAAGGAAGCTTTGGTAAGTTAAGCACAGGGGCTCAAAACTAGCGCTCGAGACTGCAGGAACCACACAAAACTGCGTTCCACTTCACTCATACAGGGCTTAGAAAGCATAACCAGAGGGAAGCCTGCCTCTCGATGCAAGGTTTCAATATGAAAGTGGGTTTAAGCTAAGTCGGGGAACCAAAACGAAAAAAGCCTCAGTCTTTCGACTGAGGCTTAATATAAGTGGCGGAGTGGACGGGACTCGAACCCGCGACCCCCGGCGTGACAGGCCGGTATTCTAACCAACTGAACTACCACTCCGCAGTGGTATCACTCGCTTTAATAAGCAAATGTCCGCTT
>NZ_JAMZAN010000012.1:0-100164 GCF_024181865.1 Vibrio sp. Y58_MX_L22
TGTAAGACATCAAGAGAAGCAAGAGCGAGTAGAGCAGCAGCAATTGGCGCTGGACTAAACAAAGGCCCCCTTTTAGGGGGCTCACACAAAGCCACCTTCTTTAGAAGGTGGTAATTTACTTATTAAGTTACGTGTCTTTAAGAGTCCACTGGCTCCGTATGTTCCGGAGTGGTTATTGCTTGGTTGTTCTCTTCCATCTTCTTCTCTTCTGCTTTTGCTTTTTCAATCATTGGGGTGATTGTTGAGCCTTGAATGAGGATAGAGAAAACAACGACGGAGTAGGTCATTACAAGAATAATCTCTTTTACATCGATTAACTTATCTTGAATCACCCAAATACCAGATGGAATGGAAAGTGCCATTGCCAATGCAAGGCCCCCGCGTAAGCCGCCCCACGTCAAAATACGTACTGACCACGGGTTATATTTTCTGTAACGCTTAAAGCCAATGTACGAGAGAAATACGCTTAAATAGCGAGCTGCTAGTACAAGAGGGACTGAAATAGCCATCATAATCCAGTCTTCTTTGTGGAATTCAAATAGCAGCATCGACATGCCGATCAGTAGGAATAACACGCCATTCAAGAACTCATCAACAAGCTCCCAAAAATGGTCAAGGTGATCTTCACTCTCTTTTGAAAAGCCAATAAAGCGTGTCCAGTTGCCAATCATAATACCGGATACAACCATCGCGAGTGGGCCTGATACATGGATGTATTCAGCAAATGCGTAACCTGCTGTTGGGACACCAATGGTAAGTAACAATTCCATTGAGTGATCATCGGTGGCACTGATCAAGTAGTGGAATAGCAAACCGAGGACGAAACCATATGTGATACCACCGATAGCTTCTTGGATGAAGAGTAAGGTGACACTACCTACAGTTGGTGCCTCAGTGCCAAATGCAATCGTAAATAGAGTGACGAAGATAACCAAACCGAAGCCATCATTGAAGAGCGATTCTCCTTCAATCTGAGTGGAGATACGTTTGGGAGCATCGAGTTTTTTAACAATAGCCAATACAGCGATTGGGTCAGTTGGCGATATTAGAGCACCAAATAGTAAGCAGTAGACCAAATCAAATTGGATGCCAATTAACTGACAAAACCCATACAGCGCAAATCCAATAAAGAACGTGGAAAACAGTGTGGCTCCAAGGGCTAAAACAGTGATCTCCCACTTTTGATCTTTAAGGTTCGGGAGTTTGATGCCTAGTCCACCAGCAAATAGTAAGAAGCCAAGAATGCCTTTGAGCAAGAAATCTTCGAAGTTAATCCTTGTGACCGTCTCCGTCGCAATTTCGGTGAGATGGAACCAGTTGTTTTGACCCGCAATTAAGATTAGAAGTGAAAGCACCATTGAACCTGCGGTAATCGCAATGGTGGTTTGCATCTTTCCTATCTTGCTGTTTACAAAAGCAATTAGCATCGCAGCTGCGGATAGAAAACATAAAGTATGATAGACCGACATAGAGCTCTCTATTTGTAACATTTTATGAATGGAATTCTCGGCTGATGCTGCTTAAATAGCAAACATTTTTTCGTGATTATTTTGCAAGTTAAAAAGGAGATAAAATAATCATTAATTCTACGTTTAGACGTCTAGACTCCTGAAGTTTGTGTGATAGGATGGAAAGATAACTAAAGGAATGAGGCTGTACTGTGGGAAGTAACGTAAGACAACAGATTGAAGCTCAATTGAAGCAACGTATTCTTTTGATTGATGGTGGTATGGGGACCATGATTCAGGGATACAAACTTGAAGAGCAAGACTATCGAGGAACGCGCTTTGCGGATTGGCATTGTGATCTAAAAGGTAACAACGACCTGTTGGTTCTAAGTCAGCCTCAACTTATCAAGGAAATTCACGCTGCATATTTAGAAGCGGGTGCAGATATTCTCGAAACCAACACGTTTAACGCAACAACCATTGCGATGGCTGACTACGAGATGGAAAGCCTGAGTGAAGAAATTAACTTTGCAGCAGCCAATCTTGCACGTGAAGTTGCAGATGAATGGACCGCAAAAACACCCGATAAGCCGCGTTATGTCGCAGGGGTTTTAGGGCCGACGAACCGAACTTGTTCTATTTCTCCTGATGTAAATGACCCCGGATATCGAAATGTTTCTTTCGACGAGTTAGTTGAGGCTTACTCTGAATCGACTCGTGCTCTAATTAAAGGTGGTTCTGACCTTATTCTTATCGAGACCATCTTCGATACGCTTAACGCTAAGGCTTGTTCATTTGCTGTTGAAAGTGTGTTTGAAGAGATGGGTATTGAGTTACCTGTGATGATCTCGGGGACTATTACTGATGCTTCCGGTCGGACATTATCCGGTCAAACCACAGAAGCGTTTTACAACTCATTACGTCATGTTAAACCGATTTCGTTTGGTTTGAACTGTGCACTTGGTCCAGATGAGCTGCGTCCTTATGTTGAAGAGCTCTCTCGTATATCAGAATCTTTTGTTTCCGCTCACCCAAATGCTGGGCTTCCGAATGCATTCGGCGAATACGATTTGTCGCCAGAAGATATGGCTAAGCATGTTAAAGAGTGGGCTCAAAGTGGCTTTTTAAACTTGATTGGTGGGTGTTGTGGTACAACTCCTGAGCACATTCGCCAAATGGCACTCGCGGTTGAAAATATCGCCCCTCGTCAATTACCTGAACTTCCCGTTGCTTGTCGCTTGTCTGGCCTGGAGCCACTCGCTATTGATAAAGACTCTTTATTTATCAATGTCGGTGAGCGTACGAATGTAACCGGTTCTGCGCGTTTTAAGCGCTTAATTAAAGAAGAGCTGTACGATGAAGCGCTCGATGTGGCTCGTCAACAAGTTGAAAATGGCGCTCAAATTATCGATATCAACATGGATGAAGGCATGTTGGATGCACAAGCTTGTATGGTTCGCTTTTTAAACCTTTGTGCGTCAGAACCTGAAATCTCAAAAGTACCAATCATGGTTGACTCTTCCAAGTGGGAGGTTATTGAAGCCGGTCTTAAGTGCATCCAAGGCAAAGGCATTGTTAACTCGATCTCTCTCAAAGAAGGCAAAGAGAAATTCGTTGAACAAGCTAAGTTGATCCGCCGTTACGGTGCGGCTGTGATTGTGATGGCGTTTGATGAGATTGGGCAAGCAGATACACGTGAGCGCAAAGTAGAAATTTGTACCAACGCTTACCGAATTCTTGTTGATGAAGTAGGCTTTCCACCAGAAGACATCATTTTTGACCCAAACATTTTTGCCATTGCTACGGGGATCGAGGAGCATAATAACTACGCGGTGGATTTCATTGAAGCCGTTGGCGATATCAAACGTGATTTACCACACGCGATGATCTCGGGTGGGGTTTCTAACGTCTCGTTCTCTTTCCGTGGCAATAACTATGTTCGCGAGGCGATTCATGCGGTATTCCTCTACCACTGTTTTAAGAATGGTATGGATATGGGGATCGTGAATGCGGGTCAGTTAGAAATCTACGATAACGTGCCTGAAAAATTGCGTGAGGCTGTGGAAGATGTCGTTCTTAACCGTCGTGATGACGCCACTGAGAGATTGTTAGATATCGCGGCGGAATATGCAGGCAAAGGGGTAGGTAAAGAGGAGGATGCCTCTGCACTTGAGTGGAGAACTTGGCCTGTTGAAAAGCGCTTAGAGCACGCGTTAGTGAAAGGAATAACTGAGTTCATCGTTGATGATACCGAAGAGGCTCGTGTCAACGCTTCAAAGCCATTAGAGGTGATTGAAGGCCCACTAATGGATGGGATGAACGTCGTCGGAGACTTGTTTGGTGAAGGTAAAATGTTCCTTCCTCAGGTCGTAAAATCTGCACGAGTGATGAAGCAAGCAGTCGCGCATCTGGAGCCCTACATCAATGCAGAAAAGCAGGTGGGACAAACAAACGGTAAGATTTTGCTAGCGACGGTCAAAGGTGATGTACATGATATCGGGAAAAATATCGTTGGCGTTGTATTGCAGTGCAATAACTACGAAATTATCGATCTTGGTGTCATGGTTCCTTGCGAAAAGATCTTAAAAGTAGCGCAAGAAGAGAACGTCGATATTATTGGTTTATCAGGGTTGATCACACCTTCATTAGACGAAATGGTGCATGTTGCAAAAGAGATGGAGCGTCTCGACTTTAACTTACCTCTTCTCATCGGTGGCGCAACAACGTCAAAAGCCCATACAGCAGTTAAGATTGAGCAAAATTACAAGCATCCAGTGGTTTACGTGAACAACGCCTCACGTGCAGTGGGCGTATGTACTTCTCTTCTGTCAGATGAACGTCGCCCTGAATTTGTTGAAAAACTTGAAGCTGATTACGAACGAGTACGTGATCAACATAATCGAAAGAAACCGAGAACCAAACCAGTGACATTAGAAGCTGCTCGAGCGAATAAAGTTGCGATCGATTGGGAAGCTTATACTCCTCCAGTGCCTGTTAAGCCTGGCATTCATATCTTCGATGATTTTGATGTGGCTATATTACGTCAATACATCGATTGGACACCATTCTTTATGACTTGGTCACTTGTGGGTAAGTATCCAACAATTTTCCAACATGAAGAAGTTGGTGAAGAAGCAAAACGTTTATTCGAAGATGCCAACGAGTTACTTGATCGAGTTGAGCGAGAAGGCCTGTTAAAAGCGCGTGGAATATGTGGCTTATTCCCTGCTGCGAGCGTGGGGGACGACATTGAAGTTTATGCTGATGAAACTCGTACCGACGTTGTGAAAGTATTACGTAACTTGCGACAACAGACCGAGAAACCAAAAGGATTCAACTATTGTTTATCCGACTACATCGCACCTAAAGAGTCGGGTAAGCATGATTGGATAGGGGCATTTGCTGTCACTGGTGGTATTGGTGAACGAGAGCTTGCTGATGAATACAAAGCACAGGGAGATGATTACAACGCAATTATGATTCAAGCGGTGGCGGATCGCCTAGCCGAAGCGTTTGCTGAGTATTTGCATGAGCGTGTCCGTAAAGAAATTTGGGGTTATGCTGCGGATGAAGATTTATCTAACGATGATCTCATTCGTGAAAAATACCAAGGTATTCGCCCTGCACCAGGTTATCCAGCGTGCCCTGAGCATACTGAAAAAGGACCGCTTTGGGAGCTACTTAATGTGGAAGAGAATATTGGCATGACTCTAACCTCCAGCTATGCAATGTATCCGGGCGCGTCAGTCTCTGGTTGGTATTTCTCTCATCCTGACTCACGTTACTTTGCGATCGCACAGATCCAAGAAGATCAGCTAGAGAGTTACGCCGATCGTAAGGGGTGGGATAGGATCGAGGCTGAAAAATGGTTAGGGCCAAACATTAACGGTTAAATTGATGTTTACCTCGTCCAAATGTAACAACTAATGAAACGACAAAGGGCTGCAGATACGCAGCCCTTTGTTTTATTGAGTTGAACTTACTTCTCAAACAACTCAGTGTGGAGTTTTTGTATGGCTTGCTTCGATACCGATTCATGGAGCAAGAAGCATAAGTTGTGAGGGCTAGCGCCATAACAAATCATGCGTAGGTTAAAATCTTCTAGCGTGCCAAAAACCTGTTTCGCGTAGCCTTTACTCTCACTCATGTTGTTACCAATGAGAGCAACGAGGCATAGGTCATGTTCAACTTCTACCTTACATAACTCTTCTAACTCTTCTCGTGCAGCTTGCGGCAGCTGTGGTGCTCCGCCAGATGTATCAGTTTGATCAAGTGTTAACGATACACTGATTTCAGATGTTGTGATCAAATCGACAGATATCTTATGCTTTGCAAGGATCTCAAAGACCTTTGCTAAGAAGCCGTATGCGTGGAACATATTGGCGCTGCGTAGCGTTACCATGGTTTGGTTACAACGCAAAGCTAGCGCACGGAATAACGGTGAGCTTTCGACTTGGTGGCGAATCCAAGTTCCCCCTTTTTCAGGCTCTTTCGATGACCCCACAAATACCGGAATGTCGTGGCGCAATGCAGGTACTAGCGTAGAAGGGTGAAGGATTTTAGCGCCAAAGTTAGCCATTTCTGAAGCTTCACTAAAGCTGATCTCGGGAATTGGTGAGGCTTTTGGTGCAATTCGCGGGTCTGTTGTGTAGATACCCGGAACATCAGTCCAGATTTCTAGCCCTGCCGCTTTAACGCTCTCAGCAATTAAGGCGGCGCTGTAATCGCTGCCCCCTCGACCTAATGTTGTTGTATTACCGGCTTCGTCAGATCCTATGAAGCCTTGAGTAACAATAACGGATTGTTGGCAAAGTGGTACGAGTTTATCTTGCGCAAGCGTCGAAATTGCTTCAATGTTTGGCTCCGCGCGACCAAAGTTGTCATCAGTACGCAGCACATCGCGGATATCAAAGCGCACAGCTTGAATGCCCCGCTCACACATTAACTGAGTTAGAATATGCGTCGACATGAGTTCGCCACATGCGACTAAATGATCGGTTAACTTCGCACTAGCTTGGATAGATGCAGCCTCGGCCAGGCTGGTTACGGTATCTAATATGCCATACACCTCGGCAGCAGTTTTCGTGCTGTCTTCGAGCTGAGTTAAAATGGCGTCATGAATGTTGGCCAGATTTTGCAGCAGCTCAGTACGGTGCGTTTGATCCTGAACACCGTTGGCGAGTTCTACCAATAGGTTGGTGACGCCAGAGCAAGCGCTGCTCACGACCAGGCGAGTATTTGGATTGTTTTCGATAATGGTGGCGCAACGACTCATTGCCTCAAAGTTGGCAACACTGGTTCCACCGAATTTAGCTACGTTAAATGCGCTCACTGCGTTCTCCCACGACTTCCTAAAAAATTGTACATCCAATGTTTAGTGAGAAAAGGAACAGAGCAAAAAGAGAGGTATTTAGAATGCTATTTGAAAAATTTACCCTCAGAAGCCCTTCATCAGACTGCGCTGATGACAGTTGATGGGATTCAGCCCAATTCAACCGACAAGTCAAATCCTGCAACTTTGACTTACCTCGGCACTACTCCCCCTCAATGATTGGTGTTGGAATTGCGGTTCCACAAATCATCTACCTGGGTAGCGCTCCTCTTCTACATAAAGCTCAAACATTGAACGGTTTTGAGGCCTTAATGTCAATCAATATTTCAACCTTTATGGTGTTTTTTATTAACGATTTTGTGACACTGGTTTGACCTCCATACTTACGGCTAATTGCTGATAGAGGAAAAATCTATTAGGGTGAAGAACCCTACACCTGAGCCATGTTATTGAATAGAACTTTTAGAATGCTCAGGATAAAAGATAATCAAGGAGCTGACATGTCGATCCAAAGCTTTATTCCGCCTCACCGTATTTTAATGGGACCTGGTCCTTCTGATATTTATCCTCAAGTGTTACAAGCACTAAGCCGTCCTACTGTAGGTCACCTTGATCCTCTGTTTATCGGTATGATGGATGAGCTCAAGCAGCTATTGAAGTATGCCTTTCAAACTGACAATGAATTCACTATTGCGGTTTCAGCGCCAGGTAGTGCAGGGATGGAAACCTGCTTTGTAAACTTGATCGAGAAAGGTGATAAAGTGATCGTTTGCCGTAACGGTGTATTTGGTGAACGCATGCGCGAAAATGTCGTCCGTTCTGGTGGCGAAGTTGTTATCGTCGATGATGAATGGGGGACGCCTGTTTCCATTGATAAAGTCGAGCAAGCACTCGAACAGCACCCAGATACAAAAATTCTTGCTTTTGTGCATGCGGAAACCTCAACTGGTGCAGTCAGTGATGCTCAAGCATTGGGTAAGCTGGCGAAACAGCATAATGCATTATCTATTGTTGATGCGGTGACATCGCTTGGTGGTGTGCCGTTAAAAGTGGATGAATGGCAACTGGATGCGGTTTACTCTGGCAGTCAAAAATGTTTGTCATGTGTACCAGGGCTCTCACCAGTGACGTTTTCTCCTGCCGCGATTGAAAAGATTCAAGCAAGAACAACACCAGTACAGAGTTGGTTCCTCGATCAGAGTTTAGTTTTGGGGTATTGGAGTGGAGAAGGCAAGCGTAGTTACCATCATACGGCGCCAGTTAATAGCTTGTATGCGCTTCATGAAGCTTTATTGATACTGAAAAATGAAGGATTAGAAAACGCTTGGGCTCGTCACCAACTGATGCATGAAAAACTCAAAAATGGCTTACAAAAGTTAGGCTTTGAATTTGTTGTGGACGAAGCCCATCGGTTGCCACAATTAAATGCGATTTACGTGCCTGAAGGAATTGATGAAGCAAAAGTTCGTGCTCACTTGCTAGAAACCTATAACCTAGAAATTGGTGCTGGCCTTGGGGCATTAGCTGGTAAAGCGTGGCGTATTGGCTTAATGGGTTACGGCGCTCGATCTGAAAACGTTGCGCTGTGCTTAAAAGCGTTAGAAGAGTCACTCACTGAATAAAATCATACAGCAATGAGATAAAGAAAAGCGAAGGTCATCCCTTCGCTTTTTGGTATTTCTTACTCAGCTCCTGAAGTGGGGGGTTGGTGAGGCAGAGATTGCTTGAGAAGGTGGTTGGTAATTGACGTCACTGAAATCAATCTTCGGGAACAAAAACTGCGCTTCAGCTCTAATTTGCTCCGCTTTACTTGAGTCATCTAAGCCTTGGTAGGCCAAAATCAAATTATTATAAAATGCAGGGCGAGGCTTATCTTTGATGATTTTTAGCGACCAATCGATATAAGGCTGAATCAAGGTTGCGTCTTGTTGGTACAGCCCAATGTTTAAAAACGTGCTATAAACATCCCAATCAAATCTGTCTTTCCAAACCACAGGGTTACTGACTTGATTCAGAATATCAGGGTTAGTTGGCCTAGTGGTCTCAAACTTCGTCAATACATAGTTCGTATGCAATGCGCTTACCATGTAAAACGTAAACGCAACGGGAAGTACCAAACTAAAAACACGCAGCAAGCTTTTGGTCACATTACTAAAGCCGATTTGTCGATAACGAGAGACGCGCTGATCGACCCAGTACAGCAGGATAACGAAGATCAACCAATGCACGAGAGAGTGATAGAAAGGGTATTCCAGTTGCGAGTGCAATACGATAGGTATAAACAAGGCCAGCAACGCAAGACGAGTTCCGCGTTTGGCTTGATAGATTCGATACAGTACCAGTGCCATCGCTAAGAAGATGCCGATTATTGGCAGCAAGCCACCTTCTACTCCCCAGTATAGTAGCTCATTATGCGGATGATCCATGGCTGGCAAACCAGCTGGGTAATTCTCATTTAGGGCATGTTGACGAGCCGTATACAGCATGTACTCAGATTCAAACTTGCCATATCCATAACCAGTAAAAGGCTTTTCAATCACCATGTCTAATGTTTGCGGAAAAGTATACGCTCGAGGAGACTCCATATTTACTTTTTCTGCGGCTAACCCACCTCCATCAGGAAAGGCAAGATGCATGACAACGACTGAGAGTAAGAGCCCACTTACAAGTGACACAACCCAGCGGATAAAGCGCCCTTTGGTTGCAAAGCGGTACATGTATGGAATGACCAACAACACGGCGATGACCGAGGCTAACCAACCAGTGCGTGAAGCCAACGCCACAATTAGTGGTAAAGTTAAAACTGGTACGGCATAGAGAAGGTAAACATCGCTTAACTTACGATCGTATTTGTAGGGCTGACGTGCAAGTAAATAGCTGGCAATCACCAACCCTGTCGCAAGAAAACTGGCCATTACATTGGGCTGTTGGAAAATACCATAAGGACGATTGGCCACCGTGTCGTAACCAAACGGATTGCCTGGTTTGAGATACAGATATTGTGTCAAACCAAAAATGGCTTCGATAACAACCGCAAGGACAATGAACCATAATAGGCGTTGGCGATGTTTATTACTGAAATGAAATTGTTGTAAAACAATAAAGAACAGGACACCACACCACAGGCCTATGAGCTTATTGGCTGCCAAGCTGCTATTCGCATTTGGGTACAGAATGGGCACTGTCATGATAAGAGCACTAATGAACAAGCCGATGGTTAGTTTTGAGTAACGTAGCACTCGATTATTCGCTAGTTGGTAACACCCAATGCCTAATGCAAAGCTAAAAGCAATCCAAGTTGTCGCATTGAACGAAAGCGAAAGCCCCGAACCGCCGGGGTTGGGCATGAAAAAGTGCATTGCCAACACAAATAGTGTTGCCAAGGCAATGAGAAACTTGCGATTGAGGGGAACCTGTACTTTTTCGGGAGAAAGCTTTGTTCCACTTACATGTATAGTAGCCATAGTTATTGCGTTGTTTTGAATGAAAAAAGACCAGCACTTGCTGGTCTCGATACTTTACCTGTTTTTTCTACTTCAACATAGGCTTGAGGAAGTGAGCTGTGTGCGAACCCTCGATTTGCGACACATCTTCCGGAGTGCCTTGAGCGATTATCTCGCCGCCACCCTGACCCCCTTCAGGACCAAGATCGATAATCCAGTCCGCAGTCTTAATGACGTCCAGGTTATGCTCGATCACCACGACAGTATTTCCGTGGTCGCGAAGCCTGTGCAGTACAGTGAGCAACTGCTGGATATCATGGAAGTGCAAGCCGGTTGTTGGTTCATCCAAAATGTACAAGGTTTTTCCTGTATCACGTTTGGATAGCTCTCGCGCCAGTTTCACACGCTGTGCTTCACCACCGGAGAGTGTTGTTGCCGCTTGACCCAATCGTATGTACGACAAACCCACATCCATCAGTGTTTGTAGTTTGCGAGCGATGGCAGGAACTGGATCGAAGAAGGTGCGTGCATCTTCGACCGTCATTTCTAGCACTTCATCAATAGTTTTACCTTTGTAACGTACTTCGAGCGTTTCGCGGTTGTAGCGTTTACCTTTACACACATCACATGGCACATAAACATCTGGTAGGAAATGCATTTCTACTTTGATAACACCGTCACCCTGACAGGCCTCACAACGACCACCGCGTACGTTAAAACTAAAACGGCCCGGTTTGTAACCGCGAGAACGCGACTCCTGTGTGCCTGCAAACAGTTCACGGATTGGTGTAAAGATCCCCGTATAGGTTGCAGGGTTAGAGCGAGGTGTACGGCCAATTGGGCTTTGATCGATATCGATGACTTTATCGAAGTGCTCTAGACCTTTAATCGATTTATAAGGTGAAGGCTGAGCCGTTGTCGCTCCGTTAAGTTGGGTATGCGCAATTTTAAAGAAAGTATCATTAATCAGCGTTGATTTACCTGAGCCAGATACTCCTGTAATACAGCTGAATAACCCAACAGGAATTGAAAGATTAACGTTTTTAAGGTTATTACCTGTAGCGCCTAATAGCTCAACCGTTTTTTTCGGATCTCGCGGCGTGCGATCTTTCGGTACTGCGATTTCTTTAACACCACTTAAGTACTGACCTGTCAGAGAATTCGGATTCGCGACTATCTCTTCCATGGTGCCTTCCGCAACAACATTACCACCATGTACGCCAGCACCAGGACCAATATCTATGACATGATCTGCACAGCGAATCGCATCTTCATCGTGTTCTACCACAAGTACGGTATTACCTAAATCGCGCAAATGAGTGAGCGTTTTTAATAAGCGTTCATTATCACGCTGGTGGAGACCAATCGACGGTTCGTCCAGAACATACATCACACCAACAAGACCCGCCCCAATTTGGCTTGCTAAACGAATACGTTGAGCTTCACCGCCTGATAAGGTTTCTGCACTGCGTGATAAGTTTAGGTAGTTCAAACCGACGTTAACTAAGAATTGCAGGCGGTCGTTGATTTCCTTCATCACTTTTTCAGCGATTTGGGCGCGTTGACCTTCCAGTTTCAAGGAATGGAAGAATTCCAATGCATCAGCAATGCTGAGTTCAACAATCTCAGGTAGTGTCGTATCAGCAATAAACACGTTACGTGCTTCAAGGCGTAGACGAGTACCGCCACAGCTTGAACAAGATTTAGTGGAGATGTATTTTGCAAGCTCTTCACGGACAGAGTTGGATTCTGTATCACGATAGCGACGTTCTAGGGTATTCAGAATACCTTCGAATGGATGGCGTTTAACGCGAATATCGCCACGATCGTTGATGTATTTAAACTCAATCTCAGTACGACCTGAGCCCTTTAGAATGACATCTTGCGTTTTCTTTGGCAGAGAATTAAAAGGGGCATGGAGGTCAAAACCATAATGATCGGCCAATGAGGTGAGCATTTGGAAGTAGTAGTAGTTCTTTTGATCCCAACCGCGAATCGCACCTTGTGCCAAGCTTAATGAATCATCTTGAATGACTCGGCTTGGATCGAAGTATTGTTGAACACCCAAGCCATCACAAGTGCCACATGCACCAGCAGGATTGTTGAATGAGAAAAGTCGCGGCTCTAACTCTTGCATGCTGTAACCACATTGTGGACAAGCGAAGTTGGCGGAGAAAATAATCTCTTCACCGTCGCCATCCATTGGCGCGACAACCGCAATTCCGCCTGATAATTCGAGCGTGGTCTCGAAAGATTCGGCCAAGCGCTGTTGTAAGTCTGGACGAACTTTAAAGCGGTCTACCACGACTTCAATGGTGTGCTTTTTATGTAGCTCAAGGGTTGGAGGATCGGAAAGATCGCAAGTTTCTCCATCAATACGCGCACGAATAAAGCCTTGAGCCGCTAAGTTCTCAAGCGTTTTAACATGCTCACCTTTACGTTCTTTGACAATAGGCGCCAATAGCATCATTTTGCTGCCTTCCGGCATCTCTAGGACTTTGTCCACCATTTGGCTGATGGTTTGCGCGGCAAGAGGGGCATGATGCGTTGGACAGCGGGGTTCGCCCACACGAGCATACAATAGACGTAAGTAGTCGTAGACTTCGGTAATTGTACCGACGGTTGAACGCGGGTTATGAGAAGTAGATTTCTGTTCAATAGAAATCGCGGGTGATAACCCTTCAATGTGGTCGACATCGGGTTTTTCCATCAGAGACAAAAACTGACGAGCGTAGGCAGAGAGAGACTCTACGTAGCGTCGTTGGCCTTCTGCATACAATGTATCGAAAGCGAGAGAGGATTTACCGGAGCCACTTAGTCCAGTAATGACAATCAGTTTATCGCGAGGGATTGTAAGATTAATGTCTTTAAGGTTATGGGTTCGGGCACCGCGAACTTCTATTTTATCCATCGTTTTTGCTCTATGTATAACCAAGTGGGGCAAGTATTACATAGTGTGAGAAATGTGCAAAGAAAATTACTGGATAAAAAAACAGTAAAGTAAAAAGCCTAGCGTTGTGCTGGGCTTTCGATACAGTAATTTCGTACTAAGACGATGCTTTATACTGCTTTTTGTGTTGCGTGCTTACCTAGCTCAGAGGTTTTTTCATCTTTTAGATACAGGTTTTCAAAACAATAGTTAGTTGCTTCGATGTAACCTTCAACGCTACCACAGTCAAAGCGTTTGCCCTTGAATTTGTAAGCCAATACACAGCCCGCTTTTGCTTGTTTAAGCAGCGCGTCCGTGATTTGAATTTCACCACCTTTACCAGGTTCAGTGTTTTCGATCAGTTCAAAAATATCGGGAGTCAGGATGTAGCGGCCAATGATAGCAAGGTTGCTAGGCGCCGTGCCTTTCTCTGGTTTTTCTACCATGTCGTCTACACGGTAGATGTCGTCTTTGATCATTTCACCAGAGATAACGCCGTATTTGTGTGTTTCTTCGGCTGGTACTTCTTGCACTGCAACGATAGAACAGCGGAACTGCTTAAATAGTGCCACCATCTGAGCCAGTACGCCCTCTTGCTCGTTCACACAAAGGTCATCAGCAAGAACAACAGCAAATGGCTCATCGCCTACCAATTCTCGTCCAGTTAGAATCGCGTGGCCCAAGCCTTTCATTTCGCGTTGACGTATATAAGTGAAGTTTGCAGATTCAATGATTTCACGGATATCTACCAACAGCTCTTCTTTGTTGGTACCGCTAATCTGATGTTCCAGTTCGTAGTTCTTATCAAAGTGGTCCATGATCGAGTGCTTGCCACGACCTGTCACAATACACATGCCGTTCATACCAGCTTGGATTGCTTCTTCGACACCGTATTCAATAAGCGGTTTGTTCACGACTGGCATCATCTCTTTTGGCATAGATTTCGTTGCCGGTAGGAAGCGTGTGCCATAGCCTGCAGCAGGGAACAGACATTTTTTTATCATTGGGGGAATATCCTATCTCGTTTTTATCAAGAATCTGCGCATAACTTTAACACGAGAGGTATCAATGAATCATGAATAAAGTAGGAAAAAATGTGAGACTCGGTGCGGAAAAAAGATGAGCGACTCGTCATTTCAGTTATCAGAGCCGCTCACATTGCATCACGACATTAAGTTTTGGTCTGCCCAGGCGATTGCCTGTACTCGGTTCTTTACGGATAGCTTTTTGAATATCTGATACAAGTGCGATTTGATGGTGAATTCACTGACGAATAACTCTTCGGCCATCTGACTGTTCGAGGCGCCAGCTTGTAGGCAACGCAGTACTTGTAGCTCACGAATGGTTAGGTCTACCGTAGCTGGTGCAGTATGAGTATTAATGACATTGCGGTAATAGTGTAAAAGTTGACTGGTTACATTACGCGGCAGCCAGTTTTGACCGTTAACAATGCCTTTTAACCCTTCTCCAATTTGCTCTAGCGTATCTTCAGAATAAAACACACCTTTTAATTGACCAAATGAAAGAAGTTCATCCGTGGTTAGTCTTTTAGGCACGTTGAAGACAACGGTTTCAAAGTTTTTCCATACAAGAGGCAAGTTTTTGATCGATTGAACAAGTGATTTATGTTCACTGAAGTCGATCAGTAGAATTTTATTACGGTGTTGTGGCTTGGCTTCCATGAGTGCTTCGGTTGAAATCATCGGGATGCTCATATCAATGTACTTTTCGAGTGCCGCCACTTTTTTTTGCGCATTATCTTCCATACTGATCAGAAATAGCTTTCTTGCGTAAGCCGACTTTCTCACGTGTTCCAATCTCCCTGGGTTCAATAGAAGCCATAAACTGGCATTAAAGAGAGGCCATAACCATCGCTTTACTGAATAAATGCGTTCGAATTCAAAGCTTCACGAAACGATGTCTGCAACGCGAATCAAAAATGCTACACACGTAAGTTGAAATACGATTTGGGTTCAAGAGGGTGACTCAATAGATCACAATGGTATTAGACTTTAATCAAAACATTAAAGCGTGCTATTCTAATGCGCTAAAATTTTATATATCCAGAGTGAAACGGAGCACATCATGGCCAGCCGTGGAATTAACAAAGTTATTTTGGTGGGGAATCTAGGTAACGACCCTGAAATTCGTTACATGCCGAATGGCGGTGCAGTAGCAAACATTACTATTGCAACTTCTGATTCATGGCGTGATAAAGCGACTGGCGAACAGCGCGAAAAAACGGAATGGCACCGTGTTGTGTTGTTCGGCAAACTTGCGGAAGTAGCAGGTGAGTACTTGCGTAAAGGCTCTCAAGTTTACATTGAAGGGCAACTGCAAACTCGCAAATGGCAAGATCAAAGTGGCCAAGATCGCTACTCAACTGAGGTCGTTGTTCAAGGCTTCAATGGTGTTATGCAAATGCTTGGCGGTCGTGCTCAAGGTGGCGGCGCACCAATGGGCGGTCAACAGCAGCAACAAGGTGGATGGGGTCAGCCTCAACAGCCAGCTCAGCAGCAGTACAATGCGCCTCAGCAACAGCAACCACAACAACAGGCTCCGCAGCAATCACAGCAGCAGTACAATGAGCCACCAATGGATTTTGACGACGATATCCCGTTCTAAATTCTGCTTATGCTTGAATCGAAAAGGCCGCGAATATCGCGGCCTTTTTTATTGTCGCAATCTGATGATCTCACAGGCTTATCTTGGCAAGGTTAGGCGTAACAATAAAACTTATCAATGAGTGTGATTTTCTTTATGCTCCAGCCTCTCACTATCAGACTAATCCGATTGTTTGATGAACTCTTATCAAGTATAAATATTTCAATAAGGTATATGATGAATAAAAAAGGAATTTGGTATTCATGAGGTATACCCCAACTCTTAAGTTAAGCACACGGCTGGTGGCCTTTGTCACCATGATCGTTATCTGCGCCATGTTTATCTTGTTTGTCGGTGGCACCCTCTCTTTTAAACGTCTTGGGCAGGAATATCTCACCCATTATTTAGAAGGGATCGTAGAGGTGGTCGACAAGGAGATGGAAGATCCTGACGCCGCTTATTCTATGCAGCGCTGGATGCCGAAAATGCTGCAGGCTTCCAATATTGTCGAAATGACGTTGTCGACCAACAACGCCGTTGTTTATCGCTTCAAAGATACTTCTCATCAAATGGAAGCGTCAGTCTTGTTTGAGGCAGAGTATCAGCTGACTCACAATCAAGATTACACGATTCACTTTAAAGCAATTCCCCCTTACTTAGGTTACAGCTACTCAATGCAGGCGCTTTGGTCGATCACGCTTGCCGTTGTATTGATCATCTTCTGCTTAATGCGCGGCGTGGCATGGCTTAAGGAGCAATTAGAAGGCTCCGAAATGCTCGAAGAGCGAGGCAGAATGATCCTGGCTGGTAGGGTGGAGCAGTATGCCAAAGGTGACAAAAAAGAATGGCCTTACACCGCCAGTGAAGCGCTCGATGTATTAATCGAAGAGTTACAAGATGCGCGTCAAGAGCGAAGCCGATTTGATACCTTTATTCGAACTCAAACCTTCCTTGATAAGCTAACCGGTACCGCTAACCGAGTGTTATTTGATAGCAAGTTGGAATCGGCGTTACTAGAAAGTGGGGCTCGCGGCGCCGTGTTGCTAGTGCGTATTCAAGACTGGAAACTGGTTGAAGAAGAGCAAGATAAGCAAATTACGGATGAGTTTATTGTTGAAGTTGGGAGTTTATTGTCCAATTTAGTTCAACGATACCCAGATGTTGTATTTTCCCGTTATTACGATGCTGATTTTGCGCTTTTTCTACCGCACCAAAGTGCGAAAGATGTGGCTAACCTTGCCTCGCAATGCATTCGCCAGTTAGAAAAGTTAATGCCGCCAGAGCCACTTGATCCAGACAACTGGTGCCATATTGGCATCACCACTTATAAAGAAGGTGAGCGACACAGCCAAATCATTGATGAAGCCGAGACTGCTTTGCGTAGTGCGCAACTACAAAATAACAATAATTGGAGTCGCTTCAAAAAATGGAACCACGATGAAGAAGCTCGCGGAAGTGTGAGGTGGAGAACGTTATTTGACACAGCACTTACACCTGAAAGTGTGATACTCTACGCACAATCTGTGCACCCAATAAGTGACGCGACGCATAAAAAATCATTATATGAAGAGTTAACATGTCGGATTCGCGATCCTGAGAATGGGATTGTTAAAGCGTCTCGGTTCATTTCTGCGATCAGACAGGTTGGTTATGAAGCGCAAATGGATAAGTCGGTTATTAATAAATTCTTAAGAGAGTTTAAGGATAATTTTGATAACTCAAGATCGTATGCGCTCAATTTGAATGTAACGCCATTTTCTAACCGAGAGTACTTTAAATGGTTTCGTGATGAACTCTTACAGTTGTCACGTGAGCAGAGAAAGTGTCTCAGTTTTGAGTTTGTTGAAGCACAATTTGTAAGACACTTAGACTTTATGCGACCAGTCGCTAAAATGCTGGCCGGTTTAGGGTGCCACTTAATGGTTGGGCAGGCTGGGCGTACCATCGTCAGCACTCACTATTTAAAAGAAGTGGACATTCGTTACCTTAAACTTCATCGCAGTTTAGTAGCAAAAATCGACCAACGACATGAAAACCAGCTATTTGTCCGCAGTATGCTAGGTGCGGCGGCAAACAGTAAAACTAAAATTATAGCAGTGGGAATTGAGAATCAGAACGAGCTCAACACATTAATTGAGCTCGGGGTTTATGGTGGGCAAGGGCGTTACTTTTCTGCGGAGCAGCAGTTTCTTCCTCGTCCCCAAGCGTTGCCGAATTCTCAATCAGAATCCCAAGTTAAATTGGGAAGACGAAATCGCTGGCGGAAAAAATAAAGATAATAATCATGGATTTCAAAGCACTATTCGACAAGCTTAAGCGATCATCTAGTGGTGGTCGCTCCTGCTTTTTGGTTATTCAGCCAGACGCCGTTTATTTATCATCTTCAATCAAAAGTAGTCGTCCATACCAATTTGATATTTCTGAGTCCAATTGGGAAAAAGCCGTTGAGCAAGCATTGAGCGTTGCAGCGAGTGCGTATGATTCATTAACGGTTATTCTTTCTCATAACTATTACCAGATGTACCAAATTGACAAACCGGTCATGCCGCGTCAAGAATGGCCAGCTGCATTACCGTTTTTGTTGAAAGAACTGATCTCTGAGCGTGCCATCGACATTATTGCCGATGCGGTCGAGTTACCGAATTCAACCAAAGTGCAAGCATACGTCTTATCGCGAAAAATATTGGATAAGATTGTGTTACTGGCCAGCCGAGCCCAGTTACCACTAGAAGCCATTCTTCCTGAAGACGATATTTGGGGAGAGACTGCGGGTGAACTAGGAAACTTCCTATTATTACAACGCAGTGTGCGTGGTCATTTCCGTATAAGCGCTTTTGTCGAAAATACTATTGCGTTCCACCGCTCTATTCGCAGTGTGACGCCACCATTAACGGGGGTTCCGTCTAGCGATTTACAGATGGACAGTCTGTCGTTAGAACTGCAACGTTCGATTGATTATCTTTCATCTCAGTTACGCCATGTGCAATTACATCAATTGAAAGTGTGCTGCGATGAAGAGGATGAGAGCGAGCTTGTTCAGGCTCTTAATTACCGTTTAAGCACTAAGGTTTCACCGTTATTACCACCAGAACATGAGCTATCAGGACATGTTTTGGCTGACACTGCGGCTACTTCAAATACTCGACGCGTCAACTTATATCCCGATTACTTAAAACCGAAAAAAGAGCTCCTGACGCTAAAAAATATCGCGTTATCTTGGGGCGTTGCGGCGGCTGCAATTCTATTTTCTTACGGTTATGTCACTTGGCAGAGCAGCGGTTTGGAAGATGAGATTGCTATTGTAAAAAGTAAAGGCGATATCATGAAGTCAGAGCTTGAACGTTATCAAGTCAAGCTACGTAAACATCAACCTGACAATAATAAGCTGGCAGCTAAAGCCCGCTTAGAGCGTGAAGTCAAGGCGAAGCGAGACTCGCTTAAAGCTGTCGGGAAATACGATGACTCGCAGCGCACGGGTTACTCTGGCGTGATGCAATCATTAGCGAAGTTAGGAAACCAAGAAATTTCTTTGTCCGAAATTCGAATCAATACCCATACCTTAGACCTGAAGGGGCTAGCGAAAAAACCGAGCTCAGTGCCAAATTGGGTTAGCCAATTTAAAAACGAAATTAGCTTGGTTGGTCGAACGTTTGACGACGTCAAAATAGGTCGAAATGATAAGGATATTGTGACGTTTGAACTAAAAACGCGCGAGGATAAAGAGAAATGAACGAATTCTGGCTCTCATTAGAAGGGCGCTTTGGCGAAATGAGTACGCGCGAAAAAGTGCTCACCGCATTGTGCGGTTTAGTTGTCGTGATCATGTTGCTCTTTACGCTGGTATTGGAGCCAAAGCTTAACGAGATCATCAGTAATGAGAGGCAACTAAGTAATTTAAAGCAAGCCAATCAAAAGATTGAAATCGATACGCTACGTATTCAGGCGCAACTTAAGAAAGATCCAAATGCTGAGATTGATCGCGCGATATCTAATCTGTTAGCTGAGAGTCAGCATCTTTCGATGCAATTAGCGGAGATCATCGAGCATCTTATTACACCTTCGCAAATGGCTGAGCTGCTTGAAAATGTGTTGGAGCAGCAAAGTGGCATTCACCTTTTGTCTCTGCAAACCTTGCCATCTGAGCCAATAACGGAAGATAAAGAAGCATCGCAATACTCTGGTTACTACGTGCATCCTGTTCGTATGGAACTGACTGGTGACTATTTTTCTATTGCTAATTATCTGAATAAATTGGAGAGCCTTCCTGCGAGTTATTACTGGCGCAGCTTTAGTTATAAAGTCGAAGAGTACCCGAAAGCGAAGCTTGTGTTAGAAGTCTACACACTAGGATCTAGAGAGGAGTTTATTGGTGGTTAACAAACTCATCATCTCATTGCTTGTTATGGCAGCGGCAGGAACCGCTTGGGCAAACCAAGACCCAACGGCCCCACTTGGTTGGGAAAAACCAGCGGTTGAAACGTCAGCGAAACCAAAAGTTAAACGGTACCGACTGCCTAAGCTCAACAGTATTGTGTGTAAGCCAAGTACTGATTGTATCGCGATTATGGATAACAAACTTGTCGAAAAAGGCGAGCTATTTAAAGGTTATCGCGTCGCGAGCATTAATAGTGAATTTGTAACTTTAAAGCGTGGTAACCGTCAGTGGGACCTAGAGCTTTTTGATTTAAACGTAAAACAATAATAACCAGAGCCCGATCAGATATGCGCAAATTAGTTGTAGGAATAACGATTGCTTCTTTAATGGGATGTTCAATGGGTCATCGGAATCCAGTGGAAGTTAAAGAAGCGCTCAATGAATCAATCAATCAAGCGAACAGCCGCACATTGGAAGAAATCCCTTCTTCTGTTGAGGCAGACTTGATGCCAAATTTAGACTCGAACGTTGCATCAGAGCAAGGCACCTCGAAGCGTTTTCGTATTCAAGCGAATGCGGTTGATGCAAGAAGCTTTTTCGCCTCGTTGGTTAAAGGCACAGAGTACAGTGTGGCGATTCACCCATCGGTACAAGGTAATATCACCGTCAACTTGTCAGATGTGACATTGGATGAAGTTCTGAATGTCGTACAGAATATGTATGGCTATGACGTGGTGAAGTCTGGCAAAGTTATTCAAATCTACCCAGCAGGTATGCGTACTGTGACCATTCCAGTCGATTATCTACAGTTCAAGCGTTCTGGTCGCTCATTAACCAGTATTGTTACGGGCTCTGTAACCTCGGCTGGTACGTCTAATTCTGGTGGTAGCTCAGACAGTTCTGACTCGTCAGACTCTAACAATGGAAACAACAACGATAGCTCGACCACATCTACGGGTGGTACACGCATTGAAACCATCACTGAAAGTGACTTCTGGCCGATGCTGCAGCAAGCTGTTGCGAATCTAATTGGTTCAGGCAAAGGGCAAAGTGTGGTTGTAACGCCACAAGCGGGAGTTATTACGGTTCGAGCATTTCCAGATGATATTCGCGAAGTACGCGAGTTCTTAGGTGTATCGCAGGAGCGCATGCAGCGCCAGGTCATTCTTGAAGCTAAAATCCTAGAAGTGACGTTGAATGATGGCTACCAACAAGGCATCAACTGGTCAAACTTATCGGCGTCAATTGGTAACTCGGGTAGTATCGTAGTCAACCGCCCTGCGTCGACATTACCACCATTGGATGCGATTGGCACGCTATTGGGCGGTCAAACCAACGTGACGATTTCGGATGGTAACTTCAATGCCGTGTTGAGCTTCATGTCTACGCAAGGTGACTTGAACGTCCTTTCGAGCCCTCGTATTACCGCTGCCAACAACCAAAAATCTGTCATCAAGGTCGGTACCGATGAGTACTTTGTTACAGAGCTATCGAGCAATGCAGGCAACGGTGAAAACTCAAATGCGGTTCCTGAAGTGGAACTGACGCCATTCTTCTCGGGTATTTCCCTCGATGTGACTCCGCAAATTGATAACAAAGGCAATGTGTTCCTGCATGTTCACCCCGCAGTTATTGAAGTCACGGAAGAAGTGAAGCAATTGAACTTGGGCGGAGATTTCCAAAACATCCAACTGCCATTAGCGAAAAGCTCTATTCGTGAATCAGACTCGGTTATTCGTGCTAAAGATGGCGATGTTGTGGTTATCGGCGGGTTGATGAAACAGCAAAATCGTGAGCTTGTTTCTAAAGTCCCATTTTTGGGCGATGTACCAGCACTGGGGCATTTGTTCCGCAACGTGAATAACGTAACTGAGAAAACAGAATTGGTCATCTTGCTAAAACCGACCGTAGTTGGCGTGAACTCTTGGCAGAAAGAGCTAGAGCGCTCTCGTGATCTGCTGCAAGAGTGGTTCCCAGATGCGCAATAAGCGCTGGGAAAGGTTCTGTTTTTCAATAGGTTTGTGATTCGAGTATGTACTTGTCACACTTTGGATTCCGAGTTCAGCCTTTTTCGTTAACCCCAAATACAGAAATGTTCTTGGGGTTAGTCCCTCACTATGAGGCGATCCAAACCATCCTAGCTGCCGTGCAAATGGGAGAAGGGGTGATTAAGGTGACGGGAGAAGTAGGCACTGGAAAAACCATGGTATGCCGTAAGCTGATCGAGCAGATTGAATCTGAAGTTGAGCTTATTTACTTACCCAATCCAGTGTTGAATGGGGAACAGTTGCAGTTTGCTGTCGCCAGAGAGTTGGGTATCGAGAACGATGATCCGCTGCGTATCGTTTCCCTCATTCAAGAGCACTTGATTCAAGTACATTACTTGGGAAAGAAAACCGTCTTGATCGTTGATGAAGCGCAAGCTCTTTCCCCACAAGCTTTAGAAACATTACGTCTATTTGGCAATCTAGAAACGGAACAAGATAAGCTCATTCAATTGGTGTTATTCGGACAACCTGAGTTGGATGAAAGATTGGCTAACCATGAGCTAAGGCAATTTCGTCAACGCATTACGTTTAGTTGCCAGTTACGTCCTCTCTCTATCGATGAAGGCGTGGCTTACATCAATAATCGTTTAGATAAAGCAGGCAATGGGGCGCACATTTTTTCTATTGAACAGAAAAAAGCGATTTGGCGTTCATCCATGGGGATTCCGCGCTTGATAAACCAAATTAGCCACAAGTCGTTGCTTGCTGCATTTAATGAGCGTTGCACACTATTGAAAAATCATCACGTTTACGCCGCTATGCACGATACGTTTGATGCCCGTAAACCTAAGTTTAAAACACCCGTATTTTGGGGATGGAGTCAACCTTGAGTGCCATCAATAAAGCATTATCAGAACTTGCTGAAAAAACATCGCCGTCAGAGCTTACTCGTGCGGAGATTCCAAGTGTCTCACGCAGTAAACCTTGGCTTTGGCTTGTCGCCGGTTTTTCGTTAAGCCTTGCGGTTGGTAGCTGGGCGGTCTCTCGCGGTCCTGTCCCTTCAGGCGAGCTATCACAGTTTCAAACCGACGCTATGCCACTGTCGTCTGTGAATGTCTCACCAATTGTTTCATCGGAGCGCACTCACTCGCCAACGAGTAAAATGACGCCCGATACAACTCAAGTGGTTTACACCAAACTAGCCACACAGCCGGTAGCGCAACAGCCTCACATGCAAGAGACTGATAGGTTCACGCCAAGATCTGAGATAAATATCGCCTCTGATGATGCAGTTTTACTCGCGCAGTTAGCAACGATGCCGAGCGAGGAGCAATACGATCACGTAACCCACACAACATCAGAAAACAGCTCAATGCGTATTGAGCAGGTTGAGCTTACTCACCGCCAATTATCTCTTAAAGCGGTTAGCCGAGCGGAAAAAGCACTGGATGCTAACGATATGCAAACGGCGTTATCGGCTTATGCCGAGGCGTTGCGTTATGAGCCAATGAATGCAGACACGCGTCAAAAGTTATCAGCGTTGTACTTTGGTAAAGGTGACACGCGTAAAGCATATGAGATTATTCAAGAAGGTATCAACCTAGATACGAACAACCAAGTACTCCGCTTGGCCTTGTCTAAGTTGTTAGTGAAAGCTAATCAACCTGAAGCGGCGCTGAGCCCGCTTGTTCATTTGCCTCCAGTACCAAGTCGAGATTACTTGGCGATGCGTGCGGCATTGGCACAAAAACACAAGCAAAATGACATTGCGCTTGAGAGCTATCAACTCCTCACTCAGCGTGAGCCGGAAAACGCGCGCTGGTGGTTAGGTTTGGCTATTCAACAAGAGCGCGCCCTGGCTTTTACTGCCGCGATTAACTCTTACAACCAAGCTCTGGGTAAAGTTGGCATTTCGAATCAATCGCAAGCATTTATCCGTGACCGTTTGAACATCTTGAAAGAGTTGGAGAGCGCACAATGAAAATTCAGTTGAGAAAACGCTTGGGCGATCTTCTGGTTGAGGAAGGTATCGTCTCTGAAGAACAAATCCAGCAAGCACTAAACGCACAACGCAGTACCGGGCAGAAGTTAGGGGATGCGTTAATTGACCTTGGCTTTATTACTGAAAAGCAAATGTTGGACTTCTTGTCTCAGCAGCTTGGTTTGCCACTGATCGATCTTGGTCGTGCACCTGTGGATGCCGAAGCCGTGCAGATTTTACCTGAGGTACACGCTCGTCGCTTACGTGCGATGGTCGTTGCTCGAAATGGGGACACCCTGCGCGTTGCTATGAGCGACCCTGCGGACTTGTTCATCCAAGAATCATTGATGAACTTGTTGGGCCAATACAACCTTGAGTTCATTGTGGCTTCAGAGCGTCAGCTCATTTCAAGCTTTGACCGCTATTACCGCCGTACTAAAGAAATAGCCTCCTTTGCTGAGCAGCTGCATGAAGAGCATAAAGATGTACAAAGCTTTGATTACGGTATTGATGAAGCCGATAGTGAAGAGGTTACCGTTGTAAAGCTGGTTAATTCCATGTTTGAAGATGCGGTACAGGTTGGAGCTTCGGATATTCATATTGAGCCAGACGATCAAGTATTGCGTTTGCGCCAGCGTATTGATGGCGTATTGCATGAAACGCTCTTAAATGAAGTGAATATTGCATCGGCTTTGGTTCTTCGACTGAAGTTGATGGCACACCTAGATATTTCTGAAAAGCGCTTGCCACAAGATGGCCGATTCAATATCAAAGTTCGTGGCCAATCAATTGATATTCGTATGTCGACGTTACCAACGCAGTACGGAGAATCTGTGGTAATGCGTCTGCTTAACCAGTCCGCTGGTTTGCGTCCGTTAGAAGAGTCAGGCTTGCCGCCAGACTTGCTTGCTCGCTTGCGTCGACAGTTGGCGCGTCCGCACGGAATGATTTTGGTTACCGGGCCGACAGGTTCCGGTAAAACCACCACGCTTTACGGCGCATTGAGTGAGCTCAACGAACCTGGGAAAAAGATCATTACAGCAGAGGACCCGGTTGAATATCGTCTGCCTCGCATCACTCAGGTACAGGTTAACAGCAAGATCGATCTAACTTTCTCGCGTGTTCTTAGAACCTTTTTACGTCAAGACCCAGACATCATTCTTGTTGGTGAGATGCGTGACCAAGAGACGGTAGAAATTGGTCTGCGAGCTGCACTAACGGGTCACTTAGTATTGAGTACTCTCCACACCAACGATGCTGTCGACAGTGCGTTACGTATGATCGACATGGGTGCGCCGGGTTACTTGGTTGCTAGTGCAGTCAGAGCTGTGGTGGCGCAGCGTCTTGTGCGCCGAGTTTGCCCCGATTGTAAAACAGAAGACCACTTAGATGAGTCTCGCCAGCAGTGGTTAGCTGGGCGTTTCCCAAATCAAGTTAGCACCATTTTTTATAAAGGCGCAGGTTGCCAAAACTGTAACTTGACTGGTTATCGAGGCCGAATCGGTGTGTTTGAAATGCTCGAACTTGAACAAGAGATGATGGATAAATTGCGCGCCAATGATGCGGTTGGCTTTGCGCAAGCCGCGCGCCGCTCAGAAAACTATAAGCCACTGCTTGCTTCTGCAATGGAACTGGCGCTACAAGGCACCGTCAGTTTGGATGAAGTGATGACCCTAGGTGAGGGTGATGCTTCTGGTAAGACTGATCCCATTTTCATATAGGTAAGTGAATGCCAACTTTTCGTTATCAAGGCCGCACGCTAGACGGCTCATCCACTAACGGCAAAATCGAAGCAGTGAACTCAGAAGCTGCGGCGGAAGCATTGATGAATAAAGGGGTCATCCCGCTCAATGTACGTTTAGAGAAAGAGTCGGCAAAAAGTCAAGTGAGCTTGTCTAAGCTGTTTGTGCCTGCTATTCCGTTGGAAGTAATTATTCTTTTCTCTCGCCAGTTGTTTAGTTTGACTAAAGCTGGCGTACCTTTGCTGCGCTCTATGCGTGGCTTGTTGCAAAATTGCGAAAACAAACAGCTCAAAGAGGCGCTAGAAGATGTCGTTTCTGAACTGAGTAATGGTCGAGGTTTGTCTTCTGCGATGCAGCAACACAGTAAAGTATTCAGCCCACTGTTCGTTTCTATGATCAACGTCGGTGAGAATACGGGTCGGCTTGACCAAGCGCTATTGCAACTGGCGAATTACTACGAACAGGAACTTGAGACTCGCAAACGCATTAAAGCGGCGATGCGTTATCCAACGTTTGTCATTATCTTTATCACCATCGCCATGTTTGTATTGAATATCTTGGTGATCCCTGAGTTTGCATCGATGTTCACGCGCTTTGGGGTTGAGCTACCATTGCCGACGCGTATTTTGATCGCGACTTCTAATTTCTTTGTTAATTATTGGGTGTTGCTGGTTGTGGCAATGATTGGCGCGTTTACGGTGTTCAGAGCGTGGGTGGCGACGGCTGATGGTCGGGAGAAGTTTGATAAGTTTCGCCTTCGGCTGCCAATTGTAGGCGATATCGTTAATCGTGCGCAGCTTTCTCGTTTTGCCAGAACCTTTTCGTTGATGCTGAAATCAGGTGTGCCACTTAACCAGTCTTTGGCTTTGGCCGGGGAAGCATTAGGGAACCGTTTTTTAGAAAACCGAATTCTTGAGATGAAGTCCGCAATTGAAGCGGGTAGCACCATTTCAGTGACGGCCATCAACAGTAAAATATTCACCCCATTGGTGATTCAGATGATTGCAGTAGGTGAAGAAACTGGTCGTATTGATGAGTTGTTGCTGGAGGTGTCGGACTTTTACGATCGAGAAGTCGATTACGATCTAAAAACGCTGACCGCAAGAATAGAACCATTACTTTTGGTGATTGTCGCAGGCATGGTCATGGTGCTGGCATTGGGTATCTTCCTACCAATGTGGGGAATGCTCGACATTATCAAAGGCGGCTAATGCGTGGTTGAAAATCAAAGCCGAGCAACGCTTATTGTGTTTGGGGTTATTGCTACGATTATGGCGGTGGGTTTGGCGGTCAAATTACGTCCTGTCACCGAGCAAGCACAAGTAACTGGAGCGAAGTTAGCGAGAGTTTGGATGCAAGATAGTGTTCAGCGTTATCGTCAAGCTTGGCTAGTACAAGGCGAGCCAGAACATATGCTGATGGATGGCTTAAACCTTACTATGACTGAGGGCGGGTTAGTGTCTCCTTTTACTCAGCAAGGTGTATTAGATTGTGGTTATTGGCTAGCGGTGCATTACCCCCAACGTAAAATAATGACCAACAAGTTAATAGATATCAGTGGAGCCATCAAAACTGATCGTTATGTCTGTCACTACACTTATGAAAATGGTCAGTCGATTGTAGTTATCTTAACTGCTAATCAACTGAAAATAGACGTCGAAATGTCGGCAGAGTGAATTTTTTGACACCTAATCACTATAATTGGTAATTAAAGTCGGTATAATGCAATCATTACCATAAGTAACAGGCTGTAATAGTGGGTAAACAATAATGTGTTTTTCTCATTGCAGCATGAACTGAATAATGGCGAATCGTCATTCTGCTCAAGCGGTAGATACAGTATCCACTTCACGGTCAGTTTTAGTGAACGTTGCTGCCCCAAACCGTTTTGACAATATCCAAAATGGTCGCGTGACCTAAACAAAACTTTGCAGTTGTACTGCATGCTTACATAGAGAGAGTAAACAATGAAAAGACAAGGTGGTTTCACCCTTATCGAATTAGTAGTGGTAATTGTAATCCTAGGTATTCTAGCGGTCACTGCAGCACCACGTTTCCTTAACCTGCAAGATGATGCTCGCAAAGCTTCATTACAAGGTTTGAAAGGTGCCATTGATGGTGCTGCGGGTATCACATATGGCAAAGCTGCGGTTGAGGGTGTTGAAGGGTTAGAAAAAGGTAATGCCAAAGCAAGCGTTGAAGGTATTGCACTAGCATATGGCTACCCAACAGAGGGAGGTTTAGATGTTGCTGTAACAGGTTTAGCTGATGATTGGAAAGAGTTTTCGCTTACTAATGCTAGTACAGCATTTACATTTGAAGGTAGAGATACTGAAGGCTGGAAGTTAGATGTAACAGAGTTAGATAATGAAGAAAAAACAACTGGTTGTTATGTGGCTTATATAGAGGCAACGGGTAGTACAGCAGATAAAGCCGCCAAAACTGTAATTGTTAGCGATAAGTGCTAAGTTTTTCTGTAAGGGTCAGTCGTTTTGGCTGGCCTTTATCTCTTTATTTTGATTAATCTCGGAATAGTTCATATGCGTAAATCATCAGGTCTTAGTGCAATAGAGTTTGTGGTTGTGCTAATTATCTTGGGTGTGATCGGTTATGTGGTATTACCAAGATTTATCAGCTTTGAACCAGAAACTTACGAAGCAAAGTGGGAGCAAACTAAGCAAACCGCCGAGCAGGTTTCTGAAACATTGAGCAATAAAGAAACTTACGATCGAATTGAAGAAGAGATTGGTCGTTCAAAAGGGCAAAATAACTAGACATTGGTTATTTGTTCGTCTGTTCACACTTCGAATCGAAAAATTATAAACCTATCATTAATCTCATAATTTCATCGTATACTTATCTCGCTTGTTCTAAGCCTAAGGTTGGGTTATGAAAATTCGCAGCTCTGCATTAGGGTTCACGTTAATGGAGTTAATCCTCGTGATTGTTCTCCTCTCTATCCTTTCACTTTTTGCAGCCAGCCGTTTTATGGGCTCTGGCAGTTTTTCTGCATATGCATTACAAGAACGCGTGATTTCTGTGATTCGCCAAGTGCAGGTGAATCGCATGCAATCGAACATTGATGAAGCAAATTTAGGTGATGATTTTCGTTTGCAAGTTTCTAGCTCATGCATTGGTTCAGTTGCTGCCTGCACACTAACAGGCAGTGCACAAGATGCTCGTAGTGACGTGGTTATCGATAAGTCCGCAAAGTTTTCCGTTATCAGCGGTGCCGCAAATACAATTAATTTTAACCTTCTCGGCAATCCTGTAAGTGGTGCTGTAAACATCTTAATTGAAGATAAACATGGTCGAAGCCGCTGCCAAGTTGAAGTTAATACTCAAGGTTATGTTTCAAAAGGTACATGCTCATGAAGAAATCTAGTGGCATGACTTTGATAGAAATGATCATCGCGATTGTTTTAATGGGCATTGCGATGGTGGCGTTTACTTCTTTTCTTGTCCCTCAAATTCGAGATTCCGCCATCCCTCATTATCAAACCCGCGCTGCCGCATTAGGCCAAGGTTTTATGTCACAGATATTGGCGCGAGGCTTCGATGAAAACAGCGATTTTGATGGTGGTACTGTTCGATGTGGTGAGAATGGAGTGAGCTGCACTGACGTAAATAAATTAGGTGTGGATAAAAAACTAGACGGTTCCTTGGAAACAACGCCTAGTGATTTCAACGATGTAGATGACTATATCGGGTGTTGGAGCACATCTACAACAGCTTCTCAGTGTGATGGTGCCTCTAGAGGGAATATCAGTGATGTACTTGGTGCGGACAGTACTGAGCAGTACAAAAACTTTAGATTAGAAGTTAGTGTTGCATATGATGATCTGACGGATAAAGCTCCCGATGAAATAACCGAATACAAAAAAGTAACATTAAGGATTTTTGCGGGGAACACGCAGCCCCTTACTTTAACAGCTATTAAGGGGAACTACTGATGAAAGATCGTGGTTTCACCTTAATGGAAATGATAGTTACGATTGTGGTCGGCAGCTTCATCATGTTGGGGATAGCTGGGTATGTCCAGTTAGGAATGAAAGGTTACGCTGATACTATCGATCGCCAACGAATACAAACACAGGCTCAGTTTGTTTTAGAAAAGATGACGCGTGAAATCCGCCATGCTGTACCTAATAGTTTTCATGTGCCAAAAGGAACAACTAATTGTCTAGAGTTTATGCCGATTGAATATTCTGGTTTTTACACTTTTAAGAATAATGACTTAGAGTTTTTGCTAGGTAATGACTCAACGCTTAATCCTATTCCTGCGAATCGCAGGATTGTGATAAACCCGAGCCGATATGAAGATTTACAATCAACTTCTTCGCGAAATATAGCCATTGGTGGTTTAGCTAAAACAGGTAAGGTTTTTGTTGTTAGTGGGGGGGCAAGTACGATTACGGGATCCTCTGTTTCTAGCCGTCTTTATATTTATCAAGAGAAGTCGGAGGTTCGCTACTGTTTTGATACCAAGCAAGTTACGCGAAATGGTATTACGGTTGCGGATAGTGTCGATACGTCCGTAAGTAGTATGCGTTATCTAGAGCCTACTCTGCAACGAGGTGGTTTAGTTCATATAAATCTAGAGTTTGAGCAGGATGGTGAACGTAGTGTGTATCAACAAGATGTGCAGGTGCTCAATGTCCCATAGAAGAAACTCCAGCGGAAATGTACTAATCATCGTGTTATTCGTCATTATTGTAATGGGATATTTGGCTTCCTCTTTAATGAAAGTGACATGGTCGAATCAAAGCGGATTAACAAGAGAGTTTTTGGGAACAAAAGCTTGGTTTGTTGCTCAGTCTGCAAATGAGTGGGCATTGACCAAGATGTATCCGTTAAATGCCAGTACAACAGATATCGCGACCGTATGTAGTGGGGAGGTCAGCGGTGCCGTTCCGCTGGTAGCTGTGGGAAGTGGGTGCAAGGTTAATGCGATGGCATGTACAAATATAGGTACTTTCAATGAGGGTACCCCTGACGCTGAATCTCTTTTTAAGGTGCAGGCCACGGCAACGTGTGGTTCTGGGGTTATACAGGTACAGCGTCAGCAAGAGGTTTGGGTAAAGGAGTACAAATGAATACAAGAATACTAATTATAATTTCTGGATTGCTGTTTTTTTCTGGAAATGCTTTTGCTACTGTTTTCGATCTCACGCCTTGGTATAGCTGGAAAGGAAAGATATATGCTAAAAATAGCCCTTGTCCAGGGAAGGGCAGTTACAACTACAGTTTAACCATTTACACTTGCTCAAAGGGATTATCGCTTGATCCCGGCGATAAAATCTTAACCAATAACCAAACCAGTTGGCTGCGTATAAAAAAATACGTGAGTTTTGGCGGTTATAATACCATCGGTAGCCCGAGCAACTCTTTATCGTTGGATCTCAACGGAAATTCATTTGCTGCCTCTAACCTGACTCTTAATGGCCATATTGATAATGGTAACTATATAGAGCTATCTAACTCGACTGTGCTAGGGACGGTAAGAAGTACCAAAGATGGTGTCAAGCTGACCAATGTCGATGTCGGCCAAAATGTTATCGCTAAAAACTATGTAGATGTTTCAAACGGTGCTATCCATGGATACCTTGACAGCAGTCATAGTGGTATTCGTATTAATAATGCATTTGTTGGCTCATATCTCATCGCGAAGCAAGAAATTGAAGCTTTCAATAGCTCGGTTAACGGCAGTATCACAAGCTCTAATGGTGGGGTAGATATTGATGCGTCTGGCAGTGCCAGCGCAAAGTCTGTGAGTGGTCATATTACGGCTAAGGGGGCCGTCACGGTTAATCATTATCAGGTAAGCCAGCAAATCTCATCGGATGGTTATATTGAACTGACTAACACTAAAGTTGCCAGCTATGTAAGTACAAATAGTAATAGCAGTCCCGCTGTAGTCATCCAGCAAGGTTCAGATGTTTCAGGCAGTATTATAAGCAAAGGGTATATCAAAGTAAGCCATTCTTCCGTGAGCGGCAATGTAGATAATACTCAAGGCAGCAATCAGGGCATTTTAGTTGAAAGTAGTCAGATAGATGGTGATGTTTTAGCTAAAGGCTATGTGGATGTTCAAAACTCCCTTGTTGATGGTGAAGTCGTCAGTTCTAACGATGGCGGTCGGATCAATAGCTCAAGAGTGAAAAGTGATGTTGAGGTTAAGGGGTATCTAGAGGTAGTTAGTAATTCTTATGTGTGTGGTACAGCATCAAGTGAAAATAATGGGGCAAATATCAGTAACGCCTATATCGGTGATGATGTAAACACTAAAAAGTACCTGAGCGTGACGAACTCAACAGTGTTTGGCACGGCAGGTGTTCTTAATGCAGGAATGGCTTTGTCTGCAGCAAAAATCCTAGCGGACAGTAAGGCTTTAGAGTTTCCAAGCAATAGGTACATTGAGTTCTCTAATAATACTACCCTTTGCGGTACTGCGAATTCATCGTATTCCTATGATGGAAACCTCGTTGCGTATTGTGGGTTAAGCGATCCAAAATGTAGTGCACAGCAATCGAAGGGTAAATGTCCTGTTGATTTAGTGAGTAGTTCAGAATATAGAGATTTTTATGATTACTGTGGCATTACGCCGCCAGAGCCTGAACCAACTTTACCTGATCCAAAAAAATGTATTGATGTTGAGGCCTTTGCTCAAGAATCTGACCTTGAGCAAAAGTGGGCAACTATGGGTTACTTTAGCGGTGATTATAATGGACAGGGTGGTGCAGAGCCTAAACCATTTATTCACAAGAATCGTTTGAGAATAACCAACAATGTGCAGGGCCAAGCTGCAGTTGGCGCATACAACTATATATTTCCATCAAGCAACAACATTATTGAAGTTGAATTTGACCATTTTGCGTACGATGGTAACCGTAACAACACTGGTGCAGATGGGGTAGCGATTGTGTTTTCGGATGCAAGTGTTCCACCATCTACTGGTGCATTTGGTGGGCCGTTAGGTTATGGCGTGAAACCTGACGGCGGAGGCATCGAAGGGTTTGCTGGAGGTTGGATCGCTTTTGGTATTGATGAGTATGGTAACTTCTCTAATGAAGGCAGTTATTATCAAGATAAAAATCCGCTTGATAGTAGCCCTGGACAGAATGATCATTCAATAACAATACGAGGATCGGGTGAGAAAAAAGGTCCTGGTGAATATATTGACACGAACAACCATCGTATAGGTACGTTCCCTGAAGGATGGTTCGGTGGATATCGCTTTATTAAAAAGAACAGTAACGTTGGCAAGCTTGATGATGAGTCAAAGGACGAGATTCACCGTTATCGGATGACTATTGATTCACGGGCTATCGATGGTCGAGACGCCGGGGTTTATGTCTCTATCAAAAGAGCCAGCTACCAAGGTAACCTCAAAGTTGATGTTGATGATAGAGGGAAACTAAAAAGCTATAACCTAGATTGGGAGGACATTATTGATTCTTTCAATATCATGCAAGGTTTTGCTCAATCGACTGCTCCAAGTGAATTTCGAGTGTCTGTAGCGGGTTCTACTGGCTTGGTAAAAAATGTGCATGAAATTGATAACTTCCAAATATGTGCCGACGAATTCCAGCCACTTACAGAAGGTATCCATCATTTTGAGTTTGATTACTCCGGCTCTGGCAGTACATGTCAGCCGTCTGATGTCACTCTGAGGGCATGTATGGATAAAGACTGTAATACGCTTTATCCTGGCTCAATAACCGATGCCGAAGATTTGCACGTAACTCTTTCCCCCAGTGCGGGGCATCATGTTGCTAATTGGGAACAAAGTTCACCAATTAGCTTTAAGGGGTCTACTAATCTTCAGATTCGAGGCTCTAGAGCGGGTGAAGTTACTATGGGTATTGCACACAGCTCGGTTCCACAGTTCGGTTTTGAGGATACACGTTGTCGAATTAATGGTGGTGAGCTTTCGGCCAAATACTGTAAGATTAAATTCCGTCGCAATACGTTATCTATCGTTGCTGAAGATGTCATCGCTAACAAGGAGTCTTCAGATAGCAACTTTTTTGAATTTTGCTCATCTAGTTCAACAACCGATACTACACGTAATATTAATATGAGCATGAAGCATACCGTAGCTCCGATAGTGCAGCCAGATGTTACGTTAAACTATATGAAGAGAGAGGGGGATACTGCGCCGGTTTGGAGCTCGGACAAAACTATTTCAGAGAAAGGGAGTACTTACCTTAAGGATGTATACTTTAATGATAATGGGCAAGCTAAGTTTAAGTTTACTTATCCTGAAGTAGGTCAAGTTTCGTTTATTGCTTCTGTTGAGGGGATTCAAGATTCCGAGGGTGTTGGCAAATTTGTGAGTTATCCACATCGCCTCCAAGTAACTGCAGGTGGGCGGTGTAGCAGTATTAACTCTGGGTGTGATAGTCGGTTTGTTTCAGCTGGTGAGGAATTTACTATGAGCATCACTGCTTTGCAGTATAGTGAAGATGGTAAAGGTCATATACCAGCTAAAAACTACGAAGAAGAACAAATGGTTGTGTCAAATGAAGTTGTGTATCCCGCTATAAGTGCTGGCGGAAAAAAAGCAGAGCTTCTCACAGACACATATAAACATATTGCTTCTGATGATGCTAAAACGTTATTTCCTCAAACTGTGTCAGAGGTAGGTGCGTTTGAATTTTCAATAAGTGCGCCCAAAGGCGATGTTGAAAATACGTCTCTCTACCTTGGTAAGAGTTCATTCTTGATTCAGCCCGCGACCATTACACTTGGTCGTTTCTATCCTAAGTTCTACACGTTGCGCGGGCAAAATTGGGACTATGCTGGAAGTCAAAGCTTTAACTATATGAATCAAAACTTCGATTCTATGTGGTATGAAGTAGAGGTATTGACTGGTGGGGATTTTCCAAAATCAGTAGAAAATTATAAATACTTCAACAAAGAACATGTAGCATCTTTTGAGTTGAGTGATTCATTGAATCGGTTTAATGCTCAGGGGAATTTAACACCTTCTTGGGTAGACGCATTGGGAAGTATTCAACGCTTCACACTGACTCCCCCATTAAGTGGAGAGTGCAATTCGGCAGAAGGATTGTGTTGGATGAAAAAGACTCCTGCCGCAGGTTACGAAGATGGACCTTTTAATCTTAATGGCAACACCATAAAAGCGACAGATATAAAGGTTGGCGTGGCAACAGAGCCAGATCCTATATCGGTGTATGGTAATCCAGTTCTTTCTATGCAACCTGATATCCGCTTTGGTCGTGTAGGCCTAGATGATGTTGGTGGAAATCAGGGTGCGACCTTACATATTCCTCTAAGAATCGAATACTGGAATGGTAGCCGCTTTATCGCCAACCCTAATGACAATCAAACCGATGTGAAAGGTGTCACTGCCGCTGAAAGGCATATTTGGCCAACAGGTACTGATGCTGATCCTAAAGCGGTTACACTAGGAGCTGGTGGTGAAGTGTCTTCTGGTTCTTCTCGATCTGTTACTGCAACTCAAGCTGAACCATACCGTCAGCAAACGCGCGTTTGGTTAGATCTTGATGACTCTGAAAATGGTTTACCATGGCTCAAATATGATTGGGACAATGATGGCTCCGAAGAAAACCCATCCTCCGTCGTCACCTTTGGTATTCATCGAGGTAACGATCGCGTGATTTACCGTGGTGAGCCAGGGTTAACCGGACAGTAACAACTTAGGTTTTTGCCCTTAAGTTAGGAAACTGCAAGAAATTGAGGCTTTCTGCTCATGTTTGTGTACCAATACCTTGCTGTGACAGCGAGGCATTGGTACATTTAGAGCAATTTTTGTCTTCTATATTTTTGCAGGATGAGCGAAGAGTATGTTTAAGAAACTTCGTGGCATGTTTTCTAACGATCTATCTATCGATTTAGGTACAGCCAACACTCTAATTTACGTAAAAGGGCAAGGAATTGTCCTTGATGAACCTTCTGTAGTTGCTATTCGTCAAGATCGTGTAGGTTCTGCAAAAAGCGTTGCTGCAGTCGGTCACGCAGCAAAACAGATGCTTGGTCGTACACCTGGCAACATTTCCGCTATTCGCCCAATGAAAGACGGCGTAATCGCTGACTTCTACGTAACCGAAAAAATGCTTCAGCACTTTATCAAGCAAGTGCACGATAACAGCATCCTAAAGCCAAGCCCACGTGTTCTTGTTTGTGTTCCTTGTGGTTCTACCCAAGTTGAGCGTCGCGCAATTCGTGAATCAGCACTTGGTGCTGGTGCGCGTGAAGTTTACCTAATCGACGAGCCAATGGCGGCGGCAATTGGTGCTGGTTTACGCGTATCTGAGCCGACAGGTTCAATGGTGGTCGATATCGGTGGTGGTACAACTGAAGTTGCCGTTATCTCTCTAAACGGTGTGGTTTACTCATCGTCTGTACGTATCGGTGGTGACCGCTTTGATGAAGCTGTGATCAACTACGTACGTCGTAACTACGGCAGCTTGATTGGTGAAGCAACGGCTGAAAAGATCAAACACGAAATCGGTTCTGCTTACCCTGGTGATGAAGTTCAAGAGATTGAAGTTCGCGGTCGTAACCTTGCAGAGGGTGTGCCACGCAGCTTTAGCTTGAACTCAAACGAGATCCTAGAAGCGCTTCAAGAGCCGCTATCTGGCATCGTATCAGCAGTCATGGTTGCACTAGAACAGTGTCCACCAGAGCTTGCTTCAGACATTTCTGAAAACGGTATGGTACTAACCGGTGGTGGTGCACTACTTAAAGACCTAGACCGTCTACTAATGGAAGAAACTGGTATTCCTGTGGTTATCGCGGAAGATCCACTAACGTGTGTTGCGCGTGGTGGCGGTAAAGCACTAGAAATGATCGACATGCACGGTGGCGATCTGTTCTCTGAAGAATAAAGGTTTAGGTGAAGCTCATGTCGGGCTTCACCTTCATTTCTGCTCTCTCTGTAATTCAAACATGCTCCATACCTAAAAGTATTTAGTTAAGTATTTTTAGGTTGCCAAGTAAGGCTCAATAATCATGGAAGCAATCAGGTCAAAAACAAGATGAAACCGATTTTCGGCAGAGGTCCGTCTCTGCAATTACGTCTGTTTTTTGCTGTCATCGTGTCGGCGAGCTTAATGCTGGCCGATAGTCGTCTAGATACGTTTTCCAACGTTCGATACCTACTAAACAGTATGGTTGCACCGATTCAGTACGCAGCGAATTTACCTCGTAGTATGTTCGATGGCGTATTTGAACGTTTTAATTCTCATCAGGCATTGGTTGAAGGCAATCGCAGCTTAAAGCGAGAAGTGCTACGCCTGAAAAGCGAGCTTATCTTGCTCGACCAGTATAAAGAAGAAAACCAACGCTTACGTAAGTTGTTAGGATCTTCATTTGTCCGTGATGAAAAGAAAGTCGTGACAGAAGTAATGGCGGTTGATACTTCACCTTATCGTCATCAAGTGGTGATCGATAAAGGCCGTATTGATGGTGTTTACGTTGGTCAGCCTGTTATCAATGAGAAAGGCATCGTTGGTCAGGTCACGTTTGTCGCAGCGCACAACGCACGTGTTCTGCTGCTAACGGACGCGAAAAATGCAATTCCTGTCCAGGTGATCCGCAATGATATCCGAGTGATCGCATCGGGCAATGGTGAAATGGATGAAATCCAACTGGAGCACATTCCAACCAGCACAGATATTCAGGTTGGTGATTTATTGGTGACATCCGGTTTAGGTGGTATTTACCCTGAAGGATATCCAGTCGCGACGGTTACCAATGTGGATCACGATACGCGTCAAGAGTTCGCCTCAATCAAGGCTGAGCCGGTTGTGGAATTTGATCGCTTACGCTACCTACTGCTGATTTGGCCGAATGAAGACCGTCAACACAAAGTACTGCGGTCCAATGTAGATGAAGGGTTAGAGCAAGAACAAGAGGTAACCGATGGCCAATAATGTATTGAGTAGCCGAATGGTGATTGGCGTCAGTTTCTTCGTTGCGCTGGTACTGCAAACCATTCCATGGCCAGGTGTGTTAGATGTGTTACGTCCGTCATGGTTGTTCCTTGTCACGTGTTATTGGGTGTTGGCACTACCGCACCGAGTGAACGTCGGAACTGCGCTAGTGTTGGGCTTATTGTGGGATATCTTGATCGGCTCAACGCTTGGAATTCGTGGCATGATGATGTCGATCGTTATCTACCTTGTGGCGCTGAATTTCCTGTTGATTCGCAACATGGCATTGTGGCAACAGTCGATTTTAATTGCCTTTTTTACTGCGTTATTGGAAGTTTTGATATTCTGTGGGGAATATTTGAACCAGGACGTAGTATTTAATCCATTATCTCTGTGGACGGCGGCAATAAACTGTATACTTTGGCCATGGATGTTTTTATTAATGCGACGAGTTCGTCGTGCATGGCACGTAAGGTAAAGCGGTGAAGAAAAGCTTATCTCTCGTTCTCGCATCGGGTTCTCCGAGAAGAAAAGAGCTGCTTGCTCAACTGGGTTATGATTTTGAGATCGTATTGCCTGATATTGAGGAAGCCAAACAGGCTCATGAGCAAGCACGAGATTACGTGTTGCGTCTTTCTTTGGAAAAAGCTCAGGCAGGCTTAGCGTTGGCTAAGCCTGATTCCGTTGTATTGGGCTCTGATACGGTCGTAGTATGCGATGACCGTGTGCTAGAAAAACCAAAAAGTTTTGAAGATTCAAAGCGTATGCTTACTGACTTATCCGGTCGTCGTCATCAAGTGATGACTGCGGTGAGCGTTGTATCATCGGAACAACAACATTCAGTGGTCGTTACCACTGACGTGTGGTTCAAACCACTGACTCACGAAGAAATCGAACAATATTGGCAGTCAGGAGAGCCATGCGATAAAGCTGGAAGTTATGGTATTCAGGGACTCGGAGGGCGATTTGTCATCCGAATCGAAGGCAGTTATCACGCTGTAGTAGGCTTACCTTTGTTCGAAACCGATCAGCTAATTCAAGAATTTTTATAATTGTTTTGAGGTGTGCACATGAGTGCAGAATTGCTGCTTAACGTGACCCCGAGTGAAACTCGTGTGGCCATGATTGAAGGTGGAGTACTACAAGAAATACATATCGAGCGCGAATCGCGTCGCGGTATTGTGGGCAATATATACAAAGGCAAAGTAAGCCGAGTGTTACCAGGTATGCAGGCGGCTTTCGTCGACATTGGTTTAGATAAAGCGGCGTTTTTACATGCGTCAGATATTGTTCCTCATACCGAATGTGTGGCAGAAAACGAAAAACAGCAGTTTCAAGTCCGTGATATCTCTGAACTGGTACGCCAGGGACAAGACATTGTTGTGCAAGTGGTCAAAGATCCGCTCGGCACGAAAGGTGCGCGTTTAACGACGGATATCACCTTACCTTCGCGTTATCTTGTTTTTATGCCGGGGGCCAGCCATGTCGGTGTTTCGCAGCGTATTGAAAGTGAAAAAGAGCGCGAGCGTTTGAAAAAGGTGGTGAACCATTACTGCGATGAGCACGGTGGTTTTATCATTCGTACCGCGGCAGAAGGCGCTGATGAAAAAGAGCTCTCTCAAGATGCGGCATTTTTAAAGCGTTTGTGGTTAAAAGTCATGGAGCGTCGCTCAAAATACAAAACGCGTTCAACACTTTACGGTGAACTCGGCTTAGCTCAACGCATTCTGCGTGACTTTGTTGGCACAGAGCTCGATAAGATCATGGTCGACTCCCGCCTTGAATATGAAAACCTGAAAGAATTCACTTCTGAGTATGTACCGGAGTTAACAGATAAGCTTGAGCTTTACGAAGGTGACAAGCCAATCTTTGACATGTACGACACCGAAAACGAAATTCAGCGTTCTTTAGAGCGCAAGGTCGAGCTAAAATCGGGCGGCTATTTGATCATCGATCAAACCGAAGCCATGACCACCATCGACATCAACACGGGTGCATTTGTTGGTCGTCGTAATCTCGAAGAGACTATCTTCAATACCAATATAGAGGCAACGCAAGCTATTGCGCGTCAGCTACGTTTACGTAACCTCGGCGGTATCATCATTATTGATTTTATCGATATGGCATCCGAAGAGCATCGTCAGCGAGTACTTACCTCACTGGAAACGGCGCTGGCGAAAGACCGAGTAAAAACCAACATCAACGGCTTTACCCAGCTTGGCTTAGTTGAAATGACACGTAAGCGCACACGAGAAAGTATTGAACATATCTTGTGTTCTGGCTGTCCTACTTGTGAAGGCCGTGGCAGCGTGAAAACGGTCGAAACTGTATGCTTTGAGATATTACGCGAGATTACTCGTGTGAACCGTGCTTACGACGCCGATAATTTTGTCGTGTACGCATCGCCGTTTGTTGCTGAAGCGCTATTGGGCGATGAGTCTCATGCGTTGGCTGAGCTCGAAGTATTTATTGGCAAGCAAGTGCGAGTTCAGGCTGAACCCCTGTACATTCAGGAACAGTTTGACGTCGTAATGATGTAATTTGGAACATTTGTGAATTCTGGTGTTAACCGTTTTGGGCGTTTTTGTGCGTGGAGTTTAGTTACTGTATTGGTGTTATTAGCCATATTAGTAACCACGCTTCGCGTCACACTGCCGCAACTTAACCATTTCCAAGATGAGATCAAAACCTGGGTCAAACAAGGCACAGGTTTTGACGTTTCTATTGCCAATGTCGCAGGGACGTGGCGCAATAATCATCCCTCAATTGCGTTACTGGGTTTAGAGGCAAATCTACCAAACGTGCAAGATGCACGCTTCGCTGTTGAAGAAGTCCAAATTGAGTTCGACCTTATTCAATCTCTTTTTCAACTTAAACCTGTAGTTGCAGACCTTACCATTCATAACCTCGCTTTAGACATTCACACGGTAGACATTCTGCCGACTTCTCATCGTCAAGATCCGAAGCCTGAAGTGGATAAGAGCGAAGTGAAACTCATTGACCAACTCGACTCACTTCTTTTACGTCAGTTCGAAGACTTCACTATTAGCGATTCACGGATTTGGTATAAGTCTGTGTCAGGTGAAACTCGCCGTTTAGATATTGAGCAGCTTCGTTGGAGCAATCAAGGGAAACGTCACGTAGCCGAAGGCACGGTTAGCATTGCCGATGTTCGCCTGAACTCATTGTTAGTAAGCGCTAACTTTAAAGATCATGGCTCGTTGCGCGATGTATCTGGTGAGTTTTACGTGAGTGCTCAAGATGTCTCGGTCACACCTTGGCTGACCACTTACATGCAAGAAGAGTCAGGAGCAGAGTCGGGTAAAGTCAGCTTAAATACTTGGCTAACGCTCAAACATAGCCAACCGCATGATGCTTATGTTGAATTGCTGCCTTCCGAGTTGGTGTGGAATGAAGATGGACATCATGAGCTGTTTATTGAGTCTGGAATTTTCAATCTTCGACCAGATAAACAAGGCTGGAAAGTAAATGGCCACTCACTTCAGATCAGAACCGATAATACCCCTTGGCCAGAGCTAGACGTCGCGTTTGATTGGCAACCAAACGGCTGGATGCTTAATCTCTCTCAGCTCGACATCGAAGCACTCATTCCGCTCATCAAGCTGGCTCCAGAGTCAGAGTCGACCAGTGACCTTATTAACAAACTAGCACCGAAAGGTCGGGTCGAAGATGTCCGATTGTCAATGAACGGTGGTTTAGACACCTTACGCTACTCGGCTGAACTGGATGAACTCGCGATGACACAATGGGAGCTCCTACCCGGGTTTCATCACGTACAGGGCAGCGTATCGGGGGATGTGAATCAAGCTAAAGCAAAAGTCACCGTCATTGATGATGTCTTTCCGTACGGCGATGTATTCCAAGCTCCGCTGAATATCAAACAAGGTGAAGTCGATATTATCTGGCAGCAAGATGATGCGGGTTGGCGTTTGTGGGCGGATAAAGTGACGGCAGCAACGCCTGATCTTCAAGTCTTGGGGGCATTCCGTCTTGATTTTCCAAAAGAACAAAGCCCATTTTTATCGTTTTATGCCGAAGCGGATCTCTACAACGCGGGTGAAACATGGCGCTATCTACCGACTCTGGCACTTGGACAAGACTTGACCGACTATCTTTCGACCGCGATTCAGGGCGGTAAAGTGAACACAGCAAAATTGTTGTGGTATGGCGAGTTAGGTGATTTTCCTTACAAAGAACATAATGGCATGTTCCAAGCTTGGGTTGGATTAAAAGATGCGAAATTTAGCTTTGATACTGCATGGCCAACCATCACGGATTTGCAGCTAGACTTGTTGTTTGAAAATGATGCCATGTATTTGGATTCAAAATCAGCCACACTAAATGGCGTTCATGCCAAGCGTATCACTGGGCGAATCCCTGAGTTGGCAGAAGGTGGGCACATCGAGATTGAAGCGAAAGCAAGCGCGCCGGGTAATGAAGTCCGTGACTACATGATGGCGACGCCATTAGTGGATTCAGTCGGTGCCGCATTGACAGCGCTGCAAGTGAGTGGTCCCGTTTACTCTGAGTTTCAACTCAATATACCGTTTGATTTTGAGAAAGAGTCTCGCGCTTGGGGTTATGCCGATTTAACAGAAAATCGTGTTGATATTGAAGCGCCGCCAATGACGCTTGAAAACGCCACAGGGCGTATCACCTTCGACAATGATGTGGTTACCACATCGGGTTTGTCGGCCGAATTATTACAACAGCCTATCTCTCTTGATTTCCATGGAGAGAGTGCGGAGCAAGGCTACAACGTGACAATTAATACACTAGGAGATTGGGATGTCGAGCCTCTCAAACCCTATGTCGGTGAGCGTTGGTTAAACCTTGTTTCTGGCCATGCGCCGTGGCAAATGGACATTGACTTGCAACTCAATGATGTTGGTTTCACTTATCAGCTTGAAGTGCTGGCGCAGCTAAATCGTCTGGCTAGTCAATATCCTTATCCTTTAGCGAAACAAATTGGCGAGTCTGGACAAGCGAAACTGCAAGCATCTGGCAATCAAGAGAGTATTTCAGCACGACTACAGATCCCAAATGTGAAGTATCAAACTGAGATAGATATCGCTGGCGATGTCCCGGTTCTGACTGCGACTCATTTAATGGTTGGCAAAGGTGGCTTCCGGATTAGTCCTATTGTCGGGCACGATGCTTCGGTGCGTGTCGAAGAACTGAATTTAGACCAATGGGCGGAGCTTGCGCAGGTCTCTGAGAGCAAGCCTTCATCGTCTGTTTTGGCAAGCATGAAAACGCCGACCATTCCATTGCCGACACGCATTGAAGTTGAAACGCCAAACTTACAGCTCGGTGGGATTGAGTTTCATGATGTGGATTTTTCAGCAAGCAAGAAAAATTTGAGTTGGCAACTCGATGTGGACAGTCAAGAGGTTAAAGGGAAAGCTAACTATCTGAAACCCTATGATCTATCGGTCTCTCTAGAGCACTTGCATCTGTACATCCCAGGGTTTGAAGAGATGACCAAAGAGCGCAGTTCAATCTTTGCGAGTGAAGATCAAAACGCACCTTTGATTACCAATTTTGACCGCAAGTTTCACGCAGAGATGCCAAACTTAACTTTGAACATCGATGATTTTTGGCTGCAAGGTTACAAAGTGGGCAAAGTTAATGTTGATTTGCAGCGTCGCGAGAACCGCTTGGAGTGGAAAAATATCACCTTTAGTAGCGGCAAAAACCGCATTGATATGAGTGGTTGGTGGGACCTGACGAAAGAGAGTAGTCATTCCAACTTAACCATGAAAATGAAAGGTGATAACAACACCGATCTTATGGAGCGCTTTGGTATTACATCAGGCATTCAACAAGCACCATTTGAGATCAATGCCAATATGGAATGGGACGGCGCACCTTGGTCAATGAAGACACAAACCTTGCAAGGAAACGTCTCAACGGAATTTGGTAAAGGCGTGATCAGTGAAGTTAGTGGTGCGGCACGCTTGTTAGGCTTGTTTAGCTTGGATTCTATCATCCGTAAGATGCAGCTCGACTTTACCGACGTATTCGATAAAGGCATGGCATTCAACTCGATCACGGGAACGGGCAAAATCCAAGACGGTGTGTTTATCACCAATGATATCGTAATGGATGCGTTAGCAGGGGAAATGCAAATCCGCGGCATCGCTAATATGAACAGCAGAATGGTTGATGCGGAAGTGAAATTCACACCAGACATCACATCAGGCCTACCAATGCTGACCGCGTTTGCCGTTGCGCCTCAAACTGCTTTGTATGTCTTGGCCATCTCTACGGTGATATCTCCGGTGGTTGAGGTCTTCACTCAAGTCAATTATGAAGTGAAAGGCCCACTAGATTCACCAACGGTGAAAGAAATTTCGCGAAGTAAAGGTGAATACAAGCTGCCAGAAAAACTGCGTGAACAGGCCAAATAACTCACCGAATATAATGGAATAGGGAGGAAACACATGGAGCGTGTTGGCATTATTCAAATGACTTCGGGTCCGGATATTAACGCGAATTTGGACTTCATTGAAAAACAGTGTGCTTTAGCGAGCAAGCAAGGTGCCAAACTTGTTCTTACTCCTGAAAATACAGTGCTATTTTCCAGTCGCGAAGCTTATCATCAACATGCAGAGCCACTTGGCAGTGGCATGATTCAACAGCGGCTCTGTGAAATCGCTAGAAAGAACCAGTTAACGCTAATTGTCGGAAGCATGCCCATTCAAACCGCAAAAGGTGTCACGACAACAACACTTGTATTGCCGCCGCACGGTAAATGCATTGCTCACTATGACAAACTGCATATGTTTGATGTCGACGTAGCCGATGGTTATGGTAGTTATCGTGAGTCGGATACGTTTATGGCGGGTAATCAAATAGTCGTTGCGGAAACTGATATCGGCAGTGTTGGATTGAGTATTTGTTATGATTTACGTTTCCCAGAACTTTATAAAGTATTGCGTCAAGAAGGGTCGGATATCATTGTGGTGCCCGCTGCGTTTACCGCTGTGACGGGGCAAGCTCACTGGGAAATACTATTGCGAGCTAGAGCGATTGAGACACAATGTTGGATTTTGGCAAGCGGACAAACTGGAACGCATCCATGTGGACGAAAAACATGGGGACACTCAATGGTCGTTGACCCTTGGGGACGTATCCATAAACAGCTTCAGGATGAAGTAGGCTTATTGGTGACAGAGATAGATTTGTCACAAAGCCAACAAGTAAGGCAGAATATGCCGCTGACTCAACACAGTCGCTTTCAAAATGAATTGAGACGGAAATAAAAGAGCTAACTATGAGCACAAACCAAATAGAACAGGCACTCCTTGCCCCAAATGGTCTGACAGAGCAAGACATTGCTGACACGCTTGCCAGCATTGCTACGCGCCAGATCGATTATGCGGACATTTACTTTCAGTCCAGCTGGCATGAGTCTCTGGTTCTAGAAGATAGCATCATCAAAGATGGCTCTTTTAACATTGATTGTGGTGTTGGTGTCCGTGCAGTAACTGGCGAGAAAACAGGCTTTGCCTACTCTGATCAAATCCAGCCTGAAGGCCTGAAGCAGAGTGCAATGGCGGCGCGCGGTATTGCTCAGCAAGGGCAAAATGGCAAAGTCCAAGCGTTTAAACGCACCGAAAACCAAGCGTACTACGCGGCTGTGAATCCACTAGCTGAATGGGAAAAGCAGCAAAAAACAGAATTGCTCAAATCTCTAGATGCTTACATCCGCACTAAAGAACCATTGATTAAAGAAGTTTCGATCAGCATCAGCGGTGTGCATGAGCAGATGCTTGTTGCGGCAACAGACGGTACTTATGCAGGCGATATTCGTCCTTTGGTGCGTTTGTCTATTAGCGTGCTCGCACAAAAAGGTGAACGACGTGAACGCGGTAGCGCTGGTGGCGGCGGCCGTTTCGGTTACGATTTCTTTTTAACGGAAAGCAATGGTGTGAAACAAGCTTTTCATTACGCAGACGAAGCGATTCGCATGGCGTTAATCAACCTTGAAGCAGAAGCAGCACCAGCTGGCATGATGCCAGTGGTATTGGGTTCTGGCTGGCCTGGCGTGTTGCTACACGAAGCGGTAGGTCATGGCCTAGAAGGTGATTTTAACCGGAAGGAATCTTCGGTTTTCTCTGGCAAAATGGGTCAACAAGTGACGTCTTCGCTGTGTACCATCGTCGATGATGGCACGTTAAAAGACCTTCGTGGTTCACTGAATGTGGATGATGAAGGGGTAAACGGCCAGTACAACACGCTTATCGAAAATGGTGTGCTGAAAGGTTACATGCAAGACAAGCTAAACGCGCGGTTAATGGGTGTGAACCCAACAGGTAACGGTCGTCGTGAGTCTTATGCACATTTACCAATGCCGCGTATGACCAACACCTACATGCTACCAGGTGAACATACGCCAGAAGAAATAATCTCGACGGTCGAGAAAGGGTTGTATGCGCCAAACTTTGGTGGCGGTCAGGTGGACATTACTTCGGGTAAGTTTGTGTTCTCTGCATCCGAAGCATACTTGATTGAAAACGGTAAAATTACGCACCCTGTTAAAGGTGCGACGTTGATTGGATCAGGTATCGAAGCAATGCAGCAAGTCTCTATGGTCGGTAACGACCTAAGTATCGACAAGGGCGTTGGCGTATGTGGTAAAGCAGGTCAAAGTGTGCCAGTTGGTGTTGGTCAGCCGACCTTGAAACTGGACTCACTGACAGTAGGTGGCACTGAGTAACTCAGTTGAATCGTTATAAAAAGAGCGCTCATTAGAGCGCTCTTTTGCTTTGTGAGTCGGTGTCAATTACAGGTTTTCTTCAGCAAATTCCGCCAAGCGGCTACGAACCACGCCGTTGAGGTGAATATTTGCGCTGCCTTCAAAGTTCTTGAAGCGCTCAACCATGTACGTCAATCCTGATGTCACTGGGGTGAGGTAATGAGAGTCAATCTGCGCCAAGTTACCGGAGCAGACGATTTTGGTTCCTTCACCACAGCGGGTAATGATGGTTTTGATTTGTGATGCAGTGAGGTTTTGACACTCATCAAGCAGTACAAACGCATTTTGAATCGAACGGCCACGCATAAAGTTGATCGATTTAAATTGAATGTTGGCTTTATCGCAGATGTACTTCAATGAGCCTTCAGTGCAGTGATCGTGTTTATGTAGTGCTTCCAAGGTATCGGTCACCGCCGCTAACCACGGCATCATTTTCTCCTCTTCGGAGCCGGGTAAGAAGCCGATGGATTCACCGATATCTGGCGTGTTACGTGTTACGATAATTTTATCGAACATGCTTTTTTCAATTGTTTGCTCCAATGCTGCTGCCATTGCCAGTAATGTCTTACCACTACCCGCCGCACCCGTTAGAATCACCAAGTCAATTTCTGGATCGAGTAAGGCATCTAACGCCATTCCCTGGTAGATATTTTTAGGTGTGATGTCCCAAGCCTTACGATGCATTAGACGTTCGCGGCTCAGGTCGAGAAGCGTTAGCTTGTCTTCATTGATGGTTTCTACGCGACCAGCAAAGTCACTGTCTTCATCAATGACGTATTGGTTGATAAAGGTTGGGTCGAAGGGTTCGCGACTGAGTTTGTGGTAAGTTTTTCCGCCCAGTGCATAGCTTTCTACTTCCTCAATACCGCTCCAGAAATCACCTTCACGTAATTGAAAGCCTTTGGTTAGGTATTGAATGTCATCAATCAGTTGGTCGGTTCTATAGTCCTCAACAAAGCGTACACCAGCCCCTTTGGCTCGCAGACGCATATTGATGTCTTTCGTGATCAGTACCACTTCACGTGGTGCACGTTTATTTTGCAGATAAAGCACCGCGTTGAGAATACGGTTGTCACCGGCTTTGTCGGCGAAGGCTTTGACGGTTTCCTGCAGTTCAAAATCCGCCAAAATGGAAATGGTACCTTGGTCGGGGTTGTCTTTAGAAACAGGAATGCCTTCAGAGATTTCATCTGGCGTTGCTTCTTTAAACAAATCTTCCAAGGTGCGAATAGCCACGCGCGCATCTCTTGCAACGTCGCGCTTACTGTCTTTGATTCGGTCGAGTTCTTCCAACACGGTCATGGGGATAACGACATCGTGTTCTTGGAAAGAGAAGATGGCAAAGGGTTCATGAAGAAGAATGTTGGTATCGAGTACAAACAGTTTCCGATCGGTATCGCCCATAGCGTCTCCTTGCCGTAGTACGGCTCTGCATGCGAGTTGTTAGGTCGTTTCCAAATAGGTGTGAAGTGACCTAACTCTGATTGCTTGCAATAGAGGTTGTCGGGCTGATGTCGGCTAGTGTGCAACCGAGTAGCAAGACAACTTACTGCAAACCCGTGTTGATCCTAATCGTGTACTAACGCGCTTAAATCATATGCAATGGTTTTAAACGCCCCTCATTAGAAGTATACGTAATATTTACGTTCTACAACTTAATAATTGGCATGAGTATTTTACAATTTGATTGCATTTAGAGTTTGGGAAAAAAAGTTTCTGCTTGGTGCGGTTTCGGCGTGACCTAAATCACAGCTTCAAGTAAGATTAGCGACCTTTTTCTGCGTATAGGTTACGTCCGATTTATCATGTTGAGCTGGCTTAAAAAATACTCAGTTCATACTGGAATGACGAATGCTATCGGCATAGCAGAAGCCAGAATCAGATCTAAACTATTATCCATGCCTACGGGCATGAGTAGACCAACAAGAAATACGAATCAAGAACTAATAACGAGGTAGTCAATTCATGACATTTGCTTTGGGGCAGCGCTGGATTAGCGATACGGAAAGCGATTTAGGTTTAGGTACCGTTGTAGCAATGGATGCTCGTACTGTGACATTGATGTTTGCAGCGTCAGAGGAAAACCGAGTTTACGCACGTAACGATGCACCTGTTACCCGAGTCACCTTTAATGTTGGGGATGTCATCGATTGCCAAGAAGGTTGGTCTCTAAAAGTAGAAGAAGTACTGGAAGATGAAGGTCTTTACACCTATTTCGGTACTCGTGAAGACACGCAAGAAACCGCTGTTGTTCTGCGTGAGATTTTTCTTAGCAACCAAATTCGTTTTAACAAACCTCAAGATAAGTTGTACGCCGGTCAAATCGACCGTATGGACAACTTTGTTCTGCGTTACCGTGCGCTAACCAACCAGTTTGAGCAGCATAAGAGCCCAATGCGTGGCCTATGTGGTATGCGTGCAGGTTTGATCCCTCATCAGCTTTACATCGCGCACGAAGTTGGCCGTCGTCACGCGCCACGCGTCTTGTTGGCGGATGAGGTAGGTTTGGGTAAAACCATCGAAGCGGGCATGATCATCCACCAACAAGTTCTGTCTGGTCGTGCCGAACGCATTTTGATTGTGGTGCCTGAAACACTGCAGCATCAATGGCTGGTTGAGATGATGCGTCGTTTCAATCTGCATTTCTCTATCTTTGACGAAGAGCGCTGTATCGAAGCTTTTGCGGATACAGAAAACCCATTTGATACTCAGCAATATGTGCTGTGTTCTTTGGATTTCCTACGCAAGAGCCGCAAGCGTTTTGAACAAGCACTGGAAGGTGAATGGGACCTACTGGTTGTCGATGAAGCGCATCACCTTGAATGGAGCCAAGATAAACCGAGCCGTGAATACCAAGTGGTAGAAGGCTTGGCTGAACGTACTCCAGGTGTGTTGCTACTGACTGCAACGCCAGAGCAGCTTGGTCGTGAGAGTCACTTTGCTCGTCTGCGTTTGTTGGATCCAGACCGCTTCTATGATTACGAAGCATTCGTTGAGGAAGAAGAGCAATACGCGCCCGTAGCAGATGCGATTACTTCACTCTTTTCCGGTGAAAAGCTACCTAATGAAGCAAAAAACCAGATCACTGAGTTGTTGTCTGAACAAGACGTAGAACCACTTTTCCGTATTATTGAAAGTGAAGCGGACGAAGAAGCTAAAGCGTCGGCACGCCAAGAGCTGATCGATAACTTGATGGATCGTCATGGTACAGGGCGTGTTTTGTTCCGTAACACGCGCGCGGCCATCAAAGGCTTCCCTACGCGTAACGTGCATCTGATGCCAATGGATATTCCACCGCAATACACTACATCAATGCGTGTTGCTGGAATGATTGGCGGTAAGATGAGTTCTGAAGCACGTGCGATGAAGAACCTTTACCCGGAAGAAATTTTCCAAGAATTTGAAGGCGATGACGCGAGCTGGTGGCAGTTTGACTCGCGTGTGAATTGGTTGCTTGAAAAAGTAAAAGAGAAGCGCAGCGAGAAAATCCTCGTGATTGCTTCTCGTGCGAGTACCGCACTGCAATTGGAGCAAGCACTGCGTGAGCGTGAAGGTATCCGCGCCACCGTTTTCCACGAAGGTATGTCGATTCTTGAACGTGACAAAGCGGCGGCTTACTTTGCGCAAGAAGAAGGTGGAGCACAAGTTCTTATCTGTAGCGAAATCGGCTCTGAAGGTCGTAACTTCCAGTTTGCCAACCAACTTGTCATGTTCGACTTGCCATTTAACCCAGACTTGCTTGAGCAACGTATTGGTCGTTTGGACCGTATCGGTCAAAATCGCGATATCGACATTCATGTTCCTTACCTGAAAGGCACATCGCAAGCGATCCTAGCACGTTGGTTCGATGAAGGCCTGAACGCTTTTGCGGAAACCTGCCCAACAGGCCGTGCTGTTTACGATAAGTACTCCGATGATCTGATTGAAATTCTTGCCTCTGGTGATACCAGCACGCTAGATGAGATCATTGAAGCGTCAGCAAAAATGAATAAAGAGCTGAAATCCCAATTGGAGCAAGGCCGTGATCGCCTATTAGAAATGCATTCAAATGGCGGGGAAAAAGCACAACAAATCGTTGAGAAAATTGAATCAACTGACGGCGATACCAATCTGGTCACCTTCGCACTTTCTCTTTTTGACACGATTGGCTTGAATCAAGACGATAAAGGTGAAAACGCCCTGATTGTGACCCCATCTGAGCACATGATGGTGCCAAGCTATCCAGGTCTGCCATACGAAGGAGCGACGATCACGTTTGATCGTGATACGGCTTTATCTCGTGAAGATATGCACTTTATCAGTTGGGAACACCCAATGATCCAGGGTGGTATCGATCTTCTTATGAGTGAAGGGGTGGGGACGTCTGCGGTATCTCTATTGAAAAACAAAGCGTTACCAGTCGGGACTATTCTTCTTGAGTTGATTTACGCGGTAGATGCGCAAGCGCCAAAACGCAGTGGTATCGCGCGCTTCTTACCGAAAACGCCAATCCGTTTAATGATGGACTCGCGTGGTAATGATTTGTCTGCTCAAGTGGAGTTTGAAAGCTTTAACCGCCAGCTCAGCCCTGTAAACCGTCACTTAGGTAGCAAGTTGGTTACGTCGGTACAGAAAGACGTACACCGCTTAATTGAAGCCGGTGATGTTCTTATTGAAGAGAAGGTCGAAGAAGTACGCAAACAAGCTCATCAAGATATGCAGCACAGTTTGAATGCAGAGCTTGAGCGTTTGCAAGCACTGAAAGCGGTGAACCCAAATATTCGTGACGAAGAAATTGAAGCTATCGACGCACAAATTAAAGAGCTTACTGGTTATATCAACCAAGCTCAGGTTCAGCTCGACTCGCTGCGTTTGATTGTGGTGAGCCACAACTAAGTAAGTATTTATTGCTCATTAAAAAAAGGTCTTCAGTTGAAGACCTTTTTCTTTATTTACGGTTTAGTTTCTTTATGCGGAATGCATTAATCACTGATAGCTATCTCATTTACATCAACCACTTCCACCAGATAAATACAGCCAAGAAGCCAAACAAGTAAATCAGGCCTGCAATCGACAACCACTTTAGTTTAGGTCCAACAGCCAAAGGCTCAGGTAACTCAGTTTTGCTCACTAAGGTGTAATTTAGCAGAGCAAAGAATGGCGTGGTCATAAAGGCGAGGATCATCGCAAAGTTCAGCATAGGCAATAACGCAGAAGCCCAGAAAACCACAATACCCAATGCAAGTAAGGAGACTACCAGCATGATCGCTGAAGTGGTTTTAGGGTTAGTGTCTGGTTGCGAGCGCAGTAGGCGTTGAGAATCCGAAATAACGCGCGAGTAGCCATCAATAACGGTAATCGTGCTGCCAAAGATACAGAAAAACGCAATTACCGCGATCAAGTAACGAGACCATTCGCCAATCGTTGCCGCATATAAGCCAACCAATTGGTGGGAGAAGCCAACGCCAGAGCTTTCAAGCGCAACGCCAGATCCATAAAGCATCAAAGAGCCTAGCGATACAAAGATAATGGCAAGAAACGCCGTGCCAATATAACCGACATTAAAGTCAAATAGAGCAGAGCGGTATGTTACTTCTTGCTGGCTTGATTGGCGTTTTAGCCATGCTGAGGTTAAACAGGAGATCTCTATCGGTGCAGGCATCCACCCCATTGTCACGACGATAAAACCAATAGCCGCAATAGACCAAGGTGACGGCGGCTCGAAGTTGGCCACTTGTTCAACAGGGTTACCAAAGGCTATAGAAACAGCGAGTAAAGTCGCGATAGTTAACACCGACATGATCACTTTAGATAGCGTATCGAGCGCTTTGTAATGGCCAGCAAATAATATGATCAGGCAGGTGACAATCACAATGATGCTGAGTGATGCCATTGATAGTGAAAACGGAATGAAGTAGCCCAGCAAGCTAGCGCTAAACATCAACAAAGCGGCGGTATTGATGACGGCCGATACCACGCTCAGAAATAGAAATAGCCATAGATAAGGCCGACCTAATTTCGCGTAGCCCTCAACCAAGGTCAGCCCTGTCCCCATGGTGTACTGTACGCCCGCTCGGAAAAAAGGGTATTTAAACAGGTTTACGAGCAGAATCAGTGCAGCCAATTGCCAACCATAAATCGCACCAGCCTTGGTTGATGCCACGAGGTGAGAGCCACCGACCGCAGCAGATGCCATTAATATGCCGGGGCCTAGCGAACGAAAAAATAAGGAAAGTTTGGATTGGGGTTTATCTATAACGGCGGAGTCCATTGCTTATTGTCCTTTTTATCTTATGTATCTTTCTAAAGAGATACATACCGCAGTACATGACAAGCTGAGCGCTCGCCCTATACTGCGCAACGGTAATGTCTTTTAAATGCTGTGTTTTGGTGTATTTATTTTAAGTATTCTTTGCGAATACCATGCTGTGTGCATCTAGCACTCTATTCAGTTATGCGTCTTGTTGTCAAACTAAATTTACAACGTGCTATTTTTAGTTTTTATGCTAAAGGATTGACTTTGTTTTATTGGGTTGAACTTTTCTTCAGAATCCTGCATCTGGGTGCTATTTGGGTATATAATCGCGGCGTTTTTATTTTGTAGAGATCTCCCATGGCAATGCTTGAATATACCCCTCCCACCGACCCTTGGGTTGATATCGTTTTTGAGGATGACGACATTCTGGCAGTGAATAAGCCATCAGGGCTGCTGTCTGTCCCTGGTCGCCTTGCAGAGCATTACGACAGCATGTGGAGCCGCCTCAAAGAGTTGCATCCAGAAATTCAAGTTGTGCATCGCTTGGATATGTCGACATCAGGGTTGATGCTGCTGGCGAAAAACAAACCCGCGGAGCGAGCATTAAAAAAGCAGTTCCAATATCGCCTCACTCACAAGGTGTATTACGCACGTGTTTGGGGGCATGTTGAGTCGCAAGAAGGGAATATTGATCTTCCATTAATTTGTGATTGGCCAAATCGTCCACGACAAAAAGTATGTTTTGACGACGGCAAACCATCTCAAACTTTATTCCAAGTAGTGAAGCGTGAAGTGCACCCTGATGGCACCCATACGACCGTTGTGCGACTACTGCCCATTACTGGTCGATCGCATCAGTTACGCGTGCATTTGATGGCGATTGGTCATGCGATTGTGGGTGATGAGTTTTATGCAAGCGAAGAGGCGTATCAGTTTTCAGAACGTTTAGAGTTGCACGCTGCGGAGCTAAGTTTTTATCATCCAGCTACGGATCAGCTGAGCAGTATTTTTGTACCCTGTGACTTTTATTCTGAAGCCGAGGCGATGATCTTTAACTATTTTTCGCCAGAGCGTACATTGCCTGATTATAAAACGTTGCCACACCCTTAATGCCAATTGCACTCAACAGCGGTTCTTTCTAGTTCGCTATTTTTGGCTATTTCGTTACTGTGGTTGATGTATCCTGTCTTTCAGCCGTGAACAAGGAGTTGTTATGTCTTTGCCAAGCATCGTATTTTTAGATCGAGCGACCATCCCAGAACATATTGAGATCCCACGACCTGGCTTTCCGCACCACTGGCGTGAGTACGACCTAACTGCGCCTGGGCAGGTAATAGAAAGGTTAGCAGATGCCGATATCGTGATTAGCAATAAAGTCCTGCTTGACCAACATGTATTAGAGCAACTACCAAAATTACGGATGATCGCGGTTGCCGCAACTGGTTTTAACAACGTCGATGTGAACTACTGTGCTAATCATGATATTGCGGTTGCTAATGTACGTGGTTACGCGACGCGTTCGGTGCCCGAGCACGTGATGGCAATGTTATTCGCTTTAAGACGGAATTTATTTGGGTACCACCAAGATATTGCCGCAGGTGAGTGGCAGCGTAACCAGCAGTTTTGTTTTTTTACTCACCCAATCGGGGATATTGGTGGTAGCACGTTAGGTGTTGTTGGTAGTGGGGCACTAGGGCAAGCGACGGCGAATCTGGCTCAAGCGTTAGGAATGACCGTGTTGTTTTCTGAGCGTAAAGGGGCGGCAGAATGTAGACAAGGTTATGTGTCGTTTGAGGAAGTATTAAAACGCTCCGATGCGCTGACTTTGCATTGCCCGCTCAACGATCATACTCAGAATTTAATTGGTCAAGCAGAGTTGAAACAAATGAAGTCCAACGCCATTTTGATTAATACAGGGCGTGGAGGTTTGGTGGATGAGAGCGCACTGGTGGATGCCTTAAAACAGCAAGAAATTGCAGCGGCTGGTTTTGATGTTTTTACACAAGAACCGGCTGATGAGAGCAATCCGCTGATTGCCAATATGAGTTTACCTAATTTGTTATTGACACCGCATGTTGCATGGGGCAGCGACTCATCTATCCAACGTTTAGCGGAAATCCTGATTGAGAACATTAACGCTTTCGAGCGCGGAGACCGCGTTAATCGCTTAGTGTAACGCTGACTGTAAAACCAAAGATAAAAAAAGCAGACATTTACGTCTGCTTTTTGCGTTTAAATCGAATGCTCATTGCGTGAGCCCTCGAATTAAAACTCTTCTTCGTTTAGACCTTTAAGGAGCTGAAAGATTTCGCGGTACGCTTTTGCTGGTTTCCCAGATTTTTTCTCTTTCGCTGCTTGGCGAGCAAGTTGGCGTAGACGCTGACGATCCGCTTCTGGGTACATTTCCATTACGTCATCAATGGCTTTGTCACCTTCTTCCACTACGCGATCACGCAACGCTTCAAGTTTGTGGAATACCGCCGTTAATTGAGAGTGCTTATTACGAATTTTATCCAGTGCGGCTTGGATTGGCTCTGGATCTTCGTAACGCATCAATTTACCAATACGTTGTAATTGGCGACGACGCGCTTCATTTTTAAAACGTTGCGCGTCAGCAATTGCTTCTCGCAAATCTTCACTCAATGGAAACTTTTCTAGAACTGAAGGTTTGAGGCCGACAAGCTCCTCACCTAGCTTTTGCAGTTCTTCCATGTCTCGCTTCATCTCGGATTTACTTACCCAGATGATCTCTTCTTCTGGTTCCCATGGCGCTTTTTGATTCTTACGTGCCATTTCAGTTGCCTGTGTTTTGATTAATATTATGACTATTTTAACAAGAATCATGGGGAGAAAGCGAAATTCTTGTTATCCTATTGTTCATCAAAGACAAGATGTGAAAGACAATGGATATTAAACAGCAGGTTGCTGAGCAACGTACCGAGCTAGAGCAAGCCGTCGCAAGAGCCTTAAAGCTTGCATCGGCAAAATCTGACGCCGCCGAAGTCGCAATTACTAAAAGCACTGGTTTAAGTGTTTCAACTCGTATGGGTGAAGTAGAGAATGTCGAGTTCAACAGCGATGGTGCGCTGGGCATTACCGTTTACCGAGGTCAACGCAAAGGCAGTGCTTCCACGTCTGATTTAAGTGAAGCGGCAATCGAGCAAACCGTTATAGCGGCGCTAGATATTGCACATTACACATCTGAAGACCCATTTGCAGGCCCTGCAACAAAAGAATACATGGTGCAAGAGATCCCTGAGCTTGATCTTTTCCACCCTGACGCACCCGATCCAGACTATGCTGCCAATGTGGCGATTGCAGCAGAAAAAGAGGCGCTAAGTTATGACAGTGCAATCAAGCAAAGTGATGGCGCGAGTTATGATAGTCATTACGGCGTGAAAGTGTATGGCAATAGCCATGGCTTATTAGCTAGTTATGCGTCTAGCCGCCATAGTACTAGCTGTTGTGTAATTGGCGTTGGTCAAAACGGCGAGATGGAACGTGATTACAGCTACACCGTGGCACGTCATCGTGATGACTTATGGACCCCAGAAACGGTGGGTCGTAAGGCGGCAGAGAATACGGTTAACCGCTTAGATGCGCAGCGTCTAAAAACTGGTCAATACCCAATCATGTTTGCGTCTGATGTTGCGACAGGCTTGATTGGCCATCTCGTTATGGCGATTAGCGGTGGTAACCTGTACCGAAAATCTTCTTTCTTACTTGACCATCTAGGCAAACAAGTGCTTCCTGAATGGTTCAATATCTCAGAACGTCCGCATGTATTGCGTGGTTTGGCATCAAGTCCATTCGATAGTGAAGGTGTGTACACTCAAGACCGTGAGATCATTACCGACGGTGTGCTAGCAACTTATCTGTTAACCAGTTATGCCGCACGTAAAATGAAGATGACGCCGACAGGTCACGCTGGTGGGATTCATAACTGGTACGTGAAGTCGACAGGCCAAAACTTCGAACAAATGCTTAAAGAGCTCGGTACTGGTCTTCTAGTGACAGAAGTCATGGGACAAGGTGTGAACGTGGTAACGGGGGATTACTCTCGCGGTGCCGCAGGCTTCTGGGTTGAGAACGGCGAGATCCAATACCCAGTATCAGAAATTACCATCGCAGGTAATCTAAAAGACATGTTCACCAAGATTGTAGCGGTTGGTAGTGATATTGAAACGCGCTCACAAATCCAAACAGGCTCTATCCTACTGGATACCATGAAAGTGGCGGGTGAATAAGCTTTTCTAGCAATTCAGAATCAAAAAAGCCTGATGTGTTCATCAGGCTTTTTCGTTTTTTCTGTTAGGTAATCAGTATTGTGGCAAGCCCTAAGAAGACAGATAAACCAATCACATCCGTCACCGTTGTTAATGCCATACCACCAGCTAAAGCAGGATCGATGTTCATTTTTTTCAATAGGATTGGAATCGTTACTCCGGCAATACCTGCGACCAATAAGTTGGTCAGCATGGCGGCGGAAATGATTCCTCCGAGCATCCAGTTACCTTTCCAAGCAATAACAATACCACCAATAATCAGCGCCCACATGATACCGTTGAGTAAGCCGATCGAGGCTTCTTTCATTAACAGTTCGCGTTTGTTTGAGTCACCGATATGACCAAGAGCAAGACCACGAATCACTAGTGCGACGGTTTGGTTACCAGCGACACCACCCATGGACGGAACAATCGTCATCAATACCGCAATGGCCGCCATTTGATCTAATGTGGCCTCAAACATATTAGAAACGGAAGCAGCAGCAAGGGCGGCTAATACGTTAGCGCCAAGCCAGATACTGCGTTTGCGAGCTGATTTTACAACAGGCGCGAAAGTATCTTCGTCATCGTCCATACCCGCCATACTCATCATCGAGTGTTCCGCGTCTTCACGAATAACGTCAACCACGTCATCGATGGTGATACGACCGACCAAATGCAAGTTTTCATCAACAACAGGTGCAGATACCCAATTACGGCGTTCGAACAGACTCGCAACATCTGAGTCGCTAGTATCGACGGTGATGGCCTCGTCCGCGTCTTCCATTACATCAATGATTTTTACGTCTGGCTGAGTGGTAATAAGCGTCGTGATCGGCAGTTCACCGATGAGCTTACTCTCTTCATCGATCACATACAGGGCATCCGTAGCTTCTGGAAGCTCGCCTTTCATACGTAGATAACGCAAAACTACGTCCACATCGACGTCACCACGAATTGTGATGACGTCGGTGTTCATCAGTCCACCCGCAGTGTCTTCTGGGTAGGATAGGGCGGTTTCGACCCGTAGACGGTCAGAGGAGTCCATTTGCGACAGGACTTCGCGTGACAGGTTGTCAGGCAAGCTACGCAGTACGTAAGCCACGTCATCGGTATCCATGCCTTCTGTCGCTTCTGCAAGCGCTTCTGGTGCCATTTTGGATACGAGGCTGTCTTTGACGTCTTCGTTCAGCTCGTCAAGGATTTCACCATAATCTTCAGGGTCGGTGAGTTGCCAAAGAACTTCACGGCTCTTACGTGGGGAGGCTTCTAAAAGGTGAGCGATATCCTCAGGTTCCATGTCCTGTAATTGACGACGAACATGGACGAAGCGGCCATTTTCTAGCGCTTCTGTGACTTCTTGGAGGGCTTGGTGAGCTTGGTCGAATTCAATTTGCTCTGCCATTCATTCCTCCCAATTCCTGATATTTACAATGCGTTGAATAATAACTTAATTCTAGGCGCCTTTTAATAACAACTTATGATACTAAGCAAATTTATTTATTAGGTCAGGGAAGAGAAAGATAATGGGAGGTAAGAAAAAAGCGAGTAAACTACTCGCCTTCATCAAATTTATCTTCGATCAAGTGGCAAACGGCATCCAGTGCTTCTTCCGCTTGCCCACCCGTTGCGTGGATCGTGACGTATTGTCCTTGAGCGGACTCTAGCATTAACAGGCCCATTACGCTGTCTGCTGTGGCGGTTTTGTCTTCTTCATTGTCGATGGTGATGACCGCTTCAAAGCTCTGTGCCAGTTCGACCAGTTTGACTGCTGCACGAGCATGTAAGCCAAGGCGGTTTTGAATCAATACTTTACGACTTAACTCCACGGCTACTCCTTAGCGTTTTTCTCTAGTGAGGTATGGCGAATTTGTACTTGGTGTCCTTTGTTGGCGAAGTATTCACCGATTTGCTGAGTTAAGTACACCGAGCGGTGCTTACCACCAGTACAACCGATTGCAACGGTCAGGTAGCTGCGGTTGTTTTTCTCAAGCAGAGGTAACCAATTCTCTATAAAACTTTCAATTTGATATTTCAAACTTAACACCGATTGGTGTTGCTCTAAAAATGCGGCGATAGGAGCATCCAGACCTGTAAGCGGGCGTAGTGCTGGTTCCCAATGTGGGTTAGGTAAGAAGCGAACGTCGAATACGTAATCGGCATCGGAAGGCAGGCCGTATTTAAAACCAAAAGACTCAAATACCATAACGAGCCCTTTGCGATCTCTGCCTTCAACGCGCATACGCACGGTTTCACTCAATTCATGCAAAGACTGCCCACTACTATTTAGGACCAGATCTGCATGCGCTTTGAGTGGCGTCAAAATTTGCTTCTCACGCTCGATGGCTTGATCGAGCGAGAGGGAGGTGCCACCTAAAGATAACGGGTGAATTCGGCGTGTTTCACTGTAGCGTTTGAGTAGCGTTTCTTTATTAGCGTCCAAGAAAAGCACGGTCACATCAAGCTCAGTTTTTAACTGTTCTAGTGTACTCGTCAGTTCTTTTAGCTTTTTAGGAATATTGCGAATATCAATGCTGACTGCAACATTCTGTTTGCTGTCAGCAACAGAATGAACAAATGCGTCTAGCAAGTTAACTGGCAGGTTATCAACACAGTAGTAACCTAAGTCTTCCAGTACACGAAGCGCAATACTTTTACCGGCACCTGAGTGCCCGCTAACAACGATTAGTCGCATGGAGTTAGTCCTGCTTATTGGTGAATCATGATGTCGTAAAGTTCTTCATCACTCTGAGCATTACGCAGTAGTTTTAATACTTGCTTATCGCTCAGACGTTCTGCCATAGAGGATAGAGTCTTGAGGTGCTCTTTGCACTGTTCTTCTGGTACAAGGAGCGCAAAAAGAAGATCGACAGGTCGATTGTCAATCGCATCAAATTCGATTGCTTCATCACATTGCAGTAAGACAGCAATGGCCTTGTCGCTTGATTGCATTCTCGCGTGAGGGATCGCAATACCGTTTCCGATACCGGTACTGCCCATTTTTTCTCTATTGAGCATGCATTCGAACAGCTCGGTAGAATCTTGGCCCGTTTGATCAGCCACGATACGGCTGATCATTTCAAGGGCGCGTTTTTTACTCGTGCAGTGGACCGCACTTTTGGTGCAGTCCAATGACAGTATTTCGCTCAGTTGCATGATTAATGACTGTTTAGTTTTTCTTTGTGCTTATTAAGTTGGCGAACCAATTTATCTACCAGCGAATCGATCGCGGCATACATATTTTCGTCATCGGCTGATGCGTGGATTTCGCCTTGATTTATGTGAAGCGTAGCTTCCGCGATTTGAGTAATTTTTTCAACTTTTAGTACAACATGCACTTGATTGATGTGGTCGAAGAACCTTTCGAGCTTCTGAAACTTAGAATTTACATAGTCTTGCATTGAATCGGTAAGATCAACGTGATGGCCTTGAATATTGATTTGCATAGACTTTCCTTTTCAGTTAGTGCCTTATAATAGGCGTTTACGCTGACTTGAAGGGGCAATTCCCAAGGATTCGCGATATTTGGCTATCGTACGTCTTGCGACCTGAATCCCTTGGTCAGCCAGAAGAGCAGCAATCTTGCTATCACTCAGTGGTTTGGCAGTATTCTCTGCTGCGACCAGTTTTTTAATGAGTGCACGAATTGCTGTTGACGAACATTCTCCGCCGTTGTCAGTACTAACATGGCTAGAGAAGAAGTACTTCAATTCAAAAATACCACGTGGTGTATGCATAAATTTTTGCGTTGTTACACGAGAAATCGTGGATTCATGCATGTCCACAGCCAAAGCGACATCATTGAGCACCATTGGCTTCATGGCTTCCTCACCATACTCGAAGAAATCTTGTTGATGTTCAACAATACATCTTGCAACTTTGAGTAGCGTCTCGTTTCTACTCTCTAAGCTCTTAATTAACCATTTGGCCTCTTGCAAATTGCTGCGGATGTACTGGCTATCCGCGCTATTACCTTTGCCTAATTGAGCATATTGTTGATTTACTTTTAATTTTGGCACGCTATCCGGGTTTATAGAAACGGTCCATTTGCCATTGTCTTTAAAAACGGATACGTCTGGAATTACGTACTCGGTATCATCAGGAGTGATGCGACTACCTGGACGAGGATCTAACTGTTGGATAAGCTTTAAGACTTCACGAAGATCGGCTTCTTTCAGCTTAGTCTCTTTGATGACGAGCTTGTAGTCTCGGTTGCCTAGGTGATCAATATGATCCGCAAGTATCATTTTGGCTTCAGCAAGCCACGGCGTGTCTTCTGGGAAGGTCGTCAGTTGCAGTAACAAACATTCTTGTAAGTTACGCGATGCAACGCCAAGAGGATCGAATTGTTGAATGCGTTTACGAACAGCTTCTACTTCGTCTAACTCTATCTCTTCATTATCGAAGCTCTCATGAATCTCTTCAGGCGACAAAGTTAAATAGCCGTAGTCGTCAACAGCGTCAATAATCGCTAATGCAATCGTGCGGTCGGTTTCACTGAATGGTGTTAGGTCAAGCTGCCACATGAGGTAATCATGTAATGATTCAGTGGTTTCGCCCTGGTAGACGGGCATATCATCATCAAGAGCTAAGCCAGTGCTACCAGTATTCGCGCTGTAGACGTCATCCCAAGTCGTGTCGATTTCAAGTTCAGAGCTAATTTCTGATTTCTCTATCACATCGGAGCTATCTGGAACGTCAATTTCTGTTGGTTCGCTAGCACTGTTGCTATCAGCAGCCTCGACCGCTGACTTATCTTCACCGTTTGCTAGAGGCTCGTCTTGGCCTTCTTCAACTTCCAATAATGGGTTTGAGTCCAACGCTTCTTGGATTTCTTGTTGAAGATCGAGTGTCGACAATTGCAATAAGCGAATCGCTTGCTGCAACTGTGGCGTCATGGCTAACTGCTGACCTAGCTTGAGTTGTAATGAAGGTTTCATTCAGTGTTACTTACCTTGTAATGCTCAGAATCTTACCGTTCCTAATATAATCATAGACGGAATTGTTCGCCGAGATAAACTTGTTTCACCTGTTCATTATTGAGAACTTCTGCCGGAGTTCCCGATGCAATTAGGTGCCCTTGGCTCACGATATAGGCTTTTTCACATACGTCCAGTGTTTCACGTACATTATGGTCAGTGATTAACACTCCGAGACCACGATCGCGCAGATGCTCAATGATTTTCTTGATGTCATTAACCGAAATTGGGTCAACACCAGCGAAAGGTTCATCCAATAAAATGAACTGAGGGTTAGCCGCTAAAGCTCGAGCGATTTCCACCCTGCGTCGTTCACCCCCTGATAGTGCCATACCAGCACTGGTTCTGATGTGCTGGATGTGGAATTCTTCCAACAAATCTTCCAGTTTATCTTGGCGCTCTTCCCTCGTCATTTCTTGACGAGTTTCAAGTACGGCCATGATGTTATCTTCTACTGAAAGCTTACGGAAAATCGACGCTTCTTGCGGAAGATAGCCAATGCCAAGGCGTGAACGGCTATGCATCGGTAAAATACTGATGTCATTGTCGTCAATGGTAATGGTGCCCTCATCACGAGGTACTAAGCCGACAATCATGTAAAACGAGGTGGTTTTACCCGCACCGTTTGGACCGAGTAGCCCAACAATCTGACCAGATTCAACTTCTAAGCTAACATCAGTGACGACTTTGCGTTTTTTGTAGCTTTTCGCCAAGTTTTTCGCACTCAGTACTGCCATATTAGTTCTCTATCTGATTGGGTTGCAAAATGGTCGTAACGCGCTCTTCCTTAGAGCTATCTGCGACTAGCTTTTGTTTACCAATTTGGTAACGAATCGAAGAACCTTTGATGGTGTTGTTGTCTTGTGCCAGCTGCGCTTGACCTTTCATGGTCAGTTCGTCTGTAGAAATACGGTAATCCAACTCCGTAGCTTGACCACTAAGTGTTTTACCATCGTCCATCAGCTGAGAAAACTTCGCAGGTTTACCAAATGCTTGAATCTGTTTAATTGCTTCGGTTTTAGGATCGCGAGTTACCACGATTCTATCAGCATCGATATTGATGCTCCCTTGCTTAAGAGATACATCGCCTTCAAAAACAACCTGGTTACTCTTCATATCAACCTGTTGGGTGTCAGAGTTTATGTAAACCGGCTGTTGAGTATCCGACTTGAGTGCCAGCGCTTGAGGCGCCGCCAATACCAGTGCCAGTAGGCTAAGGTGTAACGGTTTCATATCGACCTTGAACTTCATCTGTCAGAGTCGCAGTATGCTGTTTTAGGTTACCTTGCATTGCGCCTCCAGTAGTTTCAAATTGTGGTCCAACCAACATTACTTGTTGGTCAGCTTTAAAATCACGATTGGTTAGATTAATGACCAATTTGTCTGTTGCCATGGTATCAAAACTCGCACCAGGCAGAAGATTTTGCATTAAGACTTTGTCATATAAAGTCAAAACTTGGTCTTCATCTAACACTGCTCTTGTGGCAGTCACCTTCCATTCAATGACGCTTCCTTCACGGTAAACCATCAAAGTCGGGTTATTAAAAATAGTATCTCCACTCTTAGCATAATGGTCTAAGTTAGTGGAGCGAATGATGTAACTGCGGACACCATCTTCACCGTAGGTGATGTTTTCTAATCCAGAACCACTGAACATGGGCAGTTCAGAATCTGGTGCTACTTGAATTGCGTCGTTGCCTTTAGGGGTTAGTAGGTAATAACCGCACCACGCTACAACGAAGATCAAGAGCAAATAAATAAGGCGAGTAAAACTCATATAATGAAGGCCTATCGTTTAGCTCAGTACTTCCCTGACCATTGCCTTTATTCGTCTAATAAATGATTTAAATGTTTGTGCTGATATTACATCACGCCAGCTTTTAGTAAATCGTGCATGTTCAGTGCACCCACAATTTTTTCGTCTTTACATAAAATCAGAGCGTTAATGTTTTTATTCTGCATCAAGTTCAAACCTTCAACCGCCAGCATATCAGGGTGTGCTGTGGTTGGGTTTGTCGTCATGACCTCGCCAATTGCCGTCGTATGAATATCGATACGCTTGTCTAAGGTACGACGTAAATCACCATCGGTGAATATACCAAGCATAGCATCGTGCTCATCGACGATGGCTGTCATGCCTAACCCCTTTTCTGAAATTTCAAGCAGGGCATCGCGAATTAATGCGTCAGGAGAAACTTTAGGTAACGCTTCTCCAAAGTGCATAATATCAGACAACTTAAGTAGCAGTTTTCTCCCCAGTGCACCACCTGGGTGAGATAGGGCAAAATCTTCGGCAGAAAAACCACGAGCTTGAAGCAGAGCTACGGCTAATGCATCTCCCATCACTAATGTGGCAGTCGTACTGCTAGTTGGCGCCAGGCCTAACGGACAAGCTTCTTGAGGTACCGTAATTTGCAGGTGTAAGTCAGACAGCTTGGCCATATTTGATTCTGGCTTACCTGTCATGCTGATGATCTTAATATTCAGGCGCTTTAATACTGGAAATAGAGACAGAATTTCGTTTGATTCACCAGAGTTAGAAATTGCCAGCACAATGTCACCAGGGCTAATCATACCCAAGTCACCATGTGCGGCTTCGCCTGGATGAACGAAAAACGCCGAAGTCCCAGTGCTTGCCAGAGTGGCGGCAATCTTGTTACCAATATGGCCTGACTTGCCAATACCCATAACGACAACTTTGCCGTTGTTGGAAAGGATAAGTTCACACGCTTTTTCAAATTGATCATCAAAGTAGGTATCTAGCTCTTGCAGAGCAGCAACTTCGATATCAAGAACTTGTTTAGCAGCAGCGCGAAAATCAAATTGATTGGACATATCAGATCTCTACTTATTGATCGTGGTAATTAAGCGGTCATGTTTGCGAATAAGTACACTTGGTAACCTAAGAAGCACACAAACAAGATGGCACCTTCAATACGGTTAATACTGCGTGATTTACCCAAACACATCGCGACAAGTAACAATGAAACGCCTAACATGACCCAGAAGTCACGTCCCATCGCGTACTCACTGAGCACCGATGGATTAATGATGCCAGGAATCCCCATTACCGCCAGAATGTTAAACACATTCGAACCGATAATGTTACCGACAGCCATGTCGTCTTCACCCTTTAAAACTCCGGCAAGTGATGCGGCCAGTTCAGGCAGGCTAGTGCCAATGGCGATAATAGTTAGACCGATAACAAGGTCGCTCATACCAAAGTGTTTAGCAATAATTACCGCGTTATCAACCAGCATGCTGGCTGCCAAAGGAAGCAGTATCAAGCCAATAACCACCCACATGATTGCTTTAGGGTTACTGACGCCTTCAGGGATCTCTGACTCTTGGTCATCAAGAAAAACATCACCTGATTTTTGCTCTTTGCGGCTGATTTGCAACATAGCAAATAAAAATGCCCCAAAGAGTACAAACAATAAGACACCCTCATAAAAACCGAGATGGCTATTCCAAAGCAGAATACCAGCGAGTACGGTTACGGCTATCATGAGTGGAAGTTCTCGGCGGATGACGGCGGAGCTAATCGACAAAGGCTTGATCAGCGCTGTAATACCTAGGATTAACGCAATGTTCGCTATGTTTGAGCCTAATACGTTACCCACCGCTGTATCTGTTTTACCATCCCAAGCAGCGGTTGCAGATACCATCATCTCAGGGGCAGATGAGCCCATCGCAAGGATTGTCATGCCGATGACAAGCGGGGAAATACCGACGTTGCGGGCTATCGCTGCAGAGCCAAAAACAAGTTTATCTGCACTCCAAACAAGCAAAACAAGACCGACTATAAGCAACGCAACGGCTTCGAGCATGAGAATTCCTAAGTATTAAATAAGTAAAATGAATAACCGCTAATTTTGACCTTTTGCGGCCTAAAATGGAAGATAAACGAAGAATAAATTAAAGGTTAGTAACGAAAATGTATGTAAATCTCACTCATTTAAATGAGCAATTCTGGTCTAGGATTTAAACACTTCGTGCTAATTAGGTCATAAACCATGAGAAATTGCAGGGATATAGTCGACTTTATTTAATTGAACAGTGCTTTAAATTCAACGCCAATGTGCTTATGATTGCAGCCTAATAAATGTACCGACGTTACTTTATTAAACGTAGAATTCAACTCCGATGAGTATCTGCTTGATGATTCCGTGAGTTGCAACGCTCCTACAGTAGAAGAGATGATATGTCGAACAACGATTTAGTCACCGTGAACAACCTCACTTTTTCACGGGGAGAACGCATGATCTTTGATGATATTGATCTGCATGTTCCTGAGGGCAAAGTGACGGCCATTATGGGACCATCGGGAATTGGTAAAACAACACTGCTGCGTTTGATTGGTGGTCAGTTGTATCCCGAGCAAGGAGAGATCTGGTTTGATGGCGACAATATTCCCTCTCTCTCGCGTAAAAAACTCTACCATGCTCGAAAGAAAATGAGCATGTTGTTCCAGTCAGGGGCTTTATTCACTGATTTGAATGTTTTTGATAATGTCGCCTTTCCATTGAGAGAGCATACCGATTTATCGGAAGATTTGATTCGCACCATGGTGTTACTCAAGCTCGAAGCTGTCGGTCTGCGCGGCGCGGCGCAATTAATGCCGAGTGAGCTTTCAGGTGGTATGGCAAGACGCGCTGCTTTGGCTCGTGCAATCGCACTTGATCCTGACCTGATCATGTACGATGAGCCGTTTGTGGGGCAAGACCCAATCACTATGGGCGTTTTGGTTGAGCTAATTAGCAATCTAAACCAAGCGTTAGGTTTGACCTCTATTGTGGTTTCTCACGACGTACCTGAAGTCATGAGTATTGCTGACTGGGTATACCTGATGGCCGATGGAAAAATCATCGCCTATGGTACGCCAGAAGAGCTGACTCAAAACTCTGATCCTCGTGTCCAGCAGTTCTTACAAGGTGATGCCGACGGTCCTGTACCGTTTCGTTTCCCTTCTCAAAGTATCGAAAAGGACTTATTTGATGGTCGATAACTTCATTCACTTTGTCGCCTCGCTGGGTCGACGCACGCTTTCTATTTGCGGAGCATTTGGTCGTGCGACTTTCATGTTGATTGGGGCGCTATTTTCTAAGCCACAACCGATCAGAAGCTTTCCTCTGCTTGTTAAGCAACTTTATTCTGTTGGTGTTCAGTCGCTGGCGATCATCGTCGTATCTGGTCTGTTCATTGGAATGGTTTTGAGTCTACAAGGCTATGTTGTGTTGGTGGATTACGGCGCAGAAGGCAGTTTGGGGCAAATGGTAGCGCTTTCGTTACTCCGTGAATTAGGACCCGTTGTTACTGCACTTTTGTTTGCTGGTCGTGCCGGTTCTGCGTTAACCGCAGAGATAGGTCTAATGAAAGCAACGGAACAACTGTCTAGCCTTGAAATGATGGCGGTAGACCCATTGAAACGAGTGATTGCACCACGGTTTTGGGCTGGGGTTATCTCAATGCCTTTACTGGCTATGATTTTCATGGCTGTGGGAATTTGGGGCGCTCAGCTTGTTGGTGTTGACTGGAAAGGCGTTGATCACGGCAGTTTTTGGTCAGCGATGCAGTCCTCTGTTGAGCTAGGGCAAGACATTGGTAACAGTATGATCAAATGTTTTGCGTTTGCAATTACGGTTACTTGGGTCGCTCTATTTAACGGTTATGATGCTATTCCAACATCGGAAGGGATCAGCCGAGCAACTACGCGCACTGTTGTGCATTCTTCTTTAGCAGTACTAGGATTAGACTTTGTACTGACCGCATTGATGTTTGGGAATTAATCATGCAACAAACACGTAAAACTGAATTATGGGTTGGCAGCTTTGTATTAGCGGGAATTTGCGCGATTCTTGTGATGATTTTTCAAGTTGCTGACGTAAAAAGCATTGGCTCTGGTGATACTTATACCCTCAAAGCCGAGTTCGATAATATTGGCAGTTTAAAAGTTCGTTCGCCCGTAAAAGTGGGGGGCGTTGTGATTGGTCGAGTAAGTAGTATTTCGCTTAACCCAGACAACTTATTGCCAGTTGTAACACTATCTATCAATAGTAAATACAATCAGTTCCCAGAAACGTCGAGCGTACAAATTTTGACATCTGGCCTGATTGGTGAGCAATACATTGGTTTAGTACCTGGCTTCGTTTTTGATGATGAAGTCATGCTGGTGGATGGTGATACCATCGAAGACACCAAATCGGCGCTTGTGCTTGAAGACTTAATTGGTCAAGTACTATACAGCGTAGGTGGTTCAGACGACTCAAGTAAGGAATAACTATGTTAGCGAGATTACTACTTTCAGTTTGTGCTGTGTTTAGCGTATTTGGAGCAACAGCAGCAGAGGTGGATAAAACTGAACCTTATAAGATGATGAAGCAGGTAGCTGAAGTCACGTTCGAAAGATTGAAAGCCGAACAGCCGAAAATCAAACAAGATCCAAATTTACTTAAAGTGATCGTTGAAGAAGAGCTAATGCCTTACGTCAACTACCGCTATGCAGGGTTAAAACTTCTTGGTCCAAACTTAAAAGGTGCTAAGCGTGAAGATGTACTTGAGTTTATCGATGCATTTCGTGCTTACCTGATTGCGTCTTATGCACAAGTGTTGACGCAATACTCTGACCAAAAAATTGAGTTTGGTCCTGAGCCTAGCATTGATGACTCTAAGCGTATTACAAGCATTAAAGTTGATATCATCGATACTCCGCGTCCAAACATCAAACTTGAGTTTAAACTGCGTAAAGACAACCAGTCTGGTGAGTGGGAAGCATTCGATATGATTGCAGAGGGCATTAGTTTGCTTTCTAGTAAACAATCCGAATGGAACAGTAAAATTCGTCAAGAAGGCATTCTATCTGTTGCTAAAGACTTAGAAAAATTGGCCGCAGAACCGATCCGCTTCGAGGCGAAGAAATAATGGCCCAGACTCCCGCTCAGTGGCAATTGGATCAAAACATTCTTAAGCTAACAGGGGCACTTGATAGAGACACAGTGCCTTCATTGTGGGCCTATGCACAGCAATGGCAACCTGCTCAATCGGAGCTGGAATGCTCGCTAAAAGAGATAGAGCGCGTCGACTCTGCAGGAATGGTGATGTTAATCCACTTATTAGAGCATGCAAAAAAGCAAAACTGTCATATAATGCTCAGTTTCGTGCCGGCGCAACTGCGCACTTTGTTTCAACTGAGCAATGTTGAATCTTTAGTGGCCAAACACATACAGAATTATCAGGGGTAAATTGTGGATAGCGCAAAAGTACAACAGTTATTAGAAGAAGCACTAAACCTTCAAGAAGTGCATGTGAAAGGTGAAGGTAGCCACTATGAAGTGGTTGCTGTTGATGCTTGTTTCGATGGAATGAGCCGCGTTAAGAAGCAGCAGCTAATTTATGCTCCTCTGATGGAATACATCCAGCGTAACGACATTCACGCATTATCAATCAAAGCGTTCACACCAGAAGAGTGGGCTCGTGATAAGAAATTGATGTCGCTTTAAGGTTTATTGATGGAAAAGTTTCGAGTTATTGGGTCAGATAAACCACTAGTTGGTGAAGTGACCATTTCAGGTGCAAAAAACGCAGCACTGCCGATTTTATTTGCGTCTATCTTGGCGGAAGAGCCAGTAGAAGTGGCAAACGTACCACACCTTCGTGATATCGATACAACCATGGAATTGCTTAAGCGTTTAGGCGCGAAAGTAAGCCGCAATGGCTCTGTTCATGTTGACCCAAGCAGTATTACAGAATACTGCGCGCCTTATGATTTGGTGAAAACCATGCGTGCTTCTATTTGGGCTTTGGGTCCTTTGGTGGCGCGCTTTGGTCAAGGTCAGGTTTCTTTACCAGGCGGTTGTGCCATCGGTGCCCGTCCTGTGGATCTGCATATTTCTGGTTTAGAGCAGCTTGGCGCAACCATTACATTAGAAGATGGTTATGTGAAAGCAGAAGTGGATGGTCGTCTAAAAGGCGCGCACATCGTGATGGATAAAGTCAGCGTAGGCGCGACGATCACCATCATGTGTGCGGCAGCGCTGGCGGAAGGCACAACAACACTAGATAACGCTGCGCGTGAGCCTGAAATCGTCGATACCGCTGATTTCCTAAATAAGCTTGGCGCAAAAATCTCTGGCGCTGGCACAGATACCATTACGATTGAAGGTGTTGAGCGCCTAGGCGGTTGTAAACACAACGTGGTTGCTGACCGTATTGAGACGGGAACATTCCTTGTCGCAGCAGCAGTATCTGGCGGTAAAGTGGTATGTCGCAACACTAATGCTCATTTGCTTGAAGCGGTTCTCGCCAAGCTGGAAGAAGCTGGCGCGCTTGTCGAAACGGGTGAAGATTGGATCTCCGTTGATATGACCGACCGCGAGCTAAAAGCGGTAAGTGTACGTACTGCGCCACATCCTGGTTTCCCGACGGATATGCAAGCTCAATTTACGCTTCTGAACATGATGGCGAAAGGTGGCGGCGTGATCACAGAGACTATCTTTGAAAACCGCTTTATGCACGTACCAGAACTCATGCGTATGGGCGCTAAAGCTGAGATCGAAGGCAATACGGTTATCTGTGGTGATGTTGAGTCACTCAGCGGTGCGCAAGTGATGGCAACCGATCTACGAGCTTCGGCTAGTTTGGTTATTGCAGGTTGCATTGCTAAAGGCGAAACCGTCGTTGATCGTATTTACCATATCGACCGTGGTTACGACAAAATCGAAAATAAACTGGCTGCACTTGGCGCAAATATTGAGCGAGTGAGCTAGGCAAGTTAAACTGCACCGCAGGTAACTTGGATATCAAGAGAGCCGAAACCTGAGTTTCGGCTTTTTTATATCACTCTCATGACCATATTTTCCCTTTATGGAAAGAGAGATATTAATAGCTGTATCTGGCAAAAGCCGGTTCCTGGAGAACAAGAATGATTGCACTGTTACGTGTATTTGCTGTCGCTATCTTTGCGATTGTTATGTTTATTGGTGGTTGTGGTTACTGCCTATTAAGCCCTAGAAATCCTAAGCACGTTTTCACTTTTGGCCGTTTGTTTGCCAAGATGTCTCGTGTGTTTGGGATTAAGTTAGAGTTGCGTATCCCTGAAGATGCGTATTCACGCGGCCAACATGTTTACATTGCTAACCACCAGAACAACTGGGACATGTTTACTGTTTCTGCGGCTGTGACTCCGAAAGTTGTGACAGTAGGTAAAAAGAGCTTGGCTTGGATGCCACTGTTTGGTCAGCTTTACTGGCTTACGGGTAACATTCTGATTGACAGAGCGAATCGTTCTAAAGCAAAAGGTACTATCGATCAGGTAGTGAGCAGCATGAAAGAAAGTGATGTTTCGGTGTGGATGTTCCCAGAAGGCACGCGTTCTCGTGGGCGTGGTTTGCTGCCATTCAAAACAGGTGCTTTTCATGCGGCAATTGGTGCAGGTGTGCCAATCATTCCTATCGTATGTAGCTCGACGAATAAAATTAAGCTGAACCGTTGGAACAATGGTCATGTGATTGTTGAAATGCTACCTCCAATCAGCACTGAAGGCTATGGTAAAGAGGGCATTCGCGAGTTAGCGAATATCTGTCGTGAACAGATGAAAGAGAAGCTTGAATCGTTAGATGAAGAAGTCAAACAGCGTAATGCTGCTTAAGTTTTACTGCGATATCATCACGAAAAGACAATAAAAAACGGGTAGCCTGAGCTACCCGTTTTTTTATGTTTGTCAGCAAGTGCAATTATTTGCGAACAGCGATTGCTTCAATCTCGATGCCAACATCTTTTGGTAGGCGAGCCACTTCTACACAAGAGCGTGCAGGGTAGTTTGCTACGCCGTGCTCATCAAAGAACTTGCCGTAAACTTCGTTCACTGTGCCAAAGTCATTTAGGTCTTTAACAAAAACCGTTAGCTTTACAATATCAGATACTTTAAGACCTGAAGATTCAACTACAGCCTTTACGTTTTCTAGAGACTGACGAGCTTGTTCTGCGATATCAGCAGACACTTCACCTGTCGCTGGGTTTACTGGGATTTGGCCTGAAGTAAGAACCATGTTACCTAGATCTACGCCTTGAACGTAAGGACCGATTGCTGCTGGTGCAGACTCAGTGTGAAGTACTTTCGTCATTTGATTTTTTCCATCAGTTGTAGGGAATAAAGATTCTCAGTTTGCCTCTAAACCCTCGGTAGGTAAAGAGCAAAATACCCTGACATTGCAGGGTATTTTAAACGTATCACAGCCTAGTCGTGCGGCGTGTTTATCGCTCGGTTACGATCTCGCGTGAGAACACTTTCTCGCAGTATTTACACTTTAGGCGGATTTCTTGTTTCTTCTCGAACACGCTAAAGCTGCTTTCTACTGGTTCATTATGAGAAATACAGTTTGAATTCGGGCATTCAAATACATCATTGATGCGCTCAGGAAGCTCTAACGCGAGCTTTTTCACCACTTCATAATTCTCGATTTGATTCACGGTCGCGTGAGGAGCATACAACGCTAGCTTGCTCGCTTGCTCTTCATTGATAAACACATTTTCGATTTTGAGTAGATCTTTATGACCGAGTGCTGATGATGGCAAGTTCAGTCCAATCGTTACGCGTTGTGATGAATTGTGCATATCGAACAGTCTTAATACTTTGATGCCGATTTGCGCAGGGATGTGGTCGATGACCGTACCATTTTTGATTGCTTCTACCTGCAATTGAGTTTCTTTAGCCATGATTTTTCCCCTCGATTACAGTGTTTCGTTTAGAACAAGCGCCAGCAGTGCTTGGCGAGCATACACGCCATTTTGAGCTTGCTGAAAGAAGTAAGCATGAGGCGTTTTATCAACATCAGTTGTGATTTCATCCACACGTGGTAGTGGGTGCAGTACTTTCAAGTTCTCACGCGCGCCTTCTAGTAGTGCCGCCGTTAGGATGTAAGCCGACTTAATATGTGCGTATTCCGATTCGTCAAAGCGTTCTTTCTGTACGCGTGTCATGTACAAAATATCCAGTTCAGGAATCACACTTTCCATGTCTGTGTGTAGGCTATATTGAATGCCAGCTTCGTCTAGTTCTTCGCAGATGTAATCTGGCATTGCCAGCGCATCTGGTGCAACAAAGAAGAAGCGGATGTTGTTAAACTTTGCTAATGCTTGAGTCAGTGAGTGCACTGTGCGGCCATATTTTAGGTCACCTACGAATGCGACGTTCAGGTTGTCTAGACGCCCTTGTGTTTCCGCTATGGTGTATAGGTCGAGTAGCGTTTGAGTTGGGTGTTGGTTTGCACCGTCGCCCGCGTTGATCACTGGCACGCCATTTGAAAATTCAGAGGCCAAGCGAGCGGCGCCTTCTTGTGGATGACGCATCACAAAGGCATCGACGTAAGAAGAGATGACTTGTACTGAATCTGCGAGTGTTTCGCCTTTTTTCGCCAGAGAGGTATTACCATCATTATCAAAGCCAATCACGTCACCACCAATGCGCTGAATCGCTGTTTCAAACGATAAACGTGTACGTGTTGATGGTTCAAAGAAACAACTTGCAACGACTTTGTTTTTAATCAGTTCTGGTCGAGGTGCTTTTTTAAGGCTACCTGCTGTTTCTACGATAAGTTCCAGTTCTTCGCGTGAAAGCTCTGGAATAGAGATGATGTGCTTCTGGTAAAGCGAGTTCGCCATGATCTTCTTCCCTATAACATTGATGACTACATCCAAATAACCGAAAGGAATTTTGGACATAAAAAAACCTCCCCAATGGGGAGGTTTTAAAATTCAATAGAATTAACGAAAATAACACCACGTAAGCGTAGTCGCTTAGCGAGAGCAAATCGCGTTTTTACGTCAGCAATCAGCGTGGTCATTTCTTAATCCTCAGACAAATTGCCGAGCATTATACGCTTAACTTTCGTGAGCGCAAGCGATTACATCATGGTTTTTATCGGCTGTTTTTGCGCGCTGGTTTAGCTTCCTAGCGTCGCAACCATCACGGCTTTGATGGTGTGCATACGGTTTTCAGCTTCGTCGAATACGATGGAGTATTCTGATTCAAATACCTCTTCTGTTACTTCAAGGCCTTTCATGCCGTATTTTTCAGCGACTTCTTTGCCGACGGTGGTTTCATCATTGTGGAAAGCTGGAAGGCAGTGCATGAATTTCACATGTGGATTACCCGTTTGCTTAATCACGTCCATATTGATTTGATAAGGTGTCATTAACGCTACACGTTCATCCCATGCCTCGGCAGACTCACCCATAGACACCCAAACGTCGGTGTATAGGAAGTCACAACCTTTCACACCTTCCTCAACGCTTTCTGTTAACGTGATTTTTGCTCCGGTTTGTTGCGCGATAGTTTGACAAGTTGCCACGAGCTCTTCTTCAGGCCAGAACGCTTTTGGCGCGACAAGGCGAATATCCATGCCCATTTTCGCTGCGCCCACCATAAGTGAGTTACCCATGTTGTTGCGTGCATCACCTAGGTAAGCGAAGGTTATTTCATGTAGCTGTTTACCACGGCCGTGCTCTTGCATGGTCAGGAAGTCAGCAAGGATCTGGGTTGGGTGGAACTCATCCGTTAAACCATTCCACACTGGAACACCAGCATAAGTACCAAGCTCTTCAACAATGGATTGGCCAAAGCCTCGGTATTCAATCCCGTCGTACATACGACCAAGAACACGAGCGGTGTCTTTCATTGATTCCTTATGACCGATCTGCGAGCCAGAAGGGCCGATGTAAGAGACTTGAGCACCTTGGTCAAAGGCAGCGACTTCAAACGCACATCGGGTACGAGTCGAAGATTTCTCAAAGATTAGTGCGATGTTTTTACCTTGAAGTGTCTTCTGCTCTGTTCCTGCATATTTAGCTTTTTTCAGCTCTGCAGACAGTTCGAGCAAAAACTGGATTTCTTTGGTTGAGAAGTCCAATAGCTTCAAAAAGTTGCGGTTACGTAAATTGAAAGCCATAGCTCGTCCCTTAGTACATGTGATTAGATTAATAGAATCCATTAAAACATATAAATGCTTTTATTGTGAATAATTATTTTCAACTGAAGCTAAAAAAGGTTGATGTATTCACATCAACCTTAGTTTTGATTCACCTAATGTAAAGGGACGAGTAAGTTATATATCGTCTCGTTCTATTGGACAGCTCATACAGCGAGCGCCACCGCGACCACGACCAAGCTCGTTACCAGGTACTGTCAGTACTTTGATGCCAGCTTTATCGTATTTTTCGTTGGTGTATACGTTGCGTTCGTAACCAATTACTACGCCCGGTTTTACAGTTAGAACGTTATTGGCATCATTCCATTGTTCGCGTTCCGCTTCATAACTGTCGCCACCAGTGGTGATGATTTTCAGCTGATCTAAGCCAAGAGCGGACTCAATCGCGTGCAGATAGTTATGTGAGGCTTCAACATGCATTTCACCGTTGCCTTTTGGTGTTAAGCGCCATGTGTCGAGATCTTTGCGCATGATCTCTGGGTAGACAGAGAAAGTATCTACATCCATATGGGTCATCACAGTGTCTAAATGCATACATGAGCGGTGTTTAGGCAGATCAATTGCAATAACTTCGGTAGCTTGGCCTGCTTTAAATAGGCTCGCTGCAAGGTTCTCTACACCTTGAGCAGTCGTACGCTCAGACATACCGATAAGAACTGCACCTTTACCAATAACCAACACATCACCGCCTTCGACATTCGCATTATCATAATGCAGATCATCGTCACCGAAGTATTTGATAAAATCTTGGCCAGCAAAAATTGGGTGCCAACGATAAATCGCACGTAAGTGGTTTGTTTCACGTTGGCGTGCAGGCATCATCATTGGGTTGAGCGATACACCACCATAAACCCAACATGAGGTATCACGAGTAAAGAGGTGATTAGGCAGTGGCTCAATAACAAAGTCGAGAGGACGCTTCATTTTTGGCAGCATAGAAGATGAGGAGATCGGTAGCTCTGAGTAAGCTAAGCCACCTAAAAAGATGCAGGCAAGATGTTCATCATCCATTTCTGAAAAGTATTGGCGTAGGTCTCGCGCAAATGTTGGCCCGTAGCGAAAGTCAGAAATCTGAGTGTTCAGCAGCCATTGTTTTGCTTCTGGAACGGCGAGGGTTTCGACCAGTAAATCGTGGAGGAGAAGCACTTCAACGTCTTGCTCGCGCAGCGTACGTGCGAATGCATCGTGCTCTTCACCTGCCGCTTCTACAGCAAGAACGTCATCAAATAGCAACTCATGACAGTTTGACGGAGTTAAGTGGGTTAGGGCGCGTTCAGGGCGATTTAATAGAACTCGTCGAAGTTGACCAACTTCTGATCCAACGTACAGCTTGCTCATTTTGTATCCTTACAAATTTTCCAGCCATTAGTTATGACAAGCTTCCTAGAAAGATGCAAGTTATCAAGCTTTGTTTATATTCTGGTGTTTCTGGTTTTGTGAGTTTTTTATTTTTATTTTGATTCTTATGAAATTTATTATTAGATATAAATGCTATTTTACTAAAATTAGAGTGCGTGCGTTTTTATTCTAATTTTCCCGTTGAGAAAGAATACACGCACAGTGCATAAAACGTGCATTTTTATTCTAAACTATGCATTATTAAAGTGAATTTATTCGTTATGCTTCTTCGTTTTACACGTGAGTGTATTCAAGAAAGCATCATAAACACGCATAGAAAGAGAAAATAACCACATTAAGTGTCAATTAGGATGTTCTGAATATTAAAAAATGCCATTCTTTGTTAATTTTTTGTTTCTTTGTGTGGTCGGTTTAATATTTAGATTCAAATAACCGATAAGAATCGCAGTGGTATGATGTTTGTTTGTGGCTTTTCATCGCAATCCATGCCATATTTCACCGGATCAGCATACTCAGTATCGGGTATTGTGTTTCCATCAAGTAACTAATCTGGAGCCAAAACATGTCTCACGAAGATGAATATCTATCAGTAGAAGAATTAATTGAGATTCAAAAGGAAGAGACTCGCGATATCATTGCAGCATTGCTAGAAGATGGCAGCGATCCAGATTCGCTATACGAAATTGAGCACCACCTGTTTGCAGAAGATTTTGACACGCTAGAAAAAGCGGTAGTTGAAGCATTCAAGATGGGCTTTGAAGTTCTTGAAGCAGAAGAAACTGAAGATGAAGATGGTAACAAGTTGCTTTGCTGTGATGCGACTATGGAGTCCGCACTTGACGCAGAAGCAATTGATGCGCAAGTTGAAAAATTGATTCACTTGGCAGAAAAATACGACATCATCTATGACGGTTGGGGTACGTACTACGAAGGCGAAGATGCGCTTTACCCTGAAGAAGATGAAGACGGCGAGTAATCAAAGCTCACTACTTTTGGAAAAACCAGCGTTTAACGCTGGTTTTTTTATACCTTGAAAAACTGACGAATGTGGAGACGATAAATAATTCACATTGAGTTTATAGGGGATTTCTCCCTATAATGCGTGAAAATTGATCTAGCTCAAGGTGTATATGCAACTCTCACTCGCCGGTTTATGGCAAGTCTCTCCACTGACGGACCTTTCTATCCCACAGGATGACATTACTTTCCCTGCTCCTTTGAGTCAGGTATTGCCAGCTGAACTGACAGAAGAAGCAATTCGTCAGCAAGAGTGGCACCTGATGCATGACATTGAAGTGGACGAATCCATGATGGCATTCCCAGCGGTAGAAATGGTGTTGGGTGGTGTGGATTACCATGCAGAAGTGCGTTTGAACGGAGTAGCATTGTTTGACTGTGACGGTTCTCAAAATGTCTACAAGAAAGACATTCGCCCGTTCATGCAGATGGGGCGCAACCGTTTTGAGATCCTATTCCTTGAGGAAGAAGAAGATCTTCTGTTGGATGAGGATAAACCGGAGTTGTGTTCACTTGCAGATCATGAATACCAAAAGAGTGACGAGCGCTTAGGGGTATGGCAAGAGCCGTATCTGCAGTTTATTCGCAATGTGCGTTTAGACCGCGTGGCTACCGAACAGATTTGGCACCACGGTGGTGGTTGTGAGTTTAAGGTGGATTTGTACTACCAAACTTTTGCGCCGGGTTTAGTATCGGCATCGGTTAAGTTCAATGGCATGACTTACCATATTCCTATTGATGTCCGAGCGGAGCATGCGAGCGCTTTATTCCAGATCGAAGCGCCAAAGTATGCCGATCTTACTGATCCTGATCCAAGTGATCTCTACCAGTTGTCTGTTGAGTTGGATGGGCAGCACCAAAACTTCACTGTTGCCTTGAGCCAGGAGCTTTGTGTTACCCATGTTGTGCTTTAACGTCTAATAATATTATCTATTACAGCATCTTAAGCATTACGACTTCACATGCATCATGCCCTGTTTGTCCAAGCGGGGCATCGAGATGCTCAAAGCCTAGCTTTTCATACAAGCTTACCGCTTCTCTCAGACATTCAGTTGTCTCTAAATAGCACTGCTGATACCCAAATTGTTTCGCCAATTGTAAGCTCAATGCGACGATGCGTTTGGCTAAACCGTGTCCTCGTGTTTGAGGTAAGAAGTACATCTTTTGTAGTTCACACACATTTGGCTCGCCAGCTAAAGGGGCAAAGCCACCGCCACCAACGATCTCTCCGCGATGTTCAATGACCCAATAGGCGGCCCTGTTTTGATTGTACACCGAATACATATCATCAAGCGTTGGATCGGCCACACCATAACCTTTGTCTGCGGTTAAGCCGTATTCTGCAGAGACTTTACGAATCACATCTGCGACTTGCGGGTTGTCTGCTTTAGTAAGAGGTCGAAGAACGTATTCCTCCGCCTGACACACTTTTGTTAGCCCTTTTAGGTAAGTCTCTAGACCAAGTTTGAGTTGCTCTTGCTCGCTGTCATCGAGTTGGGTAAGCAGTTGTTCAAAGAAGTGGTTTTGCTGTTGGTCCAGTTGCGATAACGCCTGTTGGCCTTGCTCTGTAATCGCGACGAGTTGACTACGTTTGTCTTTTGGGTTTTCGATGCTCTCGACCAAACCTAATTTAATCAAACCAGTAACGGTTCGGCTCGCGTTGGACTTGTCGACATTAAGCTGCTGTGCCAGCTGATTGATGGTCAATGGCTGCAATTGGATTTCACCCAATGCGTGCGCTTGCACTGGAGTGAGAGCGACATCGCCGCATTGTTTATCAAGCATACCAAGCAATCGGACGGCTTGACGGGAGTAGTGTCGAAGTTGACGAGCGTTCATTATCACTTACCTCTAAAAATAAAGTTGCGCACCGCAATTAAATTAATTGCGGTACGCAACCTTGTCAATGGTAAATGTCATTTTTCTTGTTAGGAGACGTAGTGAGCCTCCATGTTTAAGCGTGGTGATGTAAACAAAACTGCGGTGCTGGAGCTTTTTCTGATGATTTACGCATCCATACTTTCTCGTGGAAGTAGTAAGCCACCGTGTTCAAACTCGGCTCTAGCATCGCCATTACGCCGCCGACAAATGCATCACCTGTTAGTAAGTAAACCACGGTAAAAGCGACGCTGAAGTGCACGGTCGCAAAGCTTGCGGTTTTTAATTTGGTCATCCACTGACGAGCTTTAAGTGCTGGGACTTTTGCCCATGCCTTTTCATGAAAGTAGAAGGCTACGGTGTTCACTGAAGGCTCAATCATGGCAATTAAACTACCAATTAGAATGTCGCCTGTGAGTACGTAAGCGACACTAAATGCGATAGTAAAATGCAGTGCTGCGAAAGTTAGTGTCTTTTTCATGATAATTACTCAATCGTGTTTGTTTCGATGAGTCCATTATCGATAATAATTCTCATTAATGCTAATGGATGATGAGTATTGTTGCGATAGGGGAAAGCTATTGATGATGGTTTTTGGTGAAAGATATACAAAAAAGGTTGACCATGATGGCCAACCTTTGGATTCAAAGTGAGAAGTGTTAGTTCTTCTCTTTCACTGAGGCTTAAAGTGCAGCGATCGTTGTCTTCTGCTCTTCTAGCTTAGCTAGTGTCTCTTTGTAGCCTTCAAGCTTCTCACGCTCTTTAGCAACAACAGCTTCAGGTGCTTTCGCTACAAAGCCTTCGTTGCCCAGTTTGCCTTCGATACGCTTGATTTCGCCGTGCGTCTTCTTGATTTCGCCATCTAGACGAGCAAGCTCAGCATCTTTGTCGATCAGACCTGCCATTGGGATCATTAGCTCAGACTTAGCAACCAATGCTGTTGCACACGCTGGCGTTTCTTCGTCAGCAGCAAGTACGCGTACAGATTCTAGTTTCGCTAGAGACATTAGTACTTGTTTGTTTGCTTCTAGACGCGCAGCGTCTTCTGCGTTTGCTGCTTTCAGCATAACGTCAAGCGGCTTACCAGGGTTGATGTCGTATTCAGCACGTAGGTTACGGATGCTGGTAATGAACGCTTTCACCCATTCGATATCACCTAGCGCTTCTTGGTTGAAGTTTGCTTCGTCGAATTGAGGCAGTGCTTGCAGCATGATTGTCTCGCCTTCTACACCTTCAACTAATGGCTTGATGCTTTGCCAGATAGTTTCAGTGATGTAAGGAATCACTGGGTGAGCTAGACGTAGCGTCTTCTCAAGAACCGTGATGAGTGTACGGCGAGTACCACGCTGTTGCGCTTCAGTACCTTTCCATAGAACGGGTTTAGTTAGCTCTAGGTACCAGTCACAGAATTGGTTCCAGATGAATTCGTAAAGCGTGTTCGCAGCCATATCTAGACGGAAGTTGTCGATATGGTTGTTGAACGCTTTCGCTGCAAGTTCAAACTGAGACTCGATCCATTTGTCTGCTAGTGAGTATTCAATCTCACCACCGTTGAAGCCACAATCTTGCTCTTCTGTGTTCATCATTACGTAACGGCTTGCGTTCCATAGTTTGTTACAGAAATTACGGTAACCCTCAAGACGCTTCATATCCCAGTTGATATCACGACCTGTTGATGCCATTGCTGCAAGAGTGAAACGCAGTGCGTCTGTACCGTATGCTTCGATACCGTTTTCAAACGTCTTACGAGTGTTCTTCTCGATCTTCTTCGCTAGTTGAGGCTGCATCATGTTGCCACAACGCTTCTCTACGAGAGACTCTAGGTCGATACCATCGATCATGTCGATTGGGTCAAGTACGTTACCTTTCGACTTAGACATCTTGTCGCCGTTTTCGTCACGGATTAGACCAGTAACGTAAACCGTTTTAAATGGTACTTGTGGCTTGCCGTTTTCGTCTTTCACGAAGTGCATGGTCATCATGATCATGCGCGCAACCCAGAAGAAGATGATGTCGAAACCAGTTACTAGAACGTCTGAAGGGTGGAATACTTTCAGATCGTCAGTTTGCTCTGGCCAACCTTGAGTACCGAACGTCCATAGTGCAGAAGAGAACCACGTATCCAGTACGTCTTCGTCTTGGTGAAGTTCAATGACAGACTCTAGGTTGTTGTTCTTACGAACTTCTTCTTCAGTGCGACCTACGTAAACATTACCTTGGTTGTCGTACCAAGCTGGGATGCGGTGACCCCACCATAGCTGACGAGAGATACACCAGTCTTGAACGTCACGCATCCAAGAGAAGTACATGTTTTCGTATTGCTTAGGAACGAATTGGATGTCGCCGTTTTCTACTGCTTCAACTGCGGTTTTCGCTAGAGGCGCAGTACGTACGTACCATTGGTCAGTTAGCATTGGTTCGATAACCACGCCACCACGGTCGCCGTAAGGAACTTGTAGATCGTGATCTTTCACTTCTTCAAGTAGGCCTAGCTCGTCGAATTCAGCAACGATAGCTTTACGAGCGGCAAAACGCTCCATACCGTGGTATTTAGCTGGTAGCTCAGTGCTGTAAGCGTCGCTTGCTTCGCCGTTAGTGTTGAATACTTCTGCTGAGTCGCGGATGTTCGCGTCGAAAGTCAGAATGTTGATCATTGGTAGCTGGTGGCGCTTACCAACTTCGTAGTCGTTGAAGTCGTGCGCAGGTGTGATTTTCACACAGCCAGTACCTTTTTCCATATCTGCGTGCTCATCGCCCACGATTGGGATGCGACGATCAACGATAGGAAGGATGATTTCTTTACCTATAAGATCTTTGTAACGTGGATCTTCTGGGTTAACTGCAACACCCGTATCGCCTAGCACGGTCTCTGGACGAGTCGTTGCAACAACGATGTAGTCTTTGCCATCCGCTGTTTTAGCGCCATCTGCTAGTGGGTAGCGGAAGTGCCACATGTGACCTTTAGTGTCTTTGTTCTCTACTTCTAGATCTGAAATCGCTGTGTGTAGCTTTGGATCCCAGTTAACCAGACGCTTACCGCGGTAGATTAGATCGTCTTCGTATAGACGTACGAAGACTTCTTGAACGGCGTTAGATAGACCATCGTCCATCGTAAAGCGTTCACGATCCCAGTCTACAGATGCGCCAAGACGACGAAGCTGCTTAGTGATAGTGCCGCCAGATTCGCCTTTCCATTCCCAGATTTTGTCGATGAAAGCTTCACGACCGTAATCGTGTTTTGTTTTGCCTTCTTCTGCAGCGATCTTACGCTCAACAACCATCTGAGTTGCGATACCAGCGTGGTCAGTACCTACTTGCCAAAGGGTGTTTTTACCCTTCATACGTTCACAACGGATAAGCGTATCCATGATCGTATCTTGGAACGCGTGGCCCATGTGTAGGCTACCAGTGACGTTCGGTGGCGGGATCATGATGCTGTATGATTCTTTAGTAGTGTCACCGTGTGGCTTAAAGTAGCCTTTCTCTTCCCAAGTCTGATACAGAGCTTGTTCGATTGAAGTTGGGTTGTATGTCTTTTCCATAGCGCTCTTTTAATGGATACGTTGATGGTTGAATCTTAGTCAATCTTTATAAGTGAGGGATCTTAACAAGATCGCCTTAACTATAAGGATTGACCGTTAAGGATATTGAATTTCGATCGTTTGCAGCTGGTAACCTGCTTGACGGTAAATTTTATATCTTTCTCTTGCGAGTTGTTTAGCTTTTTCTTCGCAGGGCACGAAGTCTACCACTTGAGCAAACTTGTTCGCAAAGGTTGTCTCATTTTCCGCCAAATTAATTACCAGCTGACGGTTCCAATTAGGTTTTACACCTTCATGGCCGATTTCAATATTGGTGGCGTATTTCGGTCCCTCGCCTACGAGGTTATGTGCCATGAACTTGTCTGCATCAACTTGCCAAAAGGCTTCAGCGAGCTGCTCGGCGTGTGGTTTGTCTTGGCAGTTTAAATACACTTTAGCGCCTTGGCGAGCAAAGTGCTGAGCCAAAAACACGATGTATTCTTCAAAGCCAGCCACCGTTGCTTGCGGGCTCTCTTCGTTAATGATGTAGAAGGTTGCAGTTTGCATCATTCTCTCACTTGCCTTGGGTCTCTTCCTAAGACCATCTTAAGTCCCACTTTCATTTTAGAAAATTAGGATAATAAAAAAGGGCCTTGCGGCCCTTTTAGATTCTGTTCAGAAATTACTCTTCTGTCTCTTGGCCGCTGCGGTTCAAAAGGAATTGGACAAGCATTGAGACAGGACGGCCCGTTGAGCCTTTCGCTGCGCCTGATTTCCACGCGGTACCTGCGATATCGACGTGTGCCCAGTTATACTTCTTCGCGAACTTAGATAAGAAGCAACCCGCAGTAATTGTGCCACCAGGGCGACCACCAATGTTTGCCATATCCGCAAACGGGCTCTTCAACTGTTCGTGGTACTCGTCTGCCATTGGTAGACGCCATGCACGGTCACTCGCTTGCTCAGAAGCGTTTACTAGCTCATGAGAAAGAGGGTTGTGGTTAGAGATTACACCGCTGATATGGTGGCCTAGTGCGATAACACAAGCACCAGTTAGCGTTGCAACGTCAACCACGCAGTCTGGTTCGAAACGCTCTACGTAAGTCAGTGCGTCACAAAGAACAAGACGGCCTTCAGCATCCGTGTTCAGAACTTCTACAGTTTGACCAGACATGGTCGTTAGGATGTCACCTGGACGGTAAGCGTTGCTGCCAGGCATGTTTTCACAGCCCGCTAGAACACCAATAACGTTGATTGGTAGGTTTAGCTTCGCTAGCGCTTTCATTGTACCGAATACCGATGCCGCACCACACATGTCGTACTTCATCTCATCCATACCTTCGCCCGGCTTTAGAGAGATACCGCCTGAATCGAAGGTTAGACCTTTACCTACGAGCACAATCGGTTTTGCATCTGAGTCAGGGTTACCTTTGTACTCGATGATAGACATCATAGATTCGTTTTTAGAACCACGGCCTACTGCTAGGTAAGAGGTCATACCCAGTTTTTCCATCTCTTGCTCACCAATAATTTTGGTGGTTACGGTTTCGTAATCGTCCGCTAGACGACGAGCTTGAGAAGCAAGGTAAGCTGGATTAGCTACGTTTGGCGGCATGTTGCCAAGGTCTTTTGAGGCTTTGACACCTGATGCGATAGCAAGACCATGAGTGATTGCTTTTTCACCCAAGTTCAATTCACGACGCGTTGGTACGTTGAAAACAAGCTTGCGCAGTGGGCGGCGAGTCTCAGGTTTCACGCTCTTGAATTGATTAAATGTGTATAGACCATCTTTAGTCGCTTCTACAGCCTGGCGCACTTTCCAGTATGTATCACGACCCTTAACATGCAGTTCAGTTAGGAAACATACCGCTTCCATTGAGCCTGTCTCGTTAAGTGTGCTGATCGTCTTTTGAATGATTTCCTTGTACTGGCGCTCGCCAAGTTCACGCTCTTTGCCGCAACCGACAAGTAAAACGCGCTCTGACAAAACACCTGGTACTTGATGCAGTAGCAGCATCTGACCAGGTTTACCCTCTAGATCACCACGGCGAAGTAGTGAACTGATGTAACCGTCACTGATTTTATCAAGTTGTTCGGCTACTGGAGAAAGGCGACGTGGTTCAAACACACCAACAACGATACATGCGCTACGTTGTTTCTCTGGACTGCCACTTTTTACACTGAACTCCATGCGTACTCCTACATCCTGAAGACAAATTGCTCTAAATGTTAGATAATGATCGCTTACTTGTTGAATTTTAGCTCCAGGCTTACATGCAGAGCTGATTAAGCGACTAACATCTAGTTTATAATTTTTAAAAAAATAAATGGTTCAACGGGAAACTATAGTGATTCGACCAAAAAAACAAGTTTTGTATAGGTAATTTCAGCGTGATTATTGTTAGATATTTGATCCGCGAAACACTCAAGAGCCAATTTGCGATTTTTTTCGTACTTTTTTTGGTGTTTGTAAGCCAGAAATTCATAAGTGTTCTTGCTGATGCTTCTGATGGGGATATTCCTGCTGGATTGATTTTCTCGATTGTTGGTTTGAACATGCCAGCAATGGGTCTGTTAATGCTGCCTTTAAGTCTGTATATCGGCATATTGATCACATTTGGTCGTCTGTATGCAGAGAGCGAAATTGTCGTAATGAACGCGACAGGTATTGGTAATAAATTCTTGGTTCAAGCGGCCTTATACCTAGCGTTGATTACTTCAGCGGTGGCGGCTTTCAATGCGTTGTGGCTATCGCCGTGGTCTCAAGACCGCGTTGAACAGCTTTATGAGCAGGTAGCGTCAGAAAACAGCGTTGACCTACTTAAAAAAGGTCAGTTCCAAGGTACACCAGACGGTTCATCGGTTGTGTTCATCGATGACATTAAAGACAATACCTTGAGCAACGTTTTTGTTGCGCAGATGCGCCCTCGAGATTCAGTGTTACCGAGTGTGATGTTCTCATCTTCTGGTGAAGTAAAAGAGCTTTCGGACGGTCGTCAGATCATCACTATGAAAGAAGGTACGCGTTATGAAGGTGTGCCTACTCGCGTTGAATATATGATCACGAAATTCGATGAATACGAAGGTGTTATCGGCCAACGTGAGGTCAAAAAGAAAGGGCGAGACTGGGAAGCATACCCAACGGTTGACTTGATAGGTCACCCAGATCCAGAGGCGCAAGCGGAGCTACAATGGCGAATTTCGTTATTTGTGTGTATTCCACTCTTAACAATGCTCGTTATTCCTTTGTCTGCGGTGAATCCGCGTCAGGGACGGTTTGCCAAAATGGGGCCTGCGATTCTGATCTACCTAGCGTATTTCTTGGCGATCAGTGCAACCAAATCTGCATTAGAAGATGGTGACATCCCGGCTGCTATTGGTATGTGGCCAATCAATGCGATGTTGCTGATTGTTGCTATCATGACGAATATGATGGACAGCGTTGCTGCTAGACGAATAAAAGACAAATTCCGCAAGAAGAGGCTCGCGTAAGCTGTGTTCAAAATCTTAGACCTTTACATCGGTAGAACCATCATCTCTACCACTGCCTTGGTTTTAGCGACGTTTGTTGGCTTATCGGGCATCATCAAATATGTAGAACAGCTACGTAAAGTAGGGCGAGGTGTGTACGACCTCACTCATGCGTTGTACTTTGTGTTACTCAGTGTGCCGCGTGATATCGAAATGTTCTTTCCAATGGCGGCATTACTCGGTGCCCTGATCGGCTTAGGTATGTTGGCTTCAAGCTCTGAGCTGGTGGTGATGCAAGCTGCTGGTTTCTCTAAGCTGGATATCGGGTTATCGGTACTAAAAACGGCCGTCCCGCTCATGATTGTCGTTATGGCGTTAGGTCAATGGGGCGCTCCTGAGGCCCAGAAGATGGCCCGTGACTTACGTGCGTTTGCGATATCAGGTGGTAGCATTGTGTCTGTGCGCTCAGGTGTGTGGGCTCGTGACGCAAACGACTTTATCTTTATCGGTAAAGTCGAAGACGACAAGCTTTATGCTTTAAATATGTGGCGTTTTGATGATGATAAGAATCTACAAAAAGTTATTTTCGCCGAAGAAGTCGACTACCAACAAGATAACAACTGGCTGATGCGCTACGTACAAATTACGGACATGGAAAATGAAAACGTAATTTCAAAGCAAGACATCGAACAGATGGAGTGGCACACCTCTTTGGCACCAGATAAGCTAGCTGTGGTGACCGTGAAGCCAGAAGAACTGTCACTGAGCGGTTTGTATGATTATGTGACTTACCTAAAAGCATCGGAACAAGATGCATCTCGCTATGAGTTGGCGTTTTGGCGTAAGTTGACTCAGCCGCTTTCAATTGCTGTGATGATGTTAATGGCGCTATCTTTTGTTTTCGGTCCACTCAGAAGCGTGACCATGGGGGCAAGGGTATTGTCGGGCGTGGTTGCCGGGTTTACTTTTTACATATCCAGTGAGTTCTTTGGCCCATTAAGCTTGGTGTATGGCATATCCCCAGTGTTTGGTGCTTTGGCCCCGAGTTTGGTGTTCTTAGCTATTGCGATTGCATTGCTACGAAGAAAGCTATAACTGAAGCATCATCGAATAAACCAAGTTTTACCGAACCAAATGTAAAAGGAAGGCATTACGCCTTCCTTTTTTGTGTTCCTAGACAAGTTAGTTTGCCTTGGGTAATACAACTACCTCTGTTTTGGCCCAAATGTCGTGGAAACCACGTTTCTTCGGATCAATCGGTACAGTCAGATTTGCCAAGCCAAAGCCAGATGTCGAAATACGAATCAGAGCTTGAGTTACCGTAATTGGTGCTCCGTCTTTGGCATTGCGAACTCGAAGCTTCCAAGCGCGCATCCCAAGAGTTTGTCCTGCTCGCGTCCAGAAGAACACAAAGAAATATATCCACACACCCGCAAGATAAAGTGTAAATAGAGGGCTCAATACAGGGTGCTTTCCGAGCATATCTGCGGCATCAGCGTACTCGCCATAGCTCAACAATCCTGCTGCATTTAGTGCAAACACAACGGCCATAACAATACCAGCGGCCATCATTTCAATTGCGATAATAATCAATGTGTCGTAAATCAACGCTGCAAGTCGACGAAAGAGACCTGCAGGTGGAAGAGTTGTAGACGTTGTCATTATTCCATCACTTACCTTAAAAATTGTGCGTCAGAATATAGATTCCCTCACCAAGAGAAAAGAGACCTAACGCACAGAGTCTTTAATTGTGTATAAACGAAGAGACTTTTCTGCCTTACGTTATCAGCACATGTCATGATACACGAGGCCGTGCAGCAATATGTTTCAACTGAATTCGACTCTCTTAACCATTGGCTTTTTGGTCTGTGACCAGATTAGATAGCTGAGAGAGTTGGTGTTTCTCATCTTCGGTATAATGTTGGCTTAATGAAAGCTCTAAAGCTTTTTCTGACAGCTTGATTGCTGGTGACAAAAATAACTTAGGGTGCATACTAGAGAGAGCTAGCAAGGCCTTTTGTAGGCGAATCTGTATTTGGAGTTGCGCTGCACCATCGTGTGCTATCGGCAAAAAGACATCATCAAACAAATCCTGGCAGCTCAATGCGGGCACAAATAGTCTAGGATATCGAGTTTTGGTAGGCGGCTCACTGAGCAGGTCTCCCCATAATGAAAGTGCTCGTACAGAACGCCCAAGAACGTCAATCGCGGTGCCATTATCATTTACAGCCGGAGATAGTGCTCGTGAGGCGATTTCCGCCATAACGACTAAACCAAAGCGAGGGTCCTGATCATATGAACGCTCCGTTCGAATCGTGAAGGCTGCCGTTACTTCGCTTTCGTCTGGCAATTCTCCACAAACCCAAGCCAATGGTTGACCTACGTACACAAAACTTCCCGGTTGTCGCTCAAGGTAGATGGTGCATTGGTTTGCTTCAGCAATACTATCGAGATGATGCATATCAACATGCTGTAAGTAGCCAATTTCTTGGCTCAAAATAGGTTTACTTCCTCTGGGTTTATGTTCTGGGTGGCTCCACGGGTGAGCACCTAGCCAACGCTCTTTGCCCCGTTTTCTTATCGCATCTAACAAGGCTTGCTCCACGTATGAAGTGGTTTCACTGACCCTTCCTAGTACGGAAAGGTGCTGAATCCAACGTAGCAGAGTGAGTATGATCATCACGATTACGGCGATAGTCACGATGAATAGATAAATTTGTGCTTGTTGATGATAGGCCCCAATACCTAGCGCGATAATTCCTACCAAACTAAATAGAAAAGAGCCAAGAAAGGTTGCTAAGGCATTTTGTGTTGTGCTGTCTTCCATCAACAGTTTTGTCGCTCGCGGCGTTACCCCTGCACTAGCGGCACTGTACGCTGAGACCATAATATTGAGAGAGAATGTAGTCACTGCAAGCATGGAGGTTGCGAGGATATTTAATATGTTGTTCAACAAATCCTTGCTGACGTTGATGGCAGGGGGCAGAGTAATGAACTGGTTTAAAACAATCGACATTAAGGCGGTAGCAACAGCTAGTAATGCGTAGAGTGACGTCCGGACCCACAGTTTTCGTGTCATCTGTTTCAGTAACCACTGCCATTTTGACCCAGTCATTCTTTGCTCCTATTCAGTTCTCACTAGAAAGTCGATAGAAAATTCAGAAAGTTATTCTTGCTTAAGCATAGGTTAAATGCCCGTCGTTCTGCTTGATATTTCATGCATCACGAAAGTAAGAAAGCTGCTTGCTTCAAAGAATGGTGCTCTTGAGGTGTGAATTACCACGATTCTGTTACCTTAATTGATAGATGAATTAAAAGTATGTGATTGAAAAGAGGTAGCGCATGATTGTAATTACAGGTGCAAGTAGCGGCTTAGGTGCGGAACTAGCAAAGCGTTATGATGCGGAAGGCAAAGAGACGTATGTAATAGGAAGAAATACAGAAAAACTATCCGCACTAGCAAAACAACTCTCTCATAACGTTGGTTATCAAGCTTGCAACCTCTCATCGCACCAAAATGTGAAACAGCTCTTTGATGGGGTGAAACAGTCCCCTGAAATGGTCATTCATAGTGCGGGAAGTGGTTATTTTGGCTTACTGGAAGAGCAGGAGCCGAAAGAGATTCAAAAGTTGATTGATAACAACCTGAATTCTGCGATTCATGTGCTAAGAGAGTTAGTAAAGCGTTACAAAGATCATCCAATAAAAGTGGTCATGATCATGTCCACAGCCGCGCAACAACCTAAAGCGCAAGAGTCTACGTATTGTGCAGTGAAATGGGCCATCAAAGGATTAATTGAGTCGGTTCGTTTGGAGCTAAAAGGAAAACCTATGAAAATTATCGCGGTTTATCCTGGTGGAATGGATACGGAATTCTGGAAAACAAGCGGCAATACGATGGACACGAGTCACTTCATGCAAGCAGAAGATGCCGCAGAGATGCTCCATAATGCGTTGTCGAGCATTGGGAATGGTTATGTTTCTGATATTACAGTGAATAGAACTTAAAAAGAGTTTCGTATACTCATTTTCATCTGGAAGAGTAGTAGAAAATGGAGCGTACGTTTCTTATGAGTACAGCTTTGTCACACTTTGTGGCGAAATTATCAGCAAACGATAGTTATTTAAGGTATTTCTGCTTGCGCAGGTCAAAAGCTTACGTATAATGCCAACCATCAAAGGGCAATAGCCCAAAGATGCCGGTGTGGTGAAATTGGTATACACGACGGATTCAAAATCCGTTGCCTTCGGGCGTGGCGGTTCAAGTCCGCCCACCGGTACCATACATAGAAAGGTCGCTTTTATAGCGGCCTTTCGTCGTTTTAGGTGTTCGTAAATATCAAAAGAAAGTTAGCGTTGCCTTCGCGGTGGCGGCAGGAATGCCAGTCCAATCAACTCCGTCCACCGGTACCATATTTTAAGACAGAGCCTCGATGAAAGTCGGGGCTTTGTTGTATCTGGATCTTCAAAACAAAAAAGCGCGAGGGGTATGCCTCGCGCAAACTACTACATGGTGATAGTAGGAACAGCCTATAGAGCTGTGAACAAGGTATTCTGAGTGTTCGGAGTCCAGTCTGCTTGGGACACGTGCGGTACATCAACTAGATAACGCAAACCTTGATAAGTCACCACATCACCTTGTTTATAGGAAACATTCTGAGTCCAGTTAGTGGCTGGGTCCGCATTTGTCCAGAGGCTAGAGGTTGGAGACGGTGCCCAATCTTGTTGTGCAGTATGGTTTGTTACAGCCTGGTATACAGTACCTAGGTGTAAGACGTAATCGCCAGCGTCGTAGTTATGACCAACTTGCCAGTTCGGTGTGTAGTTATCCATTGTGTCGAAGTCATAACCCGCTTGTTTTGCTAACTGTATAAACTTAGCGAGCTTAGGTAAGTTTTGCGTTGCACCCATGCCACGCTTACCATCTTCAAATAGGAACTCGTGAGTTAATACGATAACTTTATCGGCGTGTAAAGGTGTACCACATGGGAACTCTTGAGCTTTGGAGTTGATCGGGTTAATCGTTGTTGGTGCACAAGTGTTTAACGCGGAATCCACATATCCAAGAAATGCTTCTGCTTCTGTAAGGCTGTTTGCTGGCATTTCAATGCCCCAATTTTCAGGTGCCCAGTCCACATCCCAACCGTGAGTTTGATAGCCGTTATTCGCTAGGATATTTTGAACCTCGATAGCTGCTTTTACACTGTTGGATGGGTTGGATGTATCGCATACATATCCTGGTTCCCAAGGTTTCAGGCCATCAGACGTGGCACATAACCCATCTGCTTTGAAGTCTTTCGTCACTCGCCAACCGTTGGTGTAGGGCAGTCTAGCAAACTCTGTTGCCTTGTAGTTCGGGTAGCTTGTAATGTTCGGCAAATACTTTGCTAACACAGATAAGTTTTCCGTAAACATTGAGGCATCGTAAACAGGATCTTGATACGAGTTAAGCTGGTGGTCCCCGGTCGCATTACACTCCGCAGCACTGTTCGGTCCAAAATCATCCACGCAGTTGTGCACCATGTGATCGTAACTGTGGTTCGCAACAATATGACCAGTGTCTAATGCGAGCTTTAAGGCTTCTAGGGAACGGTCTTCATTCTCATCACCAATTCCATCTAAATGCCAAGCATTAAAGTAAAACGTCGCTTTGATATCTTCCTGGTTAAGTACTTGAATAACGTCAATAGATGCATTGATTGGTCCATCATCAAACGTTAGATAAATGGTGCCTTTAGAGTCGGTTTGAGCAAATGAGTGTTGTGATAGTGCGGCACTTACAAGCGCTGCAATAGCCAATTTATTAAATTTCATTCTCTATTCCTTTTAAGAAATTAATAACGACGTTGTCAGTAGTAAAATATTGATAATTTGAAACTTAATGTGATGTCTTAAATTATTTTATGACTTTTATCCTAGACCTAAATAATTACAAAAAAATAGGTAGTATTTTCTAAATTGGGATTGTGTTCACGAATAATGCAACCGGTTGCGCTTTTTTGTCTTGGTTATTTTTGCTACAGTTTTTACTGGTTGAAATTTACACAACGGGAGTAAGGCTATGAAAAAGATCCTTTTATGCTGTAGCGCAGGGATGTCCACCAGTATGCTTGTTAAGAAAATGGAGCAAGCTGCTGAAAATAAAGGAATTGAGTGCAAAATTGATGCAATGTCAGTGAATGCGTTTGAAGATGCAATTAAAGAGTACGATGTTTGTCTTCTCGGGCCTCAAGTACGTTTTCAGCTAGAAGAGCTAAGAAAAACGGCGCAAGAGCATGGTAAAAACATTGATGCTATTTCTCCTCAGCATTATGGAATGATGAAGGGAGAAGAAGTACTAGAGCAAGCATTAGAATTAATTAACTAAACTATAGTTTTAAATTAAAAAGATAACTGTACATCAAATATAAATATTTGATGCGGGATTCTTTTGCCTAAAATAAGGATGGATTCTATGAAGCTTTATGACGCAATTATAGGCGCAGTCGAAAAGCATATAGCCCCTATAGCAGCTAAAGTGGGGAATCAGCCCCATGTTCGCGCAATGAGAGACGGTTTTATTGTCGCAATGCCGTTTATTATTGTCGGTAGTTTCATTTTGATTTTTGCATTCCCCCCATTTGCCGAAGATACAACCTTTACTTTTGGTCGAATTTGGCTCGATTTCGCCACTACACATTTTGATACCATAATGATGCCCTACAACATGTCGATGGGGATCATGACCATTTTTGTTTCGCTGGGCGTTGCTTATAGTTTAGCGAAGGCTTACAAGATGGATGGGATCACGAGTGCTGTATTGTCACTAATGTCTTTTTTACTCATTGCGGCCCCAGCTAAAGATGGCGCGTTGTCTATGTCTCACATGGGCGGAACCGGGATCTTCACCGCAGTGATGTGTGCATTTTTCTCGGTGGAGCTCTACCGTTTTATGAAAAAGCACAATATTACGATTCGCATGCCAGAGCAGGTGCCACCGGCGATTGCGCGATCATTTGAAGTATTGCTACCAGTCTTAGCGATATTCATTACCTTATATCCACTTAGCCTTTTCGTACAAACCCAGTACGACATGCTGATTCCAGATGCTGTTATGGCTATCTTTAAACCGCTAATTAGTGCGTCTAACTCATTGCCTGCCATTATTGGCGCTTTATTGCTTTGCCAGCTACTTTGGTTTGCGGGTATTCATGGTGCTGCAATTGTTGTTGGACTGCTTTCTCCAATCTTTTTGACCAACATTGGTGCCAACATTGAAGCCTTTGTTGCAGGTGAACCGATTCCAAACGTATTTACTCAACCGTTCTGGGATTTTTACATCTTTATTGGCGGCTCTGGTGCAACACTTGCTCTTGTTATGCTGATGTCGTTTAGCCGTTCTGTTCACCTTAAGAGCATTGGTCGAATGAGTGCGGTGCCTGGCTTTTTCCAAATCAACGAACCTGTGATCTTCGGTAGCCCAGTTGTGATGAACCCGACCTTGTTTATCCCGTTCGTCTTCGCTCCAGTCATCAACGCTACGATTGCGTATTTTGCTGTGCATGTCGGCTTTGTGGGTATGGGTGTCGCTACAACACCTTGGACAACACCGGCACTGATAGGTGCTTCGTGGGGTAGCGGTTGGACCTTTGCGCCAGTATTGCTCGTCATTGGCTTATTAATTCTTGATCTAATCATCTACTTCCCATTCTTCAAAATGTTTGAGAAGCAAATGTTGGAGCAAGAACTACCAACGACGAAGGAAACTAAAGGTGACACGCACCCGTCAGGCGAAGGCGTTACTGCTTAACTGTGCTTAATGGGCCGCAATTACCGCGGCCCGATTTTCGGAGAGAAAATGATGGAACAAGAATTGGTTGTAATGGAGATCATTTGCAATGCTGGTGAAGCCAGAAGTTTAAGCTACGAGGCATTACGTTTATCTCGAGAGCAAGATTTTGAAGCGGCTGACGAGAAGCTCTCTCAAGCAAGAGAGTGCATTAATAAAGCCCACTTAATACAGACTCAGCTTATTGAAGAAGATCAGGGAGAAGGGAAAGTCCCGATGACGTTAGTGATGGTGCATGCTCAAGATCACCTGATGACTACGATTTTGGCTCAAGAGATGGCTGTAGAAATCGTCGCACTGAACAAAAAAATCTCGAACAAGTAAAGGGGGATGAAAATGTCTAGAGAGGCGATCAAACTTGCCATTATTGGCGGTGGTAGTAGCTATACCCCGGAATTGGTTGAAGGGGTTATTAAGCGCTTAGAATATTTACCCGTTAAGAAAATCCATTTTGTGGACATTGAGTCAGGAGCTGAGAAGCTTGAGATCATCAAAGGATTGGCTCAGCGAATGGTCGATAAAGCCGGAGCAAAAATTGAGATAAAAGCCGGTTTCGATCGCCGTGCTGCGATAAAAGATGCGGATTTTGTGATGACGCAGTTTCGTGTTGGTGGCCTTGCTGCTCGCGCTAATGATGAGCGAATCCCAATCAAGTACGACGTCATCGGCCAAGAAACAACGGGCCCTGGTGGTTTTGCTAAAGCACTGCGAACCATTCCGGTCATTCTTGATATCTGTAAAGACATTGAAGAGTTGGCTCCAAACGCATGGATGCTCAATTTCACCAACCCAGCGGGTTTAGTTTCCGAAGCGGTCAGTAAGTACACCAAAGTAAAGAGTATTGGTTTATGCAATGTGCCCGTTTCAATGGAAATGATGATTGCAGAAATGATGGAGTGCGAGCCAAAAGAGCTACAGCTTGAGTTTGCTGGGTTAAACCATCTCGTGTGGGTACACAAAGCATGGCTCAATGGGGAAGATATTACTCAAACGGTATTAGAGAAAGTCGGTGATGGTGCCAACTTCAGTATGAAGAATATCTGGGAAGAGCCGTGGGATCCGGCATTTCTAAAAGCACTGGGGGCGATACCATGTCCTTATCATCGTTACTTCTACCAAACTGATGCCATGCTTGCTGAAGAGAAACAAAGTGCCGATGAAAAAGGCACTCGTGCTGAGCAGGTAATGGAAACAGAAAATGCGCTGTTTAAGCTCTATCAAGATCCTACCCTCGATCATAAGCCGAAAGAGTTAGAGGAGCGGGGTGGTGCTTATTATTCTGATGCATCACTGAACCTAGTTGATTCAATTTATAACAATCGTAATAGTATTCATGTTGTTAACGTTTTAAATAATGGAGCGATCAACGGCCTACCTGACGATGCTGTGATTGAATGTAGTGCGGTGATTGGTAACTGGGGGGCGAAACCTCTTGCGGTTGGCGAGTTGTCAAACAATATCAAAGGATTACTCCATCAAGTTAAAGCGTATGAGCAGCTAACAATAGAAGCTGCTGTCGAAGGCAATTATGACAAGGCGCTTATGGCATTAACCAATAACCCATTGGTGCCTGACATTGGCCGCGCCAAGTCAATCCTGGATGATATCCTAGCGGTGAACGCTCCGTATTTACCTCAATTTAAACTAACGACGTTGTAGTACTAAGGAAGGACGCCAATGAAAGTCATTTTTAATGCTGATGATTTTGGTTTAACGAGAGGTGTAAATAACGGCATCGTTAAAGCTCATCAGCAAGGTGTGGTTCATTCAACCACCATGATGGTGGGTATGGATGCTGAGCAACATGCCTTAGAACTAGCTCGCCATAATCCAGGCTTGAAAGTTGGCGTTCATCTTAGGTTTACAGCAGGTGTGCCTATAACGAAGCATCCTAACTTGACCAACGGCCGAGCGCACTTTATCAACTATGACGAACTTTGGAGTAAGCAGGACTTCGAAACTCAGGTCGTTTATGATGAAGCAAAAGCTCAGGTGGAACATTTTTTATCGCTTGGGTTAGAGCTAAGCCACTTAGATAGCCATCATCACGCGCATACTCACCCTCAAATTTTGCCCGTTATTAAAGAAGTAGCGAATGAATACCGAGTGCCACTGCGGGGCACTGGCTTGTGTCAAGAATCGATGACAATCAGGTATATCTTTACTGATGAGTTTTATGATCAAAAAGTGAGCTTGGATGGCTTAATGGCACATCTATTGAGCTTAAAAGCTGACTATGACTTGGTTGAGGTGATGTGCCACCCGGCAGAGGCCGATCAGGCGCTTATCTTAAAGAGTGGTTATGCGCTTCAGCGAGAGCTAGAGTTACAAGTTCTTACCTCTCCCATTTTAAAAGAACAGTTAGCTCATCATGGTATAACTGTCACGGATTACTCTGAGCTTGTTTCTACCAATCAAATGGTCAGTGTATGATTAAAGGCTGCCAGCTTCGCCCCCTATAGCACCTTACGAATTGCTGGCAGCCGTTCTATACAAACGAATATTTAATAACAATTGCAGTTGGACCCAATAGCATTATGGCAAGGATTAAAGATGTAGCCGAACTCGCCGGTGTAAATCGCTCTACCGTTTCTCGAATTATTAATGGAGAGGGGAAATTTCGCGAGGAAACTCGAAAAAAAGTAGAGCAAGCTATGGCGCAATTGAATTATCGTCCCAGTGCAATTGCTCGTTCACTCGCAACCTCATCCAGTAATATGGTTGGGTTATTGGTGACTTACTATACGGGGGGCTTCTTTGGCGAGATGATGGAGCAGGTTCAGACCGAGCTGGATATTCATAAGAAGTTTTTGATTACAGCTCAAGGCCATCATTCTGCACAAGGTGAAAAAGAGGCAATTCAGCGTTTTAATGATTTACGTTGTGACGGCTATGTACTTCATAGTCGTTATTTGTCAGATGATGACTTACGTGAATTAGCTAAACAGCCTACACCTTTCGTTCTCCTGGATCGCTACGTGGAAGGAATAGAAGAGCGTTGTGTTACCTTTAACCATCATCATGCAAGCCGTATTGCCGTTGAGCACCTTTTAGCTGGTGGTCATCGAAAGATTGCTTGTATTGCCGGTCCATCCCAACGTCATAACAGTGTATTGAGAAAGCTTGGGTATATTGATGCAATGAAGGATGCTGGTATAGATATTGATGAAAGCTGGTGTGAAGAAGGGAATTATGGTCGGCAAAGTGGTTATGATGCAATGGCTGCAATTTTACAACGACACCCTGATGTGACGGCTGTCTTTTCGTGCAGTGAAGAAATGACGGTTGGCGCAATGCAGTACTTACACGAGCACAGTATTTCTGTACCAGAGCAAATCTCATTAACTAGCTTTGACAGTGTTGATCTTTGTGAAAGTCTTTACCCTACAGTATCAGCAGTGCACTTTCCTATCAGTGACATGGCCCGTGTAGCGGTACAAACGTTAATGGGGCTAGTCAAAGATCAAGAAGTAATAGACAAGCCAGTGTTCGAGGCCAAGCTTAAAATACGCAAAGCAGATCGCTCCTTAAAGTAGCTTACTTCTATCTAATTAAGTGAGTCGCTTAGAAATAACGGTTTGATGTTTTGATAGTTACTGATGAATTTATTCACAAAATTTACTAGTATTCTAACTCTCTTAAGAAATATAAATCAGTAGTGAATAAGTGGCAGCCATTAAACTAACGGTCGATCGTATTCAACCCGGATTACATATCCGTCTTCCGCTAAAGTGGAACGATCACCCCTTTCTACTCAATAGCTTTAAGATTAAAGACCAAGAGCAAGTCGAGATGATCCGCCACCTCGGCGTAAAGTTCGTTTACTTTAATCCAGAGCAAAGCGATGCCGTTCCACTCCCTGTTGATCAAAGACAAGCTGACAGAGTAACAAATGAAGCGTCGTTAGATCATGAAACTCAAAAAATGTGGCAAGAAAAACAGAACCGCATAGAAAAGTTAAGTGCATACCGTCGACGCGTGATTCAGTGTGAAAAAGAGTTTGAGCGCTCTCTGGCACGTATGCGTTCAGTCATGACTAAAATCCGTAACCGTCCGACAGCAGCAGTTGATGAAGCAAAGCTTCTTATTGAAGATATCGTCGAGAAGTTAATGTGCGATGATAATGTTACGTTACACCTGATGAACGGAAAAAATGAGTTTGAAGATATTTATTTCCACTCATTGAACGTGGCTGTTATCTCGATGATGATTGGCCGTGCTAAAGGGTACTCAGCAGCACAGTTGAAAGAGCTTTCCTTCTCCGCACTATTCCATGATATCGGGAAAATAAAAATCCCGACTGCAATATTAAGAAAGCAACTACCTCTAACAGAGCCAGAAACCAACTACTTAAAGTTGCACACTAAATATGGCGTCGATCTTGCGAGTCAAATCGAGGCTTTTCCCGAAGTCGCGAGAATTGTGATTGCGCAGCACCATGAGCTAAGAGATGGGTCTGGTTATCCTAAAGGCCTGAAAGGAGATGAGATCAACGAGTTTGCTCAAATTATTGCTGTAGCCAATGCGTTTGATAACTTGTGTCATACACCGATAGTCTCAGATCAAAAGATTCCTTATACCGCACTCTCTCATTTATATAAGAACTGTAAACACCTATATAAAGAAGAGAACCTGAACATCCTAATTAAGTTTATGGGCGTGTTTCCTCCGGGTACCGTAGTTCAGCTTTCTAATAATATGGTCGGCCTGGTTATCTCAGTGAATGCATCGCATCTATTATTCCCGAATGTCTTGGTTTACGATCCATCAGTACCAAGGACGCAAGCGCCAATCATTGATCTTGCCTCAAAAGATATAAAGATAGTTAACGCGATTCATCCGTCAAAATTACCGGATAAAGTAAAAGAGTATCTAAATCCGCGTTCGCGTATTTCTTATTTCTTTGATAGTGATGAGTAGTTATCCACAGCTTTTTGTGGGTAAATTGTATAAATCCTGAGTGTTATTTCTGGGTAATTTTAGGGTTGGATGGAAAGTATCCATTTGGCATGTTTTTTTAGAAAAAATGCACTTTTAGTATTGCCAAAGAAAATCTTCTCCCTATAATGCGCATCCATCGACACGGCAGACGCCACAAGGCTTTAGCAGGGTCGAAGAGGTAAAAAGCTTCTACAAAAAATTAGTTTAAAAAAGTGTTTGACACTAACGACTAAATCGCTAGAATGCACCTCCGCTTTGAGATAAAAACTTCTCGCAAAGCAAGCTCTTTAACAATATAGACCTATCAATCTGTGTGGGCACTCGTTGATGATAATCCAAATAGTTTCTTCGGAAACAATTTAGGTTTCAATGATACGAAGTGACCATTCGAATTGGGAAGCAGCCTTGAGCTGTTTTGTTTTACTTTTTCAAAAGTAAAAACCAATAAGAGCACAGTCAATTCAAACATTACTTCTGCTATTTATTAGCGAAAGGAATGTTCAGTATTCATTGAGCCGAACAAAATCTTAAATTGAAGAGTTTGATCATGGCTCAGATTGAACGCTGGCGGCAGGCCTAACACATGCAAGTCGAGCGGAAACGAGTTATCTGAACCTTCGGGGAACGATAACGGCGTCGAGCGGCGGACGGGTGAGTAATGCCTAGGAAATTGCCCTGATGTGGGGGATAACCATTGGAAACGATGGCTAATACCGCATGATGCCTACGGGCCAAAGAGGGGGACCTTCGGGCCTCTCGCGTCAGGATATGCCTAGGTGGGATTAGCTAGTTGGTGAGGTAAGGGCTCACCAAGGCGACGATCCCTAGCTGGTCTGAGAGGATGATCAGCCACACTGGAACTGAGACACGGTCCAGACTCCTACGGGAGGCAGCAGTGGGGAATATTGCACAATGGGCGCAAGCCTGATGCAGCCATGCCGCGTGTGTGAAGAAGGCCTTCGGGTTGTAAAGCACTTTCAGTCGTGAGGAAGGTAGTGTAGTTAATAGCTGCATTATTTGACGTTAGCGACAGAAGAAGCACCGGCTAACTCCGTGCCAGCAGCCGCGGTAATACGGAGGGTGCGAGCGTTAATCGGAATTACTGGGCGTAAAGCGCATGCAGGTGGTTTGTTAAG
>NZ_JAMZAN010000013.1:0-84602 GCF_024181865.1 Vibrio sp. Y58_MX_L22
TTGACTGTGCTGAATCCGAAGATTCAATGGTCACTTCGTTTCATTGAAACCTAATTTGATACCGAAGTATCGAATTGGATTATCATCAACGAGTGCCCACACAGATTGATAGGTCTATATTGTTAAAGAGCTTTCCTGTTGAGCTTTACTCAAAACAGGACGGCCATTTTAGCGAGTTAAAGTTTAGTGTCAATCACTTTTTTCAAACTTTCTTCAAGCGTTTCCGCTTGGCTAATTTGGCTTGCTAACTTGGCTTCTTACTTTCGAAACTTAAGCTTCGAAGCGTTGCCGTGTCAGCGAGGTGGCATTATAGAGATTGCGATCACATTGGCAAGCCCTTTTTCTCGTTTTTTTTGATTTTTTTATCGTTCGGATAAATTTGCATCAAAAGCGGTCAAAAGAGCACGTTATTTCTACAGTTCTCTGAATTTATCTGCGAAAAGAGCCACTTTTTCCCAATTGGTGTACTCCACCTCTTTGGTCGTATCAGTTTCGCCACCCGTCATCGACATAATGAACCTAATCATAGTTCTGTCGAACCAGCTGTAACGTGGGTAATAAAGTGCACCAGCAAAAACACCTATTAGCGTTGGTTTCCAAGGCGACTTAATTAGGAACTTGTGAATGTAGGCACTACCTTCAGGTGTATCCTTTCCTTGGTCCTCTTTACGAGCGGTTAGGTTTACGCAGAAAAATGCCACTTTATTTTGCTCCAATTGATTGAGGTTTCGCTCAATAAACTGGTATAGCTTTTTATTAAGATGGCCATAGCGAATAGAGGCGCCTATCAATACTCTGTCGTATTGGCTGAAGTCAATCGTCTCGACATTATGTAAATCCACCAGCTCACAATCGAAGTCTGGAAGTTGTTCATCTATATAGTGGAGAATTTTTTTAGTCTGCCCTTCGCGGGAAGAGTATAGAAATAATGCTTTTGCCACGATTTCCCCTTAGCTACGCCAAAACGTCGGCGTAAGTAGAATAAGTAAGGTAAAGATTTCCAAACGACCAAACAGCATAGAAACTATTAATACCCATTTTGCTTTGTCGTTAACATCACCAAAGTGAAGCGCCACTTCTCCCAAGCCAGGACCGAGGTTGTTCAGAGTCGCAGCCACCGCCGAGAACGCACTGAGCTCATCCATTCCTGTTGCAATCAACCCCAACATACAAACCACAAATACCAATGCGTATGCGGAAAAGAAGCCCCAAACCGCATCGACAACACGTTGCGGTAGGGCACTGCCACCTACTTTGATGGTGTAAACCGCGCGTGGATGGACTAAACGTTTTAGTTCACGCGCACCTTGTAAGGTAAGAAGAAGGATACGGATCACTTTCATGCCGCCGCCTGTTGAACCAGCACAACCACCTATAAAGGAAGAGAACAATAACAGCACAGGTAAGAAGAGCGGCCAATCCGCAAAACCTGTTGTCGTAAAGCCCGCTGTTGTGGATATTGATACGGTTTGGAACAGAGCCTGATCGAAAGCATCGTATGTCGATGTGTAAGAGTGATGTTTCAGTAATAATAGAAAGCAAATGATAAATAGCAGCACTTGAATAAACAAGAAGGCGCGAAACTCAGGATCTTTCCAGTAATACTTGGGATGTACGCCACCTGATGCAAATGCAGCAAAGTGCAGTGTGTAATTACACGCAGATATAAGCAGAAAAACCACCGTAATCAGGTTAATCGCGTAACTATCAAAGTATCCGATGCTGGCATCGTGCGTAGAGAAGCCACCGATAGCAATGGTGGAAAAGCTGTGACTGATGGCGTCAAATGGCGTCATACCAGCTAACCAAAAAGCCGAAGCACAGGCGATAGTCAGGCTCAAATAGATGTACCAAAGCGCCTTAGCAGTTTCTGCTATGCGCGGCGTCACTTTAGTATCCTTGACTGGACCAGGGATCTCGGCGCGGTAAAGCTGCATACCACCAATGCCAAGTACTGGCAAAATCGCCACAGCTAATACGATAATTCCCATACCGCCGAACCACTGCAGTAACTGTCGATAGAATAGAATCGCTTTAGGTAACTCATCCAAACCAACAATAACGGTCGCCCCGGTCGTCGTGAGAGCAGAAAACGATTCAAAAAACGCATCTGTCACTGAGACGTTCGGGTTGTCAGCAATGAGAAAGGGGATCGAGCCTGCACTGCCAAGTACTGTCCAGAATAAGACGACAATAAGAAAGCCATCTCGAGCTTTAAGCTCGTGCTTATACCTGCGGTTTGGGTACCAACAAACGGCCCCACAAAACAGCAGAACAAAAAATGTCGTGACAAAAGGCACACCAGCACCATCTCGATAGATCAGCGCAACGAGTGCTGGCGCAAGCATAGTGACACTAAAGAGTGCGAGCAGTAGCCCGACGATTCGAATAATTGAACGAAATTGCATGGATAAATTGACTAGCGAAGCTGTCCCTGTTGCTTCCTGTTTTTCATTATTGTCCGTCTAGCGGAGTGACAATTGCCTTTGCCCCGCTTTTATTGATGATTGCTTGGGTAAACGCGCTCACTTCTCGAAGCTCAATTTCCACCACTAATACGACCTGATCGCTGTATTCAGCCTCGACTTCTATCGCGCCAAATTGCGGCATGATTGATTGTGCGATAGGCATAAACCCATAGTCTAACGTTAGTCTGAGCTTTGTGGTTATTTTTTTCTCAATAGTTTGAAGCAGCTTGAGCGCTTGTTGAACCCCACCCCCATACGCTTTAACCAAGCCGCCTGTACCTAACTTGATTCCACCAGAGTATCGCGTGACCACAGCCGTGATCTCCCCCACCCCAGATCCAGACAGCTGCGCCAGGATTGGTTTGCCTGCTGTTCCGGACGGCTCCCCATCATCACTAAAGCCCCATTTCATTGAATCTTCCGGGCGACCAGCAACAAAGCCCCAACAGTTATGTCTAGCATCAGCGTGTTTAGCTTTGATTTGATCAACAAATGCTTTTGCAGCTTCGATACTTGGCGTGTGCGCTAAATAAGTAATGAATACGCTCTTTTTAATTTCTTCTTCAAATTGAGCGGGCTCTGCTGGAATCAGATAAGGCTTGTCATTCATAGGATTATGGATTCAGGTCTATTTGCCTGAAGTCTATCACGAGTGTGATTTACCCGTCGCATAAGATCTGCCACAGCGCACAATGTTAAACACTTGTTTAAAAAATGTATTGAAATTAAACAATCCACGATCCAAACTAACTTTACTGGTCAAACCAGAACAAAAATAAAACGACTTCCTCGATACCTATTTGCCGAGGTACACGGCGTCGTTGAAATAGGTATACAGACAATCCACGATTGTATGTCATGGAGATAGACAATGATTTACCAAGCCGAAACCCTACAGGTAAAGGAAATACAAGATGGTATTGCAGAGCTAAGCTTCTGCTCTCCAAAATCCGTCAACAAACTCGACCTAGCGACATTAGAATCGCTAGATAAAGCTCTTGATGCGCTCATTGCCCATCAAGGCCTCAAGGGGTTGTTGCTCACTTCAGATAAAGACGCATTCATTGTAGGCGCAGACATTACCGAGTTTTTAGGTCTGTTTGCTAAAACGGATGCCGAGCTCGACCAATGGCTGCAATTTGCTAATAGCATCTTTAACAAATTAGAAGACTTACCCGTTCCGACCATCTCAGTGATCAAAGGCCACGCTCTTGGTGGCGGTTGTGAATGTGTGCTAGCAACAGACATGCGTATTGGTGACAAAACCACCAGCATCGGCCTACCAGAAACGAAACTGGGAATCATGCCGGGCTTTGGTGGTTGTGTACGCTTACCTCGCGTTATTGGCGCAGACAGCGCAATGGAAATCATCACCCAAGGTAAAGCATGCCGAGCTGATGAAGCATTGAAAATTGGCTTACTCGATGCTGTTGTAGAGACTGATGCTTTATACGAATCAGCACTACAAACTCTTAACTCTGCAATTAATGAGAAACTTGACTGGCAAGCACGCCGAGCACAGAAAACATCTCCGCTAACGCTGAGTAAGCTTGAATCAATGATGAGCTTCTCCATGGCGAAGGGTCTGGTGGCACAAAAAGCAGGTCCTCACTACCCTGCCCCAATGACAGCCGTTATCACGATTGAAGAAGGTGCTCGCTTTGCACGTAATGAAGCGTTAGACATTGAACGTAAGCACTTCGTGAAATTGGCTAAATCGGAAGAAGCAAAATCACTCGTTGGCCTATTCCTTAATGATCAATACATCAAAGGCATTGCGAAAAAAGCAGCGAAGTCAGCAAGTAAAGACACGCAACGTGCAGCCGTATTAGGTGCAGGTATCATGGGTGGCGGCATTGCTTACCAATCAGCGCTAAAAGGTATGCCAGTCTTGATGAAAGACATCGCACAAGCGTCGCTCGACCTAGGCATGACTGAAGCATCTAAGCTGCTGAATAAACGCTTATCTCGCGGTCGCATTGATGGCTTTAAGATGGCGGGTATTTTAGCGTCAATCACACCGAGCTTACATTACGCAGGTATTGAAAACTCTGATGTGATTGTTGAAGCTGTCGTTGAAAACCCGAAAGTAAAAGCAGCAGTTTTGAGTGAAGTTGAGTCCCATGTCGGTGACGACACCGTTATCACCTCAAACACCTCGACGATTCCTATCAACCTATTGGCAAAATCACTAAAACGCCCAGAAAACTTCTGTGGTATGCACTTCTTCAACCCAGTGCATCGTATGCCTCTTGTTGAGATCATCCGTGGTGAGCACACCTCTGATGAAACCATCAATCGTGTTGTGGCGTATGCTGCGAAAATGGGCAAATCACCAATTGTCGTTAATGACTGCCCAGGGTTCTTCGTTAACCGAGTATTGTTCCCATACTTTGGCGGCTTCAGCATGCTACTTCGTGATGGTGCTGACTTTACGAAAATCGACAAAGTCATGGAGCGTAAGTTTGGCTGGCCGATGGGACCGGCGTACTTGCTTGACGTAGTCGGCATTGATACCGCGCACCACGCACAAGCTGTGATGGCTGACGGTTTCCCTGAGCGTATGGGTAAACAAGGTCGTGATGCGATTGATGCACTGTTCGAAGCAGACAAATATGGTCAGAAAAATGGTAATGGCTTCTACAGCTACACCATAGATAAAAAAGGTAAGCCGAAGAAAACCTTCTCCGAAGCGATCTTACCGGTACTTGCTGACGTTTGTGCCGATAAGCAGGACTTTGACGATCAGACCATCATTCAACGTATGATGATTCCAATGATCAACGAAGTGGTGCTGTGCCTACAAGAAGGCATCATCGCGACTCCGCAGGAAGCAGATATGGCATTGATTTATGGTCTTGGTTTCCCTCCATTCCGCGGTGGCGTATTCCGCTATCTAGACAGCGTGGGTATTGCTGAATACGTTGAAATGGCAAAACAACACGCCGAGCTAGGTGCGATGTACCAAGTACCGCAAATGCTGATTGATATGGCGGCGAAAGGTGAAAGCTTTTACGGTGCACAACAGCAAGGTTCTATCTAAGGAGGGATTCTAAAATGACTAATCAAACAAGAAATGTTGTCGTAGTCGATTGTCTACGTACTCCAATGGGTCGCTCTAAAGGTGGTGCTTTCCGTCATACACGAGCAGAAGATCTATCTGCGCGCCTAATGAAAGGCATTCTTGCGCGTAACCCACAAGTGAACCCAAGCGAGATTGAAGACATCTACTGGGGCTGTGTACAGCAAACACTAGAGCAAGGCTTTAACGTTGCACGTAATGCGGCGCTGCTTGCTGGTCTGCCGATTGAAATTGGCGCCGTGACGGTGAACCGCTTGTGTGGCTCATCAATGCAAGCGCTTCACGACGGTACACGTGCCATCATGACTGGCGATGCTGAAATCTGCCTAATTGGTGGTGTTGAGCACATGGGGCATGTGCCAATGAACCACGGTGTAGACTTTCACCCAGGTATGTCAAAGAACGTAGCAAAAGCTGCGGGCATGATGGGCTTAACGGCTGAAATGCTTGGTAAATTACATGGTATTAGCCGTGAGCAACAAGACGAGTTTGCCGCTCGCTCTCACGCTCGTGCGCACGCAGCAACCGTAGAGGGTCGTTTTAAAAACGAAATTCTACCAATTGAAGGCCACGCAGCAGACGGCACACTGTTCACTCTGGATTACGACGAAGTGATTCGCCCTGAAACATCCGTTGAAGGTCTATCTCAACTTCGCCCAGTGTTCGACCCTGCAAACGGTACAGTAACAGCCGGTACATCATCGGCTCTGTCCGATGGTGCATCAGCGATGTTGATCATGAGTGAAGAGAAAGCCAATGAACTTGGCTTGAAGATTCGTGCACGTATTAAAGGCATGGCCATTGCGGGCTGCGATCCTTCTATTATGGGTTACGGTCCTGTACCTGCAACGAAAAAAGCGCTCAAGCGTGCCGGTCTTTCAATTGAAGACATGGATGTGGTTGAGCTAAACGAAGCATTTGCCGCGCAGTCTCTGCCGTGTGCTAAAGACTTAGGCCTGCTTGATGTTATGGATGAGAAGGTCAACCTTAACGGTGGTGCGATAGCATTGGGTCATCCACTAGGCTGTTCTGGTTCACGTATCTCAACAACGCTGATCAACCTAATGGAAGCGAAAGACGCGAAATACGGTCTGGCCACCATGTGTATCGGTTTGGGTCAGGGCATTGCGACAGTATTTGAACGACCATAACAGTTCAAGACGTTGTTGTAGTGATCGAGCCAACAATCATAAGCAAATGAACTAGTACTAAAATTTTTAGTATTACACTTAAGGGCGACAATTGATGTCGCCCTTTGTTTTACATCAAACATGCATGAAGAGCATACATTAAATGCTCAAGTTTCATTTTATTCATAGACAAAGAAGACATACACTTAGACCAGTTGATATCTTGCTGCATGTGACCCAGAGTCATGCTACCGCACAATCGGAGAACCTTATGTTTAATGCTCTAGTTCTAAATCAAGAAGACAAACGTACTATCGCTAACATCGAGCAAATCGATGAAACACAACTGCCTGAAGGCGACGTTCTGATTGACGTTGATTACTCATCGTTAAACTACAAAGACGGTCTTGCGATCACAGGTAAAGGTAAAATCATCCGTAACTTCCCGATGGTGCCAGGTATTGACCTAGCAGGTACGGTAGTAAGCTCAGAAGACGACCGCTACCAAGTTGGTGACAAAGTTGTCCTTACTGGCTGGGGCGTGGGTGAAAACCACTGGGGTGGTATGTCTCAGCGTGCTCGTCTAAAAGCGGATTGGCTAGTACCACTACCAAAAGGTCTAGACAGCAAGAAAGCAATGATGGTTGGTACTGCTGGCTTCACTGGTATGCTGTGTGTTCAAGCACTGCTTGATGCAGGCATCAAACCTGAAAATGGCGAAATCCTAGTAACTGGCGCAAGTGGCGGTGTAGGCTCAGTCGCAGTAACGCTTCTAGCACAGCTTGGCTACAAAGTTGCTGCAGTGACAGGTCGTGTAGAGAAAAACGGCCCGCTACTTGAAAAACTAGGTGCTAGCCGCATCATCGACCGTACTGAATTTGAAGAACCAGCACGTCCGCTTGAAAAACAAGTATGGGCAGGTGCGGTTGATACTGTAGGCAGCAAAGTACTAGCAAAAGTATTGGCGCAAATGGATTACAACAGTGCAGTTGCAGCTTGTGGTCTTGCAGGTGGTTTTGATCTACCAACCACAGTGATGCCGTTCATCCTACGTAATGTTCGCCTACAAGGTGTGGACTCAGTAATGTGCCCAACAGAGAAACGTATCGCTGCATGGGAAAAGCTGGTCGAGCTACTACCAGACAGCTACTTCGAGCAAGCGTGTACTGAAGTTGCTCTTGCTGAAGCACCGAAATATGCAGAAGACATCACCAACGGTCAAGTAACGGGTCGTGTGGTTATCAAGCTATAAACACTGACTCAGTGTAAACAGACGAAGAGCCGGCATTGCTGGCTCTTTTTTGTTAGCAGTTCAGTCCCATATCTTCGATACGTTTAGCTATCAGACGGCTACACTCTTCACGCACAATCGTTCTTAACCATTCTTGAGCGGGAGAATGCTCGCAACGCGCATGCCAAATCATCGAGTATTCAAACGGCGTGAATTGGAATGGTAACGGTTTCACCACCAAGTCATAACGCTCGGCAACCAGATACGCCAAGTCCGCTGGCACTGTGATGATAATTGGCAAGGTATCCATGATCGCCAATGCGGCTTCTAAATGGTACGCCCGCAGAACCATTTTACGCTTAGGTTTCTCCATCAAAGCTTGTTCGATCAGTGCCTTAACACCATCACTGATGGCGATCATGGCATGTGGATGACTCAGATAATCATCCAAGCTCATTTCTTTATTCGCTAATGGATGCTGTTTTGAAAGCATACACAGCACCCCCACTCGCCCCAACACTTCACTGCGTAGAGGCTCCACCGGGCCTGTCGGGCGACAAATCGCTAAGTCTGCACCTTCATAAGTGAGCTGATCTGATAAACGGTCGTGTTGCAGTGGTAAGAAGTTGAAAGACACGTTTGGTGCTTCTTGGTAAATTCTCGGCAAAGCGAACGGTAAGATCGTTTGCATGGCATAATCGGTGGTCACGATGTTGAAAGTCTGTACGCATTGCAATGGGTCAAACTCAACCGGAGATAACAACTGACGTAAAGACTCTAATGGCTCGCCCAATGAGCGATCGATCTCTAACGCTTTCTGAGTTGGGATCAAATGCTGTCCCTGACGAGTAAACAGCGGGTCTCCCAATAAGTCGCGTAGACGACCAAGCACACGACTCATTGCCGATTGACTCAAGTTCAGACGTGTTGCCGCCTTACTGACACTGTTTTCTTCTATCAGTACTCGCAACGCAACCAGTAAATTTAAATCTCGGCGATAGATATCTTCCAGTTCCACGAATTAGCCACTTATTTTGTATGTGTTTGGGTAAATTGTACTCTTTAGGCAAAAAAAATCCCGCCTTTCAGCGGGGAAGCCCAAGAAAAATGGGGATAGTGTCGGAATGAAGTGTCGGTAAAAAATAGGTGAGCGTTATTAAAAGCATTCTGATCCAAGCAAGAAGCGCTAATTTTCTTGCTCAGATGCGCCAGACCATCTGCGCATCTCGATCCAAATCCCAATAATAGTGGCAACCATGCCTACTAGAGGCGTCAAAGAGGTGTCAGCTGGCGTCCTGAGTACCAATGCACAAAACGAGATAAAACACAGCACTGAGTAAATCGTAAGTCTGTCTAACGCTGTTAACATTGCCTCTCCCTTGCCAGTTGTTACCAAATTGTTAATTTAAGGTAAAACAAAAAATTCGGTTTGCCAAGTGGTTATTGAATATTTTTTCAACGAAAGTAAAATTCAACGCTCAGTTAGTTACGAGAATCACACTATGAGCTTTAATCCTGAACTGGCAAACAAGACATTAGAGGCGGAAGGACTGCGCTGCCCAGAGCCAGTGATGATGGTCAGGAAGACAATTCGCAACATGCAAGATGGTGAGATTTTGCTGGTCAAAGCAGACGATCCATCCACAACTCGAGACATTCCGAGTTTCTGCCGCTTTATGGACCACCAATTAGTTGCGGCACAAACGGAGCAAGTTCCGTATCAGTACCTGATCAAGAAAGGATTGGAATAATCTGGTCGAACTAAAAACGGCAGCCAATATTGGCTGCCGTTTGTTTATTCGTCGTATTCGAGTGTGCGAACTTCTGATTGGAGCTTGTTAAGTTGTTTCTTCATTGCCCGCATCTCTTCATGCATAGGAATGATGTGAGCGACACGAATCCACGCTTCTACTGTCAATCCAGTAAGGACGAACGATCCTGCTACAATCGGTAACCACATATCAGTTAGCACCATCGCTAGTAAACACAGCGCTAAACCAAAAGTGAATAAATAACTCTGACTCTTCGGGGACATCCCCATGTAACGTGTAAGCATAAACTTGCCCTCTCGCTATCATTCACACCATTAAACTACCATGACAAGTATGACACTTATATGTCATCCGTCACGCAACGGAACGATTTAGAGTCAGAGTTTGAACTCGCGCAGCACGCCACTAATGATTGATAACTCACATCATTTCACGTGCAAAAAATCAGAACAGTGCAGCCCCTATTGCCAGAGCAATAAACAAAAATGCGGTGATTTTACGGATCAGCCCTAAAGGCATCTTGTCGGCCGACAATTTACCAATCAGGACCACAGGTACATTCGCCAGCAGCATACCGATTGTGGTACCGATAATCACCAAACTTAACGCATCCGCGTATTGCGCCCCTAAGATGGAAGTGGCGATCTGAGTTTTATCGCCTATCTCCGCAACGAAGAACGCGATAAAGCTGGCAATAAATGGGCCTCGATTAGAAATCTGCTCGTCATCATCCAGTTTGTCCGGGATCAGAACCCAAGCCGCCATCGCGACAAAACTGACCACCAGCACCCACTTTAAAATCTCAGGTGATAGATAGTCTGCGACAACCACACCTAACCATGCAGCCAAAGCGTGGTTGGCAATAGTTGCCAAAAAGATTGCTGCAATAATTGGGATTGGTTTTCGGTAACGACTTGCAAGTAATAGAGATAGCAATTGGGTCTTATCGCCAATTTCTGCTAACGCTACAGTAGTAATTGAAATAGCTAAAACGCTCACGACATGCTCATTGGGGCAGGGATTATTATTTTTAACCGAAGACAAACCTCACGCCCCTACCCCGGTTCGTGATGATTTGTCTAAGGTCTTGCTAAACTTGAAAGGCTTCAAGTCTCGAACGCCATGGTGATTTTGCACCAATTATGTTGACGGACGAACCAGATGAAACAGAAACTTCATCAGGTAAGCTACTCCCCAAAGACAGGCGCAATTCTAGCCACCTTTGTTGCGCTTCTCAAGAGCCAAAGCAGGCAAAAACTCCCTTTTAGGAAAAATACAGCAGATAACGCGGTAAAAATTCATTAAAGGAGAAAATCGCCCACGAATTAATCAAGATTAGCTCTACTCCCATGCTCAATATCTGGTTATACTAGATTGTTAATTTATTCAACCGTAATTACTCTTTATCGCCGTTGTTAGAGTTGAAAAACTCGGCATAGATGACGAATTAACGAGTAACAAGAGAATCGCGCGAACCTGACTTATGCAAAAATACGATATCAAAACCTTCCAGGGAATGATCCTCGCGCTGCAGGATTATTGGGCTCAAAATGGTTGTACCATTGTTCAACCGCTAGATATGGAAGTGGGTGCGGGTACCTCTCACCCAATGACCTGTCTACGAGCGCTTGGCCCAGAGCCAATGTCGACAGCTTACGTACAACCTTCACGTCGTCCTACTGATGGCCGTTACGGTGAAAACCCTAACCGTCTTCAGCACTACTACCAATTCCAAGTAGCGCTAAAACCATCGCCTGACAATATTCAAGAGTTGTACCTTGGCTCCCTTGAAGTTCTTGGTATTGACCCTCTTGTACACGACATCCGTTTCGTAGAAGACAACTGGGAAAACCCAACACTAGGCGCATGGGGTCTGGGCTGGGAAGTTTGGCTAAACGGCATGGAAGTGACCCAGTTTACTTACTTCCAGCAAGTTGGTGGTCTTGAGTGTAAGCCAGTAACTGGTGAGATCACTTACGGTATCGAACGTCTAGCAATGTACATCCAAGAAGTAGACTCTGTTTACGACCTCGTTTGGAACATCGCACCAGATGGCAGCAAAGTGACTTACGGTGATATCTTCCACCAAAATGAAGTGGAGCAATCGACTTACAACTTCGAGCACGCAGACGTTGAATTCCTATTTGGTTTCTTCGAACAGTGCGAGAAAGAGTGTAAAGAGCTGCTTGAGCTTGAAAAGCCACTGCCACTACCTGCTTACGAGCGCATTCTAAAAGCCGGTCACGCATTCAACCTACTAGACGCACGTAAAGCGATCTCAGTAACTGAACGCCAACGTTACATCCTACGCATCCGCAACCTGACTAAAGCAGTTGCAGAAGCATACTACGCATCGCGTGAAGCTCTAGGCTTCCCAATGTGTAAGAAAGAACAAGCGTAAGGGGTAGAGTAACATGGCAAAAGAATTTCTAATCGAGCTAGGTACAGAAGAGCTACCACCAACGCAACTTCGCACTCTAGCTGAAGCATTCGCAGCAAACTTCGAAGCAGAACTAAAAGGCGCTGAGCTTGCTCACGAAGGCGTGAAATGGTTCGCAGCACCTCGTCGTCTTGCACTTAAAGTTGCAGCACTAGCGGACAGCCAGTCTGACAAAGTTGTTGAGAAGCGTGGTCCTGCGGTTTCTGCAGCGTTTGACGCGGAAGGCAACCCAACAAAAGCGGCTCAAGGCTGGGCACGCGGTTGTGGCATCACGGTTGACCAAGCAGAGCGCATGGTAACAGACAAAGGTGAATGGCTACTGTTCAAACAAGAAGTGAAAGGTCAGCCAACGTCTGAGATCGTAGTTGAACTTGCAGCGAAAGCACTAGCAAACCTACCTATCGCAAAACCAATGCGCTGGGGTAACAAAACGACTCAATTTATCCGTCCAGTTAAGACGCTAACCATGCTAATGGGCAGCGATCTAATCGAAGGCGAGATCCTTGGTGTCGCTTCAGACCGCACTATCCGTGGTCACCGCTTCATGGGTGAGCAAGAGTTCACTATCGATTCTGCTGAACAATACCCTGCGATCCTAGAAGAGCGCGGTAAAGTAATGGCAGATTACGAAGCGCGTAAAGCAATCATCCTAGCTGACGCACAAAAAGCGGCAGCAGCGGTTGGCGGTATCGCTGACCTAGAAGATGATCTAGTAGAAGAAGTAACGTCTCTGGTTGAATGGCCAGTAGTACTAACAGCGAAGTTTGAAGAAGAGTTCCTAAAAGTGCCTTCTGAAGCGTTGGTTTACACCATGAAAGGTGACCAGAAGTACTTCCCTGTTTACGACGAAAACAAGAAGCTACTACCTAACTTCATCTTCGTATCGAACATCGAATCAAAAGAGCCTCGTTACGTAATCGAAGGTAACGAGAAAGTGGTTCGTCCTCGTCTTGCAGACGCAGAATTCTTCTTCAACACAGACCGTAAGCGTCCGCTTATCGACCGTCTGCCTGAACTAGAGCAAGCGATCTTCCAAAAGCAACTGGGTACGATCAAAGACAAAACAGACCGCATCACAGAACTTGCTGGCTACATTGCTGAGCAAATCGGTGCTGACGTTGAGAAATCAAAGCGTGCTGGTCTACTAGCAAAATGTGATCTAATGACCTCAATGGTATTCGAATTCACGGATACTCAAGGTGTTATGGGTATGCACTATGCTCGTCACGACGGTGAAGCAGAAGAAGTTGCAGTAGCACTGAACGAGCAATACATGCCTCGTTTCGCAGGTGATGAACTGCCATCAAACGGCGTTTCAACAGCAGTTGCAATGGCAGACAAGCTAGACACTATCGTAGGTATCTTCGGTATTGGTCAAGCGCCTAAAGGCAGCGACCCATTCGCACTACGCCGCGCATCTCTAGGTGTACTACGTATCATCGTTGAATACGGCTACAACCTAGATCTTGTTGACCTAGTAGCGAAAGCGAAGTCACTGTTTGGCGATCGCCTAACCAACGACAACGTTGAGCAAGACGTTATCGAGTTCATGCTTGGTCGTTTCCGTGCTTGGTACCAAGACGAAGGCTTCAGTGTAGACATCATTCAAGCAGTTCTAGCTCGTCGTCCGACTAAGCCAGCAGACTTCGACCAACGAGTTAAAGCGGTTTCTCACTTCCGTGAACTAGAAGCAGCAGAGTCTCTAGCAGCAGCGAACAAACGTGTAGGTAACATCCTAGCGAAATTCGACGGCGAACTAGCAGCAGACATCGACCTAGCACTTCTACAAGAAGACGCAGAGAAAGCACTAGCAGAAAGCGTTGAAGTAATGACTGAAGCGCTAGAGCCAGCATTTGCTACAGGTAACTACCAAGAAGCCCTAAGCAAGCTAGCTGACCTACGTGAACCAGTTGATGCGTTCTTTGATAACGTAATGGTAATGGCAGACGACGAAGCACTTAAGAAGAACCGTCTGACACTACTGAACAACCTGCGTAACCTGTTCCTACAGATCGCAGACATTTCTTTGCTTCAAAAGTAATTCATTACTCTTCGAAGTGATTAAGAAATAACTAAAAGGGAAGCAGATGCTTCCCTTTTTTGTTGCCTTCAAACCGATGAAGGTGACGCTTATTATTCATTTTGTGAACAAGACGAAAATTTGTAGGGTGAGACGCGTTTAACTTGTTGGTATAGAGCTCGGATTGTAGAGGCACAGTTTTGCTATAACTGGACTGTTTATTCGGGGGAAGGACACAATGAAAAAAACAATTCTCGCACTCTCTATCGGTCTACTGAGCGCCTGCAGCCAGATTCCAGAAAATGCCATCGTATTAAGCGTTGGTGATGACACCGCTGTTTTTGAAGAAAACTCACAAGGCTTACTTGTCGCCGAGCAAAAACTCGAAAAAGGCAGTTACACCTTTACCATTGCTGACAGCAAGCAAAACTGTGGCAGTAGCTTTGCCCTAGCAGAAGAAGATCGCATCAAGTTCAATCGTCCATTAAAAATGGATAACTGCGCCACTGATGCACAAATGCCGCTGCGCATCTTCAAAGCCAATACCTATCAATTTACGCTCAATCCAACCACCAATGAGCTGACGGTAAAAATCAAACCAAAACAGAGTCAGGACATCACCTACTCTTGCCCTGTCGCAACTGACGCGCCAAAAACCATCAATGTTGCTCAAACCTTTAATGATGGCACTGTCGTTCGCGATGCCTTAACCGGACAAGAAGCCACAGTCGCCAATGGCAGCATCACTATGCAGCCGGGTCCTATGAGCCAAGGTCTATTGCTGCTAGAAGAAGTTGAACAGCAAGCCGAGAAACCATTCAGCTGGGATAACGCGACGGTGTACTTCGTCATGACCGACCGCTTCTACAACGGTAACCCAGACAACGACAACAGCTACGGTCGCAGCAAAGATGGAAAATACGAGATTGGTACCTTCCACGGTGGTGACTTAGCGGGCCTAACGAAAAAACTCGATTACATCGAATCACTTGGTGTGAATGCTATCTGGATAACCTCACCACTGGAACAAATCCATGGCTGGGTTGGCGGCGGCGATAAAGGCGACTTTAAGCACTACGGCTACCACGGCTATTACCATCAAGATTGGACCAAGCTTGATGCCAACATGGGTACCGAAGATGAACTAAGAACCTTCGTCGATACCGCTCATAAGAAAGGCATCCGCGTGATTTGGGATGTAGTCATGAACCACACAGGTTATGCGACATTAGCAGACATGCAGGAATTCGGATTTGGTCAGCTTTACCTTGATGACCAAGAAGCCAAAGAAGTCCTCGGTGAGAAATGGACCGATTGGCAGCCAAAATCAGGACAAAGCTGGCACAGCTTCAACGATTACATCAAATACGGTGATAGCGAAGCGTGGGATAAATGGTGGGGCAAAGATTGGGTACGCACCGACATTGGCGACTACGATGCTCCGGGCTACAACGACATCACCATGTCTTTGAACTACCTACCGGATCTAAAAACCGAATCGACTCAGAAAACCGGATTACCAAACTTCTTCCGCAATAAAGACACCAATGCGCAAGATGAGCTGCAAACCCCACGTGAACACCTGATTACCTGGTTATCCGATTGGGTACGTGACTACGGCATTGACGGCTTCCGTGTCGACACCGCAAAACACGTTGAAATGGAAGCGTGGGCAGAGCTGAAAGCCAGCACCACCCAAGCGCTTGCCCAGTGGAAGCAAAACAACCCGGACAAAGCCTTGGATGACTTACCTTTCTGGATGACGGGTGAAGTGTGGGCACACAGCGTGGTGAAAAGCCCGTATTTCGATAACGGCTTCGATTCCATCATCAACTTCGAGTTCCAATCTGACGTAGCACCAAAAGCGCTGAAGTGTTTCGCTCAACTTGATAATGATTACCGCCGCTATGCAGAACGCATCAATACCGATCCTGAGTTCAACGTGTTGAGCTACCTATCTTCACACGATACACAACTGTTTTGGTCAGCGCGCAGTCGCAGCTTTGATGACCAAGCACGTGCCGCGAATGCTCTGATGCTGGCTCCCGGTGCAGTACAAATCTATTACGGTGATGAGATAGCTCGTGATTTTGGCATTACTGGTTCAGACGCCCACCAAGGCACACGCTCAGATATGCCATGGGATAAGATTCATGGCGAGCGTGAAGATCTGCTGCAACATTGGCAAAAATTGGGTGAATTCCGTAAACGCCACCCAGCGGTTGCTCAAGGTAAGCACATCACTCGCAATCAAGAAGGTTACTACGCGTTCGAACGCCAATACCAAGACGACAAGGTACTGATTGTTTACACCGGTGAGTAAATCACACTCTCTCCACCAGCAAGGGAAGCATAAGCTTCCCTTTTTTATTGTTCTTTTTGCCATTTAGTCTCGTCCCTCTGGTCTGATGACGCACTTTTTTCTTTTTCGGCTTAATTCACACTTTGCGTTAATTACACATTGAGGTAAGGTCAAGGATTACTCGATAAGCCGATAAAACATCGGCATAAACATACACAAAGCAATCACAATGAATTAGGTATAAGTCAGCATGCAGTTCTCAAAGTTTGGTGAAAAATTTAATCAGTATTCAGGTATTACGCAGTTAATGGACGATTTGAATGATGGTCTGCGCACACCAGGTGCTATCATGCTCGGTGGAGGTAATCCTGCCGCCATTCCTGCCATGCTCGATTACTTTCACCAAGCCAGTGAGGAAATGCTCGCCAGTGGGGAGCTCGTCGCCGCCCTCGCCAACTACGATGGCCCGCAGGGTAAAGACGCGTTCGTCAAAGCGCTAGCTCAGTTATTCCGTGAAACTTACGGCTGGGATATTTCCGAAAAGAACATCAGCCTAACTAACGGTAGCCAGAGTGGCTTCTTCTACTTGTTCAACTTGTTGGCAGGTAAACAGCCAGACGGTTCGCACAAGAAAGTGCTACTGCCTATCGCGCCTGAATACATCGGTTATGGTGATGCTGGCATTGATGAAGATATCTTTATCTCTTACCACCCAGAAATCGAGCTGTTAGATAACGGCCTGTTTAAATACCACGTCGATTTTGAGCAACTCGCCGTCGACGACTCTGTTGCGGCAATCTGCGCGTCTCGCCCAACTAACCCAACGGGTAATGTACTGACAGATGAAGAAGTACGTAAGCTGGACAAGCTAGCACGTGAGAACAACATCCCACTGATCATCGATAACGCCTACGGTCTACCTTTCCCGAACATCATCTTTGAAGATGTCGAACCGTTCTGGAATGAAAACACCATCCTATGCATGAGCCTATCTAAGCTTGGTTTACCGGGCGTGCGTTGTGGCATTGTGATTGCGAGTGAAGAAATCACTCAAGCGTTAACCAATATGAACGGCATCATCAGCCTAGCGCCGGGCAGTGTTGGTCCAGCGCTGGCAAACCATATAATTGGCAAAGGCGATCTGCTTAAACTGAGTTCAGAGGTGATTAAGCCGTTCTACAAGCAAAAATCACAACGTGCGGTTGAACTGCTCCAACAAGCAATTACCGATGAGCGATTCCGCATCCACAAGCCGGAAGGCGCTATCTTCTTGTGGTTATGGTTTGATGAACTGCCAATCACAACAATGGAACTGTACCAACGCTTGAAAGCGCGTGGCGTATTGATTGTCCCTGGTGAATATTTCTTTATTGGTCAGCAAGACGAGTGGGATCACGCGCACCAATGCCTGCGTATGAACTACGTTCAAGATGATGAGATGATGCAAAAAGGCATTGCGATTATCGCTGAAGAAGTGGAAAAGGCTTACCGCGAAGGTAAATAGACGGATTGAACTCAGCCGTTCTTCTCTTTGAAATTACAGCTTTAAAATAGCGGATTTGAAAACCCCAAACTAAAAAGAGCGCCCATATGGCGCTCTTTCTCATTCTATAACCGGGTGGTTAACTGATTAGTTGTTCTCAATCAGGTTGTTACCACCGATAGCAATCTTACGTGGTTGCATGGCTTCAGGGATTTCACGAACTAAATCGATATGAAGCAGACCGTTTTCCATTGATGCACCCACGACTTTTACGTAATCCGCTAGCTGGAATTTACGTTCAAAATCGCGTTCTGCAATACCTTGGTAAACGTAGTTTTTGCCTTCTTCGGCTTTACGTTCGCCCTTCACAATCAACATGTTTTCGTTTTGAGTCAGATCGAGCTGTTCTTCAGCAAAGCCAGCAACGGCCATAGTAATACGGTAGTTGTGCTCGTCTTTTTGCTCAATGTTGTATGGAGGGTAACCGCCAGAAGTATTTTTCGCTGTATTCGCTTCCATCAGGTTTAGCAGACGATCAAAGCCAATTGCATTACGGTATAGTGGTGAGAAATCTACATTACGCATAAATCTATCCTCTTAATTAAGCAATAGTCTTAGTTCAGATGAGTTCCATCCTACTGGCGTGTTTATGCAAAAACCAACGCCGAACTAAGAGATTCTTATCATTCCACTGGCCTTGGTTTGGCTCGGAGACATGATATTGAATCTAAAGGTTTAAGTTGTGTGCTAAAACGCCATATCCTCTTCTGAGCGATCTCGTTTTAGCGATTTCAGAGGGCTGGTCTTCTAGTCTCTAGCAAGCCAGTCACCCTCTTCACAACTAGATATAAGGTCGTCAAAAATGACTCTCAAGGGAAAAAATAAAAAATTTTAAAGCATCCACTATCCCCTTGAACAGCTTAGTTCCTCATTACTTCGCGATCAGTGATAAAAAGCCCGCCGTTCTGGAGGGCTCAATCTACACTTTACTTGCGGGAGGATTTACGCGCTTTTACAACGCCCTTTTCTGCCGCCTTTTCCTGCTTTAGTTTGCGCTTTTCTTTTAGACTCAACTGCGGTTGTTTCTTTTCTTTCTTACTCATGACTTCACCTCTATTTATTGGCACAACAGACAACCACACAGCATTTTCTGAGCTGGTGGCTGCGATTGATGAACAATTTCAGTAATCACAAAGCAGCGTCGCTGATTAAAAATTTCCACTTCGAGCGCATCATTTTTAGCTCGACCTAACAGTCGAGACCCCAAATAAGAATCGACCGCGAGCATACCTGTCATGGGTTGCCCCTTGCGCGAGCTGACCAATGTCATGCGATATTGATAGGCGCGTTCAACATCCACTAAGCGAACCGTGTCTCCAACCGCAATACGAGCTCGGTTACGGCAATGGGCTTGTTGCTCGCAGATTTCAAATAGCGATAACAACCTTAGTGGTGATTGATAGGTTAAAAAGCGACTGGTTAACCACCAAGTTCGCAGCGCCAAGCAGTACGCCGAGAACCAGCGTTCAAACATGATTATTTCCTTCTTAATGCCTTGTCTTACAAATAAATTCAGTGCATTGAACCGGAAGTGCATCACTTCCGGCTTAGTTCAGGAAAGTCATCACCATTTTCTTAGTCTCCTTAATCATCAGCTCTTCAGCACTATAGCGAGCAGAAAAAAGAAAGCAAAAGCGCTCAAGCGAACAAAATGGCGAGAAAAAAAGAAAACAGATATAAAGTGGCAGGCTTGATCGGGTTGTTGGCAGTTAGTACCAGAAAAACATCCGCTTTAGCAGAAAGTGGCGATTTTAGCTGGTGGTACAACAAAAAAAGCAGCGATTTCTCGCTGCTTTTTACTATCACGAACAGTGTCGTTATACGTCTAGGTTCGCTACTTTCAGTGCGTTCTCTTCGATGAAGTTACGACGAGGTTCTACTTGGTCACCCATTAGCGTAGTGAACAGTTGATCTGCGCCTACCGCATCTTCAATCGTTACCTGCATCATACGACGAGTTTCTGGGTCCATGGTGGTTTCCCAAAGTTGGTCTGGGTTCATCTCACCTAGACCTTTGTAGCGCTGACGGCTTAAGCCACGCATTGACTCTTTCACTAACCAGTCAAGCGCTTCTGCAAAGTTTGCCACTGGCATGGTACGCTCACCACGTTTGATGTACGCGCCTTCTTCCAGAAGTCCGTCAAGTGCTTCTGATAGATCAGCCAACTTGCCGTACTCTTTCGAGTTTAGGAAGTCGATGCTAATTGCATGTTCGTGCGTCACGCCGTGAGTACGAACCACAATCTTAGGCAAGTTTAAGCCTAGCTCTTCGTGCTGCTCAACTTCGTAGCTGTACTGGCTTGCACCCACTTCTTTCGCATTCAGCTGTTCAATAAGCTGCTTCGTCCACGCTTCCACAACTGATGCGTCATGGCATTGCTCTGGCGTTAGGCGAGGAGTGTAAATCAACTCGTTTACCAAAGCACTTGGGTAACGACGGCTCATACGTTCCGCCAGTTTAATACCCGCATTGTACTGTTGAACAAGCTTCTCTAGTGCTTCACCAGCCAATGCTGGTGCTTCTGCGTTTACGTGTAGCGATGCATTGTCCAGAGCTAATGATACTTGGTATTGGTTCATCGCTTCTTCATCTTTGATGTACTGCTCTTGTTTGCCTTTTTTCACTTTGTATAGTGGTGGCTGAGCGATGTACACATAGCCACGCTCGATAAGCTCTGGCATTTGACGGTAGAAGAAGGTCAACAGTAGCGTACGGATGTGCGAACCATCGACATCGGCATCGGTCATGATGATGATGTTGTGGTAACGAAGCTTGTCCGGGTTGTACTCGTCACGACCGATACCACAACCTAGTGCGGTGATCAGTGTTGCTACTTCTTGAGAAGATAGCATCTTGTCGAAACGTGCTTTTTCTACGTTAAGAATCTTACCTTTTAGCGGTAGGATCGCTTGGTTCTTACGGTTACGGCCTTGTTTTGCGGAGCCGCCTGCCGAATCACCCTCCACTATGTATAGTTCAGAGAGTGCCGGATCTTTTTCCTGACAGTCTGCAAGTTTACCTGGAAGACCTGCTAGGTCTAGTGCACCTTTACGGCGCGTCATTTCACGAGCTTTACGCGCAGCTTCACGTGCACGTGCTGCATCGATGATTTTCGAACAAACCATCTTCGCTTCTGTCGGGTTCTCAATCAGGAACTCAGACAGTTTTTCACCCATTGCAGACTCAACAGCTGATTTCACTTCAGAAGAAACCAGTTTGTCTTTTGTTTGGCTTGAGAACTTAGGATCAGGCACTTTCACCGAAACAACCGCAGTTAGACCTTCACGCGCATCGTCGCCTGAAGTCGCTGTTTTCGCTTTCTTCGAGAAACCTTCTTTATCCATAAAGCTGTTCAATGTACGTGTTAGCGCAGCACGGAAACCAGCAAGGTGAGTACCACCATCACGCTGTGGGATATTGTTGGTAAAGCAGAAGATGTTCTCTTGGAAACCATCGTTCCATTGCATCGCCACTTCAACTGAAATGCCGTCTTCACGCTCAGAGTTAAAGTGGAAGATTTTTTCGATGATTGGCGTTTTGTTGGTGTTTAGGTGATCAACGAACGCTTGAATACCACCTTCATACATGAAGTGATCATGTTTGTCCGCTTCACGTTCATCAACCAATTTGATCGACACACCAGAGTTCAGGAATGACAGTTCACGCAGGCGTTTCGCCAGAATGTCATAGTGGAACTCAGTGTTAGAGAACGTTTCGGCACTTGGCCAGAAACGAATTTGTGTACCGGTTTTATCCGTATCACCCACAACGGCTAGTGGCGCTTGAGGCTCACCATGGCGGTAGGTTTGCGTATGGATATGGCCACCACGATGAATCGTTAGCTCAACTTTCTCTGATAGTGCGTTTACTACTGAAACACCTACACCGTGAAGACCACCCGATACTTTGTATGAGTTATCGTCGAACTTACCACCCGCGTGAAGAACCGTCATGATTACTTCTGCTGCAGAGACATTTTCCTCTGAGTGGATTTCTGTTGGAATGCCACGACCATCATCGCTAACGGAAACCGAGTTATCCTCATGAATTGTCACAACGATGTCTTTACAGTGACCTGCCAACGCTTCATCAATTGAGTTATCCACCACCTCGAAAACCATGTGGTGAAGGCCGGTGCCGTCGTCCGTATCGCCGATGTACATTCCTGGACGCTTACGTACCGCATCCAGACCCTTCAGTACCTTAATACTCGATGAATCGTAATTTTCAGACATGAGTTTCTCTCTTCTAGTTTGACTCTATCCTGCCATGTTCCACATGAAACAATTTACCGTTATCGTCCAACATATCGGCGATTTGGCTTTCAGTAATAGAGCTTACAAATACTTGTGCGCCCGTCTCTTTTAAGCAGTCAGCAAGACGCTTGCGACGTTGGCTATCTAATTCCGACGCGAAGTCATCAATTAGGTAAATGCATTGTTTACCGGCCATCTCTGTCAGGTGTTGCCCTTGCGCTACACGCAATGCACACACCATGAGTTTTAATTGACCGCGTGACAGAACATCTTCAACGGGCGTTCCGTTCACTTTAATGCGCAAATCAGCTTTGTTTGGGCCACTAAAGGTGTATCCCAATGCCTGATCACGCTCAAAATTCTTTTCTAGTATCTCGTGGTATGGAGTGTCTTTATCCCAGCCACGATAATACTTCAATTGGATCTCAAATTCTGGCAAAAATGTCTGACAGATAGTTTCTGCGACAGTTTTCATCTGCTCGATGTAACTTGCTCGCCATTGGCTGATGTTTTCAGCCAATCCTGCCATTTCCTGATCCCAATAACTGAGCTCACGATAACTATTGGCGGTTTTCAACAACGCGTTGCGCTGCTTGTTCAGGCGCTTGAACCTTCCCCATGCTTGATAAAAAGCGGGCTCGGTATGAAACACGCCCCAATCAATAAACGCACGACGATGTTTAGGGCCATCTGTCAGTAAATCAAACCCTTCTGGGTGTATCAACTGCAGAGGCAGAACTTGTGCCAACTGCGCTAATTTTTGTCCAGATTGACCGCCTATTTTAACCTCTGTTGAGCCATCACGCTGCTTATTAATGCCGATAGGTAGCTCAAATTGATCCGAGTTCAAAAAACGACCATGAACAAACAGTTCGTCACACTCATTTTGTATCACTCGTCCGGTGAGAGAGCTCTTGAATGAGCGGCCATGCCCGAGCAGATAAACCGCTTCTAAGACACTGGTTTTACCGCTGCCGTTCGGCCCGATAAGAAAGTTAAAGCCTGCTGATAACTCAATATCACAGGCTTTAATGTTTCGAAACTGCTGAATGATGAGACGAGAAAGAGGCATTCAGTTGGCTTATAGACGAATTGGCATCACCACGTACATGGCACTGTCATCGTCGGCATTTTCAATCAACGCGCTAGCGTTAGCATCCGACATCGACACACGTACATTTTCACAACGCAACGTGTTCAGAACATCAAGCACATAGCTTACGTTAAAGCCGATTTCGATGGCGTCACCTTCAAAGGTTACATCAAGCATCTCTTCCGCTTCTTCTTGTTCAGGGTTATTCGCAGTTATGCGCATTTCAGTATCAGCCAGATTCACTCGCACGCCACGGAATTTTTCGTTGGAAAGAATCGCAGCACGAGAGAAGGCTTGGCGCAACTCGTCACAACTGGCTATTAGTGTCTTATTGGTGCTCTGAGGCAATACACGGCGGTAGTCAGGGAAACGACCATCAACCAACTTAGAGGTAAAAGTAAAGTTATTCACCTCAGCACGAACATTGGAGCTACCGATCTGAAGTACTACAGGCTGCTCTGGCGCATCCATCAACTTTACTAATTCTTGCACACCTTTGCGTGGCACGATGATTTGCTTCTGCGCAAAGTCCGCACCTAGCTGAGTTTGCGATACCGCCATACGGTGGCCGTCCGTCGCCACGCTGCGTAGCGTGGTGCCGTCAATTTCAAACAACATGCCGTTGAGGTAGTAACGAACGTCTTGATTCGCCATCGAGAACTGAGTTTTGTCGATCAGCGTACGTAAATCAGCTTGGCTCAGTGATACTTCCACTTCGCTTTGCCAGTCTTCAATATTAGGGAAATCGTTCGCAGGAAGCGTTGCCAACGAGAAACGGCTGCGACCAGAGCGAACTTGTACGCGATCACCTTCTAATACAAATGTGATGATCGCATCGTCCGGTAAACCACGGCAGATATCGAGAAACTTACGCGAAGGAACGGTAATGCTGCCCGCTTCAAAATCACCTTCTAGCGTCACTTTGCTTACTAACTCTACTTCAAGATCGGTTGCCGTCATCGACAATACGTTCTCTTCTACTTTAAGAAGTAGGTTACCCAGGATTGGCAGAGTTGGTCGGCCACCTAAAGCGCCCGAAACCTGCTGTAGCGGTTTGATTAAATGACTACGTTCAATGGTAAATTTCATGCTTGGCTCTTTACGCTGTCAGCTCAATAAATGATTTGCTTAGAATACCGTTATTCTAACCGATTACGAAGACAGGGTGCGAATCAAGTTAGAGTAATCTTCTTTAATGTCGTGGCTCTCTTCACGCAGCTGCTCAATCTTGCGACAAGCATGAAGTACGGTCGTATGATCGCGGCCCCCAAACGCATCGCCAATTTCAGGCAAGCTATGGTTGGTTAGTTCTTTTGCTAACGCCATAGCCAGCTGACGAGGACGCGCTACAGAACGAGAACGACGCTTAGACAGCAAGTCCGCTACTTTAATCTTGTAGTATTCCGCCACGGTCTTTTGAATGTTATCGATTGTCACCAGCTTCTCTTGTAGAGCAAGCAGATCGCGTAGCGCTTCACGAACAAAATCAATCGTAATTGGACGACCAGTAAAGTTCGCGTTCGCGATAACGCGGTTCAGTGCACCTTCTAGCTCACGAACGTTCGAACGCAGACGCTTGGCAATGAAGAATGCCACTTCATCAGCAAGGTGGATTTGGTGATCTTCGGCTTTTTTCATCAAGATAGCCACACGCGTTTCAAGCTCAGGTGGCTCGATCGCAACAGTAAGACCCCAACCAAAGCGAGATTTAAGACGATCTTCAACGCCATTAATTTCTTTAGGATAACGGTCAGACGTTAGAATGATCTGCTGATTACCTTCCAATAGTGCGTTGAAGGTATGGAAGAATTCTTCTTGTGAACGTTCTTTATTAGCAAAGAATTGGATGTCATCGATAAGGAGCGCATCCACGCTGCGGTAGTAGCGTTTGAATTCTTCAATCGCATTGTTTTGCAACGCTTTTACCATGTCTTGCACAAAACGTTCTGAGTGCATGTAGACCACTTTTGCGTTCGGGTTGTTATCCACAATCGCGTTGCCCACCGCATGCAACAAGTGCGTTTTACCCAAGCCCGTGCCGCCGTATAGGAACAGCGGGTTGTATGCTGCACCAGGATTATCCGATACCTGACGCGCCGCAGCCAAACCCAGTTGGTTCGACTTACCTTCAACAAAGTTGTCGAACTTGTGTTTTGGGTTCATGTTTGAGCGGTGATTGATAGCCGCAATCGCTTGAGCGTCGTCATCCCAGGTTTTGTGTACTGGCTTACGCGCCTGTAATTGCGCAGGTGCAGATGACTCGGCAGCCACATCTGCAGGCGTACGTGTCGGCGCTGGTTTTGGTGCAGAGACAGGTCGGCTCCCCACTTCAAAACGTAAGTTAGGAATATCGCCACCGCAGTATTCCTGCAGTAAGCGAGTAATATTGTTCAGATACTTATCACGCACCCAGTCCAACACAAAGCGGTTTGGCGCGAATAGAGTGAGAGTATTGTCATTGAGCTCCGCTTGTAGCGGACGAACCCACATGCTGAATTCTGTAGCTGGTAGCTCTTCTTGAAGCTGCTGCAAACATTGCAGCCAAAGCGAAGATGACACGGTGCCCCCACTGAGTAATTGAATTATCGGAAAAGACTGGCAATTTTACCTGTTGATAACCAAGATCGCCAGCGATTGATCGACGATCCAGTGAATAAGATCCAAGTTATTCACAATTATTTCTGCAAACTTGATGAGATCAACACACCTTGCCCCAAATTTGCCCACACAACGATCCACAATTGGGCAAAATTCACAAGATCGAGCGATTGGTGATAAGTCTGTGTATTATTTTATTCCCAATGCTGATTTTGTCGATCATTTCGCTAGGTTCAGTTCGCATTTTCGTCACATTTAACATTCTTCTTCTATTATCTAATAACTCACAGGTCTAGGTTATTGCTCTTGGTTATTTATTTAATTGAGCTAACTAACAGTAGTATTTCCAACCATAAAATTATGGAGATGTATTATGAAAAACTGGATTAAGGTTGCCGTTGCAGCCATTGCACTGTCGGCAGCAACCGTACAAGCCGCTACTGAAGTCAAAGTTGGTATGTCAGGTCGCTACTTCCCGTTTACTTTTGTAAAGCAAGACAAGCTACAAGGCTTTGAAGTCGACATGTGGGATGAAATCGGTAAACGTAACGATTACAAAATCGAATACGTAACAGCCAACTTCTCTGGTTTATTTGGTCTTTTAGAAACTGGTCGTATCGATACGATCTCCAACCAAATCACCATGACTGATGAGCGTAAAGCTAAATACCTATTTGCTGACCCTTACGTTGTAGATGGCGCACAAATTACCGTGCGTAAAGGCAACGACAGCATCAAAGGTGTTGACGATCTTGCGGGCAAAACCGTTGCGGTGAACCTAGGCTCTAACTTTGAGCAACTGCTGCGTCAATACGACAAAGACGGCAAGATCAACATTAAAACGTACGACACAGGTATCGAACATGACGTGGCGCTCGGTCGTGCAGACGCGTTTGTAATGGATCGTCTTTCTGCGTTAGAGCTGATTAAGAAAACTGGCCTTCCTCTGGAATTGGCAGGCGAACCGTTTGAGACCATTCAAAACGCATGGCCTTTCGTTGACAACGAGAAAGGTCGTAAGCTGCAAGAAGAAGTAAACAAAGCACTGGCTGAGATGCGCGCAGATGGTACAGTAGAGAAAATTTCCGTGAAGTGGTTTGGCGCTGACATCACGAAATAAGAACTCTTTGTACTTTAGGCCGCAAAGTGGTATCACTCTCGGACTAAAATAAACTTACGTAAAGGTGGAACTTGTTTTCCACCTTTTCTTTTCTCTAGCCTTTAGGTAAGCCGTATGGGATTTGACTTTAATTACATGTTGGAACTGCTGCCGATATTGCTGAAATATCTTGGCACAACCATGGAAATGGCGACATGGGGATTGGTGTTTTCGCTGATTTTATCCGTCATTTTAGCCAATATTCGCGTATTTAAACTGCCAGTTCTGGATCAATTAAGCCAACTGTACATCAGCTTCTTCCGTGGCACCCCACTGTTGGTTCAGCTTTTCCTGCTCTATTACGGCTTACCGCAAATTTTTCCATTGATGGTCGGTATCGACGCCTTTTCAGCAGCGGTTATCGGTTTAACGCTGCACTTTGCCGCTTATATGGCGGAAAGTATTCGTGCCGCCATTATTGGCATTGATCGCAGCCAAATGGAAGCGAGCTTATCGGTCGGTATGACGACATCCCAAGCAATGCGCCGAGTGATTTTACCTCAAGCAACGCGTGTCGCACTGCCTTCATTGATGAACTATTTCATCGATATGATCAAGTCAACGTCTCTTGCTTTCACGCTTGGTGTGGCCGAAATCATGGCGAAAGCACAGATGGAAGCCTCATCAAGTTTCCGTTTCTTTGAAGCTTTCCTTGCGGTTGCTCTTATTTACTGGGGCGTGGTGGTGATTCTGACTCGCGTACAAATCTGGGCAGAAGCAAAACTGAATAAGGCGTACGTACGATGATTAAGTTAGAAAATATTCACAAACGTTTTGGTGAGACTGAAGTGCTGAAAGGCATCGACCTCGATATTAAGCAAGGTGAGATCATCGTGATTATCGGCTCAAGTGGTACGGGTAAATCAACCTTGCTGCGTACGGTGAACTTTCTAGAACAAGCAGATGAAGGTCGTATCACGATAGATGACATCTCCGTTGATACTCAAAAACACACTAAAGCCGAAGTATTAGCGCTGCGTCGTCGAACTGGCTTTGTGTTCCAAAACTATGCCCTGTTTGCCCACATGAATGCGCGCCAGAACATTGCCGAAGGTCTAGTGACCGTTCGAGGTTGGAAAAAAGCCGATGCTCTCAAACGAGCGCAACAAATTCTGGATGACATCGGTCTTGGGGATAAAGGCGATAGTTATCCAGCGGCATTGTCTGGCGGCCAACAACAACGTGTGGGTATCGGCCGAGCGATGGCGCTACAACCAGAACTGCTGTTGTTTGACGAACCAACTTCTGCGCTGGATCCTGAATGGGTCGGTGAAGTTCTCTCATTAATGAAGAAGTTAGCTAATCAGCATCAAACCATGCTGGTGGTGACGCACGAGATGCAATTCGCGAAAGAAGTAGCTGATAGAGTGATCTTCATGGCGGAAGGCAATATCGTTGAGCAAGGTTCTCCACAGGATATCTTCGATAATCCACAAGATCCTCGTTTGAAAAAATTCCTTAACCAAGTAGGAATAGAGTAACGATCAAGCATCAGGATCGATTGATCCTTGAGATTTTACTCACACTACGTATAATCGCCCGGCCGGAATTTCGTACTCATTGAGTCATTGACACATTATGTGAGTGTGATTACAATTCCGCCTCTTTGTTGAGAGGCGTCGGTTGTCCTTCTCTATATAAAGAGCTTCTTTATATAAGAAAGCAAATACCCACGCCGGGTTTAACAAGAACCTAAAACTACTGATCAGTAAAGGTAATTATCATGAAACGCACTTTTCAACCTACAGTTCTAAAGCGCAAGCGTACTCACGGCTTCCGTGCTCGCATGGCAACTAAGAACGGTCGTAAAGTTATCAACGCACGTCGTGCAAAAGGCCGTGCGCGCCTATCAAAATAATCGCTAGTTTATTTTGAACACGTACGCGTTTAATCGGGAGTTACGTTTGTTAACTCCCGAGCATTATCAAAACGTCTTCCAGCAAGCTCATCGAGCTGGCTCGCCTCATTTCACCATCATTGCTCGCAATAACAAACTTTCTCACCCACGATTAGGTTTAGCGGTTCCCAAAAAGCAAATCAAAACGGCTGTCGGTCGTAACCGATTTAAGCGTTTGGCTCGTGAAAGCTTTCGTAACAATCAACATCAGCTTCCAAACAAAGATTTTGTTGTGATTGCAAAGAAAAGCGCGCAAGATTTAAGCAATGAGGAAATTTTTAAGTTGTTTGATAAGCTATGGCAACGCCTGTCTCGCCCTTCACGTGGATAGCCATTGGGCTCGTTTATCTGTATCGCTGGTTTATCAGCCCTTTGATTGGTCCTCGTTGCCGGTTCACACCAACCTGTTCCACTTACGCGCTAGAAGCTTTGAGAGCTCACGGTTTTGTAAAAGGATGTTGGTTATCAGGCAAACGTCTATTAAAATGCCACCCTTTGAATGAAGGGGGGTATGACCCCGTTCCACCAGTCCAAAAACAAGACAGAGATAACTAACGATGGATTCTCAACGTAATATCCTGCTCATCGGTTTGGCCCTGGTTTCTTTTTTGCTGTTTCAACAATGGCAAGTTGCAAAGAATCCAGAACCTCAAGCAGTTGAACAGGCTCAATCAAGCAGCACTCTACCTGCACCATCTTTTGCTGATGAACTTGACCCAGTTCCTGGTCAACAGCAAGCTTCTGCAAAAACTATCACAGTAACGACTGATGTTTTAACTCTGTCGATCGACACCGTTGGTGGCGATGTGGTACATGCCAACCTTAACGAATACTCTGCTGAGTTAGATTCATCAGATTCCTTTGTTCTGCTTAAAGACGCTCAAGGTCACCAATTTATCGCTCAAAGCGGTCTAGTGGGCCCTCAAGGTATCGACTTGAGCAGCACAAATCGCCCTCACTACAACGTAAGTGCAGACAGCTTCACAATGGCTGACGGTCAAGATGAACTTCGCGTTCCGATGACATTCACTGCAAACGGCATCGAATACACCAAAACTTACATCTTTAAACGCGGCAGCTACGCGCTTAATGTTGAATACGATGTAGTGAACAACTCAGGCAACAACGCAACATTTGGTATGTACGCTCACCTACGTCAAAACCTAATGGACGATGGTGGTAGCATCACAATGCCTACTTACCGTGGTGGCGCATACTCAACAGAAGATACGCGTTACAAGAAGTACAGCTTTGATGATATGCAGGATCGCAACCTGTCTCTTAACCTAGCCGATGGCCAAGGTTGGGCAGCAATGATTCAGCACTACTTTGCCGCAGCTTGGATCCCACGTAACGAACCAGGTACTAACCTATACACTCGTGTAATTGGCAACCTAGGCGACATCGGCGTTCGTATGCCGAACAAAACTATCGCAACAGGCGATCAGGCTAAGTTTGAAGCAACACTTTGGGTTGGTCCAAAACTGCAAGATGAAATGGCAGAAGTGGCACCTAACCTAGACCTAGTAGTGGACTACGGCTGGTTATGGTTCATTGCGAAGCCTCTTCATATGTTGCTTTCATTCATCCAGAGCTTTGTTGGCAACTGGGGTGTGGCAATCATCTGTCTGACCTTCATCGTTCGTGGTGCAATGTACCCACTAACAAAAGCGCAATACACGTCTATGGCGAAAATGCGTATGCTTCAGCCTAAGCTGCAAGCTATGCGTGAGCGCATCGGTGATGACCGTCAGCGCATGAGCCAAGAAATGATGGAACTGTACAAGAAAGAGAAAGTGAACCCACTAGGTGGCTGTTTACCTCTTATCCTACAGATGCCTATTTTCATCGCACTATACTGGGCACTAATGGAATCGGTTGAGCTACGTCACTCTCCATTCTTCGGTTGGATTCATGACCTTTCAGCGCAGGACCCTTACTACATCCTGCCTCTACTGATGGGTGCGTCAATGTTCCTAATCCAGAAGATGAGCCCGACAACAGTAACGGATCCAATGCAGCAGAAGATCATGACCTTTATGCCGGTTATGTTTACCTTCTTCTTCTTGTTCTTCCCATCAGGTCTCGTTCTGTACTGGTTGGTGTCGAACATCGTAACGCTTATCCAGCAAACTCTGATCTACAAAGGATTAGAGAAAAAAGGCTTACACAGCAAGTAACCTTTTAGGAAATGATTGAGAAAGGCGGCCAAAAGGTCGCCTTTTTGTTTTTGGCTGATTACAATTCAGCTAATTAATTGTGATGGCTCCCTAGGTATCTTCCCTATAGCCCAGCTCAAAAGGCAAAATTATGACTACAGATACGATTGTCGCTCAAGCGACCGCGCCTGGTCGTGGCGGTGTCGGTATTATTCGAGTTTCTGGCCCTAAAGCCAACCAAGTGGCGTTAGAAGTCACTGGCAAAACACTAAAGCCCCGCTACGCAGAGTACCTGCCGTTTAAGTCAGAAGATGGCACTGTGCTTGATCAGGGCATCGCACTGTACTTCCCTAACCCACACTCATTTACAGGTGAAGACGTACTTGAGCTGCAAGGCCATGGCGGCCCTGTCGTGATGGATATGCTGATAAAACGCATTCTAGGTATAGATGGTATTCGAGCTGCTCGCCCTGGTGAGTTCTCTGAACGCGCATTTCTGAACGATAAGCTCGACCTAGCTCAAGCCGAAGCGATTGCAGACCTCATTGATGCCAGTTCTGAAGAAGCAGCAAAATCGGCGCTGCAATCCTTACAGGGCGCATTTTCAGGCCGTATTAATACCTTAGTTGAGTCGCTGATTCATTTGCGTATCTATGTTGAAGCAGCCATCGACTTCCCTGAAGAAGAGATCGACTTTTTGGCCGACGGTAAAGTGGCTGGTGACCTACAAGCCATCATCGACAACCTAGATGCGGTGCGCAAAGAAGCTAACCAAGGCGCTATTATGCGTGAAGGGATGAAAGTCGTGATTGCGGGTCGCCCAAATGCGGGCAAATCAAGCCTACTGAACGCGCTATCGGGTAAAGAATCTGCAATCGTAACCGACATCGCAGGAACCACGCGTGATGTACTGCGTGAGCATATCCATATTGATGGCATGCCACTACACATCATTGATACAGCAGGTTTGCGTGATGCTTCCGATGAAGTAGAGAAAATCGGTATCGAACGCGCGTGGGATGAAATAGCCCAAGCAGACCGCGTGTTGTTCATGGTGGATGGCACGACAACCGATGCCACCGATCCGAAAGATATCTGGCCAGATTTTGTGGATCGCCTACCAGACAACATTGGCATAACTGTGATCCGTAATAAAGCGGATCAAACGGGTGAAGATATGGGGATCTGCCACGTCAATAACCCTACTCTTATCCGTTTGTCAGCGAAGACTGGTGCAGGGGTTGAAGCTCTGCGCGATCATCTCAAGGAGTGTATGGGCTTCTCTGGCAACAGTGAAGGTGGGTTTATGGCTCGTCGTCGTCATCTCGATGCATTAGAACGTGCCGCACAGCACCTTCAAATAGGCCAGGAGCAGCTTGAAGGCTATATGGCAGGTGAAATATTGGCTGAAGAGCTACGCATCACCCAACAACATCTCAATGAGATTACCGGTGAGTTCAGTTCTGACGACTTACTGGGACGAATCTTCTCTTCATTCTGTATCGGGAAGTAAATAATCGAACGCGCGGTGCTGAGCTTAACTCACACCGCGTTTCTTTTTGTACGGCAAGCCATCCATGAGCTTTAGCCGTCGCATTCAATAAGGAAGAAGTATGATCCACATTATTACAGGCAGCACGTTAGGTGGCGCAGAATACGTAGGGGATCACCTGAGTGATCTACTCAACGAGAATGGATTTGAAACAACGATCCACAACCAGCCTTCCCTCAGTGATATCGAAAATCAAGGTACGTGGTTGGTGATCACCTCTACACATGGAGCTGGTGAGTATCCTGATAATATCCAACCTTTTATCGCAGCATTACAAAATACACCGCCAAAAATGACTGATGTAAAATTTGCGGTGATTGCGATTGGTGACTCTAGCTACGATACGTTCTGTGCCGCTGGTCAACACGCTTATGATTTATTAGAGGATATTGGTGCAACCCCTCTCGCAGATTGCTTTAAAATCGATGTACTGAGCCATGATGTGCCAGAAGACGCCGCAGAAATGTGGTTAAAAGAGAATATCGAACGTTTTTAAACTCACGACTTTCCCTTCAACAGAGTCGAAATTCGGCTCTGTTTTCTCCCATGTGAATAACTCCCACCAAATTATTTTGTTTAACCGCTCAAAAACCAACCAAACAGACTGTGGATAACTACAATAAGATCCAGTGATTTTCCTTTAGTTATCCCAATAACAACTTTGATCAATTTCACCCCCTGTGTATAACCACCACTTTTGATCCCAGGTAATCCTCGATCTGATCCAATCATGATCACAAGATATGATCCAAAGAAGATCCATGATCTTGTTGATCATTTTTAGGTTATCCACAGAAACGGTCGATCCTAATAGTAGATCTAATAAAAGATCATATATATAGATCTTATATATATTTATCTTGAAGCTTAAAACGGATAAAACGAGAAAACGTTTTTCTCTCTGGCATAAAGCAGGTAAAATACGGCTCCTTTATCTGTCCATTAAATCCCTTTGAATACCTGAGGTCAGTTCATGCTTTATCACGAAAACTTTGACGTCATTGTTGTCGGTGGCGGACACGCAGGAACGGAAGCCGCGCTCGCATCTGCACGCACAGGACAAAAAACGCTTCTCCTTACCCATAACATCGATACATTAGGCCAGATGTCTTGTAATCCGGCGATCGGTGGTATTGGTAAAGGTCACTTAGTAAAAGAAGTAGATGCTATGGGCGGTTTGATGGCTGAAGCCATCGACCATGCAGGTATTCAGTTTCGTACACTAAATGCCTCCAAAGGTCCTGCAGTACGAGCAACTCGAGCTCAAGCCGATCGCGCTCTGTACAAAGCGTACGTTCGTAATGCATTAGAAAATGCGCCTAACTTAACGTTGTTCCAGCAATCAGTTGATGATCTGATTGTTGAACAAGATCGCGCAGTTGGTGTGGTAACTCAAATGGGACTTCGCTTCCATGCGAAAGCCGTTGTGCTAACCGTGGGTACCTTCCTTGGTGGTAAGATCCACATAGGTATGGAAAGCTCGTCTGGTGGTCGTGCCGGGGATCCACCATCGATCGCATTAGCGGATCGACTGCGTGAACTGCCGTTCCGTGTGGATCGTTTAAAAACAGGTACTCCACCGCGCATTGATGCTCGTACTGTTGATTTTTCAGTGCTAGAAGCTCAGCATGGTGATAACCCAACGCCTGTATTCTCGTTCATGGGCAAACGTGAACAGCATCCGCGTCAGATTCCATGTTTCATCACCCACACCAATGAACAAACTCACGATGTGATCCGTAGTAACTTGGATCGCAGTCCAATGTACGCTGGTGTGATTGAAGGTATTGGTCCTCGTTACTGTCCGTCTATTGAAGACAAAGTGATGCGTTTCGCTGACAAAAACAGCCACCAAATCTTCATTGAGCCAGAAGGCCTAACCACGCACGAGTTATACCCTAATGGTATCTCGACCAGCTTGCCATTTGATGTGCAAGTACAAATCGTGCGCTCAATGAAAGGGTTTGAAAATGCACACATCGTTCGCCCAGGTTATGCGATTGAATATGATTTCTTCGATCCACGTGATTTGAAGCAAACGTACGAGACGAAGTTCATCCATGGTTTGTTCTTTGCTGGCCAGATTAATGGCACGACTGGCTACGAAGAAGCCGCAGCGCAAGGCTTGATGGCCGGTCTAAATGCAAGCTTGTTTAGCCAAGACAAAGAAGGCTGGAGCCCACGTCGTGACCAAGCTTACATGGGCGTGTTGATTGATGACTTATCGACCATGGGTACCAAAGAGCCGTACCGCATGTTCACTTCTCGTGCGGAATACCGCCTGCTACTTCGTGAAGATAATGCCGATTTGCGTTTAACGGAAAAAGCGCGCGAGCTAGGCTTGATTGATGATGTTCGTTGGGCTCGCTTTAACGAGAAAATCAACAATATGGAAACGGAGCGTCAGCGTTTGAAAGCAACGTGGATGAATCCGAAGTCAGAGGGTGTTGATGAGCTGAACAAGCTGCTGAAAACCCCAATGGCCCGTGAAGCGAGTGGTGAGGATCTTCTGCGTCGTCCAGAGATCACTTATTCGCAACTGACGCAACTTGAAGCATTTGCTCCTGCACTTGAAGATCAGCAAGCGGCTGAGCAAGTTGAAATTCAAGTGAAATACGATGGTTACATCAAGCGTCAGCAGGAAGAGATCGAAAAATCACTGCGTCACGAAAATACCAAGTTACCTGCTGATTTGGATTACCGCGATGTAAAAGGTTTATCAAACGAAGTCGTTGCTAAACTGAGCGAGGCCAAACCAGAGAGCATCGGTATTGCATCACGCATTTCTGGTATTACGCCTGCTGCAATTTCTATTCTACTTGTTCACTTGAAAAAGCATGGTTTGCTGAAGAAAGGTGAGGAAGAATAATGAGTGCATTGCGAACAAAGCTGGATTCACTGATCGCGAAAACCGATTTGGAAGTGTCAGAACAGCAACGAGAACAGTTAGTTGGTTATGTCGAACTGCTCGATAAATGGAACAAAGCGTACAATTTAACATCGGTACGTGATCCGCTTGATATGTTAGTGAAACATATTCTTGATAGTATCGTTGTAAGCGCACACCTGCCCGGTGAGCGCTTCATTGATGTTGGCACTGGTCCGGGGTTACCGGGCATCCCTTTGGCAATCATGAACCCTGAGAAAACCTTCTTTTTGCTCGACAGTCTTGGCAAACGCATCCGTTTTATCAAGCAAGTCGTGCACACATTAGGGCTGAAAAACGTGACACCAATTCAAAGTCGCGTCGAAGAATTCCAACCTGAAGAAAAATTTGATGGCGTTTTGAGTCGAGCTTTTGCTTCAATGACAGACATGGTGGAATGGTGCCACCATTTGCCGAAACAAGAGCACGGGGTGTTTCTAGCGCTGAAAGGACAGCACCCTAAAGATGAAATGGATCAGCTTCCTGAATGGTGCAGTGTGACAGAGATCATATCTTTGGCTGTTCCTGAGTTGGAAGGTGATCGTCATCTAGTAATCTTATCGCGCAAGGAAAATTAGCGAGGTAATCGTGGGTAAAATTGTAGCAATCGCCAACCAGAAAGGTGGGGTCGGCAAAACAACAACGTGCATTAACTTAGCGGCTTCGATGGCGGCAACAAAGCGCAAGGTTTTGGTGATCGATCTCGACCCGCAAGGCAATGCTACGATGGCCAGTGGTGTGGATAAGTATATGGTCGACGCCACCGCATACGATCTTTTGGTCGAAGATACACCGTTCGATCAAGTCGTTTGTACCCAAACAACAGGGAAGTATGATTTGATCGCGGCGAACGGAGACGTCACCGCGGCAGAAATCAAATTGATGGAAGTTTTCGCTCGTGAAGTGCGTCTAAAAAATGCATTGTCGTCAGTTCGCGATAACTATGATTTCATCTTTATTGATTGTCCTCCTTCTCTAAACCTTCTTACAATCAATGCGATGGCGGCAGCTGACTCTGTGCTGGTGCCGATGCAATGTGAATACTTTGCGTTAGAAGGTTTAACTGCTCTTATGGATACAATCAGCAAGTTAGCGGCTGTTGTGAATGAAAACCTAAAAATCGAAGGTTTATTGCGTACCATGTACGACCCACGCAACCGCTTATCGAATGAAGTATCCGATCAACTTAAAAAACACTTTGGGAATAAAGTTTACCGTACTGTCATTCCGCGTAATGTTCGTTTGGCTGAAGCGCCAAGTCACGGTAAGCCAGCAATGTACTACGATAAGTACTCCGCAGGTGCCAAAGCGTATCTTGCTTTAGCGGGCGAAATGCTCCGCCGCGAAGAAATCCCAGTTTAACTCTAACCTAAGGAATTCAATCCCATGTCTAAGCGTGGTCTCGGAAAAGGACTGGATGCGTTATTGTCGACCAGTTCGTTTGCTCGTGAAAAACAGCATATTGCATCGCATAGCCAAGAATTATCGGCAGACGGTGAGTTAACCGATTTAGCGATTGGTCAATTGCAGCCGGGCGTATACCAACCGCGTAAAGATATGGCGCCTGAAGCGCTAGAAGAACTAGCGGCTTCGATTCAATCACAAGGCATTATTCAACCAATCGTGGTTCGCCAGGTCGAAAATGGTCAGTTTGAGATCATCGCAGGTGAGCGCCGCTGGCGTGCTGCAAGGCAGGCGGGTTTAAAACGCGTGCCGTGTTTGGTGAAAAAAGTTGAAGATCGTGCCGCCATCGCCATGGCGTTGATTGAAAACATTCAACGTGAAGACTTGAATGTGATTGAGGAAGCCCAAGCGCTTGAGCGTCTACAAGATGAATTCACGCTGACACATCAGCAAGTGGCCGATGTGATTGGTAAATCAAGAACGACGGTGAGTAACCTATTACGTCTGAATCAGTTGGAAGTTGATGTAAAAGGTCTGGTTGCAGATAAAAAATTGGAAATGGGTCATGCTCGAGCTCTGTTAGCGTTAGAAGGCGAACAGCAAGTCGAAGTAGCTCAACAAGTGGCTAAGAAGCAAATGACTGTTCGCCAGACCGAACAGTTAGTAAAAAAGTGCTTAGCCCCACAAAATGAGCAAAAAGGGCAACAAGAGGATACCGAAGCCGAGCAAATGTCGCATAAATTGAGTCAGCTGCTTGATGCAAAAGTTTCTCTTACCCGTTCTGCAAACGGAAAAGCGAAATTGACGATAAGTCTTGATGAGCCTCACAAATTGGACCAACTAATTGCCAAGCTTGAGGCCTAGATGAGATAATTGATTTAGGTCAATTAATCTAATTAATCTAATTAATCGAATTTTGTGCGAAAGTTGTCGTTTTGTAAACAAAACTGTAAGTTTTTGATGCAATCGAATTGCTTTACGTTGAACTGAACGTATAATTTTCGCCAATTTCCCAGCACAGAGAGTTAAGTGCGAAGTGGATATTACTAGAGGTACGAATACATGGTAGCTGCGTTAGCTAGACCAGGACGAGAGCTCGCAAGGCAATTGTTAATGATCCAGTCTGGCGCGGTTATTTTTGTGGCAGCAGGAATGGCGGTAGCCATAAATCCTGACTGGGGATTTTCAGCGCTGATTGGCGGAGGCATTTTTGTTGTTGCCAATGCAGTATTCGCGCTGTGTGCTTTCATGTTTAGTGGAGCTCGCGCTGCCAAGCGCATCGCTGCTTCCTTCTATACGGGTGAAGTACTGAAAATTCTCATCACGGTTGCACTGTTCTATGTTGCCTACATGTATATGCAGGTGGAACTTGTTCCCCTCAAACTAACCTATTTGCTGGTACTAGGTATTAATATCTGTGCACCAGTGCTATTCATTAACAACAAAAAATAGGATGAGTTATGGCTGCGCCAGGTGAAGCGCTAACATCGTCCGGTTACATTGCCCACCACCTTTCTAACCTATCGCTATACAAGTTGGGTTTAGTAGGGTCGGAGACAAGTTTCTGGAACGTACATATCGATAGCCTGTTTTTTTCTTGGTTTACTGGTTTAATCTTCCTCGGAATTTTTTACAAAGTAGCAAAGAGAACAACAGCGGGTGTACCGGGTAAGCTTCAGTGTGCTGTAGAAATGATCGTTGAATTTGTCGCCGATAACGTCAAAGACACGTTCCATGGACGCAACCCACTGATCGCGCCTTTAGCACTGACTATCTTTTGTTGGGTATTTTTGATGAACGTGATGGACTTAGTTCCTATCGACTTCTTACCATACCCAGCAGAGCATTGGCTAGGTATCCCTTACCTTAAGGTTGTACCGTCTGCTGATGTGAATATCACCATGGCTATGGCTCTAGGCGTTTTTGCATTGATGATTTACTACAGCATCAAAGTAAAAGGTCTAGGTGGATTCGCAAAAGAACTTGCACTACATCCATTCAATCACCCACTGATGATTCCGTTTAACCTACTAATTGAAGTGGTATCGCTATTAGCGAAACCTCTATCACTTGGTATGCGTCTATTCGGTAACATGTTCGCGGGTGAGGTTGTATTCATTCTTTGTGCGGCAATGCTACCATGGTACTTACAATGGATGGGTTCACTACCGTGGGCAATCTTCCATATCTTGGTTATTACGATTCAAGCCTTCGTATTCATGATGTTGACAATTGTTTACCTGTCAATGGCACACGAAGATCCTGATCATTAATTTTTTTAAAGCTTTTTATTTGGGCACTAAGCCAACAACTATAAATTGGAGATAGTAATGGAAACTTTACTGAGCTTTTCTGCAATCGCCGTAGGTATTATCGTCGGTCTTGCTTCTCTTGGTACAGCGATTGGTTTCGCACTGCTAGGTGGTAAATTCCTAGAAGGTGCTGCACGTCAACCAGAAATGGCTCCTATGCTACAAGTTAAGATGTTCATCATCGCGGGTCTACTTGATGCGGTTCCAATGATCGGTATCGTAATCGCGCTACTATTCACTTTCGCAAACCCATTCGTTGGTCAACTAGGTTAATCACCTTTAACTCGGGACGGGCGATTATCGCTTGTCACTGATTAACACTAAGTCCAAATAGAGGGGTAGCTGTTGTGAACATAAACGCAACTCTGCTAGGTCAAGCAATCTCGTTCGCACTATTTGTGTGGTTCTGCATGAAGTATGTATGGCCACCATTGATGCAAGCGATCGAAGAGCGTCAGAAGAAAATTGCTGATGGTCTTCAAGCAGCAGAACGTGCTGCGAAAGACTTGGATCTAGCACAAGCCAACGCTTCTGATCAATTGAAAGAAGCGAAGCGCACAGCAACTGAGATCATCGAACAAGCGAACAAGCGTAAGTCTCAAATTCTTGATGAAGCTCGCGAGGAAGCTCAGGCAGAACGCCAGAAAATCCTAGCGCAAGCAGAAGCAGAACTTGAAGCTGAACGCAATCGTGCACGCGATGAGCTGCGCAAACAAGTTGCTACTCTGGCTGTAGCTGGTGCTGAGAAAATCCTTGAGCGTTCTATCGATAAAGATGCGCAAAAAGATATTCTCGACAACATTACTGCAAAACTTTAAGTCTGGGGGCGCATATGTCTGATTTGACTACTATCGCACGCCCCTATGCTAAAGCAGCCTTCGACTTTGCTTTAGAGAAAGACCAGTTGGACCAATGGGGCCAAATGTTATCTTTTGCTGCTGAAGTGGCCAAAAACGAACAAATGAACGAACTACTAACGGGTTCAGTTTCTGCTGACAAAATGGCAGAAATTTTTGTTGCAGTTTGCGGCGAACAAGTTGATGCGCACGGTCAAAACCTTTTGAAGGTAATGGCTGAGAATGGTCGTTTAGCGGCCCTTCCTGATGTTTGTACGGAGTTTTTTACTCTGAAAAAAGAACATGAGAAAGAAATTGATGTTGAAGTAATTTCAGCAACAGAGCTTTCTGATGAACAACTTGCAAACATTGGCAGCAAACTTGAAAAGCGTCTTGAACGCAAAGTGAAGCTGAATTGCAGTGTAGATGAGACCCTACTTGGTGGGGTTATTATTCGAGCCGGAGACCTAGTCATCGATGACTCAGCGCGTGGTCGTTTGAACCGCCTGAGCGATGCATTGCAGTCTTAATGGGGATTGGAGCATGCAACTTAATTCCACGGAAATTAGCGATCTGATCAAACAACGTATCGAATCTTTCGAAGTTGTTAGTGAAGCTCGCAACGAGGGTACTATCGTATCGGTAAGCGATGGTATCATCCGCATCCACGGCCTAGCGGACGTGATGCAAGGTGAAATGATTGAATTACCGGGTGGCCGTTATGCACTGGCACTTAACCTTGAGCGTGACTCGGTTGGTGCGGTTGTAATGGGCCCATATGCTGACCTTAAGGAAGGCATGAAAGTTACAGGTACTGGCCGCATTCTTGAAGTGCCAGTTGGTCCAGAACTACTAGGCCGCGTAGTAAATACGCTGGGTGAGCCTATCGATGGTAAAGGTCCAATCGAAGCGAAAATGACTTCGCCTGTAGAAGTGATCGCACCAGGTGTAATCGACCGTAAATCGGTAGACCAACCTGTGCAAACTGGTTATAAGTCAGTTGACTCAATGATCCCAATCGGTCGTGGTCAGCGTGAGCTTATCATCGGTGACCGTCAGATTGGTAAAACAGCACTGGCGATCGACGCGATCATCAACCAGAAAGACTCTGGTATTTTCTCTATCTACGTAGCAATCGGTCAGAAAGCATCGACTATCGCTAACGTTGTTCGCAAACTAGAAGAGCACGGCGCACTACAAAATACTATCGTTGTAGTTGCATCAGCTTCTGAATCTGCAGCGCTTCAATACCTAGCGCCTTACGCAGGTTGTGCGATGGGTGAATACTTCCGCGATCGCGGTGAAGACGCACTGATTGTTTACGATGATCTATCTAAGCAAGCGGTAGCTTACCGTCAGATCTCTCTACTACTTAAACGTCCACCAGGCCGTGAGGCATTCCCAGGTGACGTATTCTACTTACACTCGCGTCTACTAGAGCGTGCAGCTCGTGTAAACGAAGAGTACGTAGAGCGTTTCACTAACGGTGAAGTGAAAGGTAAGACTGGTTCTTTGACTGCTCTTCCTATCATCGAAACTCAAGCAGGTGACGTTTCAGCATTCGTACCGACTAACGTAATCTCGATTACCGATGGTCAGATCTTCCTACAAACTGAGCTATTCAACGCTGGTGTTCGTCCAGCTGTTGACCCTGGTATCTCAGTATCTCGTGTAGGTGGTTCAGCTCAGACGAAAATCATCAAGAAACTATCAGGTGGTATCCGTACAGCACTAGCTGCATACCGTGAACTAGCGGCATTTGCTCAGTTCTCTTCTGACCTTGATGACGCAACGAAGAAACAGCTAGACCATGGTCAAAAAGTTACAGAACTAATGAAGCAGAAGCAGTACGCTCCAATGTCTGTATTTGACCAAGCTCTAACTATCTTCGCGGCAGAGCGCGGTTACCTTGATGATGTAGAACTTAACAAAGTTCTAGATTTCGAGGCGGCTCTACTATCGTACGCTCGCGGTCAATACGCTGAACTAGCAGCTGAGATCGACAAGTCTGGCGCTTACAACGATGAAATCGAAGCTCAGTTGAAGAAACTGACTGACGACTTCAAAGCAACCCAAACTTGGTAATTAGGTCGGTGGCAGTTTCTGCCACCAACTAACGGAGAGTAACGATGGCCGGCGCAAAAGAGATACGTAATAAAATCGGTAGTGTTAAAAGCACTCAGAAAATTACGAAAGCGATGGAAATGGTAGCAGCTTCAAAAATGCGTCGTTCTCAAGATGCAATGGAAGCTTCTCGTCCATACGCTGAAACAATGCGTAAAGTGATCGGTCATGTGGCTAACGCAAACCTAGAGTACCGTCATCCGTACCTAGAAGAGCGTGAAGCTAAACGTGTTGGTTACATCATCGTTTCGACAGACCGTGGTCTGTGTGGTGGTTTGAACATTAACGTGTTCAAAAAAGCCGTTACAGACATGCAAGCATGGAGAGAGAAAGGTGCTGAGATTGAGCTAGCCGTTGTTGGCTCAAAAGCAACAGCTTTCTTTAAACATGGTGGCGCAAAAGTTGCGGCACAGGTTTCTGGTCTTGGAGATAATCCAAGCCTACAAGACCTAATCGGCTCTGTTGGCGTAATGCTGAAGAAATACGATGAAGGTGAACTGGACCGTCTATATGTAGTATTCAACAAGTTTGTTAATACTATGGTTCAGCAACCAACGATCGATCAATTGCTACCTTTGCCTAAATCGGACAGCGAAGAGATGCAGCGTGAGCATTCATGGGACTACATCTATGAGCCTGAACCAAAACCTCTACTGGATACGCTATTAGTGCGTTACGTAGAGTCTCAGGTATACCAAGGTGTGGTTGAGAACCTTGCTTGTGAGCAAGCGGCTCGAATGATTGCGATGAAGGCTGCAACGGATAACGCAACCAGTTTGATTGACGATTTGGAACTTGTGTACAACAAAGCCCGTCAGGCTGCGATTACACAAGAACTATCAGAAATCGTTGGTGGTGCAGCTGCGGTTTAAGCTTAGGTAAAACGAAATAGTTTAGAGGATTAACGATGGCTACAGGTAAGATCGTACAGATCATCGGTGCGGTAGTCGACGTAGAGTTCCCACAGAGCAATGTACCTAGTGTATATGACGCTCTAAACGTAACGGACTCAAAAGAGCGTCTAGTTCTTGAAGTTCAACAACAGCTAGGCGGTGGCGTAGTTCGTTGTATCGTAATGGGTAGCTCTGATGGTTTACGTCGTGGAGTAGAAGTGGTTAACACTGGCGCTCCAATTTCAGTACCAGTAGGTACTAAAACTCTAGGTCGTATCATGAACGTCCTAGGTGACGCGATTGACGAGCGTGGTGAAGTGGGTGCGGAAGAGGTTTACTCTATCCACCGTAGTGCACCAAGCTACGAAGAGCAATCAAACGAAATTGCACTTCTAGAAACGGGCGTTAAAGTAATCGACCTAATTTGTCCATTCGCTAAGGGTGGTAAAATCGGTCTATTCGGTGGTGCAGGTGTAGGTAAGACCGTTAACATGATGGAACTTATCAACAACATCGCACTACAGCACTCAGGTCTATCAGTATTTGCTGGTGTTGGTGAGCGTACTCGTGAAGGTAACGATTTCTACTACGAGATGCAGGAAGCGGGCGTTGTAAACGTTGAGAAGCCTGAAGAATCAAAAGTAGCGATGGTTTACGGTCAGATGAACGAGCCACCAGGTAACCGTCTACGTGTTGCACTGACTGGTCTAACAATGGCAGAGCGTTTCCGTGACGAAGGTCGTGACGTACTACTGTTCATTGATAACATCTACCGTTACACACTTGCAGGTACAGAGGTATCAGCACTACTAGGTCGTATGCCTTCTGCGGTAGGTTACCAGCCAACTCTTGCAGAAGAGATGGGTGTACTTCAGGAGCGTATCACGTCAACGAAATCAGGTTCTATCACGTCTGTACAGGCGGTATACGTACCAGCGGATGACTTGACTGACCCGTCTCCAGCAACAACGTTCGCGCACTTGGATGCAACGGTTGTACTTAACCGTAACATCGCTGCAATGGGTCTATACCCTGCGATCGACCCGCTAGATTCAACATCTCGTATGCTTGATCCACTAGTCGTTGGTCAAGATCACTACGAAGTTGCTCGTGGTGTTCAGCAGACTCTTCAGCGCTACAAAGAGCTGAAAGATATCATTGCTATCCTAGGTATGGACGAGCTATCTGAAGAAGATAAGCAAGTTGTATCTCGTGCACGTAAGATTGAGCGTTTCCTAACTCAGCCTTACCACGTAGCAGAAGTATTTACAGGTGACCCTGGTATTTACGTACCTCTAAAAGAGACTCTACGTGGCTTTAAAGGTCTACTAGCTGGTGAATACGACGACATTCCTGAGCAGGCATTTATGTACTGCGGTAGCATCGACGATGCTATTGAGAATGCGAAGAAGCTATAAGGCTAACTAGGAGGCGATATGGCAGCAATAACCTTTCACCTAGACGTAGTAAGCGCTGAGAAGAAAATCTTCTCTGGTCGTGTTGAAACGTTTCAGGTGACCGGTAGCGAAGGTGAACTTGGTATTTTCCATGGTCACACACCGCTGCTGACCGCTATCAAGCCTGGTATGGTGCGTATTGTGAAACAGCACGGCCACGAAGAAATTATTTATGTTTCTGGTGGTATGGTAGAGATTCAGCCTGGTACAGCGACTGTACTAGCTGATACAGCTATCCGTGGTGAAGAGCTAGACGCAGCGAAGGCAGAAGAAGCCAAACGCCGCGCTGAGGAGCAAATCCAGAATCAGCATGGTGACATGGACTTCGCACAAGCGGCCAGTGAACTGGCTAAAGCCATTGCTCAGCTACGAGTTATCGAGCTGACAAAAAAGCGTCGCTAAGCTCAATTAGCAACGTTGCATGAAAAAAGGCGGCCAATTGGTCGCCTTTTTGATTAATTTTAGTTGGAAATTTACCTTACTCCATTAACTATTTTAAAAGAGCTGTTTAAAATAACGGCCAATTAACATAAAACGTCAATAGGTTATCAATGAAATTCAGTGCTGTGATTCTTGCAGCGGGTAAAGGTACCCGTATGCATTCGAACATGCCTAAAGTGCTACACACTTTGGCAGGCAAGCCAATGGCAAAACATGTTATCGATACATGTACAGGTCTTGGCGCACAAAACATCCACTTGGTCTTTGGTCACGGTGGTGATCAAATGCAAACCACTCTTGCAGAAGAGCCTGTAAATTGGGTGCTTCAAGCGGAGCAGTTAGGGACAGGTCATGCGGTTGATCAAGCGTCTCCGAAGTTTGAAGACGATGAAAAAGTACTGGTGCTTTACGGTGATGTTCCACTGATTTCAGCTGAAACGATTGAAAACCTATTAGATGCACAGCCAACTGGCGGTATTGCACTACTAACAGTGATTCTAGATAACCCGACAGGCTATGGTCGTATTATCCGTAAGAATGGTCCTGTTGTGGCGATCGTTGAGCAAAAAGATGCAACAGAAGAACAAAAACAAATTAAAGAGATCAACACTGGCGTGATGGTTGCGACTGGTGGGGATCTTAAGCGTTGGTTGTCTGGCTTAAACAACAACAACGCACAAGGCGAATACTACCTAACTGACGTTATTGCAGCTGCACACGATGAAGGTCGTGCCGTTGAGGCAGTACACCCAGTCAATGCCATTGAGGTGGAAGGGGTCAACGACCGCGCACAGCTTGCTCGTCTAGAGCGTGCTTTCCAGTCAATGCAAGCTCAGAAGCTACTAGAGCAAGGTGTCATGCTACGCGATCCAGCACGCTTTGATTTGCGTGGTGAGTTACAGTGCGGTATGGACTGTGAAATCGACGTGAATGTTATCGTCGAAGGTAAAGTTTCACTGGGTGATAACGTGGTTATCGGTGCGGGTTGTGTACTGAAAGATTGTGAAATCGACGACAACACCATCGTTCGCCCTTACAGTGTGATTGAAGGTGCAACGGTTGGTGAAGAATGTACGGTTGGTCCATTTACTCGCCTTCGTCCTGGTGCTGAAATGCGTAACGATTCCCATGTGGGTAACTTCGTTGAAGTGAAAAATGCGCGCATCGGAGAAGGTTCAAAAGCGAACCACCTAACTTACTTAGGTGATGCAGAGATCGGTCAACGTACTAACATCGGTGCAGGTACTATCACTTGTAACTACGATGGTGCGAACAAGTTTAAAACCATCATCGGTAATGATGTTTTTGTTGGTTCTGATAGCCAGCTGGTGGCGCCTGTCACTATCGCTGATGGCGCAACCATCGGTGCAGGCACGACACTAACAAAAGATGTTGAAGAAGGTGAGTTAGTAATTACTCGCGTCAAAGAGCGCAAAATTACTGGCTGGCAGCGTCCTGTAAAACAGAAATAAGCATTACCTACACTCTGTCTCTATATTGTCAAAGCCGCTCAACAAGAGCGGCTTTGTTGTTTCTAGCTAAGGCTTCATCGCTAGTAGCTAGGAATGGCAATACGTTTTTCGAGCCAACGAACGGCTTGAGATACAAATAGGATGAGTAACAAGTACTCCAAAACGAGGAAGGTATAAATCTCTAAGGGTAAGTACTCATTCACCACCAGCTCATTAGCACGGCGAGTGAGATCGCTTAAACCAATCACGCTGACTAAAGAACTCATCTTGAGAATGTAGACAAATTGATTGCCCAGTGGAGGGAGGATTTGTCGAAATGCTTGGGGAAGAATTACCAGGCGCATCTTTTGCCAATAGCTTAAGCCCAAAGATTCAGCCGCTTCATGTTGGCCACGGCTGATAGCTTGTATCCCACCGCGAAACACTTCCGCCATAAACGCACTCTCAGCGATAGTCAGTGCAATAACACCCGCCCAAAAGTGATTGAGTGAGACATCCAATAGTGTAGGCATGCCGTAATACACCCAAAGTAGTAAGACTAAAACTGGCACTGAACGGATCACCTCGACATAAATACGGTTTATCCACTTCAGAGAGGCTGAGTCCGACAGAGCGGGTAACGCAACGATTAGGCCCAAGCTCATCGCAAATAACATACTAAGGAGTGATACTTGGATGGTGTCGTTAAACCCAGCGATTAAAAACTTTAGATTGGTGAGCCCTTGATCCGTCGAAGGGTCAAGTACATACCAGCCCCATTGATAATCTGAACAACCAGTGAGTAATAGTAGTGAAAATAGCCATAGAGTTCGAAACGTCACATTTACTCCCTGAATTAACTAAAAAACTTCCTTTGTTGCTGCTATGTTATCAGTAGAGCTCTAATAAAGGTTAATTATTAAACCGTATAAGGTCATTATTTTTAAGGGAATAAAAATGAGAAAGATTTTACTAGTGCTAGGAATGTGTTTGCTTGCTGCGACTCAAGTCGCTCACGCTGAAAGCCGTCTTCAATCTATTTTAGACAATGGCGTACTCCGAGTTGGAACGACGGGAGATTGGAATCCGATGACGATGAAAGACCCCGCGACAAACAGTTATCGTGGCTTCGATATCGATGTAACAACAGAACTTGCTAAAGATCTCGGTGTAAAAGTGGAGTATGTTCCCACGGATTGGAAGACGCTAGTTAATGGCATTACCGCCAACAAGTACGATATTACTGGCAGCGCATCTCTGAACATGTCGCGCGCGAAAGTAGCTGGATACAGCCAGCCATATTTCTACCTTGCCTTTGTACCTGTGGTGCAAAAGAAAGATCTCGCCAAATTCTCTGATTGGGCGGATTTTAATAAACCAGAAGTAAAAGTCGCGGCGACGTTAGGTACGGTACAAGAAAAAATGGTTAAGGAGTTCTTCCCGTCTGCTCAGCATATTGTTATTGAAGCGCCAGCGCGCGACTTCCAAGAACTACTAGCTCGCAGGGCCGATGTATCGGTGACGTCCAATGTGGAAGCAGCGACGTTGGTGGACAAGTTTAAACAGTTGGCGATAGTGCCAGTGACCGCACCGCGTAAACCAACCCCAATTGCTATGTTGTTGCCGCAAGACGATCAAGTATGGATTAATTACATCAATCACTGGGTTGAGTTGAAAAAGACTCAAGGCTTTTTTAAGCAGACTGCCAAGAAGTGGGGGTTGAAAAGCTTATAAACAGAAAGAGCCGCATTGCGCGGCTCTTTTTATTATTTGAACGATTAAAGTTCGTCTTCACTCACGACTCGGGCGTTGTCAGGAGTCGTAAAGTGCTTGGATAATTCGCGATTCGACAGAATGTATCCCATCCACAGCCCAGCCATACAGATGATGATTGCGATGCCAGTAACCATCTGAGCTTGGCTTGCCATTGCGGCTACCAATGCACTTGAGAAGCTACTTACACAGATTTGCAGGCTGTTTTGCAGACCTGCTGCTGTTGCAGGGCTCTGTTGTGCGCTGGCCAGTGCACGGTTTACCACGATTGGGTACAGCGCGCCGTTAGCGACGGCAATCAAACAGAATGGCGCAAGAATAGGCCAAATCGATGACAGCTCCCACTGTGAAGCAATGAAAATCATTAATGCCGCGACACTAAATAGGCCAATCAGTTGGCGCAGAACCTTTTCATCACCAAATTTTCGAACGCCTACTTTACCTAAGTAGCCACCAGCCATAAACGCGATAGTTTGTGGGATAAAGCTCAAACCAATATCTTTTGCTTCGTAGCCCAGTTGCGCCATGATTTCTGGCATCCCAGTTAGGTAAGCAAAGAATGCAGCTGAAGCCGTCGCAAACATAAACACGTTGCCAAGGTATTTTTTAGAACTCAGCAGCGCTTTGATGTCGGCAGACATACTGGTTTGTTTGATTTCTGCTTTCTCGTCTTTTTGTGCCATGGTCGCAAAGACCAAGAAGACACCAACCAGTGTTAGCGTAATAAAGATACTGTGCCAGCCGAAGTTATCTGCCAACACAACCCCTAATTGAGGTGCTAGTGCTGGTGATAGCGCGACGAGTGGCATGATTGTCGCAAAAATTTGTTGGCTACTGCTTGAGTAGCGCTTAATGACCATAGCCTGCCAGATCACGGCTGGTGCACACACACCGATAGCTTGGATAAAGCGCAGTGTGAGTAGTTGCCATACTTGATCACAGAAAGCCAAACCGAATGACGCGATAGTAAATAGCACCAACCCGGCTGCGAGTGTATTACGATGGCCAAATTTATCGGATGCCAATCCCCACATTAGTTGGCCAATCGCCATACCAACGAGGAATACCGTTAAAGAGAGAGCAATTTGCTCAGGGCCTGTTGCAAAGTCGATTTCCATCGCTTTGAATGCTGGCAGATACATATCCGTAGCAACGAAGCCAAGCATCGATAATGCTGCCAGGTAAATGAGCTGTAGTTTTGAGATTTTCATGATTCAACCAGTCAAATTATTTAATCATTTTTTATCAACATCAGTTGGCGCCAACCCTGATTTATTTACCTTATTATTCTATTTTTCGATTTTGAGAAAATAAAACGCTAAAATTGTTGGTTATCAATCAAATTTTTTGAAAGGTTAAATCATGTTCTCTAAAGCGTCTTTGGAAATGCTGGATACGGTTGCCCGTTTAGGCAGTTTCACCGCTGCGGCTGAGGTATTGCATAAAGTCCCCTCAGCCATCAGCTATGGAGTAAGGCAGGTCGAGCAAGATTTAGATGTGGTGCTGTTTCGACGTTTACCAAGGAAAGTCGAGCTAACTCCAGCAGGTGAACTTTTTATGGCCGAGGCGCGCTCTTTGCTGCGTCAAATGGAAGAGGTGAAAGCACAAACGCGGCGAGCGGCTCAAGGATGGAAAAGCACGTTAAAGCTGACCTTAGATAACGTGGTGAAGTTAGAAAAACTCAAACCTTTGGTGGAAGATTTCTATCGCGAGTTTGAATTTGCTGAATTGCAGATCAATATGGAGGTCTTCAATGGTTCTTGGGAAGCCATAGCACAAGGTCGAGCCGACATTGTCGTTGGCGCGACATCTGCGGTTCCCGTTGGGGGAGATTTTGAAGTCAAAGATATGGGCGTATTAGATTGGGCATTTGTAATGTCACCCGCTCATCCTTGCGTTCGACAACAAGTGCTTACTGAAGCGTTTGTGAGTCAATTTCCGGCGATCTGTCTTGATGATACTTCGAACGTGCTGCCAAAACGCCATACTGGCCATTATCCGCAACAACGCCGATTATTATTGCCCAATTGGTATAGTGCGATTGAATGTTTAAAAAATGGGGTGGGCGTGGGTTACATGCCACGTCATATTGCAACACCCTTAATCAATGATGGTGTGCTGGTGGAGAAGGTCATGCCGGATGATAAACCGCTCAGTCACTGCTGCTTAGTATGGCGCAAAGATGATAATCATAAATTGATCCAGTGGATGGTGGACTATCTTGGGTCGCCTAATCAGCTACATAAAGATTGGTTACAGTCATAAAAAACACCTCGCATTAGCGAGGTGTTTTCATTGATATGTTTAAAATGTGGCGTTTTATGACAAGAAAAACTTATACGATGGGTTGTCTGTCTCGTCTTTGCATTGATAGCCAAGTTCACGTAAATGTGCAGAAAACTGAGCTAAATCGCTTTCATCTAACTCGAAACCACATAAAACGCGTCCGTAGTCAGCGCCGTGGTTACGGTAGTTGAACAAGCTGATATTCCAATGAGTACCGAGTGTGCTTAAGAACTTAAGTAGCGCCCCAGGATACTCTGGGAATTCAAAGCTGTAGAGGCGCTCTTTAAGCGGCTTAGACGGCTTACCACCAACCATGTAGCGCACGTGCAGCTTCGCCATTTCATCATCAGACAAATCAACCACTGGGTAGCCACCATCACGTAAGTCGCGAATGATATGTTCTAGCTCTTCCTGACCGCCTTGCAAACGCACACCGACAAAGATATTTGCCAATGAGTCATCGTTGTAGCGGTAGTTAAACTCTGTCACGGCACGGCCGCCAATGAGATTACAGAACTCAAAGAAAGCACCTTGACGCTCAGGGATGGTGACGGCAAGCAGACCTTCACGTTTTTCACCAAGCTCGCAGCGTTCAGAAACATAACGCAGACCGTGGAAGTTGGTGTTTGCGCCAGACAATACCGTACCTAGGTTTTTGTCTTTCAGCTTGTTCTGTTCAGCAAACTTCTTCAAGCCCGCCAGAGCAAGCGCGCCAGAAGGCTCTGCAATCGCACGGGTGTCTTCAAAGATGTCTTTTACTGCTGCGCAGATTTCATCGCTAGAGACTGCAATATGGCCATCAATGTACTTTTGGCATAGACGAAACGTCTCTTCACCAATGCGTTTTACTGCAACGCCATCGGCAAACATGCTGACCTGGTCTAATACTACTGGTTCACCTGCATCCAATGCCGCTTTGAGGCATGAAGAATCTTCTGGCTCGACCGCAATCACTTTGATTTCTGGCATGAGCTGCTTCACGAGTACTGCAACACCCGCAGCCAAACCGCCACCACCGACAGGAACGAAGATGTAGTCAAGGTGACCATTTTGTTGCAGCATTTCCATGCCGATGGTGCCTTGACCAGCAATCACCAGTGGATGATCGAACGGTGGGACAAAGGTGTACCCGTTTAACTCGGATAGACGCTCTGCCTCGGCTTTGGCCTCATCAAAGTTACTGCCGTGCAGCACCACATTGCCACCAAAGCTGCGTACCGCATCGACTTTGATGTCTGGTGTGGTTTTTGGCATCACGATAGTGGTCTTAATGCCAAGCTTAGTACCAGAAAGCGCCATGCCTTGTGCGTGGTTACCTGCCGATGCTGCAATGACACCAGCGGCTTTTTGTGCTTCAGATAAACTCGCCACCATGTTGTATGCACCGCGCAATTTGAACGAGTGTACGGGTTGGCGATCTTCACGCTTGATTTGCACATTGTTGCCAATACGAGCAGCAAGGCGAGGCATCTCTTGCAAAGGTGTGACAGTCGCGACTTCATACACAGGAGCACGCAAGATCTGGCGCAGATAATCTGCGCCAGTTTGGTTCACTTGTTTTTCGGGTTGAGCTTCCATCATTGCTAGCCCTCTAGCTTCGACTTGTCTCGTACTGCACCCTTGTCAGCACTGGTTGCCATACTCGCGTACGCTTTGAGTGCAAATGAAACTTCACGTTGGCGGTCAACTGGTTTCCAGCCTAGTTCGTCTTGTTTTGCACGGCGCTCAGCAAGTTCTTGTTCAGACACTTGGAGTGAAATTGAACGGTTTGGAATATCAATTGCGATCATATCGCCTTCTTTTACCAGACCAATTGCACCGCCGTTTGCTGCTTCAGGAGAGGCGTGACCGATTGACAGACCTGATGTGCCGCCAGAGAAACGGCCGTCAGTCAGAAGTGCACACTCTTTGCCAAGGCCCATCGATTTTAGATAAGTGGTTGGGTAAAGCATTTCTTGCATGCCCGGACCACCTTTAGGGCCTTCGTAACGGATAATTACCACGTCGCCAGCTTTTACTTTGCCACCCAAGATGCCTTCTACGGCGTCTTCTTGGCTTTCAAATACTACGGCTGGGCCAGTGAATTTATGAATGCTCTCATCCACACCAGCAGTCTTAACGATACAACCATCTAATGCGATATTGCCTGATAGAACGGCTAGGCCACCTTCTTGGCTGAAAGCATTGTCTTTGGCACGAATACAACCTTCAGCGCGATCATCATCAAGTCGATCCCAGCGACAATCTTGTGAGAATGCTTGTGTAGTACGAATACCTGCAGGACCTGCGCGGTAGAACTTGAGTACTTCTTCGTCTTCAGTTTGGATGATGTCGTATTTCGCCAGCTGCTCTTTCATCGAAAGGCCAAGCACGGTGCGCGCATCATTGTGTAGAAGACCTGCACGGTCAAGCTCACCAAGGATAGCCATTACACCACCAGCGCGGTGCACGTCTTCCATGTGATATTTCTGGGTAGATGGTGCCACTTTACATAGGTGTGGTACTTGGCGTGATAGGCGATCGATATCTTCCATATCGAAATCCACTTCACCTTCTTGCGCCGCGGCAAGTAGGTGCAAAATGGTGTTGGTTGAGCCACCCATTGCAATATCCAGTGCCATTGCGTTTTCGAAGGCATCAAACGTAGCGATGTTGCGAGGCAGTGCTGATTCGTCATCTTGCTCGTAGTAACGACGAGTCAGTTCAACGATGCGACGACCTGCATTAAGGAACAGCTGTTCACGGTCTGCGTGCGTCGCCAGCATAGAACCGTTGCCCGGCTGAGAAAGACCCAGGGCTTCTGTTAGACAGTTCATCGAGTTTGCGGTGAACATGCCTGAACACGATCCACACGTTGGACATGCGCTACGTTCGATCTGCTCACTTTGCTCATCAGACACTTTTGGATCCGCGCCTTGGATCATCGCATCTACAAGGTCTAGTTTGATGATCTGATCAGAAAGCTTGGTTTTACCCGCTTCCATTGGACCACCAGAAACAAAGATAACCGGGATGTTGAGACGCATAGATGCCATCAACATTCCCGGAGTGATTTTGTCACAGTTAGAGATACATACCATGGCATCGGCACAGTGCGCGTTGACCATGTACTCCACAGAGTCTGCGATCAGTTCGCGTGAAGGCAGTGAGTACAGCATGCCGCCGTGACCCATTGCGATACCATCATCAACCGCGATGGTGTTGAATTCTTTCGCAATACCGCCAGCTTTTTCGATTTCGCGTGCTACAAGCTGACCCATGTCTTTCAGGTGTACGTGACCCGGAACAAATTGAGTAAACGAGTTTACAACGGCGATGATTGGTTTACCGAAGTCTTCTTCTTTCACACCCGTTGCACGCCACAGTGCTCGTGCACCCGCCATGTTACGACCATGTGTGGTGGTAGCTGATCTATATTTTGGCATTTCCTAATCCTTCTTACTTCTGTTCTGGGTACACATAGTCTAACCAGCCCCACTTATCTTCCGTGGTGCCGTCAAATAGGCCAAAGTAGGCTGCTTGTAGTTCTTTAGTGATAGGGCCGCGCTTACCAGTGCCCACTTCAATCTTGTCGATGGTTGCCACTGGTACAATCTCAGCCGCAGTACCTGTCATGAAGACTTCATCGGCAAGGTAAAGGGCTTCACGAGCAATGTTCGCTTCACGGACTTCGTAGCCTTTATCGCGTGCAATTGTCATGATCGAGTCGCGAGTGATGCCCGGTAGAATCGCGCTAGTTGCTGGTGGTGTGGTGATTACGCCATCTTTGATAACGAAGATGTTTTCACCAGCCCCTTCCGATAGGTAACCATCTACGCTTAGCGCAATACCTTCGTCGTAACCGTGACGACGCGCTTCACCACCAACCAGTAGTGAAGATAGGTAGTTACCGCCTGCTTTAGCTGCAGTTGGGATGGTGTTTGGCGCAGCGCGGTTCCAGCTTGAAATCATCGCATCGACACCTTTTTCTAGCGCTTCTTCGCCTAAGTAAGAGCCCCAAGGAAATGCTGCAATGATTAGATCCATCTCAGTGCCAACTGGTGGACATACGCCTAAGCCAACATTACCGACAAAACCCAATGGACGAATGTAAGCGCTGTCGAGTTTGTTTTGGCGCAGTGTTTCGCGGGTCGCTTCCATGATTTCTTCTACAGAGAAAGGGATCGGAAAGCGGTAAATCTTGGCAGAATCTTTTAGACGTTGTGCATGCTCACGGTGACGGAAGACAATTGGGCCTTTTGGTGTGTTGTAACAGCGCACGCCTTCAAACACGGATGTACCATAGTGCATTGCGTGAGTCAGAACGTGAACGTTCGCCTCTGCCCATGGAACCATCTCACCATTAAACCAAATGAAATCTGCAGTTTTCGTTGCCATTTGTTGCCTTCCTTATGCACTTACGTGTTGTTGTAAGTTGTGATTTGGCAGTTCATCGTTGCGGATTTTTAGCACCTCAACCTTACGAACGTCCCACAACTTCTCTATTTGATTGATCAAAAACGAGATTGGTCGATCGCTGTCGACGATGATCTCGACGCTGGCTACTTTGCTTTCGTGGTTTTGCGTAGCAGCGACTTGTTTGATCACGAAGCCTCGGTGACGAATCACACGTAGAACGCGCTCCAACAGTACCGGTTTGTCATCGGCTTTGATGTCGAGTAAATATCTGTCCATGCGATTGTCTCCTATGTATTTTCCAACATATCACTGTTTGATGCGCCAGGTGGCACCAATGGCCACACGTTTTCTTCTTCATCAATCAAAACGTGAAGCATGTAAGAAGTTTCACTCGCTAGCATCTCTTTGAGAGCAGGTTCGACTTCTTCTTTCTTGGTGATGGTTTTGCCCGGGATATCGAACGCTTTTGCTAACATCACGAAATCTGGGTTGTCATCAAGAATGGTTTCACTGTGGCGACCGTCAAAGAACAATGACTGCCATTGGCGAACCATGCCAAGACGTTGGTTATTAAGAAGGACAATCTTCACTGGAATCTGACGACGCTTCAGCGTGCCCAATTCCTGAACGTTCATCATAAATGAACCGTCACCTGTAATAAGGATAGACTGATCATCAGGACGTGCGACTGCAGCACCCATCGCCGCTGGCAAGCCAAAGCCCATGGTGCCAAGGCCAGCAGAAGTGATGAAATTTTGTGGTTCGCGTGGCTGGATATGTTGCGCTGCCCACATCTGGTGCTGACCGACGTCGGTCGAGACAATTGAGCTATCTGGCATCATGTCAGACAGCTGTTTAAGCAATAGCGGTGCGTAGATTAACTCGCCCGGGTGGTCGTAACGCCACTTAAAGCCGCTGCGCAGACTTTCACTGTGATGAACCCACGGTGAGATATCTTGAGTCAGTTCTAGCTGAGGGAGAATGGTGTTGATGTCGCCACGTAATGGTGCGTTGGCGTGGCGCAGTTTATGAATCTCCGCAGCATCAATGTCGATGTGAATCACTTTCGCATTTGGTGCAAACGTATCGAGCTTACCCGTCACACGGTCATCAAAACGCGCGCCAACCACAATCAATAGATCAGCTTCTTGAACCACTAGGTTGGCGGCTTTGGTGCCATGCATACCCAACATACCAAGATAGTGGGGATCATGGCGTTCAATGGTACCGAGGCCTTTTAATGTGCTAACTGCAGGCATTGGGTTTAAGCGAAGAAATTCGCGTACTGCATCGGTTGCTTTCGCAAGTTGCACGCCACCACCAACATACAACACTGGGCGAGTAGATGCTGCCAGCACATCTTGCGCACGTTTGATATCTTCAGCGCTGACATCTTCGATTGCTGGTGCTATGTATGGAGGAAGAAGGTCTGTGGGTGCTTGAGCGAGTTGAACGTCTTTGGCGATATCGACAATGACTGGACCCGGACGACCGGTTTTTGCGACCTCAAAGGCTTCGGCAAGTGTCGGAGCTAGATCTTCAATTTCGGTCACGAGATAGCTGTGCTTAGTACAGGCTAGGGACATTCCGATCACATCCATTTCTTGGAATGCATCGGTACCGATATGAGAGCTAGCAACCTGGCCTGTGATGGCAACTAGAGGTACGGAGTCAAGGAAAGCGTCGGCAAGGCCGGTAACAAGGTTAGTGGCTCCTGGGCCAGAAGTTGCCATGCACACAGCAACGTCTTGAGTGGAACGAGCCATCCCGATAGCTGCCATAGCGGCCCCTTGCTCGTGACGGCATAGGATGTGTTCCACCCCACCGTCATACAAAGCATCATAGATTGGCATGATGGCCCCGCCGGGGTAGCCAAAAACGGTTTCGATGCCTTGCTGTCTTAAAGCGGCTACGACAAGTTGTGCACCAGTCATCGTAAACCTCCTTTGCTACGTTGTGGCTCGTAGCGATTGCCATATTTATTGCACTTCATGTGCACTCCCATTCTTCCCGTTAAACTGTCCGAGGGTTAGACAGATGACAACTTGTAGTTGTAAAAAAACCCCCGGACTTTTCAGTGCGGGGGTTTTTTGTAATTTGTGGTTACCTTTCGCCCACAATACCCCGCGCGGTGCCAATAATGACCACGATAATCAGGGCTAGCAGTGCGTTGATATGAGCGAAAAGGTTCATCTGTCTGTCGTTCTTTTTTCGTTAAAAAATGTTGTGTAATGTTCTACGAAATTGTTTGCGTCATTAGTGGTATCACACAATTCCGCTGCATGACAAGCAAAAAGTCATTCTTTTTTCACATTAACTCTCAATTGGGACGCGGTATATAACATAACCAACTAGATAAAACATTTGTTTACAGAGTGTTCAAAAAAATTGAGGAACGTATGGGGCTGGCAATCATTCATAGTCGAGCAAGCGTCGGGGTGCAAGCGCCATCGGTTAGTGTAGAAGTTCATATCAGCAATGGCATGCCAGGGTTTACTATTGTTGGCAACATTTACCTTATTAATAAAGTAATGAATTTAAGGTCTCTTCGGGTTCAATAATGAGTGACTATATAGAAGTGGCAACAATGGAAATAGTGGCAACTATGGCAAGACGGCGTAGTTACAAGACTGGGATACAGAGGATTACTACCTTAGTTATTGCATAAAGGAATGGATTTGGCTTTATTGATGGATCTATATGATATGGTTGGCTTTTATTCTCTGATATGATGCTGGTTTATTATTAGATATGGAATTCATAAATGACAGAAACAACGAATGATGACAAAGCACAAAACAGCGGGTCGGATAAGGATGGCTCTCCAAATAAAAAGTTCCTATGTAGGTGGTTAAGTAACTTTTGGGGCTCGCTTGTTGATACAGTATTTAGCTCCGTCTTTCTAATTTTGGGCTCATTGGTGGTGCTGGCATGTTTGGATAATGCTCTTAACCTAAACCAAAATATAACGAAAATCTTCAATGAAGCGATTGGTGAGTTAACACTTCTAATAGTGCCATTTCTATTGGGCATTGCGTCAGCAGCTTATCTGGTCAGTTCTAGTTGTAATAAATTGAGCTGGGCTAAGGTGAGACTATTCAATTTAATGTCTGGGTTACAAAGCCTAATAACCAGTATCGTAGGGTTAATGGTAGCTAAAATGCTATATTTTACTCATAAGTTACCTCATTCATCGGTTCTGCTTATTGGCATTGTTTCGATAGTGTTAGTGGCTTTGTTTAGCACCATCGAAGAAGAGTTTAAGGCTGATGAAAAAATAGTTATTGGCGGATTCGCATTTTTTACCTTGGTCATTTTTGGAGTTCTTACCCGAACAGCAGTATAGATACGTTAGCATCATGCTCCCACTAACCGTCTTTTGTGGCTTTTAATCGGGAGTGTGTGCTCTATCTACTAACCAGAAAATGTAGGTGTTACTCCCTATTTTTAGCCTTAGTTACGGTAGAAAAAGTAGGTAAACATTTGAAATGCAGTGTCGGGGTATGTGGGGGATGTACACACACTAGTTTCCCAAAAGGGGGAAGCCCGCATACTGAAAACGCTGTTATTAGCCTGTAAAAACAGAATAGATTTATCAATGATCACTCAAGTAGTTTGTTGATTGCTTGTCTTTATCTTGGTTATCAATCAATCGAAGCTGGTAGAAAAGGATTGGAAAAGAGTTAATCACTGAAAAGTAGATTAGATACATCAAGTTTCAAAAAGGACTAAGTTTTCTTTGAAGGAAAGCGTTTGAAAATGCTCGCGGTAGAAGTGAGTGTTTCTATTTAAACTTACAATCTAGAATCCCCCCTCTCCCCCCTTCAAAGCAATCTATCAGGCACGATTCTGCACCTAGAATTGTTCGTTTAGACCTTGCCCTAGTTGAACCTTTTTGTAATACACCGAAACAGTTCGTTTAGGGTTGGGTGTTGTATTTATGAACTTATTTCGTTTAAGATCTTAAATGTAATACGAACTAAACGTCATTGGTGAACTCATGTTAATTGGTTATGCGCGTACTTCTACAGTTGAACAAGAAGCAGGACTAGAGGCTCAAATCAGAGAGCTAGACAAACTTGGTGTTGATAAAGCTTTCTCTGAGCAAGTGAGCTCTGTCGCTGAGAGGGAAGTGTTACGAGAGTGCATTGATTACTGTCGTGAAGGAGATACTTTAGTTGTCACTAAGCTAGACCGTCTTGCTCGTAGCGTTGCTAATCTCTGTGACATTCAGAAGCAACTGGAAAGCAAGGGTGTAGAACTTCGTATTGCTGATATGGGGCTAGATACTGCAACACCACAAGGCAAGCTAATGTTGAATGTGTTTGGTGCAGTTGCTCAGTTTGAGCGTGAGGTTATGCTAGAACGTCAACGAGAAGGCATTGCTAAGGCGAAAAAAGAAGGTAAATACAAAGGTCGTAAACCTACCAGCGATGATGTGAAAGATCAGGTAAAACAGCTGCTAGAACAGGGCTCAAAGCCTTCTGAAATAATGTCTATCACTGGTATTGGTAAAACTACTTTCTACAAAGTTAAGCGTGAAATCCAGCCTTAGCCGATGAAAGTTAGTGGATTAAAAGTAGGTCGGCTCGTCGGCTATAAACACACAAAAAGTTGTTAAATTGTACTCTGGAGTTGTGGCACACAAACAAGTTTAGTGTCTTGCCAAATACAACCAGAACCCTATAAAGGCGTCCTAGTGGGCGCTTTTTTTGTGCCTGAAATTCAGAAAAGGTAAGGAAAAAGTGTCACAGATTAGCTAGTTACTTCGTTTACAAGAAGTAGGAAAAGGTAAGAAAAAGCTGTCACAAATCAGCTGCTTACTTTGTATATAGAGATAAGGGATAAGAGAAATATTGATTAGAAACAATCATTTCTTCTTTCTCTGTCTCTTAAATCTTTAACTCTGAAAATAGGAGGTTCAGTTGGATGATTAGAGCATCAAGAGCAACCCGATATACACGGCAAAAGAAAGCAGAGTGTGATCGTGAGTTGTTGAAAAACAAAGAAGTTGGAATTAACCAGCGAGTAACGATAGACGAATTTGGTGACAAAGTGCCAGTTCATAAACACGGAGGTAAAACACAATGAGAGTTCATGTATGGGATGAGTTCAAACAGGATGTGATTGATACCGCTGAGTCGCAAGGCGTTAGCACAACAATTTTCATCAATCGTTTAATTAAGAAGGAACTAAAACAGAATGCCAAGGGAGGCACAAACTATGAGACTACTAAGCGCAATAAGCGAAGCAACACACCAAATAGCCATTAATCAATCGCTACTTAGGAATACTATTTTGAAGTTAGATGATGCCCCTGAGAAGGCTCTAATCAAAGCGTTTCAGAGTAAGTATGTCTATTCTCGTGAACATCGTGGTTTTCTGGATGTAGAGGACAATTACAAACCTTATCAGCGTTCAGATTTAAACCACTGGGTAGAAAGTACAGGTTGGTCTGTTGTTGTTGGTAAAGAGTGTCGTCCAGTCGATGCAGTCTTAAAAACAATGATAGAAAAAGCTAATACAGAAGATGGCTTTTTGTCTGTACATGATCTTTGTTTTGAACCAGAGAGAGGGTTGATACATAACAAGAACGCTTACAACTATCTGAACTACTGGCAACCTGTGGCTTTTGCACCAATCGAGCCATTGCCAGAAGAAATGACAATGTGGGATGAATACTTGTTGTTTCTAGCTGGTGGCAGTGAGAGTAAACGGGAGCTTATTGAGAGGTGGGTAGCTAATGCTGTTCTATTTCCAAGGCAGCGTAGTTTGTTTGCAATGTTGCTGTATGGCGAGAGCAAAGGCACTGGTAAAGGGACGCTTCAACTGGCTATGGATAAGCTTTTGGGCATCTACACATTGAAACCAGAAGACCCAGTTAACTTCGTAACTGGACGGTTCAAAAGTGGCTTAGAAGGTAAGACATTGTGTGTTTTTGATGAGGTCTACTATGACGGTTTTGGGTTTGCCAATCACCTAAAACAGATGATAACAGAACCAAATTTCTGGGTTGAAGCTAAGGGTAAAGATGCCAAGAAGATTGATAATCATGTTTCTATTCTTGCCACCAGCAACAGGTCACAGCCAATTTGGGTTGAGGCAGGGGATAGGCGATGGATGTGTATCAATGTTGAATGGAACAACCCTAGGCAGAATGGCGACCATCCAGATAACAGTGAGCAAGGTCATTTAGTTCAGAGGGTTAGGGATTGGATTGAAACTGACAGCAAGGTTGAAAGCAAATTGCTGTGGTTATTACAGAAAGTAGATTTGAGTGGCTGGGATCGATTCACAGCACCAGATACGCCTGAGAAGTTATTACTTCAAAAAGGCAGCGTTAGTAACAATGAGGACTGGTTCAAGACAGGCTTCGATGTTGGTGAATGCCTTGTGGTTAAGCGTTCGATTGTCTGGGAAGGTAAAAGAATCGGCAAGGCTGAACAGATGCGAATAATGGTGGGTCACGGTTACACCGAAGTTCAGAAAGAATGGAAGTTACCTCAAGGTCGAGGCTCTGATTGGATGATTACACCAAGGGGATATGAGGTCGGTATCCGTCCTGAAATGAGTGCGCCAGATGTGGCGAATCTTATCCGAGAGCATGGGGGTGAAGATTATGACCGACCGTTCTAATGCTTTAGATGAAGGAATCAGTGGGTTGGAAACTGGTCGGCTGCTCGGCTCGTCGGCTGAGACGGTGCTCACTCCTCAAGATGGCATCGATGCAGTTGCCGCTTTTATCAACGCTCATGGTACAGAAGTCCATGAGTGCGAGTACACAGGTTGTAATCACTGGAATGGTGAAAACCGTCCAATGTGGAGTCATGAAGGGGTGCGTATGCCCCTTTATCGCTGGGTATGTTTGGCTGTCAACAAAGAGACAATTCAAATAGGTGAGCAGCGTGTAGCTAGGCACAAATGCGACAATGGAAGATGTTTTGCTGCTGCACATCTACATTGGGGAACAAGGGGTGAAAACAATTCGGATAGGGCTTTGAAATAGCTCTATCTATTCTAAATATACAAACGCAGGAAGCGTTTAAGAAATTACAGGGAGTAATGAATGTTAACTAATAAACAAGCGGTAGCGGCTATTGAACAGCTACGATTAGTGCTTGATTTACATGAGAACGTAGATGTTTTGGCTGAGCTAGATATTGCTCTAAGTGCTGAGTGGGTTCAGTTAGAAGATCACCCAAATTATGAGCAGAACCAAAGGACTAAAGCTGTACGTAACATCATGACGAGACGAGTATTAAAGTCTGACAACAAGGGTTATGTGAAGTGTAAGAGTCGTCTAGGCAAATGGAACAACATTAAGGCTAAACCGTAAAGATGAAAGGAAGCACCACAATGGCTAGTTGTAGTGCTTAATCTTATAGGGCTTGAACTAAAAGGGGGTGAGTGTTACTGCAACGTATCTTCGTTAGCAGGCTTCTGGTCGAACTCCAACTTTTGAGCGGGTTGTTGATTCGAAAGAGGCATATACTCGACAAAGTACCAGTGGAAAAAGTCTGCGCTACGCGGGAGACCCGGTACTTTGAAACATTTGGCTTCAAGCCCGTATTTCTGTAATTGCTTGTTCAGGCGTACGCGATATTGAGCGATGTTAGTTACACCAGTCAATTCGGACAACTTGTCAGATTGGATACCTGCCTGATTGTGGATGGCAGAGATCATAGTCTTGAAAGCAGGGTTTGAGACCTTGGTTTGAAGAATTGCTTCTTCTTGGTCGGTCAAAAACTTAGGTGTGTACCCATAGTGAGCAGGCAATAGGATTGTTTGTGACTTTAGGGTAGTCACAGAACCACTGTTTAAATAAGGCATAATAGCCCTCCCAAATTTGTTTCTAGACTTTTTGTCTAGGTAGAAGTGAATGTCAGGCGAGAGCCACTCACCTGTTAAGAGCAAAGCGTTTTGTTCTTCATATCATTTAGTAGCCCCATGTATTTAGCCCAAATACACGTCAAAAAATATGAATAGCAGTGCTCATACTTAATAGCTTGCCATAAGTATGGGTTCTTTGTCAAGCTTTTTTTTGGACGCAAAAAGCCCGCCGAACTTGGGAACGGCAGGCTTAGCTTATTTTAAGTCGAAATGCTTCTACTCATCCGACTGGTTATCCATTGTTACTCGAAGGGCTAATTCGTGTAACTAACCTTAAAACATCAAGGGGCTAGCTTGATGCTTAGTACACTTGAAATAGTAGACTATCCCGAGTGTCGTATTAGAATTAATTGTTCTGAGGAACGCAGAGAATATGCTGGTGTAGCATTATTACTACAGCGCTCGGAAACTAAAATAATTTGAGTTGTTCTTTAGGTCAACTAGTTTACGAGGCGCGTATGATACGGATTTGATTTGGCATTGCAATACCAAAAATTAAATAATTAAATAACGTGTACAGCGCAATTAGACGTTACAAATGCACTAACCTAAATCCAACTATTAAAAATTAAACTATAGCCCTTAAAATCGCATACAGCGCGTTTTAGGAGATGTCAAAAAAACTTTACCAACTTGATTGGAATGTGATTTGTATCACACTTTTGATTTCCAGTATAAGTTTTCGTGGATAAGTTTCAAGCTCTTTCTATCTATTGCATATGTTAATTGGTTGCATTCAACTGTTATCTCAGAGGCTGATTTCAAATTATGGATTCTCAGAAAGTTGAATACATCCTTAAGGCTCCTATTCAAAGTTACTCGGTATTCGCGGATTAGTTCTGGGTCGGTACAATTAGGTTTCTTGTCGTTAACTTCCATTTGAAGTGCGTTAGCTACAAGCTGCTGTGCCTGCTTAAATCCGATTCTTGGAGTTAAAGTAACTTCTGCTTGTTGCGCTTTGGTTTCTTCTAGTTCTTCTTTTAATTGCATGATCTTCCTGTCTCGATTTTCCATATGCTGAATGGCAATGTGACTGGTAAGGTTTTTCGCAATCTTCATTAACTGGTTTAGGGCTTGTTCTTCTTCTTTGATTTTTTCCTCAATAGATGAAATTGAATCTCCCTGTTTACTAGTTTCCGTGGTCATATTGATGTGGTGTTGGAAGTTTTTAGGTAATAGATACTGCTCAATGATGAACTTGTGCATGAACTCAATGCGGATAGGTCTATTTGTGCAGTTCTTCTTCTTGAACTCACGACAAGTTAAGTATTTGAGGGTAGGACTTTTGTTGTCGTAGTACATCGTAGCCCCACACACACCACACTTTGCAACTTGATTGAATACGTTGGGAAAGGTTGTCTTTCTTCCTGCTGACTTTGGTTTCGAACGTTCAGCTTTACGGCTCTGAGAAAGATAGAATGTACTCTCATCAATTATTGATGGGTAGTAATCACTGATGGGCGTATTAGTAGAAGTTCTGCCAATGTTCGGTGTGTATTCTCCAATGACAGCTTTAGAGTTAAGAATACGGCAGATTGAAGTGTTAGACCAAGAGCCACCTTTTGGTGAGGGGATCTTTTCTTCGTTGAGTTTTCTTGCAATACCGATAATCCCGTGACCATTAATCGACATTTGGAAGATTCGACGGACTGTTTCAGCATTTTTCTCAATGACTGTGTATGTGCGCTTGTCCTTATTGAGCTTTAACCAGAAAGGAGCAAGGCTAGTCCTATTGGTGGTAGTTGGGTTTGCTCGTTTGTTTGCCCAAGCAGCTTTGATACGTTCTGATTTAGTCTTAGATTCGTTGTGAGCACGCTCCATTACAGCGAGGGATATGATTAGGTCTGTAGTTTCTGATTCGCTGCTGTAAGTACGGTTGTCGATGAGAGTTACTACTGTGATTCCGTATTCGATGATGTTTAGTAGTTGGCGTAGTGCTGTTTGTACTTTTGCGCGACTAAGGCGGTCTAATGACTCCACCAGCAAGAACGAACCACTAGGGATGACACCTTGTTCCAAGGCTTTAAGGAATTGCCCTAATCCATTGTCTTCGTTGGTGTTTGCTGAGTTGAATGCAGATACGCCAAGGTCAGTAAAAGATTGTTCTGAGAGCGTTAAAGAGTGCTTCTGACAATACTCTTGGGCTAACTTGGTTTGTCTTCTGAGGCTGTCGCCTTGTGCTTGGATTGCACTGGAAAAACGGATGTAGGAGTATGCGGTTGGAGAGCGTAGCGATACGAGAGGTCGTATGGTGTTCATGATAGCAGTACCTTTTAGTTAACTTGGACTGCTTCCGGCATTATAGAAATAGAGTTGAGTAGGTCAATTACTATTTGTTGTGAAGCAGAAAGGTAAATGCTACCGACTATTACCTTAGTAGGCTTGCCAGAGACAACGGTAAAAGAGTCCAAAGATCGCGTACGCAGTGCGATCATTAATTCTAACTTTCAATTTCCTGCTAAGCGGATCACCGTGAACTTGGCTCCGGCAGATCTACCCAAGGAGGGAGGGCGTTTTGATCTTCCTATTGCATTGGGAATTTTGGCCGCTTCGGAGCAAATCGCGACAGATAAGCTCAAAAACTACGAATTTGTTGGTGAGTTAGCGTTATCTGGTGGTCTGAGACCTGTAAAAGGTGTGCTGCCTGCTGCGCTGGAAGCCAGTAAGATTCAACGTCATTTGGTCGTCCCACATGTGAATGGCGATCAGGCGGCGCTGGTGGGGAAGGAACAACATAAATCGGCCCAATCATTACTGGAAGTATGTGCCGAGCTTTGTGGTCAACATCGACTGAATCTTTTTCAAACGCCTAAGCGAAAAACGATCGAAAAACATGGTCGAGACTTACAAGATATTATTGGCCAACAACAAGGTAAGCGAGCACTGGAGATTGCTGCCGCTGGAAACCACAACTTACTTTTCCTTGGCCCGCCAGGTACTGGAAAAACGATGTTGGCTTCGCGTTTGTGTGACTTATTACCGGAAATGAGTGATGAAGAAGCAATGGAAACCGCTTCGGTGGCATCGTTGACTCAGAGTGAAATTAATGAGCATAACTGGAAGTCGCGTCCGTTTCGTTCTCCGCATCATTCAAGTTCAATGGCGGCATTAGTCGGCGGTGGTTCGGTACCCAGACCAGGGGAGATCTCTTTAGCCCACAACGGGTTATTGTTTCTCGATGAAATGCCCGAATTTGATCGTAAAGTTCTGGACTCGTTACGCGAACCGCTCGAATCTGGCGAGATCATTATCTCTCGAGCGCAAGGTAAAACACGCTTTCCGGCTCGCTTCCAATTAGTTGGAGCATTGAACCCAAGCCCGACAGGATATTACGAAGGCAATCAAGCGCGCACCAATCCACAAGCTATTTTGCGCTACCTTGGTCGATTATCTGGACCACTGTTAGATCGCTTTGATATGTCTTTAGAAATCCCAGCTTTGCCCAAAGGGACATTAGCAGAAGGAGGTGATCGTGGTGAGCCGACTGCTATCGTAAAAGCGCGTGTGAGCCATGCGCGTAACAATATGCTAAACCGCAGTGGTAAGGTCAATGCACTGCTAGGTAGTCGAGAAATTGAGGCGTTTTGTCCCTTGCATAAGAGTGATGCTGAGTTTCTTGAAACCGCTTTGCATCGTTTAGGGCTCTCGATTCGTGCGTATCATCGTATTATCAAAGTGGCGCGAACAATCGCCGATCTGGATGGGGCGGAGCAAATTGAACGAACGCACTTGGCCGAGGCGCTTGGGTATCGAGCGATGGACCGTTTACTGAAACAGCTTACGGCGCAAGCGGTATAGACAGCAAAGTCTCATCGCAACAAGTGTTGTGAGCGCCTTGTTGCGATGAAGGACGTTAGAAGGTGTAGTTGAGACCAAGCGACAACAGGTACTCTTTCTCCTCATAAAACGTGATATTCGAGTCAGTTTGGCTATAGCCGGCTAAAGAAATGAACGACCAGTCTTGCCAGTCAAATACGTTTTGATATTCGTAGGCCGCAAATAGGCTAATGGTGTCGTCATTTCGTGTTTTAGCAAAAGTTTGGCTAGCTGCTTGATAGTCTCTCCATGCATAACCCGCGGTGAGGGCCAATCGATGGCGGTTGATAAATTTAAACCAGCTAATGTCAAATCCATACGAATCAAATGACTCCGCTTTACCGTCGGCATCTTGATTGATGTAGGTGAAAGCGGGTTGCAACATAGACGTTTGGTTGAGTGGAATGCGATAGTCGCCTTTGACATAGTAAAGGTTAGCATCGCGAGCAAGTGAGCGGTCTGTCACTTCCTCCTGCTCGATGTCTTTATCAGCATAAGCAAGATCAAGGTTGAAGTTCTTATCAATTAACCCTTTGATCTGAAAGCGATACGCATTGCCGTCAACATCCGTCTCTTTACGTGCGGTTCCTACTTGATAAGGGTTGCGCCAAGTTTCGCCTTTGAGTACCGTCGGCAGATAGGAAACATCGAGCACGGTGCCAGATTGTAGCTCGTGTTGATAGCCCAACTGAAAAGCGAGTGTACCTACGGCGACATCTGAGCGTGTGGTACCGGCGTAAACTTGGTGGTTGAGTCGGCTACCAAAGGTGTATGTCACACTCCCTAGCGGTGCAGCGATAACGGAACTGTCACTATCGGCACGCTTATCGAGAGAATCGATGGTGTTACTATTTTCTGTATTGAAATTGGATTCTGATGATATGAATCCGGCATTCAGCGAAATTTCACCGCCAAAACCCGCGGTTTCAGCGAGTTGAGCCTGAGCAGAACTGACGATAAAGGCCAAAGGCAAGAGAAGTAGCCTTGGTTTCATTCGTTATCTCCTTGTTGTCGAATGAGTGGTGCACATATTGGTTGCGGTAACAAATCTGACCATTCCCACGCATGTTCCAATGTGGCAAAGGCGCAGTATAATTACACGCTGTTTTATTCTTCACACATTATCACTGTTGTTTGACTATCATGTTGGCATATTTGTTATTTTTTTTTAACGCTTCTTTTGTGATTCTCAATTCTGCGGTTTGTTCACTCGCAATTTGTGTTATCGCTGTATTTAAAATATTGCTTCCTGGCGTAAAGCTAAAAGCACTAGCGACCGCTTGTGCCAATAAGGTGATGTGGTTATGGGCTACCGTTAATGCGTGCATTCTGGCGGTATCTAACCGTGTTGAGTGGGATGTTCAGGGCGGTGAAGCGCTTAAAAAAGACGGGTGGTATCTGCTGATCAGTAATCATCTCAGTTGGACAGATATTGTTGTGCTTTGCTGCGTATTTAAAGACCGTATTCCCATGCCGAAGTTTTTCCTCAAGCAACAACTGCTGTATGTGCCTTTCATCGGGATGGCGTGTTGGGCGCTCGATATGCCATTTATGCGTCGCTATTCGCGAGAGTATCTGATCCGCAACCCTCATAAGCGAGGTCAAGATTTAGAAACGACACGTCGCTCGTGCGCTAAATTCAAACACACTCCAACCACAGTGGTTAACTATGTCGAAGGAACCCGATTTACCGAAGAAAAGCAGCGTAAGAGTAAAGCAAACTATCAATATTTGCTGCAACCAAAATCGGGAGGGATTGCGTACACGTTAGCGGCGATGGGGGAACAGTTCGAGAGCATTATCGACGTTACGTTGGCGTACCCAGAAAATACGCATAAACCGTTCAAGGATTTATTGATGGGCCGCATGAGCAAGGTGGTTGTGCGTGTAAATGTGTTACCCGTTGATGAAAGAGTGCTTGGTGATTACTTCAACGATAAGCCCTATAAGCGACAATTTCAGCAATGGTTGGGGGATGTGTGGCAAGAAAAAGATCGGTTACTACAAGAGATTTACAAATAAACAAAAGGGGAGCGACGTGTTCCCCTTTTGATTGATATCGATGTGCTTATTTTAGTGTCAGCAAGTAGTTCACCAGAGAGAAGTACTCATCCATCGTTTTGATGCTTTGTGCTTGAACTAGGTATTTGTTGTTAACGATAACCGCAGGAACGCCGGTTAGACCGCTGTTTTCAAATTGCTTGTCCATACGGCGAACCATTGAATCAACCGCGAAGCCTTTGAATGCAGAATCGAATTTTTTCGCATCTACACCTTCATCAAGGAAGATTTGACGAAGTTCTTCATCATTACGTGGTGCTTTCTTTAGATTGTGGATGCGGTTAAACATCACTGGCACCATTTTGTCTTCCACTTTTAGTGCAACCATCGTTGCGTAGGCTTTGCTCATTGATGGGCCCATGTTGCCACCCATGAAAGAAACGTGGTTTTTTAATAGCTTAGTACCTTCTGGCAACTGCTTTTTCAGTTGCTGGATAACTGGTTCAAAGCTATTACAGTGCGGGCAGTAGAAAGAGAAAAACTCCGTCACAAGAGGTTTTTTTGATGCCTCAAGATCCAATACTTTGTAATGTTCACCTTCTTTGAATTGCGCTGCATGTGCCGACAGGCTTAACATCAGCATAGAAAACAGTGCGAACAGTTTTTTCATCGAAATATCTCCATTTTTGAATTTTTGGCCTGACTTACCATTGAGGCATTAAAGACAGCGGTGCTTCTTCTAAAGCGGCGATCTGCTCTTTAAATGCAAGGACCTGACCTTCCCAGTATTTTGGCTCATTAAACCATGGAAAAGCGAGAGGAAATGCAGGGTCATGCCAACGTTTTGCTAGCCATGCCATATAGTGCACCATTCGTAGACCGCGAAGTGGCTCGATTAGTTTCAATTCTGCAGGATTAAAGTCGCAAAACTCTTGGTAAGCCTCTAAAACAATATCCAACTGCATCAGTTTGTCTTGGCGTTCACCGTTCAGTAGCATCCATAAGTCTTGTACTGCAGGGCCGTTACGAGCGTCATCCAAATCAACAAACATAGGGCCATCTCGCCACAAAATATTGCCTGGGTGGCAATCGCCATGCAAACGAATCATATTGAAACCTTCTTGCCAGTGGCTTTCAATTGATTTGATCAGCATATCCAAGTCATTGAAGAAGCTGTTCTCCAAGTGCATTGGAATCATATTGGCGTTTTGCAGAATCTCTCTTGGTTGATACAGGTATTCTTGTAAGCCAATAGTAGGACGATGTTGGAAGGCTTGGCGGCTGCCGACTTTATGGATTCGGCCAAGGAAACGCCCTACACCTTCGAGCTGATCTAAATTGTCAACCTCGTATTGGCGACCACCCACGCTATCAAACAGCGCAAAAGCATAGCCTTGATAGTGATGCAGGGTTTCACCGTTGATGCGCACAGGTGGTGCGACGGGGATCTCATTGCCAATCAGCTCTAAAGTAAAGTCGTGTTCCTCTTGGATCTGTTCGTTGCTCCAACGTTCAGGGCGGTAAAACTTGACGACATAACGACGACGCTCTTCGTCAGTGAATTGATAAACACGGTTTTCGTAGCTATTGAGGGGAAGAAAGCCTGATTCTGCGCGAACGCCGATGCTTTCTAACGCGTACCACATAAAGTCTGGGGTAAGGGCGTCAAAGTTAAACATACTTTGGGACATATAAACAAAAAGGCTCATTACTGAGCCTTTTTCCGTTAGTCACTGAAGTAGCGCTATAGTTTTTTAATAAAACGGCTTTCTACTTCAATAGTGAATTCGTTGCTCTTATCGGTGAGTATAAACTGAATTGTCGTAATCGCAGAGTTTAGCTTGTCAGGATCGGCGCCAAGACTCATTGGTAAGTTCAATACCTCACCTGGCTGTACCTGAATTGTTTGCTTACCATACCAGCTTACATCGGATAGCCCTTCAACATCCAACGAGTATTCTTGCACTTGCTGGGTTTTGTTGATTACTTTGAGGGTGTAGGTGTTTTCTACTTCGCCTGAGCTATTTACTCGGAACAGTTGGTTACGGTCGCGAATAACACTCATGCCTGCTGGGTCTACCGCTGCGATTTGGGCAAAGAACAGACCAATCATGACCAGTAGCACAGCTCCATAGCCCAGCAGCTTCGGACGCATGACTTTGGTACTCTTACCCGATAAGCGGTGCTCGGTGGTGTAGCTGATTAGTCCTTTCTCGTAACCCATGCGATCCATGGTGTTGTCACACGCATCAATACAGGCACCACAGTTAATACATTCATATTGTAAGCCGTCACGAATATCGATACCTGTTGGGCACACCTGCACACACAAGTCACAATCAATACAATCCCCCAAACCAAGTTGCTTTGGATCGGCTTTGCGCGGACGTGGACCACGTTTTTCACCACGTTTGGCATCATAGCCAACGATGAAGGTGTCTTTATCAAACATGGCAGACTGGAAGCGCGCGTAAGGACACATGTGAATACACATGATGGAACGCATCCAACCAGCATTACCATAAGTACAAATGGCAAAGAACATTACCCAAAAGACGGGCCAGAAGTTGGCGTTAAAGGTGAAAAAGTCGATAACCAATTGCTTCATTGGTACGAAGTAGCCAACAAAAGTAAAACCAGTGGCGAGCGCTATGGTAAACCAAGCTATATGTTTGACGGTTTTACGCATCGCTAAATTCGCCGTCAGCTTATTGGAGTCTTGTTTGCGGCGTTTATTGGCACTACCTTCGAGCTTCTCTTCAAACCAGATATACATGAAGGTCCAGACGGTTTGTGGGCAGAGATAGCCACACCAAACTCGACCTAAGAAGGTGGTAATAAAGAACAACCCAAACGCCGCGATCACAAATAGCAAGGCGAGTAGGGTAAGATCTTGCGGATACAATGTGGTACCGAAAAAGTTGAACTGCTGGTTGCCAATGTCGAGCAAGATCGCTTGACGTTCACCGTAAGGGATCCACGGTATCAAAGCGAAGAGAAGCAGTAAGAACCAACCACCGTAACGACGCAGTTTCTGGTAAGTCCCTTTGCTTTCGCGTACATAGATGCGATTACTTGGGTTGAACCGATCCCCATTCCCTTTATGAGTCTTAGGGTTGTAGGTTTTAGGAGTCACATCTTTGATATCGATCTTATCCTGACTCATGCACTCATCCTTCTTAGGCTTTTATAATGTACGGCGTCATTTCTATTGATGTCGCTCGATGACATTGCTACTTCGTCCTTATCATAAATCATGACCGGACATAATTATTTTAGTAAATACTGATGAACGGCGATTATACAATCAATAACAATTCCTTTTCTTTAACGCAGTCAATGTTTAACAACAAAAATCAGTACAGTTAACCTGATAATTGGCTGAACAGTTATAACCAATTGTGGGACTAAAAACTTTGGTTATAAAAAAGCGACTCACAGAGAGAGTCGCTTAAAGAATACTGGCTGTTGAGCTGGTTATTTGATGATGCCACGAGCGCGTAGGATCGCCGTTTTAAAATCGTCCTCTTGGTCTTTTTTGAGTCCAGGGATCATTTCATCTTTGCTGCTATTACGCATTTTAAGGTGGTAGATCAGTACATCGTCGGTCAGATCTTCTAGCTTTCCTTCATAGCCTGCTTCTTTTGCCAGCTTAACGATGAACTGCAATAGGTTCAGCTCCTGATCTTTATGCCATTCAGGCTCTAGTAGCTCAAGCAGCTCTTCAATGCGATGACACTTCATTTCTTTCTCCACAGAATTTATAGGTGTAATTAGCAGTAAAGGTACCAAATTGCTTTGCTAAGACCAAATAGGAAAAACGATCTCTTTCACCGTGGCTTGTTCTAAGTCTTTGAAGTTTTATGAGTTGCGTGCAAAGAAAAAAGCGCAGCTGGCGCCGCGCTTTTGATTAAGCTGCTTTGATAACTTTGGCCGGAACACTCGACATCATTGCTGTCTTCTCAACCAATGTCATTGCTGGCGCAACTTGCTTTGCCTTTGGTGCAGTAGTAAAGCCACTGCGGCGGCGCATTGCACTAGTATTAGTGTGTGCGAACCTGACTGTTGTTGGGCGCATTAATTTACCTAACTGTCAGGCATATCCATTGCCGATGTAATGGCCTGAATCATTATGAGCTAGGCTCCAACAAGATTGAAGAATCACTCTTCTGGCTCTCGCCAATCCAGTTAATGAGTCAGGAATACCGATATGCATGCATATCAAGTGTAAGATTAGCATCCTTGTAATAATTGGTCGATAGTTGAGCAATTGAATTGTTTAGATTTTGTCATTTTGTCGCGATGTTCGAGGCAATTTTTGTTTGATCCCACGATCAGCAGTAGTAGTATGAGATCTCGATGAAGGAGGTGCCTATGTCATTTTTGAAGAAGACACTTGCCAGTTTTGGGATTGGGAGCGCGAAGGTCGACTCAATCTTAAACCAAGACGTGCTATACCCAGGTCAAAGTGTGGATGTTTCGATCCATGTATATGGTGGTGCGACTGAACAAGCGATCGACAACATTGATTTAAAACTCTGTTGCCGCTACATCGCCGAAGCCCCTGATGACCGTGGTGCGCGAGAAGGACACAGCATGCGCCGAGTACCTCAAACTCATGTGCTTGCTAAGTGGAGTCTCCCTTACGCATTTACCATCCATTCCGGCGAAGAGCGTACCTTCGATGTTAAGCTCGATGTGCCTTGGAACACGCCTGTCACCATTGGTGATGCCAAAGTATGGTTAGAAACCGGCTTAGACGTTGCTGCTGCTTTGGATCCGACTGATAAAGACATCCTCACCGTTCGACCTGATCCACTGATGGATGCGGTACTATCTGCATTTGAAGCGCAAGGTTTACGAATTCGCCAGGTGGAATGCGAGGAAGTGAAAGGATTCGATCTACCATTTGTGCAAGAGTTTGAACTGGTGCCAACCGACGGACCTTACCACGGCGTGTGGCGCGAATTAGAATTTGTTGCCCACCGCAGTGAGCAAGAACTCAAGTTGTGGTTTGAAGTTGACCGCACACGCAAGGGGCAAGGTGGCATGCTCGCGAGCTTACTGGGTAGTGGCAAACTCAAGCGAGAGCTGACCATTCCTGCCACGACTAAGCCAGCTCAAGTTGGCGAACTGGTACTCAATTATCTCGATCAAACTACTGCCGTTCATGAGTCTTAATTTAAGCTTACACGTGTAAGCCTAATGTGCCATACTAGAGCAAATTTCAAACTCTAGTATAGGCGCATTGATGTCCGAGCTGCAGAAACCTCAATACAGTCAACGTGAAGAACTGGCCAATACCATCACCCACGGTATAGGGATGATTTTTGGTATTGTTGGCTTGATACTGCTGTTAGTTAAAGCCATAGACCATCAAGCTGACACTTTAACGCTTACCAGTATGGCGATTTATGGTGCGAGTATTATCGTGCTATTTTTGGCCTCGACGCTCTATCATGCGATCCCTCATCCCAAAGCGAAACGTTGGCTAAAAACCTTCGACCATTGTGCTATTTATCTTTTGATAGCAGGCAGCTATACCCCTTTCTTGTTAGTCAGCTTAAGAACACCTCTAGCATTTGGGTTGATGATCGTTATTTGGAGCATTGCGTTGATCGGCATCATCATGAAAGTTGCGTTCGTCTATCGATTTAAAAAGCTTTCTTTGATGACATATTTGGTGATGGGATGGTTATCGTTGATTGTGATTTATCAATTAGCTATTAACTTGGATGTCGGCGGACTTACACTGCTTGCTGCTGGTGGAATTGTGTATTCACTAGGGGTAATTTTCTACGTCGCGAAGCGCATTCCCTTTAACCATGCGATTTGGCACGGCTTTGTTTTGGCTGGCTGCGTGTGCCATTTTTTTGCGATTTATTACTTTGTTGAGCCTATCTAGCCGATAGGCTCAACAAAGAATATTAAACACGTATTAGCGAGTTTTTACCTCTAGCACTTTGGCAGAAAACTGGTATTGCTGTGATTGCGGTACAGCCAATTTAATGCTCTTACCTTGTTCCGCTTGCTGTGGTCGCAGGTAGGTATCCGCCATGCGCTTGATGGATTGCCAAACTGTTACGTTTTCTTTTGCCAGTTGCTGACCAGACATATCAAACACTTGCACCTCAACTTCCACTTGAATGACAGATTGAGAGCTTTGGTTGGTGATTGATGTAGGTAAAACAAGCTCACCGCTTTGATAGCTTGCTGAACCAATCAATACATCCACACCTGAATCTGATAGCTGCATGGTTGGCTTTTTGGCGTTTACCACCACGGTCGTGCCAACGGTTTTCGTTACCACTGGAATTGTCGCAATCGCAGGAGCTGCGATTGTTTCAACTACGCTTGCTGTTGTTTGTGTCTCCGTCGCTTGCTGCGCCGGTTTTTTCATGACGTATTCCCAGGTAAAGTCATCGTTCAACTTCACTTCTCGACCATCGGCTAAAGTGATGACCTCGGCAGCGTATGTGGATGAGGCGGCAAGTAGGGTCGCCAGAGTAATCCATGTTTTCATTGTTATACCTTTTAATTAGAGTCTGCTTAGCGGCGCCAAAACGCAGGAAAGAACAGTACAAGAATAGTCAGAATTTCCAAGCGGCCCATTAACATCCCAAAGCTTAAGAGCCATTTGGCAGTATCGGGCAGAGGCGCGAAGTTGCCTGTCGGGCCAATCACACTACCCATACCAGGGCCAACATTGGCAACGGCGGTGATTGAGCCAGAAATACTGGTCACAGGGTCGAGGCCAAGAGCACTTAAACAACCCGCGATAAAGATAATGGTGATAAAAAACATCAAGCCAAATGCCACCACTGAGCGAACAATATCATCATTCACCGGTCGCTGGTTATAACGCTGTACAAACACCCCTGAAGGGTGAATCAACTTCATCATTTGTTTGTTTAGCAGCGTCATCGCAATTTGGAAGCGGAAGATTTTGATCCCGCCAGACGTTGATCCTGAGCATGCTCCCGCCATCATTAAGAATGCGAAAAGAGTAGTGGGTAATGCGCCCCATGCGGTGAAGTCTTCTAAGCCAAAGCCAGTTGTGGTGACGACAGAGACAATATTAAACATCGACACTCGCAGGGCATCCAAAATGGTGTACCCATCTCGAATCACTAGCCAAGCTGAAATCACTAAGCTTGAGAATACGAACAGGTACGCAAATCCTCTAACTTGAGCGTCGTTAACCAACACATCAATACGGCGTTTACGTAATGCGGCGATAAAGAGCAAAAATGGCAAACCACCTAAGAACATAAAGGTAGTGGCCACCCAATGTGCGCCATTAGAGAAGTGGTTCATTGACCCATCAGACGTAGAGTATCCACCCGTCGATAGCGTAGTAAAGGCATGGTTGATTGCTTCGAACAGGTTCATGCCGGTGATCAAGTAGCCCAAAATACATAAGCCCGTTAGCATCAAATAAACCGCTACGATGTTTTTGGCGACCGTTTTCGCTCTTGGACTACTTTTATCCGACCAATCTGATGATTCGGTTTGGAATAGCTTCATACCACCGACATTCAGCATAGGTAACACTGCTACCGCCATCACGATAAAACCAATGCCACCAAGCCATTGTAAAATAGAGCGCCACAGCAATATGCTCGGCGCCATGTTGTCTAGGCCACTGAGCACCGTTGAGCCCGTCGTGGTGATACCCGACATCGTTTCGAAGTAGGCGTCGGTGAAGCTGATGTGGTTGATAAACACAAATGGCAACGCGGCAAACGCACTCGCGATGGTCCAAACCAAACTGGTGATGAGGAACATATCGCGTACGCTGAGTTTGAACTTGGCGGTTCGACCTATCGTTAGGCAGATGAAGGCGGCAAGGTGCGTGATCACAACGGCTTGGGCGAAATCGAGGAATCCCCCCGTACCGGTAAAGAAAGCGACCAAAGTCGGCACGTACATAAACAGGGCCAGTTTGGATAAAACTAGCCCGATAACAAACAGTACGGGACGTAAGTTGACCATAGGAAAATCCTAGAGGAAGAATGGACTCGGCTGGAATAGCGCTTCGACGTCTGATACGTATTTTTTGTTGACCAGGAACATCACCACATGGTCATCCTGCTCGATGACCGTACGGTCGTGGGCAATAAGAACTTCTTCGCCACGAACGATAGCACCAATGGTGGTCCCAGGTGGAAGCTTTATATCTCCAATTGCACGTCCAACCACTTTAGATGTACTTTCATCACCGTGAGCGACGGCTTCAATCGCTTCCGCAGCACCGCGGCGAAGTGAGGACACGTTTACGATATCAGCGCGACGAACGTGCGTTAGCAAGGCGGAAATAGTGGCTTGCTGAGGTGAGATTGCTACATCAATTACGCCGCCTTGTACCAGGTCTACATAAGCGCCACGTTGGATCAGCACCATCACTTTTTTGGCGCCCATGCGTTTTGCCAACATTGCAGACATGATGTTGGTTTCATCTTCGTTGGTCAGCGCGATGAAGACGTCGACTTGGTCGATGTTCTCTTCCGAGAGAAGCTCTTGGTCTGCCGCATCACCGCAGAACACGATGGTGTTTTCTAGTTGCTCAGACAGCTTTTCTGCACGCTGGTAGTTACGCTCAATCAGCTTCACGCTGTAAGTTTGCTCTAGGCGTTTAGCCAAGCTTGCGCCGATGTTACCCCCGCCAACAATCATGATGCGGCGGTACGGTTTTTCTAGACGCTGAAGCTCACTCATCACTGAGCGAATATGATTACTTGCTGCAACGAAGAACACTTCATCGTCGGCTTCAATAATCGTGGTGCCTTGTGGGCGAATCGGGCGACCCTGGCGGAAAATCGCTGCCACACGGGTATCGATGTGCGGCATGTGCTCACGCAAAGCAGACAGCGCATTACCCACCAGCGGGCCACCATAGTAGGCTTTCACCGCCACTAGGCTGACTTTCTGTTCAGCAAAGCTCACCACTTGCAGCGCGCCTGGGTATTGGATCAGACGTTCGATGTAGCTCGTGACGAGTTCTTCTGGTGCGATAAGGTGATCAACAGGAATAGCGCCAGATTTAAACAGGGCTTCTTTTTCTGCCAAGTATTCTGGAGAGCGAATACGCGCAACGCGGTTTGGGGTATTGAATAGAGTGAACGCGACCTGACAGGCGGCCATGTTGGTTTCATCAGTGTTGGTTACTGCGACGAGCATATCGGCGTCTTGCGCGCCAGCTTCGTGTAGCACGTCTGGATGGCTCGCATGGCCATTGACCACACGTAGGTCGTATTTGTCCTGCAATTCACGCAGTCGGTCGGCATTATTGTCGACGATGGTGATGTCGTTGTTTTCACCCACTAGGTTTTCTGCCAGTGTGCCGCCAACCTGACCTGCACCAAGAATAATGATCTTCATACTCTTTTCTCGTATCTGAAAAAGGCGATTGAAATCGCTTCAATCGCCCTATTTAGCATGCTGTTACGCGTGTGTTTTAGTTAGCACTGCGTAGTAGAAACCATCCATATCTTCTTCGCCTGGTAGAATTTGACGACCAGGCTGGTCGGGATCAGAATCCAGCAGTTGCGCATCCGCGGTACGTGCTAAAAACGCTTTTACTTGCTCCACGTTTTCTTGCGGTGTGATTGAACAAGTCGCGTAAACCATGGTGCCGCCGGGCTTCAGTTGCGTCCACATGGCATCAAAAATTTCACTTTGCAGCTCTGCTAATGCGGCGATGTCGTCTGCACGACGTAGCCATTTGATGTCTGGGTGACGACGAATCACGCCAGTCGCAGAACATGGGGCATCCAGCAAAATGCGATCAAATTGCTCGCCTTGCCACCATTCTTGTGGATTACGCGCATCACCGCAAACCACTTTTGCCTGAAGGTTGAGACGCTTCAGGTTTTCATGCACACGTTTCAAGCGTGTGTCGTCGCAGTCAATCGCGACCACTTCACTGCCTGACGTGCGCTCTAGAATGTGCGCCGTCTTGCCACCTGGCGCTGCACAGCAATCTAAAATCAGTTCGCCGTCTTGTGGTTTTAGGTAGTTGATCGAGAGCTGCGCCGCCGCATCTTGGACCGAAACCCAACCTTTTTCAAAACCAGGTAGCTTCATCACATCACATGGTGCGGCCAATTTTATGGCGTCCATTGCTTCTGTGTGTGGCGTGCTATCAATGTTTTCATTTTTGAGCAGCGCAAGGTATTCATCACGAGTGTGGTGTTGATGGTTCACACGCAGCCACATTGGTGCTTTTTGGTTGTTCGCTTCAACAATGCTTTCCCATTGCTGTGGGTAGGCCTCTTGCAGCAGTTTTAGTAACCAGCTTGGGTGACCGTACTTGCCAGCGTTGTTGCTGACGGCCATTTGGTCGAGTTCTTCTTGGTTGCGCTGGTAGTTACGCAATACCGCGTTAATCAAACCACGCAGACGAGGACCTTTCAGCTCTTTAGTGCCTTCAACCGTTTCACCAACTGCTGCGTGCGCAGGAATACGCATGAAGCTCAGTTGGTAAATACCAACCAGAATTAGGTGATGGAATACACGTTGTTTGCCTTTGAGGGGCTTATCCATCAACTGGTTTGCGATCATTTCTAGGCGAGGGAGGTAACGTAGCGCACCGTAACAGATCTCTTGTAGCAGAGCGTGGTCACGAGGTCGTACCGTTTGTTGAGCCGCTGGAAGAGCGCTTGAAAGTGAGTAGCCCTTGTCGACGACAAGATACAGGACGTTAGCAGCCGCAGCGCGAACATTCATGATGAGTACCTTAAAGTAAAGGAGGGCATCTCTGCCCTCTAAAAGTTCGTATTATTGGGGATGATAACCCCTAATATGGCTTAAACCAGCAGAGTGCCCACTTCAAACCAAGCCGTACGCGAATTCAGAATATCCTGAACTGACATGGCTTTTTTGCCAGGAACTTGCAGTTGCTCTAGCACCAGTACGCCGTTGCCTGTCGCAACATAAATACCGGTTTTATCTGCTTGCACGATGGTGCCGGCTGGCTTGTCACTGGTTTGCTCTGCGACACGGCTTTGCCATACTTTGATGCTGTTTTCTGCCGCCTCAAAGTGGCTCATTGGCCATGGGTTAAATGCACGAACGCAGCGCTCAATGTGCGCCGCATCGTCGTTCCAGTTGATGCGTGCTTCTTCTTTGCTGAGTTTTTTCGCATAGTTCGCTAGCTCATCGTCTTGCTTCACTGGCACTGCTTTACCCGCAGCAATGTCTGCTAGGCAGTCAATCAGAGCTTCTGGGCCAAGCTCAGCCAATTTTTCGTACATTGAAGCGCTGGTATCTGTCGCTTCGATTGGCAGAGTTGCAATCTTCAGCATATCACCAGTGTCGAGACCGATGTCCATCTGCATGATGGTCACGCCAGTTTCTGCATCGCCCGCCCAAATAGAGCGTTGGATTGGAGCCGCACCACGCCAACGAGGTAGGATAGAACCATGTACGTTGATACAACCCAGTTTAGGGGTATCAAGAACCGCTTGTGGCAGCAGCATACCGTACGCCACGACAACCATGAGATCAGCGTTCAGATCGGCAAGTTCTTGTTTCGCTTCGTCGGACTTAAAGCTTTCAGGTTGGTAAACCGGGATGTTGTGTTCCAGCGCCAGTTGTTTTACCGGTGGCGCAGCCAATTTCTTGCCACGACCCGCTGGACGATCTGGGTTTGTGTAAACCGCGATGACTTCATGCTCCGAAGACAACAACGCCGCCAAGTGACGGGCGGCGAAATCCGGAGTACCTGCAAAGACAATACGTAAAGACTGACTCAAGGTAGGCTTCCTTCTAATTGGTATGGTTCGAGATTAAGCGTTTTGCTGCTTCTCATTAAAGCGTTTGATTTTTGCTAGCTTGTCCTGAATGCGTTTGCGTTTCAGTGGTGATAGGTAATCCACGAATAGCTTACCTTGTAGGTGATCAAGCTCGTGTTGAACACAAATCGCTAGCAGGTCGTCGGCTTCAAAGGTGAACTCTTTGCCATCACGATCCAGTGCTTTAACGGTAACTTCTGCAGCGCGAGGCACAAGTGCGCGCGCACCTGGTACCGACAGACAGCCTTCTTCGATGCCATCTTCGCCACGCTTTTCCAGAATCTCAGGGTTGATTAGCACCATCGGCTCATCGCGAGTTTCTGAAATATCAATCACTACGATACGTTTGTGGATATCAACCTGCGTTGCAGCAAGGCCAATACCTTCTTCGTCGTACATGGTTTCAATCATGTCATCGACGATTTTTTGAATCTCAGGTGTCACCGCTTCAACAGGCTTTGCGACTGTGCGCAGGCGATCATCCGGGAATGTTAATACTTGTAATACAGACATATTCACTCGAAATATTGAACTGTGCCGAAACAGCACAAACCTTGTTGGCTCAATTCTAGACATTTTATAGCCTAAATGACAGCATCCTTGCACCAATTTCCATTCTGGTTCCTGCTTAATAGACCAAGGACGAGGGTCATGAATCGAATTTTCCGCAACGTTGCCAGTGTTACGTTGCCGTTACTTTTCTCTTTCAACGCTGTAGCAAATGTGGATGCGAACCCACTGACTGTTAAAGATGATGCGCCACAAACATATGTAGTTGTGAAGGGCGATACGCTATGGGATATTTCGGCCATGTACTTAGATAGCCCGTGGTTGTGGCCTCGTTTATGGCAAGTAAACCCGGAAATCGATAACCCTCATTTAATTTATCCCGGTGACAAGCTGTCTTTGGTGTGGATTAACGGTCAGCCCGTGTTGAGCCTAAAACCGGTTAAGAAGCTGAGCCCGAAAGCTCGCATCACAGAAAAGAAAGCCGTACCAACGGTCGCGGAAGGTTTGGTGATGCCTTACCTTAAATCGGATCGGTTGCTAGATAAAGATTCGTTGAACAGAGCAGCAAAAGTGATGGGTAGCAGCAAAGGCAGTAAGTATCTGACTGCAGAAGATGTGCTGTATATCAATGGCAATCAGACCGCGACAGGTTGGGCTATTTACCGACCAGTAGCTACCTTTTCGCGTGACGATGTGTCCGAAGAGATTACCGCGCTGCGTTTGATTGCCAAAGGCGAGCTCGTTGAAGCTTCGAGTGATTATTCAGGTTTGAAGCTTACATCGCAAATGCAAGAAATCCTACGTAACGATATCGCGTTGCCAAATCAATCGGTTGAGAATACTGACTTCACGACTACGTTCTATCCGCTGCCGTCGCCACAAGGCAGTTCTGCAAAGTTGCTAGGTAATATCGAAGGTATTCGCTTTAGTTCAACTAACCAAGTCGTGGTGATTGATAAAGGCACGTCAGACAATCTCAAGCAAGGCAGTGTGTTTGATTTAAAAGAAGACGCGCACCCAGTTTACAAAGACGGCGATGAGTTCAAGAAAGAGTTTGGCGTGCTTGATAAGAAAATTACTTTGCCTCAAAGCAAAGTTGGTGAGTTGCTGGTCATTCGTCCTTATGAGTACTTTAGCTTGGCACTGATCACTAACAGTACGAAACCCATTAACCAAGATATTTCGGTGGTGTCACCGTTGGCGGACGAATTAACCATCGATGAATCGACGAAATAACGATGATCTCGCTGCCTGGTTAAAACTGAGTTGTTTGCCAGGCATTGGCGGCGTCAAAATGAATAAGCTACTGGCAAGAGACACGCCACGTAACATCGTAAACTTCTCTCCTGAACAGCTACAACAACTTGGGTTAACAACTAAGCAAATTCAAGCTTGGGCTTCAACAGATAAAGAAGTCGATGCTTGTTTAAGCTGGCTTGAGGCTTCTACAAATCATCATATCCTGACACTGACTGACCCGTGTTATCCACCTCAGCTCAAACAAATCGTTGCACCGCCACCTCTACTTTTTGTTCAAGGAAACCCTACTTGTCTTTCTCAGCCACAAATCGCGATGGTTGGAAGTCGAAATGCGAGTATTGATGGATTACAGCATGCACGTCAGTTTGCTGCAGAGTTTGTTCAGCACGATTTTATTGTCACCAGTGGTCTCGCTTTAGGCATTGATGGTCATGCGCATGATGGTGCGTTGCAAGCGGGTGGTAAGACGATTGCGGTGCTAGGATCTGGCTTAGAAAATATTTATCCGGCACGTCATCGTGGTTTAGCGCAACGTGTTATTGAACATGGGGCTTTGGTGTCTGAGTTTCGGCCTAATGCCAAGCCGCGCCCAGAAAACTTCCCGCGTCGTAATCGTATTATTAGTGGATTATCGCTTGGTGTACTGGTCGTCGAGGCGGCGAAAAAGAGCGGCTCGTTAATTACAGCTCGTTACGCGCTTGAGCAAGGTCGAGAAGTATTTGCGCTGCCAGCGTCAATCAATGCCCCCAATGCCTGCGGTGGAAACCAGTTGATACGTCATGGCGCTTGCCTCGTAGAAAAGACGAAAGATGTCTTAGATGAAATACAGTCCTTGCTTGATTGGTCTATTAATCAGAGTACCGATTTATTTTCTACGTTAAATGATGAAGAAGAATTGCCATTTCCTCAGCTGTTAGCTAACGTAGGAAGTGAAGCTACACCGGTTGATATTCTTGCAAACAGGACCAATATACCTGTCCAAGAAGTCATGATGCAGCTCTTAGAGTTAGAACTCTCTGGGCATGTCGTTGCGGTTTCAGGTGGCTATATTCGAAAGGGGAGGGGCTAGCTATGATGATGGATATACTGATGTATCTATTCGAAACCTACATCCATAGCGATGCAGAGTTACAGGTCGAACAAGACGAGTTGGAAGAAGAGTTGCTTCGTGCAGGCTTCCAACAAAAAGATATCTACAAAGCCCTTGTCTGGTTAGAAGAGCTTGCCGCATTGCAGCAAAGTGACACCTCTTCTGCAATCTCGACTTGCATGGCTTCGTCATCAACTCGTATCTACACAGCGAAAGAGATGCAGCGTTTAGATTTGGAATGCCGAGGATTTCTATTGTTTCTTGAGCAAATCAATGTGTTAACCACAGAAACTCGCGAAATGGTGATTGACCGAGTGATGGGATTAGAAACGAGTGAGTTTGAGCTTGAAGACCTCAAATGGATCATTCTGATGGTGCTGTTTAATGTGCCTGGCAACGAAAACGCTTACACGCTAATGGAAGAGCTGTTGTACACCAAGGAACAAGGGATTCTTCACTAACCATCAGGGCAAGTTCGAGTTTAACTAGAATAAACGCGAGCTTGTCTTTTTGTGTGTTTTTCACGAAACGGTAAGTATGAGTAGTAAAATCGACAACACCCTTTTCTCTGCCCATGAACACGCTTTGGAGCACGAGCCGTGTCCAAAATGTGGTGGTGAGCTGACTCTCAAGCACGGAAAACATGGCCCATTTCTCGGCTGTAACCATTACCCAAGCTGTGATTACATTAAATCGCTACACAGCAATGATGGTCACATCGTGAAAGAGTTGGGTGTGCCTTGTCCTGGGTGTGGCAATGAGTTGGTACTCCGCCAAGGGCGCTACGGCATGTTTGTCGGTTGTAGTAACTACCCGGCTTGTCATCATATTGAGTCGATTAATCAACCAGAGCCAGAGGCGCAGTCACAAGAGCAACACGCTTGCCCTGAATGTGGCAAAGGACATTTGGTTGAGCGTAAAACCCGATTTGGCAAAACCTTCTACGCGTGTGATAACTACCCTAAATGCAAATTTGCTGTGAACCTTGCTCCGGTCAAGGGGCGATGCGAAGAGTGTGGTTTTACTCTGTTGGTGGAGAAGAAACTTGCCAGTGGTGTGAAATTGCAATGTGCTAATCGTAAGTGTCAGCACACCCAGCAAGGGTAAATACATCAATGACCCGTCCTGATATGGGTTGACACTTTTTAACTAAAACGCTCGATGTACTTCATCGGGCGTTTTGTATTTTAAAGCCGTATGAGGCCTCATTTGATTATAGATATCTACGGACTCTGCT
>NZ_JAMZAN010000014.1:0-63438 GCF_024181865.1 Vibrio sp. Y58_MX_L22
AGAGTCCGTAGATATCTATAATCAAATGAGGCCTCATACGGCTTTAAAATACAAAACGCCCGATGAAGTACATCGAGCGTTTTAGTTAAAAAGTGTCAACCCATATCAGGACGGGTCATTGCAGCTTGGTTAGAAACGGTAGTTTGCTTGAACACCGATTAGCCAAACATTACCCGTAGTTTCGCCTACAAATTGGCCGCCGACTTGTTCTGCAGTGTCGTCTGACTTGTAACCACGAGACTCAACGATTGGTGCGTCTTTCGCAAAAATATAGGTGAAGCCAGCGTCTAGGCTGAAGTCTTTCGTCCAATCGTACGTTGCGCCAATACTTAGCCAAGTGCGGTCAGTTTCTGGAATAGTAATCGTGCGGTTTTTGTCGCTTACCGCTGAAGTATCGTATGCAATACCAGTGCGTAGCGCTAGCTTAGGATCAAGCTGGTAAGTAGCACCAACAGCAAAGCGATAGTTGTCTTCCCAGTTTTCTACTTTAACCATATGCGTGCCAGCAGTATTTAGACGTGCTTCCAATTTCTCGAAAGAGCTCCAATCCGTCCAGTTAACGCTTGCGTGTAACGCAAGTTGGTCTGTTACTTGGTGGAAGCTTGCCAACTCAGCCGTTGCAGGCAGGTTTAGATACATGTAGCCGTTGTCGCGTTCAGAAGTACCGAAGCCAAAACCAAGACCTTCAGCATGGCCTTCAAGCTTCAGTTCAACTTCAGATTTGTACGCGAAGCCGATACGGTTATTTTCATTGATCTGCCATGCTGTACCAACTTGCCAGCCCCAAGCGGTATCGTCACCTTCCATGTATTTTAGAGCGGTACCTTGAGGAACACTGATTGGTTGATTAGTTTCAGGATTTAACCCTACAACGTTATTCTTAGGAGCTGCTGCGCCAAAGCTGCCTTCGCCGATGATGTAACGGATACCACCACCAACGCTGATTGATTCATTGACTTTGTAAGCTGCGTTTAAGTTCGCTTCCATTGTCGTTACGCTTGCTTCGTTACCGAAGTGCGATGCACCAAAGCCTTTACCTAAATCGGTTTCCATGCCGTAGTTGGTGCCAAATGCCAAACCAATCGCGAATTTCTCATTATATTGGTGTGATAGGTAGAAGTTTGGAATGATTGCATCATGTGCGAAGTCATCTGAAGATGCAGAAGAAGTGCTACCGTGGAAGTTTACATCACCTTCAATATCAATATTTGGGTTCACATAGATTGCACCAACGGACACTTGAGTGCCTTCCAAATAAGTTAGCATTGCTGGGTTACGCCATTGTGCACTTGCGTTGTCAGCCATTGCAGCTTCACCAGCATATGCTCGACCTAGGCCTGTTGCAGAATATTCAGCAAGTTGGAAACCTGCTGCGTTAGCCATGCCCGTTGTGCCAAGTAGGCTTAATGCCACTGCTGTTGATAGAAGAGTCTTGTTGGTTTTCATTCGAATGTTCGCTGATTTGTTTATAACGTGGGACGAAAGTTTAAAGGTAGAGTTTTTACTTTAGAAATGAAAATCCAGCGTAAGTGGTCTTTTGAAATATTATCCTTTCAAATGTTATTTTTGCGGTTTAATAATCTAACTGTGAAAGGCTTGTAAACGGAATTCAGCGAACAGCTGTGCGTCCTAATTGTGAGATTTAGATACACGTGTTCACTCAAATTGAGTGAGCAATAAATCGCAGATATGAAAAAAGGCTGGAAATCCAGCCTTTTATATAAAGTATTTTTCTACTAACTAACAGCGAAGCGTTTAGAAGCTACGGCTGTATTGTAAGCCGAATAGAATTGCATCAGCATGAGTTGTTGCTGTTACACCGGTAGAAAGACCAGGAGCTAATTGAGTATTCTCATTAACTTTTACATCTTCACCTAACAAGTACGTGAAGCCAAAATCGATGTTTGAGCTATTATCAATATGGTAAGAGAAACCTGTGGAGAACCACTGGCGATCTGAGTCTGGTACCGAGATAGACGTTACTTTATCTTGAGCGCTTGTGTCGTACATGTAACCAGCACGAAGTGTCCAGTTGTTGTTTAGGTAGTAAGTACCACCAATTGCGTAGTGCCAGCCATCTTGCCATTGATAGTCTTTCGAGTAACCACCTTTAAGTAAACCCTGATTTAGGTTCTCAAAATCAATTTGGTCGAAATCTTTCCAACCGATGTATTGGATGCTGTAGTGTACAGCAAACTTAGTGTCTTGGATTTTGTGGAAACCAGAAAACTCGGCCATATCTGGTAGAGGTAGCGTGATTTCCTGACCTTTGTCGTCTTTTGCCGTAAATTCAGGGCTGTAACGATACGCTAGACCAAAACGGTTGTTTTCATCTAGTTCGTACACAGTACCTACGTTAAAACCAACAGCCCAACCATCAGCTTTATCTACGTCCAGAATTTTTTGACCGCCAACCCTTGGGACTGAAGAGCTAGTTGTACGCTTCATTGTGCCTTGGCCGTAGATTAAATCTAAACCAGCACCAAAGCTCCATTGTTCGTTTAAACGGTAAGAACCCGCCAATCCAAAGTTGAAGCTTTTTACATCCGTAAGACCACCGTACTCTGTTGCGGTGTAGTTATCTGAAAATTCAGTTTTAGTGCCGAAATTAGAGTATGCGTTTACGCCCCATGCAAACTTGTCATTTACTGGAACGATTAGGTGAATGTTTGGAGCTATTGACGTATCACCCACATCATCAGTATCAGCAACACTTACAGTATTGGAGCCCAAAGGAGTATTAACGTTATATTTCGCATCTTTCACTTCAATCATTGAAGTAATGCTTTCGAAACCTAGCGACAGTTCCATTTTATCAAACAGAGCCATTGCTGCTGGGTTACGAGCCATTACTGCTGCATTATCTGCGATTACTGCATCACCAGCAAATGCACGGCCGATGCCAGTTGCTGATTGAGCGTTGATTTGGAAACCCGCTGCCATCGATTGACCTGAGGCAAAAGCTACCGTTACTGCTAGGAGAGTCTTTTTAAACAGACGCGTGTTCTGAGTCATTTGTTTTTCCTTATTAGATTCGTCTCTTTGGACGATAAATTGAGCTTTTGCTCAGTGGCGCAGATAGTAGTATCAATAATTGCTTGGACAAATCCGACCATTGGATAAAATTGAATAAAAATTGCAGAAATGATGTCTAAAAGACGGGAAATTGCACTTAAAATGCATAATTTAGAGTTTAAGCTCTAAATGCGATAGGGGTGGTGAATGTTTTGTGTTCTATTTATACAAAAATGCCGCTAAATAAGATCATTTAGCGGCATTTAACCTTTTGAAGGCTGGAAATCGTCGAAGTTGTTACATCGGCTTAATCATTGATGCAAGAGTCGTAGCGATAGCATCAATATTTTCACCTTCTTCCCCGACTAAAATCAGGCTTGAACTCCCGACGGGCTGAACGATTCCGGTCATGCCATCCTTATTAAAGTCGGTACTTTGTTCGCTTGGAATACCAGTAATAAATAACGTTACTTTACCTTTTGGACCTTGGAACACCATATGCACCGCATTGGATTCACCAAAACCGCAGTGGTTTAGGTAGTAAACGTGATATGGAAAGTTTTCACTAAACTGGTAATGAAATGGCGACATTTTCGCATTAATTTGCGAGCTCGGTACATCCTCATCAAGATGACGAACAAACGGTTCTTCATGAATAACGTGTTTCATCGCGGTATCTGCTAAACTGGCTTGTGCTGGAGACACCAAAACATTTCCCCAGTTTACTTGACCAACTAATAACCCTGCGGTGAACGCAATAGAAGCAGCAAGTGCCATTGCTTTGCGGACAAAGTTTGGTCTTACGACCTTCTCTTCATCAAGTGCACTCGACGTCTGGCTAAATAAAATCTTATCTGCGAGATCTTCGGGTACATCCACATTCATGGCTTGTTTAATTTTTACATCGAGATCCAAAACGTCATCAACAAACTTATTGTTGGCGTCGCTACCAGCTAAAGCTTGCAGAATCTCTTCATCCTTTTGTTTTGGATCCGACAAAATACGACGACGAAATTCTAAATCATCCATTCTTTTGTCCTCTCTTGGTATCTTGAGAATCCAACATCTCTTTAAGTTGATTACGAGCGCGAAATAGTCGAGTCATCACTGTGTTTTTATTTAAATCAAGAATGTCGCCAATTTCTTCTCCACTGAAACCACCGACAACTTGGAGAAATAAAGGCTCACGATATTCAACATCGAGCTTCATGATCTGTGCCTGCAGCCATTCTTGCTGATGATGTGAGTCATCGCTGACTTTAGCATCATTGCCGTAATCATCGATATCAACTAAATCAAATTGTTTACGTTCGAAGCGGCGCGCATTTTCTCGTCTCAATATTGTGATGAGCCAAGACTTGGCAGCTTTTTCGTCTTGGAGGCTATCGAGTGACTTCCAAGCTCTAAGACAGGTTTCCTGAACTAGATCTTCCGCGACCGCTTTATCTTTGCACAACCAATATGCGTAGCGGTACAAGTCACGATGATACCCTCGGACGAGCGCTTCGTATTTTCTTTGCTTGTCCATATCAGAGTTGACCGGACTGTTGGAATTTTTCTTTCCAAACATTTTTAATATGGCCACAGGAGCCTCCATCCTCGCTCTGTGAGTTTCTTATTTGTTCTGAGCATGACTTTACTTGCTTCATCGCTTAGCGGTTTTGGTTGCAGGATTTGTCATGCAACCCCTTTGACACAATAAGCCATGTGGTTACCTAAAAGTGTATACGCAAATGTCAGATATCATCGAACACGAATTGATATATATTGTTAACAATATCATCATTAGTAATCAATGGCTTGGATAAGTTCACTCGATGGAGCATTAAAAGGGACTTCTGATGGTGGATTCTTGAATTATTTTGAATCAATAATCGCTCTAGGTGAGCTTAAAACTCGTAAAATCACTATAAAATTGATCTATTTCAAAATATCAAGCAGTGAAGGGGTTATAGTACACCTTGTCATCTCGTTAGTCATTGCGACTAACATGTTGAGCAAGATGACACTTCCTTTTGAAGGCTGACTTTACTTTCTCCTAATCAGGAAACTGATTACTTTTCAATTGGCGTAAGTTAATTGTTTTATAGATATTCCGACCACACAGTTATGTGTGGTTTTTTTTTGCTTCGATTTTACTTTCCGTATACCTCTTACCGTTTTAACTCTCTATAGTTAACCATTAGTAATCGCATAAGAATCAAAGAAGTAGAGTAATTGAACTACTTGCTTCACGTTTATTTAAACGCACGTTTGATAAATTTAACAAATTCATTACAATGCATCAGGTCAGACCTCTTGTATTTAAGGAGAAACAATGGGCAAGCAGGAAGTAAAAACACGCAATGGTGAGCGTGTCGCTATTGTCGCGGGGCTTCGAACTCCCTTTGCTCGTCAAAGCACGGAATTTAGCCAAGTGCCAGCGGTCGATTTAGGGAAAATGGTAGTAAGCGAAATGCTTGCTCGAACAGATATTGATCCGAAGCTAATCGAACAAGTGGTATTTGGACAAGTAGTACAAATGCCTGAAGCGCCAAACATCGCACGAGAAATCGTGTTAGGCACTGGTATGAACATCCATACTGATGCATACAGTGTGACTCGAGCGTGTGCGACGAGTTTTCAAGCGGCGGTTAATGTCGCAGAAAGCATCATGGCGGGAACCATCGATATTGGTATTGCTGGCGGTGCAGACTCTTCTTCCGTCCTGCCTATTGGCGTATCAAAGAAACTGGCCGCTAATCTGCTTGCTCTTAGTAAGACAAAAACAATGGGTCAGAAGCTTAGTATCCTCAAAAACTTGAGCTTTAAAGACCTGATGCCAGTGCCACCAGCAGTAGCAGAGTACTCTACGGGTTTATCCATGGGACAAACTGCAGAGCAAATGGCTAAAACACATGGTATTTCTCGCGCAGAACAGGATGCGCTTGCACATCGTTCTCATACGCTGGCTTCTCAGGCTTGGAAAGAAGGAAAAATCCAAGATGAAGTGATGACGGCTTTCCCTGAACCATACAAAAAATGGATTTCGGAAGACAACAATATCCGTCATGACTCAACGGTTGAGGGATACGCGAAATTGCGACCTGCGTTTGATCGTCAGTATGGCAGTGTTACGGCAGCGAACAGTACGCCATTGACTGATGGTGGTGCGGCAGTGATGTTGATGCGAGAAGGTAAAGCGAAAGAGCTCGGAATGGAGATCCTTGGTTACATCCGAGGTTATGCATTCTCTGCTATCGGCGTGGAAAAGGACATGCTGATGGGGCCGACTTATGCCACAGCGAAAGTGCTTGAAAATACAGGCTTGGAACTGTCAGACCTGACGTTGATCGACATGCACGAGGCCTTTGCTGCTCAAGCATTGGCGAATGTGAAGATGTTTGCTTCCGATAAGTTTGCTCAAGAAAACCTTGGTCGCTCAAAAGCGATTGGTGAAATTGATATGGATAAGTTCAACGTGCTTGGCGGATCAATTGCTTATGGTCACCCATTTGCTGCGACTGGTGCGCGTATGATGACGCAAACCCTACGAGAGCTAAAACGCCGTGGCGGTGGTATTGCATTGAATACTGCATGTGCTGCTGGTGGTCTTGGTGCGGCAATGATTCTGGAGGTTGAGTAATGAGCGAGCAAAAAGCATTTAGTCTAAAGGTTGATGAGCAAAATATTGCTTGGTTAGCCATCGATGTTCCTAATGAAAAAATGAATACGCTGCAGGCGGCTTTTGCTGACGAAATGAAAGAAATTTTTGCTCAGCTAAAAGACTCCAGTGGTATTAAAGGGATGATCATCCACTCCCTAAAACCGGACAATTTTGTTGCGGGTGCTGATGTTCGAATGCTAGAAGCATGCACCACAGCAAGTGAAGCGGAAGCCTTAGCAAGGCAAGGTCAGGAGTTGTTCCAGCAGCTATCGGACTTACCTTATCCTGTCGTTGCGGCTATTCATGGCCCATGTTTGGGCGGTGGTTTAGAACTGGCTCTTGCATGTGATTATCGTGTTTGTACGGATTCTGACAAAACGCGTTTAGGTCTGCCAGAAGTACAACTTGGTTTATTGCCAGGTTCTGGTGGTACTCAGCGTCTGCCACGTTTGATTGGCCTGTTACCGTCGTTGGACTTGATCCTGACGGGTAAACAACTTCGTGCGAAGAAAGCTAAAAAATTGGGCGTTGTGGACGCCTGTGTACCTGACACCATTTTGCTCGACGTAGCAAAACAGTTTATCGACAAAGGTAAAAACAAGGGCACGAAAAAGCTATCGACGAAAGAAAAGGTGATGTCTGGTAGCGGGCTAGGGCGCAAGTTTGTATTTGAGCAAGCTGCGAAGAAAACGAATCAAAAAACTCGCGGTAACTATCCAGCAACGGTTGCAATTCTAGAAGTTATTCAACATGGCTTAGAGAAAGGCTTCGCTAAAGGTCAAGAACTTGAAGCGAAGCGCTTCGGTGAGCTTGTGATGAGCTCAGAGTCAAAAGCGCTCCGTTCGATCTTCTTTGCCACAACAGAAATGAAGAAAGAAAATGGCACGGATGCGAAACCAGCACCAGTTCATAAAGTTGGTGTGCTTGGTGGTGGTCTGATGGGCGCCGGAATCAGCCATGTGTCTGTTGCAAAAGCAAAAGTACCTGTTCGCATCAAAGACGTTAGCAACGATGGCGTTTTAAATGCGCTCAACTACAACTACAAGTTATTTGAGAAACAGCGCAAACGTCGCATTCTATCCAAGGCCGATCTGCAAGCGAAAATGCTGCAACTGTCTGGTGGTGTCGATTTTACCAGTTTTAATCATATTGATATCGTAATTGAAGCCGTTTTTGAAGACTTAGATCTTAAGCAAAAAATGGTGGCGGACATTGAAGCAAACGCTAAGACAGAAACTATCTTTGCGACCAATACTTCTTCGTTGCCTATCCACAAAATTGCAGAAAAAGCGGAGCGTCCAGAAAACGTAGTGGGTTTGCATTACTTCAGCCCGGTAGAAAAAATGCCGTTGGTGGAAGTGATTCCGCATGAAACGACGTCAGATGAAACCGTTTCAACAGTTGTTGCACTTGCTAAGAAGCAAGGTAAAACCCCGATCGTAGTGAAAGACAAAGCGGGCTTTTACGTGAACCGCATTCTTGCTCCATACATGAACGAAGCGGCGCATATTTTGTTGGCTAACGAACCGATCGAAAAGATTGATACGGCGTTGCTTGATTTTGGTTTCCCTGTTGGCCCGATTACCTTGTTGGATGAAGTTGGTGTCGACATTGGCGCGAAAATTATGCCGATCCTGGTTAATGAGTTAGGTGACCGATTCAAAGGGCCGGATGTGTTTGATATCTTGTTAAATGATGGACGTAAAGGACGCAAGAGTGGTAAGGGGTTTTACACTTACAAGGGCAAGAAGAAAGATGTCGACAAATCGGTTTACAAACTGCTTAAGCTCGACCCTGAATCTAAGCTAAGCGATAACGATATTGCGTTGCGCTGTGTGCTGCCAATGCTGAATGAAGCGGTACGTTGTTTGGATGATGGCATCATTCGCTCGCCACGTGACGGTGATATTGGCGCGATATTTGGTATTGGTTTCCCACCGTTCTTGGGTGGCCCGTTCCGTTACATGGACCAATTTGGTATTAAGGAGCTCGTAGAGAAAATGAATGAGTTTGCATCGAAATATGGCGATCGTTACGCGCCATGTGATGGTTTGCTTACTCGAGCTGGTGAAGGGACAACGTTCTATTAAAGGTTGCTTCGGTAGAGAAAAAGGCTTGCCAGTGGCAAGCCTTTTTCATAAAGAAGAAATGGTTACTTCTTCTTGTCTTTCTTATCTTTATTGTGGCCTTTACCAGGGTTGTCGTCCCCATGAACGCTGCTATTACCTTTTTTGTCTTTATCATTCCACTGTTTTGAAGAGCAATCATCTGATTTGATGGATACATTGTCTCCGCTAAGGCGCACACAGTCGTCACTTAGTTCGAAACCATCGCCTTTGACTGAGATTTCAGCGTGAGCAGATGCCAATGGCAGTATAAGAGCCACAAGTAAAAGTGCTTTTTTCATGATTACCTCATTAAGTTATTTTTAGTGCGGTAATTAGAGCATAAGCCGCAATGGCGCAATTTCAATTTTCTGCCAATTATGGTGCCGATTCAATCTATGAGACCGACAACCTAATGGGTTTGTAGGTTCATTCTAGTAATCGACAATTTTATTTCTGCGCAACTAGATCACCCCAAGCCGCAATCTTTTGGCCGAAGTTGGAACTCTTCAATCGATCCTATTTCTTGTCCTAGATGGATGCGCGGAGCCTCCGAATGCGCTTGACCTTGAGAGTGCATGATCAAACGATTTGCAGTACGAGGTTTCAATTCGTTCACAACGAAGCGAATCATGTCTGCGCGCGTCAGCTTCTTCAACTCCGCCAGTACCTTGTCACGTTGGTTAAACTCAGTGTCCTTATTTCCTATCGCAACCCAAAGACGTTGAGCCCGTCCTCGAAGTGTGGTGTCCGGCGTTGCTATTTGGTTCCACAAGCCGCGCTTACTGCTGTGCCATTGGTAATCGTTTAACTCTAACAGCACCATATAAAAGGCATTTAAAAACTCATCGATTGAGGTAACCAGCTCGGCAGGTGCTGCATTAGGTGACTGCACATACAGTACAATACCAGGGTGACGATTTAGCGGCATATTGCCAGTGCCTACCATGTAACCTAATTGCTGCTTGGTACGGATTTCGTGGAAAAACGTTGCCGACATAAGGTGATTGGCCAATGAGTATAGCGCGATACTACGAGGCTCAATATCCTCGCACTGGTGGTAAATAACGACCGCGGAATCTTGCTGGTTACAATGCACCTCACGTTGAAAACTGCCATTTTTACCTAGCATAATGAGCGGACGAAGTGCCTCTTCATAACGTTGCTCGTTAACTCTTAGAGCATCCTTCAAGGTCGTAGCCATGTCATGGGCTTGCTGGCGTTGCCAGTCTCCGTAAACAAACATTTCAACGTGCAGTTCTGCAAGAATGGATTCTACGAATACCGAGAGTTCATCGACTTCGATTTCTTCTAGCGCTTCGACTAAGGTTGCGAAAGGCGGGTTATTGGGTTGAAGTAACCCAGTAAGTGCGTTAAACAGCTGCGAAATAGGGCGATCTTGTGAAGCATTTCTCCAGTTTCGTAACAGTTGTTGTTTGATGGTTTCAAAGCGAGCAGGGCTGAAATCTCGAGAAGCAAAACGGTGCAGAATCATTTCTAGCAACTGAGGCAGCTTTTGACTGAACCCTGAGAGGGTTAAGGTCACGCCACCTTGGTGAGCGTACATGTTGTAACCCATCCCTGCGATTTCTGCTTGATAGGTTTCTTTTGCTAGCGAATCGAGGAACATCTCTACACATAAGCGCGTTTTGACGATGTTCTTTGGTGATGCAACGGCATGAGAGCTGTCGATAGCGACATAAACGACACCTTTAGGCACGCGAAATTCGTCATCTTGCAAATGCCACAGCCGAAACCCTTCGAGATCCTCAATCAACTCTGGCAGCGAATCACCATTTTCGAGTGGCATGGGGTCGAGGTCGTAGCAAATATAAGGGTTCTTTTTCGGTAAGACGAATTGCCAGCTTGGGTCGATTTGTTGATAGAAACGACGTTGGTCTTCACTAAAAGGTGTGACGGAGTACGGGGTAAAGTACCATTCGGCAGTACGGTTGTATTCCAGGCCTTTAGCAATCAAAGTGACGCGCACATTATCGATGGTTAAGTATCGCAGCAATGAATGCTGTAACTCCTCATCGTAGCCCGCCATTTTGTAGTCACCATAAACCGTGTCTTCCGGTTGATAGTGCTGCATGTTGATCACCAGATGGCTGACGAGATCCATTGGGCGCGATGGCTCTTGGAAGCGGAAAGCCGATTCTAATACCGCTTGTTTTTCGAGATAGCGCCATTCATCTAACCCGTCTTGTTTGATCATCGAGAGGTATTGAAAAACCGCTTGAACGATATCATCAACATGATCTAAGCCGTTTGGCGTCAGGGTGCAGCTTACGGTAAAGTCTCGGTAGTTACTGCCACTCGCGCCGCCGCCCGCTGAGAGAGAGGTAATCCAGCCTTTTTCTTTGAGTTGAAGCATCAAACTGCCTTCTCCTTCATAACCCAACAGGTGAGCAAAGTAGGAGAGTGGCTTCACGCTATAATGCGCATCCATTCCCGGCATGGGGAATGTGAGAATCAGTTTACGGAACTCTTTGAGCGGCTCGACTTGAACCAAAATGCCCGTGCTTTCCTCAGTGCCTATCGGTACATCAATCGATTTTCCACGAAGGTGGTGATTTGGGATGTCGGCAAACATGGTTTCTACCCAAGCTTGCAGTTCATCGAGCGACTGTGGCCCAAATAGAGTCAGTGTCATCAAATCGGCGGAATACTGAGAGTGGTGAAACTCCACAATTTCGTCGCGGATGGATTTACCATCTCGGTCGCCAAGAGTATCTAAGTTTCCGACAGAGAATTTTGAAAACGGGTGCTCTGGATTGATGACTTCTTTGTTAACTTGATACAGGCGACGAGAATCATCATTGAGTTTGAGCTTGTATTCGGAGTCGACAGCCTGGCGTTCTTTGTCTAATGCTTCTTCGTTAAACAAAGGTGCGGTAAAAAATTGGCTAAATCGATCTAAGGCACTTTCAAAGGCATTTGGAGCAATATTGAAAAAGAAACAAGTGTGCTCTGTACCAGTCCAAGCGTTGTTTGTTCCACCGTGTTGGCTAATATAGCTTTGAAACTCGCCCACTTTAGGGTATTTTTCCGTACCCAAAAAAAGCATGTGTTCTAAATAGTGTGCCAGACCTTGGCGATCGTTTGGGTCGTCGAAGTGTCCAACGTTCACTGCCAGAGCAGCTGCCGACTGTTGAGCTGTATCGGAATGAATCAGCAGTACACGCAGTTCATTGCTCAAGGTAATGTAGCGGTATTGATTTGAATCGTTAGGACTTAGATGCACGATGCGTCTCCAGATTTCGCATTACAGTAATTTAGGCTCCCCTCGCGGGGGGCGCAAAGTTTGCGTTTCGACAAATACTGCTTGCCGTATTTTTGTTATTCGTAGACTTCTGCACAGGCCCATCGCGTTTGCGTATGGGGAAGAACTGTTTGAGTGAATGCTCTGAACTCATTGCACAGTTAAATAGTGTGATGAACTGAGTACATTCTTTTAATAGATTGTTAAGAAAGTCGCTATCTTTAACAAGCGAATTGGTATAATGAACAGATAATTATATCAGTATTTTTGTTTCGTCATTGTTAAAGTTAGCCCCGTCTATCTAATAAAGATAGCAGTCAACCTTTTGGTAGCGTTAGCTATCCCTAGGAAATAACATGAAAATATTCATCATGCGTCACGGTGAAGCCGAGCATTTTGCAGATTCAGACGCAGCACGACAATTGACCCCAAGAGGCAGAGTCGAATCAGAAGCGGTTGCGAGAGCCTGTAAAGAACAGGGTTTTGCGCAATTCGATAAAGTGTTGGTGAGTCCGTACATTAGAGCTCAACAAACTTGGCAAGAGATCAGTGCGTATTTCTCTGCAAAAAGCATTGAAACTTGTGAAGATATTACACCTTATGGCCAGTCCGAGTATGTCTTCGATTTCGCAAGTGCGTTAATCGAAGTCGAACAATTGGACTCGCTTTTGTTCGTATCGCATTTGCCTTTGGTCGGTTATTTGACTTCAGAGTTTGTAAAAGACATGACACCACCGATGTTTCCTACATCAGGGCTAGTGTGCATTGAATATGATTTACAAACACAAAATGGTGAAGTGCTATGGCATATTACGCCATAAGTGTCTAAACCAAAATAAGCGTTTGCAAATTAGAGACAGAATAAGAAAGGCAGGAGATCCCTGCCTTTTCGTTTCGTCGTGTCTACAGCAAGCTTGTTACTTTTCAGGAATTGAAAGCAACACTAACAACGCACCATCACCACCAAATTCTAGTGGCGCTTGGTGAAAAGCCATAACGTCAGGATGCTGTGCTAACCAAAGTGGGGCTTTCTGTTTCAGGATGTGTTTCCCAATACCATGTTGCACACACGCACAATGAATCTCGTTTTTGATGCAATAGGCTATCATCGCACCAAGCTCGCGTTTTGCTTCTTGCTGTGTCATGCCGTGCATATCGAGGAACACGTCCGGTACATACACTCCACGACGTAGACGTTTGACTTCATAAGTGGAGACGTCGTCACGTGCATAACGAGTTGGACCTTCATCGTTTAATAGAGGGACAAACTCGTCTGAAAAGTAAAATTCAGAGTCACTCGCTTCACGGTTGGAGCGCTTGATTTCTTTTTGCTTAGTATTTTTTTTTGGTTGCTGGATTATGGTATCCTGTCGCAACTTTTTTACGCCCTGTACTGCTTCCTGAAACAAGGCGAAATCGTCATCGTTCTCGGTGTCTTTTTTGCTCATTAGGTAAACAATTTCATTAATAAACTTTATTGGCAGTATTGTAGCGCTTTTCGGAGGCAATTTTGGATAAGATTTTTGTAGAAGAAGCGGTATCGGAGCTGCATACCCTTCAAGATATGATTCGTTGGACGGTAAGCCGCTTTAATGCAGCGAACCTGTTTTACGGTCATGGTACTGATAATGCGTGGGATGAAGCAGTTCAGCTTATCCTGCCAACCTTATACTTGCCGATTGATGTGCCTCCGCACGTATTGAACTCTCGCCTAACGACAAGCGAGCGTCTGCGTATTGTTGAGCGCGTAGTAAAACGCATCAACGAGCGTACGCCAACAGCATACCTAACAAACAAAGCATGGTTCTGCGGTCTTGAGTTCTTCGTTGATGAGCGTGTACTTGTGCCACGTTCTCCTATCGGCGAATTGATTCAAGCGGAATTCCAACCTTGGTTGGTGGAAGAAGCTACGCGCATCATGGACCTATGTACGGGTTCTGGTTGTATCGCGATTGCTTGTGCGCACGCTTTCCCTGAAGCAGAAGTGGATGCGATCGACATCTCTACAGATGCTCTACAAGTGGCTGAGCAAAACGTACAAGATCATGGCATGGAGCAGCAAGTGTTCCCAATTCGCTCTGATTTGTTCCGTGATCTTCCAAAAGAGAAATACAATCTAATCGTGTCCAACCCACCATATGTGGATGAAGAAGACATGAACAGCCTGCCAGATGAGTTCACGCATGAGCCTGAGCTTGGGCTAGCTGCGGGTACGGATGGTCTAAAACTAGTGCGTCGTATTCTTGCTAACGCGCCAGATTATCTGACAGATAACGGCATTCTTATTTGTGAAGTCGGAAACTCAATGATTCATATGATGGAACAGTACCCAGAGATTCCATTTACTTGGATTGAGTTCGAGAACGGCGGTCATGGCGTATTTATGCTAACGCGTGACCAGCTGGTTGAGTGTGCAGAAGAGTTTAAACTGTACAAAGACTAATAGAGTCTTGCACTAAACATCAAAACACCGAGCTTTATGCTCGGTGTTTTTTTTATGCATACCTCGCCGATATTAACTCTTTACATCAAAACGTAATAAAGCCACTATGAATCCACGAAGAATTGGAAAGCAGCTATGCTCTGTTTTGAGAGAGCGTGGCGATAAAAACTTGAGGAAGTAATGGCAGGAAACAGTATCGGACAACATTTCCGAGTGACGACATTCGGGGAAAGTCACGGTATCGCACTGGGATGTATCGTAGACGGATGTCCTCCGGGGTTGGAAATTACAGAAGCAGATCTACAAATCGATCTCGACCGCCGTCGTCCAGGCACATCACGTTACACCACACAACGTCGTGAACCGGATGAAGTTAAAATTCTTTCTGGCGTTTTTGAAGGCAAAACCACGGGCACATCGATCGGTTTGCTAATTGAAAACACCGATCAGCGCTCAAAAGACTACTCTGACATCAAAGATAAGTTCAGACCGGGTCATGCTGATTACACTTACCACCAAAAATATGGCATCCGCGACTATCGCGGTGGCGGCCGTTCTTCAGCTCGTGAAACCGCAATGCGTGTGGCTGCTGGTGCAATCGCGAAGAAATACTTAAAAGATGAGTTTGGTGTTGAGATTCGTGCTTACTTGTCACAAATGGGTGATGTATCTATCGACAAGGTAGATTGGAACGAAATCGAGAACAATGCATTCTTCTGCCCTGATGCTGACAAAGTAGAAGCATTTGACCAACTTATCCGTGACCTGAAAAAAGAAGGCGACTCTATTGGCGCAAAAATCCAGGTTGTGGCAACTAACGTGCCTGTTGGTCTTGGGGAACCCGTATTTGACCGTTTGGATGCAGACATCGCGCACGCACTAATGAGCATCAACGCGGTGAAAGGCGTGGAAATCGGAGACGGTTTCGAGGTGGTAAACCAAAAAGGCAGTCAGCACCGTGATACGCTTGCTCCTGAAGGTTTTGGTAGTAATCATGCGGGTGGCATTCTTGGTGGTATCTCTACTGGTCAAGACATTGTCGCAAACATTGCGCTTAAGCCAACATCAAGTATCACTGTGCCGGGTGAGACCATCACAAAAGAAGGTGAACCAACTCAATTGATCACCAAAGGTCGTCATGACCCATGTGTGGGTATTCGTGCTGTGCCTATCGCAGAAGCGATGCTGGCAATTGTGGTGATGGATCATTTACTACGCCACCGTGGTCAAAACCATGGCGTAACAACTGAAACACCGAAGATTTAAGAGCTTTGTGTCATTCCAGCGAGCTATAGCGAGACTAGGAATCTAATTTCAGCGCGATGAAAAGAGAAAGAAACATCTCTGACAACAGAGTGCTCGGATAATAGATCCTGAATCATGTTCCTTCGTCGCTGTTCAGGATGACTGAATATAAAATTATGCCACTCACTGAATCGCGGGTGGCACAATTGTATCAGGCAACCTTTTTTGTTTAAGTAGTTTTTGCTTAATGAATCGAGCCTTCGGTTTCCAAATGGAAAGAAGGCAGACGCCACTTAAAGCGTACCGCAGCCATACGCAACATGTAACCAGTAACCAGTGTAATAATAGTGGCAGTGACATCGGGAACATTGAACTCTAATAGCGCTAAGTACATTCCTGATGCGATAAGAGCGACAGAAGCGTAAAGCTCTTCATGCAGTACCAATGGTGTTTGGCGACAGATTAAGTCGCGAAGTAGCCCACCGAATACACCCGTTACTAACGCTGAAACCATACAAATACCAGGGTGCAAGCCCATGCCCATCGCAATTTTTGTTCCGATGATGCTGAATACGATTAGACCTAACGCATCAAGGCGAATGAACAGGCCTTTTAGCTTAATCACCCATTTCGCTAAACCTGTTGTTAGCACACCTGCAACACACGTAATTGCAAGGAACTCTGGGTTTTTTACCCAACCAAGAGGGTAGTGGCCTAATAGAATGTCACGTACGGTGCCACCACCAATGGCCGTTGCGCTGGCCACCAACATAACACCAAACCAGTCCATCTTTCTTCTACCAGCACTTAACGCACCTGTCATGGCTTCAGCCGTGATACCAATGATATACAACACACTTAGCAACATAGGGAAACACTCAACGTAAAAAGTCACTACGTTCTACGAGAATCAGCGTAGGCGAAGTAACAACACTTACAAACGGTTCTATCTCTCTTAAAAAGTGATTAAAACCAGCAACATGCTTGTAATCAAACGGCTTAAAAATAGCGGTTTGAACGGCATCAAAATAAGGCGAGAGTGTAGTGGTAAATAAGTACGCTGACGAATGAGAAATTGTATGGAGAAAGCGATGTTCAGATAAATTCAACTAATAACCAAAAATGTGGGGTTGCCTTTACCTCATAGCTAAAAACAGCGACAATATGCAGCGCATGTCAAACTGAAGTACAAACTCGACGATGACCCACGAATACCAAGACTTAATCACCATTTTTAATGACACCTTTTTAGAACAATTTAATACGAAATTAGAGTTAGATGGTGATGAGCCTATTTATCTTCCTGCTGATGATGAACACCCTCATCATCGGATTATTTTTGCTCGGGGTTTTTACGCCTCTGCTTTACACGAGATTTCGCATTGGTGTGTGGCTGGTCCAGAGCGTCGTTTGCTGGAAGATTTTGGCTATTGGTATGAACCCGATGGGCGAACAGCAGAAGTTCAAGCGGAGTTTGAGAAAGTTGAAGTGCGACCTCAAGCTTATGAATGGATTCTGGCACAAAGCGCTGGCTTCCCTTTTACGGTGAGTTGTGACAATCTACACGGCGATTTTGAACCAGATAGGCTCGGCTTTATGCAAAAAGTACATAAAGAAGTGCTGGGTATTTTGGACGTAGGCTTGCCTTTGCGAGTGAAAATGCTTTCTGATGCCCTGCGCGCATTTTATCAAACTAAGCCACTGGAAGCGTCGGACTTTTGCGTTAAATAACCATTAATAACCTCAGAGATACACCATGATTATTGAATTTGAAGAAAAACTACTGGAACTGATTGATGCTCGAATTGAAACAGCATCTGACGATGAATTGTTTGCTGGTGGTTATTTACGTGGTCACATCTCTTTATCCGCGGCGTCTTGTGAAGAAGAAGGGATTAGCGATATTACTGAGCTGAAGTCACGCATTGAGAGCAGCTTAGAAAATGCGCGTACCGAGTTAAGCCCGGCCGATCGCGTGATTGTCAGTGATTTGTGGCAAGAGCTCCAGGCTCAGGCTTAGTCCCTAAGCAGCGTTCTCCCTTTATTTAATCCTAGTCATTTACTACTTCGAAAAATTCGAACCTCTTCATAAAATTTTTGTGGTTGTAGCGAAACTGTTCAACTTTTATTCTGATCAGCACAAAACGTGAACAAAGGATTACAACCATGAAAATTGTCGCATTTGGTGCATCTACCAGCTCTACCTCAATCAACAAACTACTTGCTACATACGCAGCAAATCAAGTCGAAGGCGCTCAAGTGAATGTTCTAGACTTAAACGATTATCAAGCGCCAATGTTTAGCGAGGACAAAGAGAAAGAAATAGGTCAAGCTGAAGGGGCTGTCGCGTTTTTACGTGACTTGGCGGAGGCTGACGCTATCGTTGTTTCCTTCGCAGAGCATAACGGTTCGTACCCAGCGGCCTATAAAAACTTGTTCGATTGGGCGACGCGCATTGAGCGTAATGTATTTCAAAACAAACCTGTCGTTTATTTAGCAACTTCCCCAGGTCCCGGTGGTGCACAAAGTGTTCTTGCGGCGGCGACAGGTTCTGCACAATTTTTTGGCGCGGATGTAAAGGCATCGTTATCTGTGCCGAGCTTCTACGAAAATTTTGACGTGGAATCGGGTAAGGTTGTAAACCCAGAAGTGGCAGAGCAAGTGAAACAGGCAGTTGCACTGCTGAAGTAATCTCAGTACGAGCAACTTAGTGAGTTAGCGATTCCCGACACGTATCTGTGTCGGGAATTAAAACGAGAGAATACTCTTACAGCTCGGTAATGGCTTTGCCTTTTCTTAGTTTACGAACCCACATTCGACTTGGGTGAAGTTCGGTCAATACATCAACCGGTAATGGCAGCGGGTCCCCACAGATCTGGGAGGCCAACACTTCAGCTAATAATGGTGCAGAGCTCAGTCCACGAGATCCTAAACCTAAGAAGCAGAATAGGTTAGGGTACTGATGAATGGTTTCTACCTCTTCTGCTTTTTGATTTTGTAAGTTGGCATATTGCGTTTTGATCGTCTCAAAGTCACCCACATTCCCGACAAATGGTAAGTGATCTCGGCTAACACAACGAATACCTTGGCGAGATTGATTACCAGTGATATCTACCTCTTTTGCCCATGTTTGATTCGGTACACATTTCACTAGCTTTTCCGCATTATCTTTTTGGGCGTTTTCATCAAATTCGTAGTCAAGGTGACTGCGGTCGTAGCTTGCACCGATACACAAGTGTTGATTACTTGGGTTAACAGGTGTCATGTAACCGTCGTAACACAACACCGTTTTCAGCTGACTCAGCATTTCGGTTGCTGGCGCATGACTGACTTGTCCTTTCACTTGTCCCATTGGTAGGGAAGCGGTTTGACTCAATGTCTGGAACTCATGGCCGTTCGCAATTACAACCGTTGAGTGCTCAAATGTTTGACCACTCGCCGTTAGTAGCCAGAGCTGACGCTTTTCATCCCAATCTAATGCCTCAACAAGATGTTCAAACTTCGTTGAGAGTAACGACGTCTTCTCCAATTGTTTAATTAACCCGCGAGTTAACTCGGCAGGGCACAGCCACCCTCCCATTGGGTAGTGCACAGACGCCATATCAATAGGTAACCCGATAGTGTTCGCAGTTTCCTCGGCGGACAGCTTTTGAATGAGCTCTGGAGTGAAGTTACCCGCAAGCATTTTCTCCAGTTTGTCTGTGGATTTGTCATCCCACATCAACTGAGTTACGCCACACCAGTCATGATCAAAATCGATCTCTTGTGCTGCTTGTTCAACAAACTGACGTGCGAACAAAAATGCAGGAGCAAACACACGCGAAACGCCCGTGTGCGGGCCATTAAGCAGTGGATAAACGGCTCCTTGTCGATTGCCTGAAGCTCCTTTGGCTGGTTGTTTGTCTTTACAGTAAAGGGTGACGTTTTGGCCACGACGAACTAACGTTTTCGCTAACGCCGCGCTAGCTATACCACCACCAATGATGGCAATCGAATCAAGATTGCTAGATGCTGAGCGATTGAACCAAGGGAGATGGTTCGATTGCTTTTCACGTTGCTCCATAGAGCCGGCGATCATTTCTCGCTTAGTGCCGAAACCTTTCACCTTTTTCATTGTAAAGCCAGCTTCGTTCAAACCACGACGTACAAAGCCTGCTGCGGTAAACGTGGCAACTGTACAATCTTGCTTGGCTAGCTTTGCCATGTTGTTGAACAGGCCTTGGTTCCACATTTCTGGGTTTTTGCTTGGCGCGAATCCATCTAAGAACCAAGCATCAATCAAACCTTGTTCGTTGTATGGAACTTGCGGCATGCAGTCTTTAATGTCACCAAACCAAAGGTCGAGTGTGATTGCGCCGTCTTCTAAAACAATGCGATGACACTCCGGCACAGCGGCAGGGTAGTGCTTTTGTAACTTTTCCGCGTATTCAGCTAGCTCAGGCCAAGCTTCATGCGCCTTCTTTAAATCGGCTTTGCTTAATGGGTATTTTTCAAAGCTAATAAAATGCAGCTCTTTCAATGTTGCGTCCGGATGCTGACGACGAAACTCACTAAACCACTGGCATACTGCTAAGAAGTTTAATCCCGTGCCAAATCCGGTTTCACCAATGACAAAACGTCTTTGGTCAAATTCCTGCCATCTTTCTGGGAGATGATTTTGTTTTAAGAAAACGTAGCGTGTCTCTTCAAGACCGTTTACGTTAGAGAAGTAAACATCATCAAATTGGTCTGAAACCGGAGTACCAGCTTCGTTCCAACCAAGTTCTGCGTTTTTTATTGAAGTCATAATGGTGCAAATTTGTGATTTGGCGCGGTAAGAATGGGGCGATTGTACGAATTTATGGGAAAGCTGACCACTTTTGTTGACTATCTTAGTTATCATCTAGCGGATTTTTGAATTATAGGAATGTCATAATGAAACGAGTCGTAATCACCGGTATGGGTATTGTTTCAAGTATCGGTAACAACGTCGAAGAAGTTCTAGCGTCTCTTAAAGCGGGCAAATCTGGCATCACTGCATCTGAGCAGTTCAAAGAACACGGTCTTCGTTCGCAAGTATGGGGTGATCTAAAAATCAACCCGGCGGAACACATCGACCGTAAGCAGATGCGCTTTATGGGTGATGCGGCTGCTTATGCATACCTATCAATGGAGCAGGCAATCGCAGACGCTGGTCTTACAGAAGAACAGGTTTCAAACGATCGTACCGGTATCGTTGCAGGTTCTGGCGGTGCTTCTGCATACAATCAAACGGTAGCGACAGACACGATGCGTGCAAAAGGCGTAAAGCGAGTTGGTCCTTACATGGTTCCTCGTACTATGTCTTCTACTGTTTCTGCTTGTCTTGCTACGCCATTTAAGATTCGTGGCGTGAACTACTCAATGAGCTCTGCATGTGCAACATCTGCACACTGTATCGGCCATGCTATGGAGCTTATTCAACTAGGCAAACAAGATATTGTTTTTGCTGGTGGCGGCGAAGAGCTAGATTGGTCTCAAACTATGATGTTTGATGCGATGGGCGCACTGTCAACCAAATACAATGACACGCCAGACAAAGCATCTCGTACATACGATGCAGACCGTGACGGTTTTGTTATCTCGGGCGGCGGCGGCATGCTGGTTATTGAAGAACTAGAGCACGCACTGGCACGTGGCGCGAAAATATACGGTGAAATCGTAGGTTACGGTGCGACATCAGATGGCTACGACATGGTAGCGCCATCAGGTGAAGGTGCAATTCGTTGTATGAAGATGGCGATGCAAGACGTTGATGGTGTGGATTACATCAACACGCACGGTACATCGACACCAGTTGGTGACGTGAAAGAGCTTGGTGCTATCCAACAATTGTTTGGTGAGAACAGCCCTGCAATCTCTGCAACAAAAGCAATGACTGGCCACGCACTCGGCGCAGCGGGCGTGCACGAAGCAATTTACTCAACACTTATGCTAGACAAAAACTTCATTGCTCCAAGCATCAATATTTCAAACTTGGACGAAGCAGCACAAGGTCTGGACATCGTGACAGAAGCACGTGATGCAGAGCTAACGACCGTAATGTCAAACAGCTTTGGCTTTGGCGGCACAAACGCAACTTTGGTTATTAAAAAGTACCAAGGTTAACTGAATTTGTTGGCGCCTTGCGAGAGTACTGTAAACGCCAACAATCCAGTTTCCAGAGCTTGATCAGTCACACTGATCGAACAGACGCAGACTCTATCCCATGGAGAGCGGGATAGGATCCTTTTGTTCTGGAACTTTGCCCGGCTATTTAGCCGGGCTTTTTCTTTTCTCTGTTTCTGCTTTTCTCTAGGCTTCCCGTCAATCGATTCTATAGGAGTTACCTCCTTGAGGTTTATTGGTGTTATATCTTGAGATTTTTCGGGAAAAGGGCACAATCGCTTTAGTTTCGCATCTTGCGAATAAACGAACTCTTACAAATGGATGTTAGAACGCTGGCGCTATGAAAATTATTGTTGATGAAAATATGCCGTATGCTGAAGAGCTATTCAGCCAACTCGGTAACGTAATTCTAAAACCAGGTCGTACACTGACCGCCGATGATTTAGTGGATGTTGATGCCCTAATGATTCGCTCAGTCACCAAAGTGAATGCTGACCTGATCAGCAAAGCAAACAAGCTGAAGTTTGTTGGTACGGCCACGGCAGGCATGGATCATGTTGACCAAGCACTCTTAAAAGAGAAAGGCATTTTCTTCACTGCTGCGCCAGGGTGTAACAAAGTGGGTGTAGCGGAATACGCGTTCAGCGTGATGATGGTGCTCGCTCAGCAACAAGGTTTCTCGGTATTTGACAAGACGGTAGGTATTATTGGTGCAGGCCAAGTAGGTAGCTACCTAGAGAAATGTTTGAAAGGCATGGGTATTAAAGTTCTCATCAATGACCCATTCAAACAAGAGGCTGGTGATCCTCGTAGCTTTACTCCGTTGACAGAACTGATTGAAAGCTCAGACATCATTACACTACATACGCCAATCACCAAAGATGGCCCATACCCAACGCATCATTTGATTGATGAGAAGGTGTTAAATGGTCTCCGCAGCGATCAAATTTTGATTAACGCGGCTCGAGGTCCCATCGTTGACAACGCTGCTTTGAAGCAACGTCTTTTGAAAAACGATGGCTTTACAGCGGCACTTGACGTATTTGAATTTGAACCAGAGGTTGATATGGAGCTTCTGCCTCTGCTAGCATTCGCAACCCCTCACGTTGCAGGCTACGGCTTGGAAGGGAAAGCTCGCGGTACGACGATGATTTTCAACAGCTATTGTGAGTTCTTAAATAACGAATTACGTGCGCATGCCAGCGATTTACTGCCAACCGCGCCTGTTCCTACTATGGTATTGGACAGAGCTTGGGACGAAGCAACACTGCATAACATCACGCAGTTAATCTATGATGTGCGTAGAGATGACGCTCTTTTCCGCCGTGAAATCAGTAAGCCAGGCGCTTTTGACCTGATGCGTAAAAACTACTGGGATCGCCGTGAATACAGTGCTGTCACGCTAGTGGGTAACAAAACATGTAACCTTGCTCCATTAGCAGAACTAGGTTTTCAGATTGAGGTAAGTCAATGAGCCAGCAATATAATGTTGCCATTTTAGGTGCGACCGGTGCGGTCGGTGAAACAATTTTGGATGTGCTTCAAGAGCGCAAATTCCCAGTAGGCGAAATCTTCCTACTCGCGAGTGAGCGCAGCGAAGGCAAGACTTACCGCTTCAATGGTAAAACGGTACGCGTTCAAAACGTAGAAGAGTTCGATTGGTCTCAAGCGCATATCGCACTGTTTTCTGCTGGTGGTGAGCTATCAGCCAAGTGGGCTCCAATTGCCGCTGATGAAGGCGTGATTGTTATCGACAATACATCACACTTCCGTTACGAGTACGACATTCCTCTTGTTGTGCCAGAAGTAAACCCAGAAGCGATTGCAGAGTTTCGTAACCGTAACATCATCGCGAACCCGAACTGTTCAACCATCCAAATGCTGGTGGCACTAAAACCAATTCACGATGCGGTGGGCATTGAGCGTATTAACGTATCAACTTACCAATCGGTATCTGGTGCAGGAAAAGCGGGTATTGATGAGCTAGCAGGTCAAACGGCGAAGCTGCTAAACGGTCTGCCTGCAGACAAGAAGCAATTCTCTCAACAGATCGCGTTTAACTGTATTCCACAAATCGATCAAATGATGGAAAACGGCTACACCAAAGAAGAAATGAAAATGGTGTGGGAAACACAGAAGATCTTTAACGATCCATCAATCACAGTCAATCCAACGTGTGTACGTGTTCCTGTATTCTACGGTCACGCAGAAGCACTCCACATTGAGACTCGTTCACCTATCGATGCACAAGAAGTCGTTAACTTGCTTGAACAAACTGACGGTATCGAAGTGTTCCACGGTGAAGACTTCCCTACACAAGTTCGCGATGCGGGCGGTAAAGATCATGTAATGGTTGGCCGTATCCGTAACGATATCAGCCATCATAGCGGAGTAAACCTGTGGGTTGTTGCTGACAACGTGCGTAAAGGCGCGGCAACTAACGCGGTGCAAATCGCAGAAGTTCTGATCCGCGATTACTACTAAGTCGTTTACAATTCATTTCAAAGCCTCGCACAGTGCGAGGCTTTTTTGTACGAACGAAACAAAATAGTGTGAGATTAGTACGAATATGGCGAGAGCCACACATTTTTTATTCTCAACGCTATAGTTTTGCATGCGATATCCGATATATTTAACCGATCACCATTTCAAATTGTATTTAGCACAAAACTGAGCCTTCTATGCGTCAAAATTATAAGCGTTTGTTAGCAGCCCTTGTGTTGATGAGCGCGACTCAGACATCATCAGTGGTTCAAGCCGAAGGAATTCGTCTTGTTGGACCGTCTGGTGAAGTGCAATCATCTCCGAGCTATGCTGAAGATATTGAGCGAGCATTACCTGCTCCTCCTGCAAATACTCAGCCGTCACGTTTCTTTGGTCCGACTGGTGAAAATCAAACACTATGGTCGATCGCTTCAGAGTTACGACCTTCACGCGGTGTTACCGTTCAACAAACGCTTCTTGCCATTTATCGAATTAACCCTCAAGCGTTTGAGAACCAAAACATTCATGAGTTGATCCCAGGGAGTCGACTACGAGTACCGTCTCTAGAGCAAGTGCAAAGCGCGACTACAGAGCAAGCTGTTGCGATTATGAAGGCGCACGAGGCTAAGTTAAAACAGCCGAAGCCGACAAATAGAGCCACGCCAGCGCAACGCGTCACCGAGCAACCAAAGCCACAAATAAAAGTAGAACCCAAGCCTGTTGCTCCTAAGCCAGAAACTACTGTAGCTGCGGAACCAAAACCGGTTCAAAAAACAATACCAGTTATTCCTGCGCCACCTGTGAACACCTCTCCGCAGGGTGAAAAGCAGGTCAGTGCGTTAAAAGACAAACTTCAAGGCTCACAAAGTGAATTAGAGTCATTGGAAGAGAAGAACCATCGTCTTCGCTTAATGTTGTCAGAAGTGCAAAGCGAAGTTGAAACCTTGAAAAATGAGCTGAATGACGAAGAACGCATTCGCTCGGAAGTCGAGAAACTGCTTGCTGAAGAGCGCCAGCGCCTTGCTGAGCAACAACGCATGCAGCCAAGTACGATTGACAAGATTTTGTCTAATGGTTGGCTTGTCGGCTTAGCGGCGCTTATTCCAGGTGCATTGCTGGCACTGTTGGTTGTGATGTTGCTTGGTCGCCGTTCTAAAAACAAAGAGGAAGAGCCTGCTGAGCAATCGCCGCAGGAAACCGATCCATTAGCTGCGCCAATTGGTTTAGCGGCGACGGACGAGCTGGATGAAGAACTCACACTTGATGATGAGTTGTTCGCAGATGAAGATATTAGTACTCAGGCTACACAAGAAGAGAAGCCAGATTTAGAAGAAGACGTCTTTGCCAACCTTGACGATGAAGAACTGGATTTCAACCTAGAAGGGGATGATGACCCATTTGCGGGTATCGGTGATGACGGTGACCTAGATGTTGGTCTGGATGAGTTTGAATCATCGAACAATGGTATCCAAGTCAACGGCGAAGAAAAAGCGCTTGGTTTAGAAGAAATGGAGCGAGCCTTAGATGAGGTTGCTCCAGAACTAGAAGTGCTCGATGACGATGAGTCTGGCTTCGATCTTTCGGATGATACGAATGAGAAATCAGACTCACTTTCAGACGACGCATTTGCCGAGTTACTTGCAGCCGATGAGCCGTCAGAAGAGTTACCAAGTGACACTGTCGACCAGGATATGCTTGATGACTTGTTTGCTGAACTTGGCAACGATGACTTCGATTTAGATACTGATGAGCCTGAGTTAAAACAGCCCGTTTCGGATGATGACTTTAGTGTTGGAGAGGCATCTGACGACGATATCGATAAGCTATTGGCCCAGTATGAACAACCGGCTAGTGAATCGGAAGTTCGAGAAGCTGACGCCAATGAAGGTCCTGTTCTAGATGAAAACAGTACAGAGCTACTCGATGAACTCATTGATTTTGATGAAGATGACACAGACGAGTTTGATCCACTAAACGAGCTAGAAGCAATCTCTGGTTTTGAAGGTGATGACTCGATCGAAGAGTTAGACGCAGATAGCACAGACTTACTGGATGAACTCATTGATGATGTTACCTCTGAACTTGATGAAGAGACTGAAGCTGATTTAGATCCGTTTGATGATCTGATTCGAGAGGACGAGAGCCCAGAGCAGAATAAATCGGAAGAGGAAGAGTTACTGAAATCACTTGGTTTTGGTGAATCAGACGCCGACGAAAAGCCATCTTCCGTAGTTGAGTCAGAACAAACTCATGAAGATCAGGACATTGAGTCTGGATTGGACATCGACGCTTTATTAAGTGAAAGCCAACCAGACGCTGCAAAAGATCAACCATTAACCGAGCCAGAGGCTGCTTCAGAGCCATTTAGCAGCGATGAATTTCTTGGTGATTTAGAGGACCTCTCACCAGAGAATGATCCTTTAATGAGCGAGCTAGACGACCTATTTGAGTCAGACAGTGAAGAACTTCTGCCAACAGAACAAGAAAAAGCGGATTTTTCTGCTGAACTTGACGCTCTATTTGATAGTGAAGATGACTTACCGCAGCAAGTTGAAAAAACACAAGCTGAGATAGAGGAAGCTTCATCACTACAACAAGAGGCTACCGATACTGATTCAACACAAGAACCATCCGTGGAGTCCGATGCTGAGGTACAGCCTCACGTTGAGCAAGAGGAAGACATTCCAGCCTTCACACCGACACCAAATACAATAGAAAATGAATTCGGTGTTCCACAAGAAGAAGATTGGCTACTGGATGAACCTGAATTGGAGCCGGAAACTGAGTCGACCAACGATTCAGAAGAAGAATTCAATTTTGATGAGCTAGATCTTCCAGAATTCAGCGAAGAAGATGCTCTAGCATCTATGGCTGGCGAACCTGCGTTAGAAACGTCCGAGTCCGTTGAACCAGAACAAATTGAAGCCGACTTGCCAGCTGAGTCCGAAGAAGAGTTCAATTTTGACGAGCTGGATCTTCCTGAGTTTAGTGAAGAAGACGCATTGGCGTCTATGTCGGATGAGCCGGAGTTAGAAACGTCCGAGTCTGTTAAACCAGAGCAAGTCGAAGCTGACTTACCAGCTGAGTCCGAAGAAGAGTTCAATTTTGATGAGCTGGATCTTCCAGAATTCAGTGAAGAAGACGCATTGGCGTCTATGGTGGATGAGCCGGAGTTAGAAACGTCCGAGTCCATTGAACTAGAACAAGTTGAAGCCGACTTGCCAACTGAGTCCGAAGAAGAGTTCAATTTTGATGAGCTCGATTTGCCAGAGTTCAGCGAAGAAGATGCCTTGGCGTCGATGGAAGAAGAGCCAGAATTACCGAGCTCTGAGACTGCAGATATAGAACCAATCTCCGGTGAGGATGAAGAGTTAAGTTTTGACGACCAAGATCTTCCAGAGTTCAATGAGGAAGATGTTCTCGCGTCAATGAACGAGGGTGCGTCAGAGAGCCCTAAGGTTGAAGCAGAGACATCGAGACCAGCTATTCAAGCCGATAACGATCATGATGCTTTGTTTGAAGTATTTGCGCAGCAAAACGGCTTTGATACTGACCCAGAAGTGCAGCCAACAGCGACAGAGGGTGAGCCGCTCAGTAATTTGGATGATGAATCATCAATGGCTAACCTTCTTGCGGAATACGCAAACTCAGAAGTATTTGAAGGTAAACTAGACAGTGACACCATCGCAAGTGCAGGTATGGATTTTGAAACCATGCTTGATGTTGGAGATGATTGGGATGGCTTTAAACCCGCTGCTGATAACGTAAGTTCTACTGAAGAAGTGCCTGAGGACCAGCGTGATGTTTGGAATTCGAGTGATGCACTAAGTCAGCCAGAGATCGCGCAAGAAAACTGGGCAGAGCAAAGCGACTTGGATGACTTCGACCCGAAGAAAAATCAATTTATGACGATTGATGAATTGATGGCTCAGGTCGACAGAGAAGGTGGTGAGTTCGAAGAAGAAGACCTTAAGCTCGATGTCGGATTGAACGAGTTTCCAGATGTTATCGGCGAGATCGGCGATATTGACGTAGATAACAATGCTGAAGCGGCTGGGAAACTGGATTTGGCTAAAATCTATCTCGAGATGAACGATTCTCAAGGGGCGATTAAACTACTAGAAGAGGCGATTGTTTACGGTGAAGATGATATTCGCCGCGAAGCAAAAAGCCTGATTGACGCCATTAATGGCCGATAAACCGAAACAAAAGGGTAGCGTTTGCTACCCTTTTTGTGTCCCGTTAGTAGGATGCTACCTTTATGTCACCCTTGGTGAAACTGGCAACTTGAGGTGACTTGAGTATATACTTCCCGCCCCATTTTAGAGTTCGAAGGTTAAGATGAGAATCGCATTAGGTATCGAGTACAACGGTACAAACTACTTTGGTTGGCAGCGCCAAAGAGAAGTGAAAAGTGTCCAAGAAGAGCTAGAGAAAGCATTGTCCGTCGTCGCTAATCACCCAGTTGAAGTTCAGTGTGCTGGTCGGACAGACGCAGGCGTGCATGGCACGGGACAAGTTGTGCACTTTGATACCAACGTTACTCGAAAAATGGTAGCTTGGACCATGGGCGCAAACGCGAACATGCCAAGCGATATAGCGGTTCGTTGGGCTAAGGAAGTTTCAGATGATTTCCATGCAAGATTCTCAGCGACAGCTCGCCGTTATCGTTACATTATTTTCAATCATGCTTTACGTCCAGGCATCTTAAACTCGGGGGTTAGTCACTATCATGGTGAGCTCGACGAGAAAAAAATGCATGAAGCAGGGCAGTTCCTACTTGGCGAAAATGATTTTACGTCGTTTCGCGCGGCGCATTGTCAGTCTCGCAGCCCATTTCGAAACTTGATGCATCTGAACGTTACGCGCCATGGGAACTATGTGGTTATTGATATTAAAGCTAATGCGTTCGTGCATCATATGGTTCGTAATATCACGGGTAGCTTGATAAAAGTTGGACGTGGCGAAGAGAGTCCTGAATGGATCAAGTGGTTATTAGACGCCAAAGATCGCAAACTAGCGGGTGCGACAGCGAAAGCGGAAGGTCTGTACCTGGTAGATGTAGACTACCCAGAAGAGTTTGGGTTACCTGAAGTGCCGATCGGTCCACTGTTTTTACCAGATAATTTGAACTAATTTTACAAACTTATTTCAAAATATCGGTAGTGTTTACATTGAATGTGAACGGAAAACATACGCTATTTACGATATCAAAAATAGGTACAACCAGTTTTTTATCTACAGTAGCTGCAAGATATGGTTTAATCCGTCGGTATTATGTCGAATTTATATCTTTCGCAATGAAGCGGAAGAGTTGAGAGAAAAGGTCTTCCATGAGTTGGCTTGAAAAGATTTTAGAGAAAAGCAATCTAGTAAGTTCACGCAAAGCTTCTATCCCAGAAGGTGTGTGGACTAAATGTACCTCTTGTGAACAGGTTTTATACCATGCTGAACTAGAGCGTAACTTAGAAGTTTGTCCAAAGTGTAACCATCACATGCGTATGAAAGCGCGTCGTCGTTTGGAAACATTTTTAGATGAAGGTAATCGAGTTGAATTAGGTTCTGAACTTGAGCCACAGGATAAACTGAAATTTAAAGATTCTAAGCGATACAAAGAGCGTATCTCTGCTGCACAAAAAAATAGCGGTGAGAAAGATGCGCTAGTTGTGATGCAGGGTGAATTGCTTGGTCTGCCGCTTGTGGCGTGTGCGTTTGAATTCTCCTTTATGGGTGGTTCAATGGGTTCAGTCGTTGGTGCTCGCTTTGTGAAAGCAGTGGATGCAGCCATTGAAAATAACTGCGCGCTTGTTTGTTTCTCAGCAAGTGGTGGTGCTCGTATGCAAGAGGCTTTAATGTCTCTTATGCAAATGGCAAAAACCAGTGCTGCGCTTGAGCGTTTATCAGAAAAAGGTCTGCCGTTTATTTCTGTTCTAACTGACCCTACAATGGGTGGTGTATCAGCAAGTTTGGCTATGTTGGGTGATATCAACATCGGTGAACCTAAGGCCCTCATTGGCTTTGCTGGTCGTCGTGTAATCGAGCAAACTGTACGTGAAGATCTTCCTGAAGGTTTCCAGCGTAGTGAGTTCCTACTTGATCACGGTGCTATTGATATGATCGTTGACCGTCGTGAAATGCGTCAGCGTGTGGGTGGTCTTATCGCTAAGATGACTAACCACAAGTCTCCTTTGGTGGTTTCGGTTAACGAATCTCCAAATGAAGAGCCATATTCTGTACCAGAAGCGGACGAAAAAGGGTAAAGTATCAACTAACATAAAAACCAAAGAATTTAATGGTTAAAGTTAGATGACCCAAAACCCAATTCCTCAAGCCACATCTTCATTAGAGATGTGGCTTGATTATTTAGCAAATATTCATTCCTCAGCAATTGATCTAGGCTTAGACCGTGTCCAAGCGGTAGCAAACAAAGCCAATCTTACCAAACCAGCTCCAACCGTAATCACCGTTGCCGGAACCAATGGCAAAGGCTCAACGTGTGCGTTAATGGAAGCCATTTTACTTGATGCTGGCTATTCAGTCGGTGTTTATAGTTCTCCGCACCTGATTCGTTACAACGAGCGTGTACGCATTAATGGCGTTGACGTTGTAGATGCCAAGCACTGTGAAGCATTCGATTATGTAGAAAAGCAGCGTGGTGATGTTAGCCTTAGCCTCTTTGAATTCGGTACGCTTGCTGCGCTACGTATTTTCCAAGTAGAGAAAGTTGACGTTGTCTTACTTGAAGTAGGACTTGGCGGCCGTCTAGACGCCACTAACGTTGTTGACCATGATGTTTCTGTTATTACGAGCTTAGCGATCGATCATGTGGATTGGCTTGGTGATGACATCAATGTTATTGGTTTTGAAAAAGCGGGCATTTACCGTTCAGGGAAGCCAGCAATTTGTGGTCAACCGACGCCACCAGCGACCGTGGCGGCTCATGCTGACGATATTGGTTCTGAGTTCTTCCAAGTAGGTATTCAGTACGATTACCAACTAACTGATAATGGTTGGAAATGGAGCAGTGGGGCATTTGAGTTAGAGGATTTACCAATCCCATCGCTACCATTACAAAATGCAGCCACTGCACTGATGGCACTAGGGGCTTCGGAATTGCAAATCACTGACATAAATATTGTCAATGGCTTGAATAATGCGCGTTTGGCGGGGCGTATGCAAGTACTGCATCACGAACCTGAAATAGTCCTTGATGTCGCTCATAACCCGCACTCTGCTGAGTATTTGGTAGAAAGAGTGAAGCAACAATATCTGGGTAAGAATATCCATATTGTGGTTGCAATGCTGCATGACAAGGACATTAAAGCAACCATTGAAGCGCTAACTCCAGTTGCAACACAATGGTATCCAGCGTCGCTTACTGGACCGAGAGCGGCGACCGCTGATGAATTGTGCCAATACTTACCTGATGGGCAAGTTCATTTTGAAAACCCTGTTGACGCCTTCGAGAGTGCGAGAAGCCACGCAAAGACAGGAGACGTTATTCTGGTGGTTGGCTCATTCCATACCGTCGGAGAGGTATTGGAACATTGGCAATCAAATAATAAATAAGTAAAGGTATTTTGATGGCAAGTAAATTCCAAAGTCGTTTAGTCGGCACCATCATTCTAGTCGCAGTCGGAGTCATTGTTCTTCCCGATGTGCTAGATGGTAAGAAACTGCACTACAAAGAAGAATTTGCCAGTATTCCTATCAAACCAGAACTTGATAGTGATGTGGAAAACTTCGAAATATTAGAGCCAGTGGAAGACGACATTACGTTACCGGATTCTCCGGTTGAAGCTGTAGTGCAAGAACGTGAGGATGCTCAAGTAGCCGTTTCTGAGCCCGAGCCAGCGCCAACATCTAAACCTGAGGTCATCAAACAACCAGAGCAAGTTGAGGTTGTCACTCGTCCTGTTCAAGAGAAAAATCAATATGAAGATTCAGCTTGGATCATTCAGTTGATGGCACTTAAGAATCACGAAAATGCTGTCGCGCTTGTCGCGGATTTGCAAAAGCGTGGTTATCAAGCTCACACAAAGAAAGAAAACGAGTTTACGAGAGTGATTGTTGGCCCTGATGTGTCAAAAAGTAAACTTGAACGACAAGTTCAAGAATTACAAAAAATTACAGGTTCAAAAGGTCAATTGCTTAAATTTAAGCCATTAAATCCATAAGAAAACGTTTGCGTCAGCATTTTTTCTGTTAAAATGCGCGCCAACTTAAGATGAAGAAAAGATGAATTGGATAGATTTTATCATTTTAGGTGTGATCGGATTTTCAGCTCTGATCAGTTTAGTTCGCGGTTTTGCTAAAGAAGCTTTGTCTTTGGTGATTTGGTTTGGAGCGTTTTTTATCTCCAGTAATTACTATGCCAAATTGGCGGTGTACTTCACCAACATCGAAGATGATATGTTTCGTAACGGAGCGGCGATTGCGGCGTTATTTGTCGCAACCTTGGTAGTTGGTGCAGTGGTGAATTACGTCATTGGTCAACTGGTACAAAAAACAGGGCTATCAGGTACGGACCGAATTCTCGGGATTGTATTTGGTGGTCTACGCGGAGTCTTAATTGTTTCTGCGGTGCTGTTTTTTATGGATGCGTTTACTGCATTCCCAAGCTCGGATTGGTGGAAAGATTCACAGTTGATCCCTGAGTTCAGCCGTATCATCGCCCCATTCTTCGAGCATTTACAAGCAACATCAAGTTTTCTGTCTGGCACTATCTAGTAGTGCCAGCTACTGTCGCAAATCGAGGATTAGGACATGTGTGGTATTGTTGGAATCGTGGGCACAACGCCTGTAAACCAGTCTATTTATGACGCGTTAACGGTGTTACAGCATCGTGGCCAAGATGCCGCTGGTATTTGTACCATAGAAAGCAATCGTTTTCGTCTGCGTAAGGCGAACGGTTTAGTCAAGGATGTATTTGAAGCAAGACACATGCAACGCCTGCAAGGCGAGGTCGGAATTGGTCATGTTCGTTACCCTACAGCAGGCAGTTCAAGCGCTTCAGAAGCTCAACCTTTCTACGTAAACTCTCCTTTCGGTATTACACTTGCCCACAACGGTAACTTGACCAACGCTAACGAAGTTCGTCAGAAGCTGTTTGAAAAAGATCGCCGTCATATCAATACCACTTCAGACTCCGAAGTGTTACTAAATGTACTGGCGCACGAAATTGACTCAGTAAAAGGAAATGTCACGACCGAAGACGTATTCCGCGCAGTCACCAATGTTCATCGCACAATTCGCGGTGCTTATGCTGTGACCGCCATGATCATTGGTCATGGTATGATTGCATTTCGTGACCCACACGGTATTCGCCCGCTGTGTTTAGGTAAGCGTGAAGTTAACGGCAGAGCAGAGTACATGGTTGCGTCTGAATCGGTGGCATTGGATGCGGTCGGTTTTGATTTCGTCCGTGATGTTGCACCTGGTGAAGCGATTTACGCAACGTTTGACGGTGAGCTTTACACGAAGCAGTGTGCAGATAATCCTAAGCTTAACCCTTGTATTTTCGAGTTCGTGTACTTTGCTCGTCCGGATTCGTTCATCGATAAAATTTCGGTATACAGCGCTCGCGTTGAAATGGGTAAAAAGCTGGGCGAACGTATTCGTGAAGATTACGCAAACCTTGATATCGATGTTGTCATTCCTATCCCTGAAACGTCTTGCGACATTGCACTGCAAATCGCTCAAGCGATCGATATCCCTTATCGCCAGGGTTTCGTGAAAAACCGTTATGTTGGACGTACGTTTATCATGCCTGGCCAGCAACAACGTAAGAAATCAGTACGTCGCAAGTTGAATGCTATTCGTTCGGAATTCAAAGGTAAGAATGTGTTGCTGGTGGATGACTCTATTGTTCGAGGTACAACGTCAGAGCAGATTATTGAGATGGCTCGTGATTCTGGTGCCAAGAAAGTGTACATGGTCTCAGCGGCTCCTGAAGTTCGTTTCCCGAACGTATACGGCATTGATATGCCAAGTGCTACAGAGCTTATTGCCCATGGCCGTGACAACGATACAATTTGTAAGCAGATTGGTGCCGATGCGCTTATTTATCAACGTCTAGAAGATTTGGTAGAGGCTGTAGGTCTTGGAAACCAAGACATTACTCAGTTCGATACTTCCGTGTTTAACGGCGAATACGTAACGGGTGATATCGACCAACAATACCTAGATTTCTTAGATGGTCTTCGTAATGATGATGCGAAAACACAACTTGAAATCCAACAGGATTTAGCAAACCTAGAGCTTCATAACGAAGGCGCATAGGATGCGCTTTCTTAAGTCGTAAAAAAACCAGAGCTTCGGCTCTGGTTTTTTGTTTTCGCTATCTAGTTAGTGAATGTTATAAGCGATCACAAAGTCAATAAAGAGGCGAACTTTCTCTGGCAGGTGGTCTTTGTGGTTGTAAAGCATATAAATGTCGCGCGGGTTTGCACTCCAATCTGGCAGTACGCGTACCAAATCGCCGCTCTCGATGTACTCTTTGATCATGACATCTGGCATTAGTGTGATGCCTAAACCTTCGGAACAAGCGCTGCGCACCACATTGAGCGCGTTTGCTTGAAAACGACCACGATCAACATTCACCACAGACTCGCCTTTGCTATTAATCAAGGTCCACTTAATAAGTGGGTACCCTTTTAGCAATGAATGGTTAGATAGCTCTTCTGCATGGTGTGGCGCAGGATTCGAGGTTAGATAGTCAGGGCTTGCAACGAGAATATCCTTCACTTCGCCAATCTTACGCGCGATGAGGCTAGAGTCGCGTTGCGGTCCCACTCGAAAAATTACATCCCATTCAGTAGGGTCAAGCTTGTCCGCATTATTCTCTGTCGTTAGCTCAATGTTGATGTCCGGGTACTGCTTCATAAAGCTGTTGAACATCGGCATCATCATTCGTTTAGTTAAGTTGTAAGGCGCGGATATCTTAATCTTGCCGGATGCTCCTCGGCAGTCGTCAGTGATTTCCTCTGCTGCGGTTGTTAGCCTTTGTAGTAAAGGAGAGCACTCATGGTAAAAACGTTCCCCTGCTTCAGTGAGCGAGAGTTTGCGAGCATGACGGTTCAATAGTCGAAGATTGACAGAGTCTTCTAGCGCTTGAATGCGTCGGGTGATGGTCGCAACCGGGATCATGGTTTTTCGCGAAGTTGCGGTGTAGCTCCCATTTTCGACAACCAGTCGAAACAGGTTTAAGTCATCTAATTTCATATTTCCAGACACATTAAATTACCGATTACGGTTAATTTATAATTAACTTTGTGATCAAAGCTTGCTTTAAGTCAACATGTTGCATCATTTGAACACAGCAACCCTGTTTGAGTAAATACTGTTATACGCCGTAATATTTGTATTAATGCAGTTTCCGAGCTAAGTTTTATAACAAGGCGAAGCGGCCTCAGGTCTTGCTGTGACACGTTTTGCTGGAAGTAAACACAACAAAAATAATGACTTAATAATAAATCTGTTTTTTTGACTGAGCTTTGTGAGGGATAAAGGTATGTTTAAGACTCACAGTCAAACGGCAATGGTCTCGGCACAGGAAGTGATTAATCAAAAACTAATAATGTTGGTGGACGATGATCCAATATTTCGTAAAGTAACCAATGCCTATTTAGAAAGTCAGGGTTTTAAAGTAGTAGAAGCAGAAAACGGCCTAGAAGCGCTTCAACAACTCAGGGAATGCCAACCCGATCTTATCTTATGTGATTTATCGATGCCGGTCTTAGATGGTATCGAGTTCGTCGAAGAAGTTAGTCTCGAATATCCATATATGCCGCTTATCGTGGTATCAGGCACGGATGAAATGTCCGATGTCGCGAAAGCGTTGCGATTTGGTATTAAAGATTTTCTTCCTAAACCGATAGGTAATTATGAGCACCTATCTCAGGCGATAGAGAATACGCTAGAAGATACCGATAGCCACTTCTCAGAACAACGTGACTTTTCAAGTCAGTGGTTCAGGGTTGATGATGGTGGTGAAATCCCAGATGAACAAGAGCTGTATTGGCATCTGGAATATTTACAACAGAATCCGAGTGCGGCAAGAGATTTACTGCAAGCGCTATTGCCAGAGAAGGATGCTGCTCAGGGAGATTGGCGCTGCTCGTACCGTTTATTGCAATCGACGGATGTGATGCCCTTGGTTTTCGATTATCGTTGGTTAATGAATGGTCAATTTGCGTTTTATCTCGTTGATTCTGCTTCCCAAGCTAATGATGGAGTTGCGACGACATTGCTCGTTAGGGCATTGTTTGACGATTATCTCCGTAACTTGAAAAGTTTCAGTGCTGATCTCAAGGACATGGTAGGGATCATTGAAAAAGGAATTGAGTGTTCGGAGTGTGCGGGTGCAGTCAATGCTGTGTTTGGTGTCGCCGACCTCGCTTCATCCTCGGTCTCTATATTGCCTGCGGGTTTAGATAGCCATTGGTCTGACGGAAATACGAATCAACACATCGCAGCAGGTAACCGTTTAGGGGGAGGAAGTATGAAAAACTTCATCACCCGCGATTTACCGCTTAGTGTTGCAGGACAGTTGTCCATCGGGTGTTTAGGTTCTTCAAGTTTTAGTTTAAGTATTACCCGGAAATCCCGACTAGTATAATTATGACTTGCAAACCAATAAGCAGCGTCCTGACGCTGCTTATTATCTTTTTAGAACCACCAAAACAACATACGTTTAGTTCAATAACCTTACTTTTTACTGGTGTTTAGATTTGGCTGTTTAATGTATAGTCAGCGCTTAAAACAATAATGACCCATTTGTGCAACGATAATTTAACGCTGTGCCTTGGGAGAAGCAAAGTCAACTAGTGAGAAGACACATCATGGCAGACAAAGATTTTAAAGAGCCTTATAATATTTTTTACTTTTTAGGTTTTATTGCAGTTCTTTTGATCCCAACACTTCCTGCAACGCTAACCTGGCTTCGTGTAATGAATGGTTACGCAGGCTTTTAATCTAGCTATTTTGTACCGGAGTTCACCATTCGTATTAAGCGTTACTTTTTCAATACTGTTGGTGGACTCTGTATTGTGCTCGGCATAGCCGGCATAGCCCTTCCACTTTTACCCACCACACCTTTTATTTTGCTTGCTAGCGCATGTTTTATGCGTGGTAGCCCCGCATTTCATCAATGGTTACATAACCACAAAACGTTTGGACCCATTCTCGACAATTGGCATAAGCATCGGGCTGTTACTTCAAAAGTAAAAAAGCGTGGTGCGATTTTTATTGCGCTTAGTTTCATGGTTTCAATCGTTGTTGTCCCCCTCGTTTGGGTAAAAATTGGTCTTTTAGTGATGCTAATCGTTTTACTCAGCTGGTTTATGCGTCTGCCTGTGATTGAGTTGGTTGCTGACCGAGAAGAAAATCACTAAGATTGTAGAGAATAGTGTGCCCGCTCTTCGAGTGGGCGTTTGTATTTTCAGCGCCTGTGACTTTTACGAAAATAAGCACATAGTGGTGAAAACCTATTGTTCGTTGCCCTCGTGATACTGCGATTAGAGAGGGCGATGAGCCAATCTAAGTAAATCGGTATTATGACTACAGAAACAATTTCACTGATCAAATCTAGCATCAAAAGCATCCAAGACTACCCAAAGCCAGGCATTCTATTTCGTGATGTGACGAGCCTTCTTGAAGACGCGAAAGCATACCAAGCAACGATCAACTTACTTGTTGAACGTTACAAAGATATGGGCTTTACCAAGGTTGTGGGTACGGAAGCTCGTGGCTTTCTATTTGGCGCGCCTTTAGCGCTTGAGCTAGGTGTTGGTTTTGTACCAGTGCGTAAACCAGGCAAGCTACCACGCCCTACTGTTGCTCAATCTTATGAGCTTGAATACGGCGTTGATACACTAGAAATCCATACAGATGCCATCGTTGAAGGCGACAAAGTACTGGTTGTCGACGATTTATTGGCAACGGGCGGTACTATTGAAGCGACGACTAAGCTGATTCGCCAACTGGGTGGTGAAGTTGAGCACGCTGCGTTCGTTATCAACCTACCAGAAATCGGTGGCGATAAACGTTTAGAAGCACTAGGTCTAAACGTGTACAGCATCTGCGATTTTGAAGGACATTAATACATTCAATGAGTTATTTAGCTTTAGCGCGAAAATGGCGTCCTAATCAGTTTGACCAAGTTGTCGGACAAAAACATGTCCTGACGGCGTTGGAAAACGCACTGGCGCAAAACCGTTTACACCATGCTTATCTGTTCAGCGGGACTCGTGGTGTGGGTAAAACGAGTATCGGTAGGCTGTTTGCCAAAGGCTTGAACTGCGAAACCGGCATTACCGCGACACCTTGTGGTAAGTGCGATATTTGTCGTGAAATTGATGAAGGTCGCTTTGTCGATCTTCTTGAAATCGACGCAGCATCACGTACTAAAGTTGAAGACACTCGTGAACTGTTAGACAACGTTCAATACAAACCTGCTCGTGGACGTTTTAAAGTGTACCTCATCGATGAGGTGCACATGCTATCGCGTCACTCTTTCAATGCGTTGTTGAAAACCCTGGAAGAGCCGCCAGAGTATGTGAAGTTCTTACTCGCAACAACTGATCCACAAAAGCTGCCTGTCACTATATTGTCGCGTTGTCTTCAGTTTCATCTGAAACCAATCAGCGTTGATGATATTCACCAGCAACTTGATTACATCCTAGGTCAAGAGCAAGTTTCAGCAGAGCCAAAAGCGTTGGGTATGATCTCACATGCTGCAGATGGCAGTATGCGTGATGCTCTTAGCTTGACTGATCAAGCAATTGCTTTAGGTAACGGTGCGGTGCAAACCGATATTGTCAGCCACATGTTGGGGACGATTGATACCGACCAAGCGATTCACTTACTAGAGTCAATCAGCAGCAAGCAACCTCAACAAGCCATGGATAAAATCCAGCAATTAGCAGCAAATGGTGTCGAGTGGGATGGTTTGTTGCAGCAAGTCGCAACACAGTTACACCGAATTGCGATGTATCAAGCGTTGCCCGCATCGTTAGACCGAGCCCAACCAGATGCAGAGAAAATTGAGCTGTTGAGTAAAGCTCTAAGCCCGCAAGACGTTCAGCTTTACTATCAAATTGCATTGAAAGGTCGTGAAGATTTGACCCTCTCGCCAAATGGGCGAGTCGGTTTGGAAATGATTGTGCTGCGTATGATGGCGTTCCGCCCATCAAATAACAGTGGGGCAAATGTTGTTTCTAGTAACTGCGAGCCAGCGTCATCTCCGGCTCAAAGTACCAGTCAACCAAAGGCTGCGCCAGCTCAGACAGTAGCAGCTCCTCGAGCTCAGCAGCCGAGTCCAGCACAAAGCTCACCACAAGTGGCGCCTCAACCTTCATCCAATTCACAACCTGAATATCACGCGAGTGGATATGAGAGGGTTCCGCCACAGTATGATATGGCGCCGCCGATGAGCGAAAACCCTGCACCGCAGCATGAAACGCCACCTCAACAAGTGCAAGAGAGCGTTTCAACACCGGCGCGCGGTGGTCTAAGCGGTTTACGTCACCAATTACGTTCTCAGCGTCAAGGCCTACAACAGAACACTCCTCAAAATGGTGGCTCAAAAAAGCCTAAAGCGGCATCTGCACAACCAGAATCGGTTATCGACCGAGTAGCGCAATTGCATGGCAATTCCGCGCAGGTGTCGCCAAACTCAGCTCCGAAGTCGACGGAGCCACAAGTTGAGGAAGCGTATCGCTGGCGTCCAAGCAAGCCTGTTGAGACAAAAGTAAATACAAAACTGACACCTACGCAGCTCAAGCAGGCACTTGAGCATGAGAAAACGCCTGAAATGGCACAAAAGCTCATCGATGAGTCATTAGAACATAATGAATGGGCGAAGCTCATCAGCTTAATGGAGATCCCTAAGCTGGTAGAGCAACTTGCGCTAAACTCTCATTATAGTAAGGAAGGAACAACCGTTTCGTTACTATTGAGAAGCAGCCAAGCTCATTTGAATACTGATAGAGCTCAAGCCGAATTGCTCAAAGCACTTAATACCGTGTTAGGTGAAGAGTGCCACATGAGCATCGAAATAGGGGAGAGTGGAGAAACACCACTTGAACTGAGAGATAGGCTCTACCAAGAGAAATTACAGCAAGCGCTGAACAGTTTAGAAAACGATCCAAATGTTCAATTTATTGAACGTCGTTTTGCTGCAGAGCTTGATAAAGATAGTGTGCGCCCTATCTAATAATCGAATGGAATGGGGTTGAAAACCCAAAGGTATAACCCCATTAATTGATGCAACACCTCATTAAACCAGAGAGATAAACATGTTTGGTAAAGGCGGTATGGGCAACCTAATGAAGCAAGCCCAGCAAATGCAAGATCGCATGCAAAAGCTTCAAGAAGAAATCGCGAATATGGAAGTAACTGGCGAGTCTGGTGCTGGCCTAGTTAAAGTTACTATCACTGGTAGTCACAGCGTACGTCGTGTTGACATCGATGAAAGTTTGATGGAAGACGACAAAGAAATGCTTGAAGATCTGATCGCTGCGGCGTTCAACGATGCAGCCCGTCGTGTTGAAGAAACTCAAAAAGAGAAAATGGCTTCTGTAACTGGCGGTATGCAACTACCACCAGGCATGAAAATGCCATTCTAATCTGCTGATATTTAATTAAGCGGACTTTTAATGCGTACCAGTCATATGCTGGAGCAATTGATGGAGGCCTTACGTTGTCTACCTGGGGTTGGCCCCAAGTCAGCGCAGCGTATGGCCTTTCATTTGTTACAGCGCGATAGAAAAGGCGGTTTGCAGCTTGCAGATGCGCTGAGTCAGGCAATGACAGAAATAGGTCATTGTACTGAGTGTCGAACCTTCACCGAAGAAGAAGTCTGTCACATTTGTACCAACCCAAAACGCCAAGAAAATGGTCAAATTTGTGTGGTAGAAAGCCCGGCAGACATCGCAGCCGTTGAAGCAACAGGCCAATATTCTGGTCGGTATTTTGTTCTTATGGGGCATTTGTCGCCATTAGATGGTATTGGTCCAAGTGATATTGGATTAGATGTCCTTGATTACCGCTTACGTCGCGGTGATATTACCGAAGTGATTTTGGCGACAAACCCAACAGTTGAAGGTGAAGCCACTGCCCACTACATCGCAGAGCTATGTAAAGAGCACCAAGTTGATGCCAGCCGCATCGCGCATGGTGTGCCTGTCGGTGGGGAGCTAGAGCTTGTTGATGGCACGACGTTGTCACATTCGCTATTAGGTCGACACAGAATTTAATAAAAAGCCGCTGAATTCAGCGGCTTTTTTGATTTTGGGAGTTAGGAACGATTAATCGTTCGATTCTTTACCAAGAAGATTTTTGTAGATAACCGCACCAAGCACGCCACCCACAATAGGAGCAATCCAGAACAGCCATAGCTGAGAAACCGCCCAGTCACCCACATATACTGCGACTGCCGTGCTACGAGCAGGGTTTACTGACGTATTGGTGACAGGAATGCTGATCAGGTGAATGAGAGTCAAACACAGGCCAATTGCGATAGGTGCAAAGCCTTGTGGCGCACGTTTGTCTGTTGCACCCATAATGACAATCAGGAACATCATCGTCATGACAACTTCAGTCACAAGTGCAGCGATCATCGAGTATTGGCCTGGAGAGTGTTCACCATAACCATTGGCGGCAAAGCCAGAACCCACAACATCGAATCCTGCTTGTCCAGATGCAATAACGTAAAGCACGCCACCTGCGATAAGCCCGCCGATAACCTGTGAGATGATGTAGGGAGCAACGTCTTTTGTCTCAAAACGACCGCCAGTCCAAAGGCCAACTGTCACTGCAGGGTTCAAGTGACAACCTGAAATATGACCGATAGCAAATGCCATCGTCAGAACGGTTAAACCGAATGCCAAAGAAACGCCCAACAGACCAATACCCACTTCAGGGAAACCCGCAGCCAACACCGCGCTACCACAGCCGCCTAACACTAGCCAGAACGTGCCAACAGCCTCAGCCAAATACTTATTCATGTTCTTTCCTGATCTTTAATTAAATGACCCGCTGAACATAGTCGAGAATTGTCAATAAATTGTGAGGGAGATCGCGCGAAAACCGCAAATGGAACGCTATGTGGCAAGAGTTCTCAAGGGTGAGATAAAAAGCAGAGGGGGAAAGTGCTAAATCTTGAGTTTGCTTTGATTACTGCCGCGGAGAGAAACAACCGAGGTACTAACTTTAAACGTGTGGTCTAGAGTCGCATTACGTCAATTGTTCTAATTCAGTGATGTTGTCGAGTGCTTCTTGATTGGTGTTGCCGCATACAATCGGACACGGTTTAAAATCGTGACAGACTTTAGGGCGTTCAGGCTTACCAAATAGCTTGCACAAATTGTCGTCGTTGAGTTGCACACAACGAACACCTGCAGGTTTGCCCTTGGGCATTCCTGGTATTGGTGAAGAGATACTTGGCGCAATACAGCACGCTCCACATCCTAATCGACAATCCATAATGTAAACCTCTTAAAAATTAAGGGGGCAATTATGGTCATTTTGACGTGGATTGGAAGAGTGAAGAAAGAAAAAAATAAAAGGGCGCGCTTAACATTACGCTCCCTTTTTGGTTTTTTGCTTTTAAATCATCGTGATTATTTTAAGAAACGGTTATAAACAAACAACAGAATAAATGCGCCTAGTGTTGCGGTAATGATACTACCAATGTTGACGCCAGTGGCTCCGCCGAAACCGAGAATGCCGCCAAGGAAGCCACCTACAAATGCCCCTGCAATACCAAGTAACATTGTTGCAATCCAACCGCCCCCATCTTTTCCTGGCATGAGCCATTTAGCAAGTGCGCCGGCGATTAAGCCCAAAATAATCCAAGAAATAATACCCATGAAAACTCCTTAATGCCTTCTTGATCAATTGAGTAATGGAAACTTGTTTAAGGATAGAACAGTAAAACGAAAGTAGTTGAATATCTCCACCGTTATGTGGGAAGGATGCAAGATCTTCTCAAAACTTGAACTTTTGCGTTGAGAAGAGTATAAATCGCCCCCTAAATTCCCTTGGTGAGACTTGAAGTATGAGCACTCCATTTTGGCAAAGTAAATCGTTAGAGCAGATGACAGAAGAGGAATGGGAATCTCTCTGTGATGGTTGTGGCAAATGTTGTTTGCATAAGCTTATGGATGAAGATACCGATGAAATCTACTATACCAATGTGGCTTGTAGCTGGCTGAACAGTAAAACGTGTTCGTGTAAGGATTACCCAAACCGTTTCACTTCGGGTGAAGAGTGCACCAAGCTGACCCGAGAAGACATTGACGATTTTACTTGGCTGCCACACACGTGCGCTTACCGTCTGTTGGCTGAAAAGCAGCCTTTACCAGAATGGCATCCGTTGATTACCGGCTCTAAGTCCGCAATGCATGCGGCAGGGGAAAGTGTCCGTAACAAAGTTGTTTACGAGATTGATGTGGTGGATTGGGAAGACCATATTTTAAATCATCCCAACCGTCCTTAGTCGAATAAAAACAAGCCTTTCATTGATTAAATGAAAGGCTTGTTTGCTATTGGGGCTCCCAACTTTGACGTCTCGCTAACGAAATGCTGCTCAGTTTATTATTTAGTGTTGTAAACTTAGGAGTATGATTTCAACGCTTTACACTTCTATTCCTGATTGTTTTGATCAGGATTGTTCCCTATGAGGTAAACATGACGTTTCATTTCCCCCAGAAACTGCGCCTGACATCTTGGGTGACATTATTCGCACTTGCCGTCATTATGTTCTCCCCAATGGCTGTTCATGCGACTGCTACTGACGATATCCAAGAGCCTTCTGCTGCCGAAATCTCGATTGACAACTTGAACCGAGAGATTGTGGATTTATCCCAAAGCCTCTCGCAAGCGAGTGGCGACGAGCGTGATGCCCTTCAACTGCAACTATTCCAAAAGAATGAAGAATTAAGAAGCCAGTTAGCGTCAGCGATTGAACGTGAAACTATCTCTCGCGACAAGCTGATCTTGCTAGTTAAAAAACAAGAACAATACTCTGAGGACGCAACGAACTATCTATCGGAAAAAATAAAGAAAGTCGTCGAGGATTTAAATAAGGCTAAGGATGAAGAGAAGCTTGCTCTTGTTAATGATTATCGAGAGCTACAGCGTTATCTTGATGTTAGCTTCGATTCGAGCTGGCAAAATCTCGCTTGGTTGAAGGAGCTAGGGGCCCAAAACGAGCGCGCAGAAGCGGAACTAAAAGATAAAATTGATAAACGTATGCGCTTACTGTCTGCTTCAATTGAGTACTTGAGTCAGCAAAGTGAGATCATTGGCTCCCAACTTTCGTCTAGCCCAGAGTCGGAAAAAGCGTCGTTGCAACTTAGTCAGCTCATTACTAAACAAAGGCTAAATATTGCGACAGAAAGCTTACGCAACCTGATTTCAATTGGTGATAAAGTCGGTTTAGAAACGTCTGAATACAAACGCCAAATTTTTGAAGTGACGGGTAATATCACCCATGATTTACTAAATACCAAAGTTGTGTGGTCAATACTGAGTCACTGGTCCAACTCGGCACTGGATTGGTTTGCCGAGAATGCACCGCAGCATATCTTCCAGTTGTTTGTTTTTGCGCTGATTTTATTGATCGCTCGCGGACTGGCTAAGTTAACGCGCAAAGTGGTCCGTAAGGCAGTTGCATCGAAAAACTTAAAACTTTCCCACTTGATGCAGGACTTCTTTATCTCGATGTCCGGCAAATTCGTGTGGGTGATCGGTATCATGGTGGGCTTATCTCAGCTTGGCTTGAACCTAGCGCCAATCCTAACCGGTTTCGGTATTGCTGGTGTGATTATTGGTTTCGCGTTGCAAGACACGTTATCCAACTTCGCGGCGGGTATGATGCTGCTTATTTATCGTCCATTTGATGTTGGTGATTTTGTGTATGCTGGCGGTGTGGATGGCAAGGTAAGCCATATGAGTTTGGTGAACACCACAATCCGTACGTTTGATAACCAAATTATTATTGTGCCTAACAGCAAAATCTGGGGAGATGTTATTAAGAACGTCACGCATGAACGCATTCGCCGCGTGGATATGGTGTTTGGTATTGGCTATGCGGATGACCTCTTAAAAGCGGAGTCAGTATTGTCTGATATCATTACCTCTCACCCTTCGGTACTTCGCACTCCAGAGCCAATGATCAAAGTTCATACATTAAATACGTCTTCTGTAGATTTTATTGTGCGTCCTTGGGTAAAAACGGATGATTACTGGGATGTATACTGGGATGTGACAAAAGAAGTGAAACTACGCTTCGACCGAGAAGGTATTTCGATTCCTTTCCCACAACAAGATGTGCATTTGCATATGGTGGAGAAGCAAGACGCTTAATCACAGGTCCCAACAAGTGAAAGGCACTCTAGGTAGAGTGCCTTTTTTGATCTTCGGTTAGCGCTATAGTTACAGTTCGTCGAAGAACACCAGTTTCGGCTCGCATTCTAACAAGTTGTCGATCTGGCTAATCAAAAGAGCAAAGTGTTCTGTTTTACCATGAAGCTCAAACGCTTGTTGGTCTTTAAATTGCTCCTGAAAAACGAAGTGGCATGCATTGTCTTTATCTTGGAACAATTGATAACGAACGCAACCTTCTTCATTGCGAGTAGGTTCAAGCGCTTGGGTAAGTACCTCTTTCAACTCTTGTTCTTTTCCCGGTTGTGCATGAAAGGTAGCCGTCAAGTGAATCATAATGTTTACTCTTTTTGTTATAGGTAACGCCCTTGGCGTTGCAAGAACTCAATTTTGTAACCATCAGGGTCGGTTACAAAAAAGAACGTTGCTAAATGCTTTTGTTGATGGTCAAAGGCTTTGATGTCACCAGTTTCAATGCCGAGAGATTTAATGCGTTTGTGGGCTTGTTCAATGTCCTCCACGCTGACGGCAAGGTGGCCGTAACCTGAGCCGTGAGTGTAGGGCTCACTTTGGTCGTGATTGTGCGTCAGTTCCAATTCAAAGCCAGTTTCTTGGTTGGCTAGATAGGTTAGAGAAAAGCCATCAAAGATGTATTGATCAGCGACTTCTAGTTCAAGTACGTCACAGTAAAATTGTAGAGAGCGGTCCAGATCACTTACTCGGATCATGGTGTGAATCATTTTTGTCATAGGTACTCCTTGATAGTCCGCACAGGTTAGCGATTTCAAAAGGAGTCTGGGTAGTACTCTAGTACGACAAATTAGAAGATGCTCAAGGGTTTATAATACGGATGCATAGCCTAGGATGGTTATTGCTCGGTTGGTTGCTATTAACTGTTAAGTTGCGCAAGTGCTTGACGAGTGGTCTCTTGAGGTTGGCGGGCGTAAGTGAGGCAAGCGCATCGAAGTAAGGAGGCAAAGTTGTTCACTTCACCATTGTATTCGAGTGCTTCTTGATAAACAGTGCTTATGAATTTAGGAACCGTCATGTTTTGAGCACTAGCGATTTCCTCAAGAATTGTCCAAAAGCTCGCTTCAAGTTTTACACTGGTCGCGTGACCATCAATACGGATAGAGCGGGTGATGAACTGATAGTTGTCTTGGGGTTGCTTAGCAAAGATTTCGCACATTTTCTTTATTCATATAATTAAAGACCCATAATTATTGTGGTGTACGATTTAAAACGTCAACTGTTTTCATGCATAAAAAAACGCTCCCTTGCGAGAGCGTTGAAACATCACGAGTCGTGAAGTAAGTGCAAGTTGATTATTTAATTTGTTGTTTCAAGTACTCGCCTAGTTGCGAGTGGTGCATGATTTTTGATACCGGAAGGATAGTTTCTGCAGGTCCCCAAGCAAATACGTTGACAGGAGTATGCGTATGAGTACCCGTCCCCCATACTGTGTTTTGCTTTGTTGCATGCTCACGCGCTAGCAAGTTGCCACGGTCGTTGTAAGGAAAGAAAGCATCAAAGTCATTGATTGTCGGTACGTTCTCTTCGCTTAAGTATTTGTGTCCAGCGAGTCGGTATGGATTTGGTTTACTTGCTAATACGCGTTCTGCTTGCTCAGGCGTAATCGAAAAATCGCTATTTGCGTTCACGACTTCCGCAAACTTCTCTGGAGTTTGCTCTTTCTTATCAAGCGCTTGGAATTCACTGATCATGCCGTAGTAACTTTTCTTTTGGTTGTATAAGCCATCGAGGATCTCGAACTGACCAAAGTTGAAGTTTGGCGCGTAATCCTGATTTTTGAATGCTTCGCCGTCGCGTTTTTGTGGTTTAGGCAAGTTTGCTGATGAGTAGCTAAAGCCAAAAGAGCCGGTTTCGTGGTCTGCAGTAACAATGATCAGGGTGTCATCACGGCCTTTTGCCCACTCATAAACTGAGTTTACCGCTTCATCGAATTTAAGCATTTCATGCAGCATCGTACCTGCATCGTTACTGTGGCCAGCCCAGTCAATTTGGCCGCCTTCAACCATCAAGAAAAAACCGTCTTTGTCTTTTGAAAGAATGTCGATTGCTTTGGTGGTCATTTCTTTCAGCGATGGCTGCGTGCGTTTTGGATCGTTTTTGCTTTGACTGTAGGCAATACCATCGTTCATGCCCGAGTAAGCAAAAAGTCCAAGTAATTTGTCACCTTTAGCTTGTGTGAGCATATCGCGGCTGAAAGCTAAGCTATAGCCTTGGTCTTGCGCTTCGGCAAGCAAGTTGCGTTCGTCTTTGCGTTTCGATTTTAGGTAGACATTACCTTGAGTGAGCTTTTCAAGTTGCTCGTATGTCTCTCCCTTGTCGTTTGTCGACTTTGGAATCCAATGACGAAGTCCACCAGACATCATCACGTCTACGCCTGTTTCGAGCATATCCGCCGCAATACTGTTTTCTAGGGAGCGATGTGGTTGATGAGCGGCAAATGCTGCTGGCGTTGCGTGGGTCATACGCGTATCAGAGACGAGCCCTGTCGCTTTACCTTTACTTTTGGCTTTTTCCAAAATAGTTTCGACATGGTTGCCTTGGCTATCAATGCCAATGACTTCAGAAGCAGTAGGGATTCCTGTCGCTAGCATCGTAGCTGAGCACGCAGAGTCGACGACAATTGCGTCTTCTGGATTGGTCAGTGATGATCCAATCACACCTTCTTGAGCGAGTTTGTATAATGCTGTGCTTTCGCCTTTGTAAACCGAGTTAGGTGCGTGTTTTGCGTAGGTCTCGAGTAAACCTACTTGTTGAGGACCCATGCCGTCGCCGATCATCAAAATGACGTTTTTGATTTCAGCTGAGAGTGCGTTGAAAGAGAGGGTAGATGCAGCCACTGCCGTAACGATTGGAGATACTAAGCGCTTCATTATATTTTCCTTGTTTATTGAAAGCGCAGGCATTAAAGCAATGATTTATGAAGGTTTTGTGTCGGTAATAAAAGTTTAACCAAATTGTCGTTTTTGTTTGGTTTTGCAGAAAAAATGAGTCGCTCTGTAACGTTCGTTAGTTTGGAAAGAAGAAAGCCCACAAACGTGGGCTTGGATTACGCTTAGGAGTTGAAAGCATGGACTAAAGTTATCCATTCAGTGCCTTCACAAGAAACCTAGTTTAGGGAGCAATAAACGAGCATGTATTATCGGGCCACAAGAGCGGTCGAATTCACTTACGTTTGCATCATATCGTTCTTTGGCTTATTAAATTATGGGCTGCAATAAGTGTTTGGTTCAAATAGGATTTGTTGTCGTGACGATTATCAGACTGGTTATCAGACTAATGCCAGTATGATGCCACCAACGGTAAGTGCCGCAGAAAGGTATTGACCCGCAGAATATGAGCCATCCTCTTCTTTCTCGATTTTATCGGGGTGATCCATGCCAAGCGCACCATGCGTGAAAGATTCGACCTTTTCACCAACAGATTTATCTTCTGCTTCTATTTTCTTGCTGTCGTGCTCGATTTGTTGCAGAGCGGCAAGTAGCGCTTTGCCTTCGGTCGAAAGCGTCACCTTATTGTGTTCGACTTTCAGCGGCGAAGCACTAGTTTCTTCTTGTGCAATACTTGCTTGTTTAGAGACGACAGATTGTTTGGCATAGCTATTAACAGAAGTGCTTCCTACTGGATTCATCGAATACTCCTTGGAACATCGACACTCGGTCACTGAGTGCGGGTAAAAAGCAGTTATATTTTTATCGGCGGCAAAGTTTATTTCTGAAGCTATTTGGATAAAAACAGGTCTGCTTTTGCCGCTTCTAGTTTCTATTGGTGATCTTTAGCAAAAAATAGACCAGCAGGAAGCAGACCGTTGTCACTCTATGAACTCGGAGCGGTGTGATGATGCAACGCAACGACAAGGTAGTAACTTAAATTGAAGACCAGCTACTTACATTGAAGATCGTTATTGCGTTTAGTTAGATGTTGATATGCCGCCATGCGGTGAGCATCTTGTACATACCGTACTGGTGGTGCGAGAACCTCTAACTGATAGTCTGTATTATCAGAAAGCACGTTATCTGTTGGGCTAATTACAACCACTTTTAAGCTCGGGTTGCGGCTTAAGATTGATGCTGCCGTACCCAACCCTTGCTCGGTGTGAAACTTGCCCGCAACATGGACAATCTGAGCGCCTGGGTTGTCGTCTAGGTAGCTAACGATAGATTCCGCCATAGTTTCATCCCAAGTAACTTGAGCTGCAAACTGTTTTTCCGTCTGCTCTGGCTTACCGTGATGCATGGATGCCATGAACTTTTCTTTGTACGGACTATTACCAGTGTTGATGGCTTGTGCAATGAACATCCGCTGATCATCATCGAGCTTGTTAATGTAATCTAGCCCTTGTCGACCAATGCATCGAACAATGCTCTTTGGTGCATTTGCTGCAATGACCGGGAGATTTTTCTGCTTAGCAAACTCCACGAGAGGGCGATAGTCGCTTTCATAATTGGGCCACGCGTTGGCTTGTTTCATTAAGTACTGTTCGCCGATCTCCCCACGTAGGTAAGCGTCAACAACAGGTTGTTTGTCGCGGGTAAATTGTTCCATAGATAACGCGAGTGAGCGGTCGTAGGACGTAAGTTGTTTGAGCATATCGGTTTGAAAGCGATGAACGCCGGCGTGTGTGTGCCATTCACCAATAAGAATGACATCTGCTTGTTGCAGCTCAATTGGCAGTTTGCTTAGAGCGATGTGCTCGCCAGAAGGGGTGTATAGTTGGTAGTCGTAAAAACTAGTGACTTCCGCTGAGGTTGCGTGAGAGTTGGTGTGCGTATATGAAGAGCAACCAGTAAGTAAGCCTGCAAAGAGCAAGCTCAAAGTAGAAAAGCGCATTGAAAAGCCTCCAAAAATGTCCGGATGATATTAATGGAGGCTGAGCAATGAATCAATATAAATGATAACTATTTGCGTTTGTTGTTTTTTTTGACTTATTAATTGAGTGTTTTTTTGCGATATACACGCAACATAAAATCAGCCTCACATTGGAAAAGTGTAGCGGATTTCAACTCTTCACGAAGAGCATCGGTTGCTTTCCATGCGAATGGCGTCATTTGCAATAAATCGATTGCGGCTCCGTTTTTCAAGTCCATAACATAGTTAAGATGCTGCTGGTGCTCTAATTCAAACCCTTCAATATGTTCTGGTTCTTCATTGTGAAGACGAACTTCTTGATAAATGCGCTCACGCAGTTGGTATAAGTGGCGGCTAGCAGGAGTAACCGTGACAACAACGCCGTCGTTTTTTACAACGCGCTGCAGCTCCTCAGCTTTACACGGGGCATAAATGCGCAAAATGGCATCTAAGGATTCATTTGCGAAGGGAAGTCGGTGACTAGAAGCCACACTAAAGTTGCAGTGCGTGTAACGCTTCGCCGCGTAACGAATGGCAACTTTGGAAATGTCTAAGCCATAAATCGTGGCATGGTTCGCTTGTGTTTCTATCGTCTTTTGTACTTGATCTGTGTAGTAACCTTCACCACAACCAATATCTAATAATTGATGGGTGCTCCCCTCAGTGTATGTTGCACACAGCTGCGCCACTTCTTGGCGCATTGGGTTGTAGTAATCTCCTTCAAGGAATCGACGACGAGCTTGCATCATCTCTTTGTTGTCACCAGGATCTTTAGAACGTTTGTGGTGCGCTGGCATCAAGTTAACGTAGCCTTCTTTTGCTAAGTCAAACTGATGATTGTTTTCGCACTTAAACGTTTTTTCATTTAACGCTAGAGCTTGGTGGCATAGAGGGCATTGATAGTTCATGACGATCTCGAACAGAAAGTAGGGCGGCAAATTCTATCAAAAAGCATGGTCTCAAGTGAAACAAAAAGAGCCGACTGGGTCGGCTCTTATTAAGTATTAGTGGAAGAAGTCGACTTGTTCTTTCAAGTTTCGTGCTTGTTGTTGAAGTTCAATGGCACTTTGCGAGGTTTTTGCGCTCGTGTTGCGGCTTTCTCGGTTAAGTTCACTGATAGAATGGGCATTTGCTGCAATTTCTTGTGAAACTTGAGCTTGTTCTTCTGAAGTCGCTGCAATGGCGTCGGCTTGAGAGGCTATCGACTGCACTTGTACTGCGATGGCTTCTAATGCTGTGCCCGCGTCTTGTGCTTTGTCCAAGACCTGGTTTGCACTGCGTTGGCTGTCTGTCATCATATTAACTGCATTATGAGTCGACCCTTTTAGTTTCTCGATAATTTCCACGACATCTTGAACTGAGCTTTGGGTTCGGTGCGCAAGTGTGCGCACTTCATCTGCTACAACTGCGAAGCCACGGCCTTGCTCACCTGCTCGTGCTGCTTCAATGGCGGCATTCAAGGCAAGTAAATTGGTTTGCTCAGCAATTTCATCAATCATTTTAGTGACGGTTTGAATACTCTCGCTATCGCGATTTACTTGCTCGATAGCCGTTGCTGATTGATCCAATTGATCGTTAAGTTGAGCAACGTCGATACATACGCCTTCAACAATCGCGAGACCAGACTGGCTATCGGTATTTGCTGAGCGTACGTTTTCCGCAATGCTTTCGACTTGTTGTGCGACAGATTGAGCGGAAGAGGCCATTTCTTCAATCGCTGTCACAACTTGCTCGACTTCTTGTTGTTGTCGGTCGGCTTGGGTCAAATTGCTATGTGCATCGTTGGCAACGCTGGTAGAGTTGCTCTCCACTAAGTCGCTTGTTGAACGGATCTTACCAACAAGTTCATTGAGCTGACTTGCCATACTGGCGACACCCGAGCTCAGGTTCGTAATTTCATTCTTTGATGCTTTACGAGACGCTGGGATGCTCAAGCTGACTTCGCCGCCGGCTAAGCGAGTCATGTATGAGTTTAGAGTCGTGAGAGGTTGTAAGCTGCGATTCAAGAAAAGTGTCAGTACAACAAAAGTAATGATTGCCGCTACCGAAGAAATGATGGCAATGAGTGTGAGAAGCGTGTCGCTACCTTTTGTCACTTCTTTGATAAACGTACCACCTAGCAGTTTCCAGTTCCAACCTGGAACCTCTGTGTAGACAAGATACTTTTCGCCTACGTTACCTTGGTACTCGAAAGGGTAGCGAATTAATCCACTAGATTGTTCGAAAATCTGACCAAAAGGCTTGTGACCATTGTAGTCGGCGACTTCTAGTATTGACGAATCTGAGCCGCTTTTTGCTGGATGAAGTAGGTACTTACCAAGATTGTTGTCGTCGTTATCAACGATAATGGTGTAACCAGTGTCGCCCCATTTTATCTCTTCGAGTGCATCGAATAAGGTTTGTGTCGCTTGGTCTACTGGTAAGCCAATAAACGATAGGCCTGCTACCTTTCCTGTCGCATCTTTGATTGGGGCATAGTAGGTAATGTAGCGCTCGCCATACAATTTAATTTGAGCGTAATACGGTTGTCCTGCTTTAAGTTGCTGATAACCAGGATGGTTGATGCCTAGCGTGGTTCCGACCGCTCGTTGACCTTGTGGATCTTTTAGGGAGGTGGACACCCGAATAAAGTCGTCACCCAATGGTGCGAATAGCGTTGCTATAGCGCCGGTATCACGTGTGAAACTGTCGACCAACTTGGTGTCATTAATTAAGCTTTCACTGTATTGAGTGATGTTTGGTACTTCATGTCCCATGAAGTCAACCGTGTAATTTTCGACATAGACACCGGCAAGGTAGCCATTGCGAAAAGTAGATTCGAGGACTTTAGCTGTGTGCAGGTAAGCATCGAATTGGCCAGCAATGGTTTTTGCCATTGATTCTACTTTAGATTGGTGTTCTTTCAGTGTGCTTTCCAATAGAACATCGGAAGCGTTGCGGTAAACAAGCGCTGCAATACTGCTGAAAGCAATGAATAGACACAAAGTGATCACCAGTTTCAACTGGAATCCGACACTTTGATTTCGGTATCTCTCTAACATAGACTAATTCCTGATATTTTTATTATTTATGAGTTTTGTATCGGTATGCTATCGGTTTATATGATCAATTTTTTTGATATTTATTAATGAAACCGTCAAAAGTGACCAGTAACCAATAAGTTAGTAAAGATAGGACCATCTAAGCAGAGCTTTTATTACAAAAAAAGCCGGGTATCCCCGGCCTTTATATGGTGATTCTTACTGCGCTGAAATGGCAGTGACAAGTTCATGTGTTTCACCTGGTTGGAGCGTTTGACCTTGCTCAATACTTGGTGCATGAACAGCAGACTCCACACACAACATGGTTTGATAACCATCGTCAGCCATGTCACCCATGTTTTGCGCACCTTCTGCCCAAGGGTTCCATAATACTGCTGAGTTGTGGCCTTGATTGTGTACGCTTAGCGTACGATCCAATACCGGGTCTTTTACCAAAATTTTTGCTTCTGGTTGCGTGTAAACGCGATCAATGGTGTCAGTTAGTTGTAGAACATTACCACCTTGACATACCGCATCAGCTTTCAAGCTATCAATGTACTCGGCACCCATGCCTGTCGTTTGTGCTTGCTTAATGTCTCCAACGTTTAGGTAAGTATGTAATGCGCCAGAGAAGGTCCAAGCCTCGTCATCAATGTTCATGACTTTGAGCGTCACTTTTAGCTCATCGCCCACTTCAATCACCAAACGAGCGTCAAACATATGGGGCCAAATATCGTGGATTTCTTCTGTCGGGAACAGAGCAAGTTCAACAATCACACCGTTATGGTTCTCACGATGTTCAACCAACTCCCATTCTGCGGTGCGGGCAAAGCCGTGAGCTGGAGCAGCGATACGCCCAAACCAAGGCCAACAAACCGGAATACCACCGCGAAGAGCAGCTTTACCATCGAAGACAGCTTTTTCGCTCATCCAGATCAGATCTTCTTGACCTTCAGGCGTGAACGACACGACATGACCACCGTGTAGCGAGATGCCTGCCGTCGCTTTGTCATGAATCACGCGGACGATTTTTATCTGATCAACTTCAACGATAGTGACGTTATCAGATAGCACCGTTAGGGCTGGGAGAGTTTTTAAATCCATGTGTATTTTCCTATCGCTGGGGGAGAGCTTTTAGACGCGCTTCGCACATTAAATGCAACATCGAGTCTGCATTCTCTCAAATTCCAGATACAAAAAAGGCGACTCTAGAGCCGCCTTTTCTTTAACGAAGTTATTCGCTAATTGCTAACTTTCTAATTACTTAGAGATGTGAGCGATTAGGTCTAGAACTTTGTTTGAGTAACCGATTTCGTTGTCGTACCAAGATACAACCTTAACGAATTTGTCAGTTAGCGCGATACCAGCTTTAGCATCGAATACTGAAGTGCAAACTTCGCCGATGAAGTCTTGAGATACAACTGCATCTTCAGTGTAGCCTAGAACGCCTTTTAGTTCGCCTTCAGAAGCTTCTTTCATCGCTTTACAGATGTCTTCGTAAGAAGCACCGTTAACTAGGTTAACAGTTAGGTCAACTACAGAAACGTTAGCAGTTGGTACGCGGAAAGCCATACCAGTTAGTTTGCCGTTTACTTCTGGAAGTACAACGCCTACAGCTTTAGCAGCACCAGTTGAAGATGGGATGATGTTTTGAGAAGCACCACGACCACCGCGCCAGTCTTTAGCAGAAGGACCATCTACAGTTTTTTGAGTTGCTGTAGTTGCGTGAACTGTAGTCATAAGACCAGATTCGATACCGAACTTGTCGTTAAGAACTTTAGCGATAGGCGCTAGACAGTTAGTAGTACAAGAAGCGTTAGAAACGATGTCTTGACCAGCGTAAGTGTCGAAGTTTACGCCGTTAACGAACATTGGAGTAGCGTCTTTAGAAGGACCAGTTAGTACAACTTTTTTCGCGCCAGCAGTGATGTGCTTACGTGCAGTCTCGTCAGTTAGGAAAAGACCAGTTGCTTCAGCTACAACGTCAACACCGATTTCGTCCCATTTTAGGTCTTCAGGGTTGCGCTCTGCAGTAACACGTACAGTTTTACCGTTAACGATTAGGTTACCGCCTTCAACTTCAACAGTACCGTTGAAACGGCCGTGAGTTGAGTCATACTTAAGCATGTATGCCATGTAATCTACATCGATAAGGTCGTTAATACCTACTACTTCGATGTCGTTGCGCTCTTGCGCTGCACGGAATACGAAACGACCGATACGGCCAAAACCGTTAATACCTACTTTGATAGTCATTATAGTTGCTCCACAACTTAATTTCTGATTAAAGATAACTGGTAGTAAAATTACAGAATCCAGTAAACATCTGCAAGTGATAATCGGACTTAACTTGTTTAAAGTCAAAAAAAAGCGACGCTTTTTTTAACAATTCTTTGCAAATGTACGTTTTTTAAACTTTTAACTGATTCTTCTGTAGCCCAGTTGGCGTAATATAACTGGTGAGATAAGTGCTCTTATCAAATTAATTACGCATGGTGTCCTGGTGAGAAAGTATGTGCTACAACTGTTAAGAGAAGCAAGTTTTTTGCTAAAAAAGTCAATACTAAGAACAGTAAATAAGGAGCCGAAAGTCGTGGAACAAAGCGGGAAAAAAGTGACGAAGTCAGATGAACAGTGGCGTGAGCAACTGTCTGATGAAGAGTTCCGTATTTGCCGAGAGCAAGGTACAGAGCCTCCTTTCAGCGGTAAGCTACTGCATAATAAGGAAACTGGTGTTTATGCTTGTACTTGTTGTAATGCCCCTCTCTTTGTCTCTGATAACAAGTATGACTCTGGCTGCGGATGGCCAAGTTTTGATGCGCCTATCAACGATCAAGCGGTGCGCTATTTAGAAGATCTAAGTCACGGAATGGTACGTACAGAGATTCGTTGTGCAACGTGTGATAGCCATCTAGGGCACGTTTTTGAAGATGGCCCACAGACCACAGGAGAGCGTTTTTGTGTTAATTCTGTGTCGTTAATTTTCAACAAATCAGAATAATAACGACAAAATTGTGCTCGAGATTGTTTTATCCTTTCAGGATGATTCATGCTCAACAGTGATCTGAGTGTCGCTCGACTTAAATAAAAACTCCCGCTCATTGCGGGAGTTTTTCGTTTATATCTCACTGGGTATCATTGCTGGGGAATAGATACCTTTCTCTATGGCTTTCGCCACCGATTCGGCTAATTCATCCAACTGCTTATATCGCTCTGGATGACTGAAATTGAACATACGTTGGAGCTGCTTTTCATCAGCAAGCGGTACGTCGAATCTCTTCGCGACCATTGCCCATAGATACGCTTGCTCTTTGTCTCCAAGCCCCTGATGAATACTTGCCATTGACTTGAGAATGACCGGATTGATGTTGTCTTCATCAGATAAAGACAACGCGTTATTAAGAAGCTCCAGGGTTTTCTTGGTATCTCGGTTGGTATAAAAAGTGGCTAATGCATATTGCATCTCAGCATTATTTAATTGGGGAGACCCTTCCATTTGTAAAAATGCGCGCCGAGCTTGAGTATCTCCCGTTTGAGACCATAAGAAATACAAAGTAGCCGGGTCTTCTGAGCCTTTTAGCTCGTTTACAATGCGCTCTAGCTCATCAATACTGTGTACCAATGCATTAAAGCGTTGTCTTTTGAGAGCACTTTGATCAATAGGGGTGATCTGGGAGGCGAGTTCTAAGCATTTCCTATATTCAGCGACCAGACCGTATTCGATGATTTGGTTTGCTTCCGATGGGTTTTTCAATTGCTCAAACCGATGCCAAACCAAATTTGTTCTTGGAATTCGACATTGGCCGTCATCCATATTGAGCTGCTCGCAACGCAGTTCTGGTGTTTTTTGGCACAACTCTTCGGTTGTCACGTTACCTTCAAAACAGCCCGATAGCACAAAACATGCGAGGCTGAGAAGTAACCAGTTTGTTCTTTTCATGGCTTTGCTTGTGATCCGTTACACCAATTCATTTTCGTATTCTTGACTCAGTTTCTTAACCCGTTATGTTCTGTAAATAGAATGTAATAAGAAGGTACACTATGGACGCAGAACAACTATTACAAGCGATGACTCCAGAAGTTTATGATCGCTTAGTCTATGCAGTAGAAACGGGAAGATGGCCTGAGGGTACAACACTTTCTAAAGAGCAGCGAGATTCGTGTATGCAAGCTGTGATGTTGTATCAATCAAAACATAATACTGATGCGCAGCATATGACGGTTGCAGCCGGTGGTGAAATCAGTTTTAAATCAAAACAAGAGCTTAAAAAACAATTCAGCGGAGAAGAGAGCGATATTGTTCGTGTGAATCCGAACATTGATTAATCCTTACGCCTTGTTTCTCAAAATTTTATTATTTTGATTTTGAAAGAAAAAAGCCCAAATTGTATTGGGCTTTTTAGATCGCAGAAAGCTTGAACTTACAGGCTCATTTCACCACGCAGTACTTGTTGCATTCTCTCTTTTACTTCTTCGTAAGAAAGGTTTTGGCTTAGAAGGTAGTGTAGTTTTGCCAGCGCCGCTTCGGGCGTCATGTCAAAGCCACTGATAACACCAGAGTCTGCGAGAGCACAACCTGTGGCATATCCGCCCATATTCACTTTACCTGCCAAACACTGAGTTAGGTTTACGACAATAACGCCGCGCTCAGAGGCTTCTTTCAGGTGACCAAGCAGCTCAGGGTTCTGAGGAGCATTACCGACACCAAAAGTCAGAAGAATCATCGCATTCACGGGCTGACGAAGCGTGTTGCGGATAACTTCGTGTGAAATACCAGGGTACATGGTGATCACCCCGATTGGTTGTGGCGTGATGTTGTGAACCTTAAACTCACCTTCTGGTTGTGCACCAACGGTTACGCTGTTGCTAACTTGAATATTGATCCCAGCTTCCAATAGTGGAGGAAGGTTTGGTGAAGTAAAGGCATTAAAACCGTCTGCATGAGATTTTGTGCTGCGGTTACCACGCATCAATTGATTATTGAAGAACAAAGTTACTTCGTTGATCGGGTAGTTTGCTGCAATATGTAGCGCGTTTAATAGGTTTGCTTGGCCGTCAGAACGCAGCTCTGCGAGAGGGATTTGTGAACCCGTTACAATCACTGGCTTACCAAGGTTTTCAAGCATGAAAGACAATGCTGACGCTGTGTACGCCATGGTGTCAGTACCATGTAGGATAACGAAACCATCGTATTTGTCATAGTTGTCACGAATATCATTCGCAATCTGCTGCCAGTCAGCAGGTGTCATATCTGATGAGTCAATCAGAGGGTCGTATTCGTGGATGGTGTAATCCGGCATTTCAGGACGATGGAATTCTGGCATGCTTGCTAATTGCTTTTCCATAAAGCCAGCAACAGGCACATAGCCGTGGTCGGATTTTTGCATTCCGATGGTACCACCGGTGTAAGCGATGTAGATGTGTTTTCTAGTCATCGTTTTTTCTTTCGTGTAGGGGAACAGAGGCGGGGATTATATACCTAAATAACCTTGAGATGCGAGGCTATACGCACAGCATCAGAAAGTCATCTGAGGAGATGCAAAGCCTAATAAAAAGGGCACTTCAAGTAGAAGTGCCCTTTGTAATATTGATGGAAAAACTACTGCACTTGGCAGTTTAAACAAAATGCGTATTGACCTTTAGGATCGTTGAAGCTTTGGAGCAAGCTTGCGTCTTGTTCGAATTGTTGAGCTACGGGTTGAAGACTTTTTGGTAGCAAGCTTGTTGCATCAATACCTAGAGAGACTTTCACCTGTTTCATAAACTCTTGTAGAAATAGTTCAGTAGGTGAAAGAGGCTCTTCTACCCAGTAAATGCCGTAATCGGTTACGTTCGCTAGTTTCGCCGCTAGCTCTACAGCATCATCAAAGTCACCCATTTGATCGACAAGACCAAAGGATAGTGCATCTTGGCCAGTCCAAACTCGACCTTGAGCAACTTTGTCAACTTCCTCTAGAGACATATCGCGATTCTCGCCAACTAGAGAAATAAAGCGCTTGTAACCGTGTTCGATACCTAATTGGAACACTTGAGACGCGCCCTCAGAAAGGCCAGTGGTAATACCGTCACCTGAGAACGGCGATGTGCCAACTCCATCAGTATTAATACCTAACTTGCTAAAGCCTTTTTCAAACGTGGTGATGACACTAAATATACCAATGGAGCCCGTCAGGGTTGTTGGCTGAGCAACGATTTTGTCTGCGCTCATTGAAATCCAATAACCACCAGAAGCGGCCAAACTCGACATGGATACAACAACCGGCTTACCTGCTTGCTTCAGAGCTTCTACTTCGTTACGAATCACTTCAGAAGCAAAGGCACTGCCTCCTGGACTATCTACTCGTAACACGACCGCTTTCACTTTTTCATCATTGCGTGCTTGACGCAGCAAGCTTGCGACCGTGTCACCACCAACAGTTCCGCGAGGTTGTTGACCGTCCATAATCGCGCCACTGGCTAGAACAACGGCGATGTCGTGTTGAGGTAGTGTGTAATCGGGACGAATCGTTGCAAGGTAGTCGTAGTAACCAATCGCGTTGTAGCTGTCTTTGCCGTCGCTACCAAACTGTTTTGCAAATAGAGTGCGAATGTCTTGGCGTGTAGCAAGTTCATCCACTAGCCCCAATTTGACTGCGAGCTGAGCAATATCGCCATTTACAGACTTCATCTCGTTAATCAGCTCATCCATGGTTGGATTAAGCACTTTCGCATCAATGTTTCGGTTTGTTGTTACGTCATCAACAAAAGCACTCCATAATTGAGTAACCCAACGTGTTGCTGACTCTTTCGCCGCATCGGACATGTCATCACGAATAAACGGTTCGATAGCGGATTTATAAGTACCTACGCGAAAAACATGAGTAGAAACGTCAAGCTTTTCAAGTAACGTTTTGTAGTACATTGAGTAAGCGCTGTAACCTTTAATCAATACACCACCATCAGGTGCCAGATAAACTTTATCGGCGTAACTTGCCAAGTAATATTGGCTTTGGTTGTAGAAATCACCTACGGCGTAAACGGGTTTGCCTGACGCTTTAAATTCGTTCAACGCTTTCGCGATGTAACGTAGTTTCGTGAGATTTGTTTCTGGCATGTCTCGCAGTGCTAGCACTAATCCAGACACTTTAGGATCGTCTTTCGCGTAGCGAATAGTATCAACGATATCGAAAAGGACGTTTTCTTTCGGTAGCTCATTACCCAAAAGGGAACCAGCAAAAGAGTCCATTGGGTTTACATAACGTCTTTGTTCGACAATTGGGCCTGAAAGGTTCATCACCAATGCCGATTCTTTTTCGACGACAGGTTGACCGTCTCCGGTATAAGTAAAGGCAAAGTAGAAAACGGCAATCATCAGCAAGAAAATTAGGTTTGCCAGTGCGAGTCTGATGAAAGTGATACTTTTCCATATCCCTTTAAATATCAAACCAATAAATTTGAAGAGTTTTTTCATCTTGTCTCCATAACGAGATAGTTACGCCGAGTCTAACAAAGTATGGGTTCTTATCTCTAAGATCTCAAAAGATAACATTTTTTTAGCTTATCACGACCACTCAACAATTGGCATATTTTCACACGAGATTGATCGGTGTTACAAAAATGTAAACGCTTGTTTGATTTTTTGGTTGAGCAGGCTTAATCTGGTCAGACCATGATAATAACAATGGATGTTAAGTGATGTCTGCCATGTACCCAAACCTATTAAAGCCACTGGATCTCGGTTTCACACAACTACGAAACCGAGTTCTGATGGGATCAATGCACACGGGCTTAGAAGAGCACAAAGAAGGATTACAGAAGCTCGCTGCTTTTTATGAAGAACGCGCGAAAGGCGGTGTCGGACTGATTGTAACCGGAGGTTTTTCTCCTAACTTACGCGGTCGTTTACACCCGTTGAGTGCTGAATTCAGCAAGCCAAAACATGCTAAAGCCCATAAAGTTGTGACAGAAGCGGTGCACAAGCACGGTGGTAAAATTGCGTTGCAAATTCTCCATGCTGGGCGTTATGCAATGCATCCATTCTCGCAAAGTGCATCTGGCATTAAAGCGCCAATTGCAAAGTTTGCTCCGAGTGAAATGAGCGACCGCCAGATAAAGAAAACCATCGACGCGTTTGCTAATAGTGCGGAGTTAGCACAGCTTGCTGGTTATGATGGCGTCGAGTTAATGGGCTCGGAAGGTTACTTGATAAACCAATTCTTATGTAAACGTACTAATATGCGTTACGACGAATGGGGTGGCAGCTATAAAAAACGTATGCGTTTTCCGCTAGAAATTGTTAAAGCGGTACGCAAGGCGGTAGGTGACAAGTTCATCATCATCTTCCGTCTTTCTATGCTGGATCTTGTCGAGCAGGGCAGCACTTTTGAAGACGTTATCGAATTGGCGAAAGCACTTGAAGAGGCTGGCGTCACGATTATTAATACGGGTATCGGTTGGCATGAGGCTCGAATTCCGACAATTGCGACTCAAGTACCACGCGGTGCGTTTACATGGGTTACGGAAAAAGTTAAACCTCACGTTTCAGTTCCTATTATCACTTGCAACCGTATAAATACGCCAGATGAAGCAGAACGTATTTTATCTTCAGGTCATGCCGACATGGTTTCGATGGCGCGCCCATTTTTGGCCGATCCTTACTTTGTTGCTAAAGCCGAACAGGAAAAAGCGCAGCTTATTAATACGTGTATTGGTTGTAATCAGGCATGTCTAGATAACGTGTTTAAAGGTAAGCGCGCCAGTTGCTTAGTGAACCCTTTAGCGTGCTATGAAACCGAAATTGTTGTTGAACCAGCCTTTAAGAAGAAAAACATTGCAGTTGTTGGTGCTGGCCCTGCGGGCTTGGCTTGTGCGACCACACTTGCTGAACGTGGCCATAAGGTTGATTTGTTCGAAAAGAACGACCGCATCGGAGGTCAGTTCCGTCTTGCGATGCAGATTCCTGGTAAGGAAGAGTTTCGAGAGACGATACGATATTTCGCTAACCGTATTGATGAAACAGGCGTGAATCTGCACTTATCGACGGAAGCGAACTATGACTTACTCACAGAATACGATGAGATAGTGATGGCATCGGGTGTTGAGCCACGTAAAGTCAATATTGATGGAATTGATAACCCAGAGAAAGTCGTCGACTATCAAACTCTCATTCGAGACAAAACGCCAGTCGGTGAGAAAGTGGCTATCGTTGGTGCTGGTGGCATTGGCGTAGATGTCGCGACCATGCTCACAGAGCCAGTTGGACAAACGTTGGATGACTGGTTGCATGAATGGGGAATCGACAAGGAGATGTCTCAGCCGGGTGGTTTATACCCTTACCCTGATGCGGTCAGTGATAAAGAAGTCTGGGTACTTCAGCGTCGTAAAGGTCGTGTAGGTAAAGGTCCGGGTAAAACGACAGGTTGGATCCATAAACGTACCCTTGAAAAACGGGGCGTACATTTAGTCGGTGGCGTGTCTTACGATAAAATTGATGATCAAGGTTTGCACATTCATGTAGACGGAAGCGCGCAGGTACTTAATGCAGACAAAGTGATCATTTGTGCTGGACAAGAGTCTGTACGTCCGTTTGAAGATAAATGGTCTGAACTTGGAGAGAAGATTCATATCATTGGCGGAGCTGACCATGCGGGTGAACTTGATGCTGTGCGTGCGATTCGTCAAGGTGTTAAATTGGCGGTAAAACTCTAGCCTTTTAATGTGTATGACCCGTCCTGATATGGGTTGACACTTTTTAACTAAAACGCTCGATGTACTTCATCGGGCGTTTTGTATTTTAAAGCCGTATGAGGCCTCATTTGATTATAGATATCTACGGACTCTGC
>NZ_JAMZAN010000015.1:0-54451 GCF_024181865.1 Vibrio sp. Y58_MX_L22
GGTTCAGATAACTCGTTTCCGCTCGACTTGCATGTGTTAGGCCTGCCGCCAGCGTTCAATCTGAGCCATGATCAAACTCTTCAATTTAAGATTTTGTTCGGCTCAATGAATACTGAACATTACATAAGTAATGTTTGAATTGACTGTGCTGAATCTTTCGATTCAATGGTCACTTCGTTTCATTGAAACCTAATTTGATACCGAGGTATCGAATTGGATTATCATCAACGAGTGCCCACACAGATTGATAGGTTCTTATTTTTAAAGAGCTTTTCTAACATTTTCAGCAACTTAGTTGCTCGTCGTTAGGGGTGCGTATCTTACTTCACACCGTGAGAGAGTCAAGCATTTTTTTCAAATTTCTTTTCTCTCAATTCCGACTCGCTGTGTGACTTTCGTCTCACTCCGTGTCGGTGGATGCGCAGTATAGGGAGTTGAGAAATTAGTACAAGCGTTTTTTGCAAATAAAAAACCAACCGGTCACAAATTATCCAAAAGTGCGATATTTGCATATTTCTTCGTCACATTTGAGACATATCACAGCAATTGGTTGGAAAAACACCAACCATATACGTAAGATTCATGTGTCTATTCTGTTAATGGACAATCGATCTCTTTATCACTATGTGTAGTAATTAAAATGACGTCTAAAAAAAATCTGATTTTATGTGTTGGGCTGGCCATCGTTGGGGGAATCATCTTCTCTCAATTCATCATCCCACCAGCCTTGAGCTTCCTCATTGGTGTTATCGCTACTGCTTTTCTTTTTTCATTTTCTAGCAAAACACCTGTTCTTCAATCTTCGGATCCTGATCCTTCAACTAAAACGCTGTATGTCGGCAACCTTCCTTATAAGGCCAATGAGAGTCATGTTCGCGATTTGTTTGCTGAATATGGACAGGTCTATGCGGTACGATTAATGAAAGATAAGCGTACTGGAAAAAGAAGAGGGTTTGGTTTTGTAGTGATGGCTGCGGCAGATGCCAAGCCAGCTATCGCTAAACTTAATGAAAAGGAATATATGGAGAGAACGCTAAAAGTGAGAATTGCGAACGATCCTAAACATCCGGATGGTGGTAAACCTGAACAGGATTAAAACCTAGCTTCTTTAAACAAATGTTCAGTGCATCTTCCTGCCAAGGAGTTGCACTGGCATAAATCGACTTACTTCCCTCTTCTGTATCCTCAATTTCATCACTTAATAGCAATGCTTTTACTCGACGTGCAATCGCTGCGCCTGAATCAATTAAAGTAACGTCCCCACCCAAAGCTTGATGAATCTCCTCTTTGATTAAAGGGAAGTGAGTACAACCGAGCACCGCAACATCGACTTTATCGCGAAGGGGAAGCAGGATATTTGTCAGTTCGTCGAGAGAAACGCTGTTGCCTCGCAACTTCTCTTCGGCCATATCTACCAAGCGAGTTGATCCCACCAGCTCAACTGGTTTGCCTTGCGCAAAGTCCCGTATTAACTCGTGAGTATATTGGCGTGTTACTGTCGCCGGAGTGGCGATCAGCCCTACCCCTTTTGATGCTAAAAGCGATGCGGGTTTAATCGCAGGGACAACACCAACAACGGGAATCGATAAATTTTCGCGTAAGGAAGGAAGCACTATGGTGCTCGCCGTGTTGCAAGCAATGACGACAATGTCGACTTGGTGTTCTTCGACTAATGAAGAGACCAGTTGGTTAACTCGTGAAATGAGTACAGCCTGATCGAGTTCACCATAAGGGTAAGCCTGATTATCGAATAAGTATAAGTAGTCTAGCTGGGGCAATAGGCGATGTATCTCTTGGAATACAGAAAGGCCACCAACACCGGAGTCAAAAACTAGGACTTTTTTCTTACTTGCTACTCGCACGAGCCTTACCTAAAGAACAGAAACGTTGCGATCATACTGCGTAGATTTGTTTTGGCAATGCTTTAGCATGGTATCTTTGATGGCTGAATCTATCTCCAGATTCTACATCTCGCTTCGTCAACTCGATATGTCCTTGAAAAGATGGCGAAGACGTGACCAATGTGTGAAATTCACCATTTTCCCCACAGGGATCAATTTGACTTGGTAATGACTCTATTAGGGCTTTGTCATACCAGCGACCACACCATTCTGGAGGGAGAACTCTTCCGTCGATGGTGATTAACATAGTTTGAATACCACGCTCTATGATTTCCATCGCTAGTTTTTCGCTGCTGTCCCCTAATAGAGGAAAGACGCATTCCCAGCCAACAGGTTCAATATAGCTGCGTCGGTAATCGGCAATGCCATTACAAAACATATCACCAAATGCGACAGCTTCTATGTTCAGACCACTACTTTGTAATACATTAACGATGGTCGATTGATAAATGTCGTTACTTGGAAAGATTTCAGGTAGCTCGATAGTAATGAGCGGAAGCGCAAGTAAGTCTGCTTGCATTTGTACGACTTCAAGCGGAGTTGCTTGGAAAGGGACTTCTTTCCCTACGTAAGTCGTGTACAAACCGACAACTTGATAATTTGGATTCTCGTTAAGGCGCTCAAGCGTTAATGTCGAATCTTTACCACTGGACCAACTGATCACCACTCGCTTGGGTTTCTTCATTCGATTTTCCACCACAAAATATTAAAAACCGCCCGAAGGCGGTTTGTGCTCATTCACGATTAGAATTCGTAGCCAACGTTGATATAGTACGCTCGCTCTGCAGCGGGGTAACCTTTTGCCATCTCATACTCTTCATCAAGTAGATTATCGATACGAGCGCTAATAGAGGTCGACTCATTCGGATAGTAAGTCACTGCCGTATCAACCAACGAGTAAGAAGAAAGCGTGATATCTTGTGAAGGCCAAGTGCTGTAATCCACATCTGGACGCTTACCGACGTACTGATAGCTAACCGACCAATCCACTTTATCGAAGCTCACTAAAGCATTCCACTTATACATTTCTTTAGCGCGGCGCTGCAACTGATGCCCTTTATCGTCTTCAGCATCTTTGTAATCTGCACTCAACTGGTGCTGCACAATCCCTGTATCAAACTCAGCAACAAGCTCCACACCTTGGATATGTGTTTCACCATCGACATTCAAATATTTGTATGTGGTTGGATGGTAATCGATAAGATTCGTGATTTTATAGTCATAACCCGTTACGGACCAAAAAACGCCTTGGACATCACCGCTGAATGCTAGCTCCCAAGCATCTGACTCTTCCGGCTTAAGATCTTTCTCACCGTATGTTGGGTCATACTGTTGATATAGGTTTGGAGCCTTAAACGCAGTACCAAAAGAAGCTTTAACCCCAAACTCTGGCACAAACTGGTAACCAACCGCTAAGCTGTAAGTGAACTCACTACCGTATTCTTCGTTATCATCAAGGCGAGCACTGCCCTCAAGCATTGCTTTATCAATACTGGTGGTTGCCATACCAAACAGAGCGCCATTGGTACGATCAAACGTTTTATTCGCACTCTTGTCTTTATAAGACTCGTTGCGCCAATCAATACCACCAGCCAACGTCGTATTGTTGTTTAGCAAGTAACTGTTGGTCCACTGGACATTTTGCTGCTCAAGTTCATCTTCAGTACCTGAGTGTTTGCCTTTTGCTTGCTCATAGTTCCAAGACTTCTGTTTCTGTGCCGTTACTTGTAGTTCTGACATCACATTATCAGACTGATACTTACCGCCCAGAGTGACAGAAAGATCATCTTTTTCTGCTTCGTAGTAACCGCGACTGCCGTAGCTGCTGTCATATTGATAAACATTTTCGTAAGCACGTAGGTTACCAAATGCAGACCACTGGTCATTGAAGTTATGCACGTAACCTAGCAGACCATTCTTTGTATCAAAGCCATGGCGATCACCGTCATTAACTCCCGGTACAGGACGAACGTTATAACCATCATCACTTTCACTACCAAGCGCGATATTTAGCTGGCCGCTCTCTGTGACTTTAATACCAGATGCCACACTCAATTCTTGATAATCTAAACTACCTAAACCCGCACTTAACTTCGTTCCTTCTTCGTCAGCACGCGCAATGGTGATGATATTGATCACGCCACCAATCGCTTCTGAGCCATAAAGTGACGCACGCGCACCACGTACGTACTCAATACGTTGAACGTAAGTAAGTGGGATTTGGTTAAAGTCCACAGCGCCCTTCGCTGCTCGTGCAAAACGTACGCCATCAACCAGTACTAAAACTTGGTCGGAACTGGTTCCACGAACAAATAAAGACGCTAACTGACCACGACCACCATTTTGTGAAACTTGAATCCCCGTAAGGCGACGCAATACATCTGGTAGGGTTTTCGCTTGAATGCGATCGATGTCTTGTCGAGTAACTACTTCGACATCTGCCAACGTACGGCTTTCGGCTTGCTCAAAACGGTTTGCAGTAACAACGATGGTTTCGTCAGTGGAGGTTTCTTGGGCCTGTAGATAAGAGACAGGTGAAAGCAGCGATGCCAAAGTTATCGCCAGAGCGGATTTTCTCATTGTATTGTCCTAAATCGCGTAATTCCTTCCGAGCCCTGTCATCATGACAGTCCAGTGCTGTGGCTCAGTTGTTGGCAGGTATTCGGACTCAAGAGCACGGGTGTACCGCCTACTTGCTCGACTTCCCACATAAACTAATGCAGTGTCTGATGAGCGTTCGTTCTCTTTTACCGCTGCGCGTCAGTTCTGGATTCACACCAGATTCCCATTTCAGCCATCTAGATTGCTAGATAGCACCAACTTGAGGCAAATATTATTCAGCTATTGATTATTTGTCCAGCCAATATTGCCCTTAGAAGTTGTAACGTTTTGATTGATTTTGCTTTCTACTCTGCCTGTACGCACTATCTTTAAATCAATTCCAGTACAAAACTGGACATCCTATTGAGATTGAATAAAATCTGCGCTCTTAAATTGAATGCACCATAAAAGGTAAGATCATGGCTACTCTTGATGTAAACCCACAACGCTACCAAGAACAACTGGCTGAAAAAGTCGAACGTCTCACGGATATGTTCGCGCCATACAACATGCCAGAACTGGAAGTGTTTGAATCACCAGAGCAGCACTACCGCATGCGTGCTGAGTTCCGTGTTTGGCATGAAGGCGAAGATCTTTACTACATCATGTTCAACCAAGAAACTCGTGAGAAGTACCGTGTTGACCAATTCCCTGCAGCAAGCCGTCTGATCAACGACCTGATGCCGCTATTGGTTGAAGCGATGAAAGACAACGACTCACTACGTCGTAAACTGTTCCAGGTGGATTTCCTATCGACACTAAGTGGTGAGATTCTGGTTTCACTCCTTTACCATCGCCAACTTGATGAAGAGTGGATTGAAAACGCGAAAGCCCTTAAACAGCGTTTAAATGATGAAGGCTTCAATCTAAACATCATTGGTCGTGCTCGTAAGATGAAGATTGTCCTAGACCGCGACTACGTGATCGAGAAGCTCGATGTAAATGGTCAAAGCTACATCTACCAACAAGTAGAGAACAGCTTCACTCAGCCGAACGGCAAAGTCGCAGAGAAGATGCTGGAATGGGCTGTCGACTGTACCCAAGAAAGCACTGGTGACCTACTAGAACTTTACTGTGGTAACGGTAACTTCTCGCTGGCGTTGGCACAGAATTTCGACCGCGTACTGGCAACTGAGCTAGCGAAGCCATCTGTGGTATCTGCACAGTACAACATCGCCGCCAATAAGATTGATAACGTACAAATCTTACGTCTATCGGCAGAGGAATTTACTCAAGCGATCGAAGGTAAGCGTGAATTCCGTCGTCTACAAGATGCAGGTGTGGATCTGAAGAGCTACAACTGCAACACGATTTTTGTCGATCCACCACGTGCTGGGATGGATGTCGATACTTGTAAAATGGTGCAAGGTTACGAGCGCATCATGTACATCTCTTGTAACCCTGAGACTCTAAAAGAGAACTTGGACATTCTATGCGAAACACACAACGTGACGCGTTTTGCTCTGTTTGACCAATTCCCTTATACCCACCACATGGAAGCTGGCGTGCTATTGGAACGTAAAGCTTAGTCCACCAGCTTCAGACAAAAAAAGCGAGCTCAATGGCTCGCTTTTTTTAATTTGATTCGTTTGCTTATTCCGCAGAAGTCTTCTTGCTGACAAAACCTAGCTTCTTACCAATCCATGCGAGTAAGATCATTGAAACCATGATCGCGAAGAAGTTTGAGCCTGCTTCTGGGTATTGCGCTTTAATAAACGCAGAGTGACCAAACGCACCTACGAAGAAACACGCCAAGCCAACTAATGGGATATCTTCTGATACCGGATTATTTAGGTACTCTTGGTAAAGAGCTTGTACAGCCAGTACGAGTGCAATCAATGGGAAGATTGAAAAAGACACTTCACTCATGGTCAACCATGACAACAAAGCATCACCACACATACCTGCAACCAGTGCCAAAATCAGCGTTTTCTTTTCAGATTTATTTCCATTCGACATTATTCTATCCCGCCTTTTAATCGGTTACGTTCACGTTCTTTGCGATACCAATAGGCCCCTTTGGCTATCATTCGCAATTGCATGATCAATCGCTCGGCGAGTTCATCGCGCTCACGTCGATCTAAATCTAAAGCTTCAGCCCCCGAACTGAAAACCAAAGTCACAGACGCTTCTGCTTGAGTATACGCCTCTTCTCTGGTCACGCCGGTGCTCATTAAATACTCGGTTAATTCTGCCGCAAAATGCTGGATTTCTCGAGCAACAGCGGTACGAAATTCAGCAGAAGTGCCGGAGCGCTCACGCAACAACAAACGAAAAACGTTCGGACTACTTTCAATGAATTCCATAAAGGTTTCGACCGAGGTACGAATTACGCTACCTTCTTTCACAATACGTTGACGCGCCTGACGCATCAGTTGACGTAGTAGCAAACCGCCTTCATCGACCATAGTTAAGCCTAGCTCATCCATATCTTTGAAGTGGCGGTAAAAAGAAGTCGGTGCAATCCCTGCCTCTCGGGCGACTTCTCGCAAGCTAAGGCTGGAAAAGCTGCGATCCGCACTTAATTGACTAAATGCCGCATCGATCAATGATCGACGTGTCTTCTCTTTTTGCTGTGCGCGGATTCCCATCGATTTCATTCTTAACTTGCTCTTTTTCTGTAGGGTACAAGAGCCTCAATATAACGCAATTTGCTCCTACGGAGAAAGATATGTTGCTTCGCTCGCTCTGAGCGCCGAGAACGTTACTATTGGCATGCATCTAATTGCAATGTTCTAGATGCAATTTATAGACATACAACATACCAAATCACCCTTTTGGTCGATTCTGCGTGATCACTTCCACTCTCTAACAGGCATGACGTGTACCAATAGAGTAAATGAGTTAAAATCGCGCTAAAGCAATGTTAAGCAAATATAACAAGGAAGGCATCATGGCGCATGTTAATCACTATGACGTGATCGTAATCGGTAGTGGCCCTGGCGGAGAAGGGGCTGCAATGGGATTAACCAAAGCGGGACTGAATGTTGCCATTGTCGAGAAAGAAAGCAGTGTCGGCGGCGGTTGTACTCACTGGGGTACCATTCCATCAAAAGCACTGCGTCATGCCGTTAGCCGCATCATCGAATTTAATAGCAACCCGCTATTTTGTCGAAACAACACCAGCGTTCATGCAACATTTTCTGACATTTTAGGTCATGCTAAATCGGTCATTGATAAGCAAACTCGACTTCGTCAGGGCTTTTATGACCGTAACTCATGCACACTTTTGTTCGGAACCGCGCGATTTATCGATAACTACTCAATTGCAGTGATGCAAAGCGACGGTACAGAAGAAATCTATTCTGCAGATAAGTTTGTCATCGCGACGGGTTCTCGTCCGTATCAGCCTAACGACGTAGATTTCTTGCATGAGCGCATCTACGACAGTGATTCCATTTTGAGCCTGAAACACGACCCTCGCCATATCATCATTTACGGTGCGGGCGTTATCGGTTGTGAATACGCTTCTATCTTCCGCGGACTTGGAGTGAAAACCGACCTTATCAATACCCGAGACCGCTTGTTGGAGTTTTTGGATAACGAAGTGTCAGATGCGCTGTCTTACCACTTCTGGAACAGCGGTGTGGTAATTCGTAATGATGAGACCTATGAAAAAATCGAAGGCACAGAAGATGGCGTGATTATTCACCTACAATCTGGCAAGAAGATGAAGGCAGACTGCTTGTTGTATGCGAATGGTCGAACAGGTAACACCGATAAGTTGAATTTGGGTGCAGTGGGTCTGGAAGCGGACTCTCGCGGACAACTAAAAGTAAACCGTAACTACCAAACCGATATCGAACACATTTACGCTGTAGGCGATGTCATCGGTTACCCTAGCCTTGCAAGCGCCGCTTATGACCAAGGGCGATTTGTCGCACAAGCCATTACGAAAGGTCAGGCAGAAAACTACCTGATTGATGATATTCCAACGGGTATCTACACCATCCCAGAGATTAGCTCTGTGGGTAAAACCGAGCAAGAGCTAACAGCTGCGAAAGTACCGTATGAAGTAGGACGCTCTTCGTTCAAGCATCTAGCTCGTGCACAGATCGCAGGAAAAGACATCGGTAGCTTGAAGATATTGTTCCATCGTGAAACCAAAGAAATTTTAGGGATTCACTGTTTTGGCGAACGTGCCGCGGAAATTATCCACATCGGTCAAGCCATTATGGAGCAAAAAGGCTCAGCGAATACCATCGAGTATTTCGTCAATACCACCTTCAACTATCCAACAATGGCCGAAGCGTATCGTGTCGCTGCGTTGAATGGTTTGAACCGCTTGTTCTAATCGATGCTTCTTGATAGCAGACAGAAAAACAGCAGGCTTGGACCTGCTGTTTTTATATCAACATTGTGCTAGGAAGGTATCCTTGTGCCATTGGTAGAGAAAGATAACCCCTAAACCAATACCCCGCATCAACATAAAGCTCGTCATTGCAAACCACAGCGCGTGATTTTCCCACTCGGCGAATAAGTAAAAGACAACGAAGAAGCTGCTGGTCGCGACAAACATACTATTGCGCATGTCTTTGCCTTTGGTTGCACCGACAAAAATGCCATCCAATAGAAAGCACCACATCGACGCAAGTGGCATCACCACCAGCCAAGGTAGATACACCGCTGCTTGCTTTTGTACCGCCTCAATTGAAGTGATCATGGCGATCAACTGCGATCCCGCCAAACCAAAGAGCGCGGTCAGTCCTAAGCAAATAACCAAACTCCAAAAGAAAGTGCCGACAAGCGATGCACTCAATTGTTGCCTATCTTTGGCACCAATCGCCTTCCCGACCATGGCCTCCATTGCGTAAGCAAAGCCATCCATGCCATACGAGATAATCATCAGGAAGCTCATCAGAACCGCATTTGCAGCGACAACCTCATCACCAAAGCTCGCGCCTTGGAACGTCATAAAGCTAAAAGCCGCTTGCAGACACAAAGAGCGTAAGAAAATATCACGATTCAATTTCACGAAGCGCCCTAAACCGTGTTGAGTGCTGGTTAGCAACTTTTGAGGTGATGGTAATTGCCTCTCTCGCCAGGTTTTCCAAACACACATGAGACCAAAACCCATGCCTGAGTAGTCAGCAATCACCGATGCCAGCGCAGCGCCTTCTACTTTCCACCCCAAACCAATCACAAACAACAAATCGAGGGCGATATTAGTCACGTTGGTGATGATCACCATCCACATTGGTGCTTTGGAATTTTGCGTCCCGAGCAGCCACCCCAACAACACAAAGTTCATTAGCGCAGCGGGGGCACTCCACACACGGATAGAGAAATATTGCATACCGTAGTGTTTTACCTCTGCGCTGGCGTCACTCCAACCAAAGATCAAATCAGCTATCGGGGTATGGGCAATAAGGAAGACTAACGCAAACAGCAGCGCCATAAGTGAGCCTTGCATAAACACCAAGGCAAGTTGCTTTCGGTCTTCACCGCCATAGGACTGCGCCGCCAACCCAGTAGTCGACATACGCAAAAAACCAAGCAGCCAAAACGTCACGCTGATCATGGTGCTGCCCAACGCAACACCACCCAAATACCAAGCGTGGTCTAGATGACCAATCACCGCAGCATCGACCAAACCGAGCAATGGAACAGTAATATTCGACAGCACCATAGGTATCGCTAAAGCTAAAACTTGGCGATGAACTTTTGGGTTAGATAAAGGAGAGAAGATTGAATTTGTCACAGGCACCTCATCAGTAAGATCGACGAGTGTACCTGAGCGCTTAACGACTAGCCAATTACCACTTGATGTGAACGAGGACTGGCGTGAGGCGATGCTTCAACATTGGAATCTTATTAAGCCAACGCTGCCAAGCTTTCCAACGAGAACAGAATCTATCGAATGGCGAGAAAGCTTTCACCCATTGTGCCCATGGTAACCATTGCAATATCTGTGCTGCAGGCGCTTCAAAGCCATGAGCATAACGATCAGAGCCAAGCTTTTGCCCCCACTTGGTTTCCGTTAAATCTCCTGCCAGCACCATACACAGTTCAGCAGAGACAAAATGTCGACCCAAGGTTTGAATAAATTTCGCGACTTGGCGCTCTGTGCAATCGAGCAGTGCCATTTCACATAAAATGAGTACTGGTGCTTGCTCTGGAATGGCTAACGTCTCTAGCCACGACATTTCATCCACACTGCCACAGCGATGTTCATAGCGTTCATTTTTGTGGAACAAGCGCTGACGCCATACCAAATTTTCCGTCACATCCAGCTCTATCCAATGGCAGCGTCCATTATCCAAACGATAAAAGCGGGTATCCAGCCCCGCTCCGACATTGATTATCCAAGCATCGGGATACTGCTGTAAGAAGTGACTAACCTGCTGGTCACAAAGCTGAGTCAGCGTCACGTGCAGCAATTGCTTCTGCGCAATATCACCACTTAAACAATCCGGCGCCATCTTACAGCTCAAACACGCTTTAGCAGCTATCGGATCGTACACCAAGCCATTGTCGACCATGCTTTCACGGCTACGCAATAACAGTGGCTTCAATAGATGGTTAGGAACTTGATGTTTAGACTGAGACATGGGCATTTCCTGCGCCAGAGAGAAAACATAGACATTAATAAAGATGATAATGAATATCAATTACATTATCAAGCTTATAAATTGGCCAAAACAAACAAGGTCAAGATGATGAGCAAGCTTTTGGAGGAAGTAGAAAAAGAGAAAAGAAGAGAAAAGACAAAACAGCCCAGATCAACTGGGCTGCTTAAATACACTTACATCCAATCGGTATTACGAATAATACCAACGGCTAAGCCTTCAATCGTAAGGTGCTGAGACGTTAAGTCCACTTGGATTGGGGCAAACTCTTCATTCTCAGCATGCAGTAATATGGTTGAGCCTTTGCGCTCCAAACGCTTCACAGTCACATCATCATCAACACGCGCAACGACAACTTGACCGTCTCTCACGTCTTGGGTTTTATGCACCGCGAGCAGATCGCCATCCATAATCCCGATGTCTTTCATACTCTCGCCATTTACACGAAGTAAGAAATCCGCTTGCGGTTTGAACATCGCAGGATCGACTTGGTAGTGCGCCTCTACGTGCTCTTGAGCCAAGATTGGCTCACCCGCTGCAACTTGACCAATCAATGGCAAACCCTGCTCATCATTGGCTGCGTCTTCAAGCAGGATACGAATCCCACGAGAAGCGCCTGGAATAATTTCAATTGCTTGCTTACGAGCAAGCGCTTTTAGGTGTTCCTCTGCGGCATTCGCAGAGCGGAAGCCAAGCTCACGCGCAATCTCTGCACGAGTTGGTGGCATTCCGGTGTCATCGATTTTACTTTTAATCAAATCGAAGACTTGTTGTTGGCGTGGCGTTAACGGCTTCATGTCTCACCTGTCTTTTTATACAGTTAACTGTGAGTATATCCAGTAAATGCTCAAATGAAAACCCAATTGGTTGTTTTTTAATTTATTTGTGGAGAGCTTTCAGCTTACCGATTAAGTTCATTCTTTATTCGTTTAAAACACCGACTTTTCAGTTAATCAAGTCAAAGCAATAACTTAGGGGTTCGACTAATTTACAGCCAATAAAATTAAAAGGTTTGACCAGTTTCTGGTATCCTTGCAGCGCTTAAATTTTATCGCCTAGGCTTATTTCTATTGCCCTACTCATCTCTTTTTATAGAGAAGACATGCAAAGCGGAAACTGAAATAAGGTTAGGCCTGTTTGAATACCTATTGAGGCTGTGAACTTTATGTCTTCTGGACAATCATTTTCACGTTCATTACTAAAACTACCTTTATCGGTACTGGTAAAGGGCACCACAATCCCGTCGAACCCGATTGAAGATCTGAACATCGACCTAACTAAACCGATTGTATATGCCCTGCCGTTCCGCTCGAACGTGGATTTGCTGACACTGCAAAAACAAGCCATGAGCCTTGGTCTACCCGACCCGCTCAGCCCGCTGGAAATCAATGGCAAAACGCTGAACCGTTTCGTCTTTATCGCTGCGCGTCCAACTGTGATGAACAACGATAATGATGTCCCAACCGATTCTGTTTCTCTGTTCACTGACTTACTGGAACTGCACAAGCTGGATAGTGAGTTGGATGTTCAAATGATCCCTGCAACCGTGCTTTGGGGTCGTAAGCCAGGTAAAGAAGAGAACCAAAAGCCTTACCTTCAACCGATGAATGGTCCGCAAAAAGCCAAAGCAGTAATGGCGGCGGGACGCGACTGCTTAGTTCGCTTTAGTCCCGTGGTATCTCTGCGTTATATGGCAGACTCTCACGGTACCGACAGCGCAATTGCGCACAAACTGGCTCGCGTGGCGCGTATCCACTTCTCACGCCAGAAACTGGCTGCATCAGGCCCAAACCTGCCACAACGCCAAGTGTTGTTTGCTCGTTTACTAAAATCTCCAGCTATTGAACTGGCGATTGCTGACGAAGCCAAGAGCAAAAACATCTCGATTGATAAGGCACGTAAAGAAGCCCACGACATCATGGATGAAATCGCTGCCGACTTCTCCTATAGTCTGGTGAAAAACGGCGACCGCATCCTGAGTTGGTTATGGACAAAACTATACCAAGGTTTGCACATCAATAACGCCTCGACTGTGCGTCGTTTAGCGCAAGACGGCCACGAAATTGTGTACGTTCCGTGTCACCGTAGTCACATGGACTACCTGCTGTTGTCTTATGTTTTATACCATGAAGGCATGGTGCCTCCGCACATTGCGGCAGGCATTAACTTGAACTTCTTCCCGGCCGGTCCGCTTTTCCGTCGTGGTGGGGCGTTCTTTATTCGTCGTAGTTTTAAAGGCAACAAACTGTACTCAACCATTTTCCGTGAGTATCTAGCTGAGCTGTTTGCCAAAGGCTATTCAGTCGAGTACTTCAGTGAGGGTGGTCGTTCACGTACAGGTCGCTTACTGCAAGCGAAAACGGGTATGCTAGCTATGACCATCCAAGCAATGCTACGTGGTTTAAACCGCCCAGTAACGCTAGTGCCGGTCTACATCGGCTACGAGCACGTAATGGAAGTGGGCACTTACGCGAAAGAGCTGCGTGGCAAACGCAAAGAGAAAGAAAACGCAGGGCTTGTACTGCGTACTCTGCGTAAACTGCGTAACTTTGGTTTGGGCTATGTGAACTTCGGTGAGCCAATTCAGCTCAACCAATACTTGAACGAGCATGCTCCTGAGTGGACGAAAGACATCGACAGCATGGGTGGTAACAAACCACAATGGATGAATCCTGTGGTCAACGACCTTGCTAATAAGATGATGACGCACATCAATGATGCGGCGGCAGCAAACGCGTTGACCTTGTGTGCAACCGCACTGCTTGCTTCTCGTCAACGTGCACTTTCTCGTGACTCGCTGATCAATCAGATCGAGTGTTACTTAAAGCTACTCAAAAATAATCCGTACTCAAGCACCTCCACTATCCCTACCGAAAGTGCTGAGGAGTTGGTCGATCATGCAATTTCGCTTGATAAGTTCGTGATTGAAACCGATAGCATGGGTGACATCATTTCGCTGGACCGTAGCCAATCGATCCTGATGACTTACTATCGCAACAACATCATTCACTTGTTCGCTCTGCCGTCATTAATTGCCCAAATGCTCATTCGTCAGCGCAACCTTTCGGTAGCCAAGATTCAAGCGAATGTCGCGCAAATCTACCCATTCTTGAAGAAAGAGCTGTTCTTAAGTTACCAAGAAGACGAGTTGGATGAATTGGTCGTTAAAACACTGCATGAATTTGCCGATCAGAAAATGATTAGTCTTGATGGTGATAAGCTGGAAATCAATCAATCGAACAACCAGCCTTTGGTTCTGTTAGGTCGAACGATAACTGAAACGCTGCAACGCTACTCTATCGCGATGAACTTGCTTGTTGCTTACCCTGAACTCGGTAAATCGGACCTAGAGCAGAAGAGCCAAGATATTGCTCAGCGCCTAGGGCGTTTGCACGGTATTAATGCGCCAGAATTCTTCGATAAAGGTGTGTTTACCGCGATGTTCAATACGCTCAAACAGCAAAAATACCTCGATAACGAAGGTGACTGTGACACGAAGAAAACGCAGCAATTTGCACGGCTACTGTTCACTCTGCTTTATCCAGAAGTGAAACTGACGATCGAAGAGAGTATTCACCAACTTCGGTCGTAACCGTTTTACCTTCTTCCAATAAGAAAAAAGGCATCCAATCGGATGCCTTTTTCTATTTCTTCGCTTACCAAAATGCGACCAGTAACCCTATCGCTATCACCATGCCAACATAATTGTTGTTAAGGAAAGCCTTAAAGCACAACTCACGCTCACGGTGACGAATTAAGTGCTGCTGATAAACAAACAACGACGCTACAATCAAAAGGGTCCAGTAGTAACTTTGTCCCAATTGGTAGAACTGCCCTAACCAAACCAACATCGCGAGTGTAATCAGTTGCAACACACCAATAATAAGCTTGTCATGACGACCAAACAGAATTGCCGTCGATTTAATGCCAATCTTTAGATCATCATCTCGGTCTACCATCGCATATTGAGTGTCGTACGCAATGGTCCACAAAGCATTAATGAGGAACAAAAACCAAACAATCAATGGTAATTCCCCAGTTTGTGCAGCCCACGCCATTGGAATCGCCCAGCTAAAAGCCAAGCCTAAAAATAGCTGCGGAATATGAGTGTAACGCTTCATAAATGGATAGATGAACGCCAACACAATGCCAGCGAAGGATAGCTGAATCGTCAGCGGGTTCATGGTCAGCACTAACAAAAACGAGCTGATACCCAAAACCAAAAATAATCCAATCGCTTCTTTTGCTGTCACTTTCCCTGATGGCAGTGGGCGTTGTTTGGTACGTTTTACATGGCCGTCGACTTTGCGGTCAGCAAAATCATTAATCACGCACCCCGCGCTACGCATTAGGAATACACCCAATACAAACACGATAAATACATCCCAACTCGGCATCCCTTGGGCTGAGATAATTAGCGCCCAAATCGTTGGCCACATCAGTAACAGTGAACCAATCGGGCGATCCATGCGCATCAGTTGCCAATATGCTTTGGCTTTTTCTGCGGACATTTACACTGTCTCCTTAGCGTAAACTGGTGAATTAGATAAGAATAACTCGGCGACCAGCATCGGTTTGTGATTCATCCACAACCTTGAGCGTCGCGCTAACAAATGTCCTTCTGGTACGGCTACCCATCCCATTTGCAAAGAGTCTCGCTCAACGTTGTCTGCGCTAAACACAGTTAGTCCTAGTGGGATATCCCCTTGTTGAGCCAAATCATACTGCTGATCAACTAAGGTTGAGCGAGGAATTAATGTCCGTCCGATAACCCAGTTATCATTGTCACCACACAAAATTACCTCTCTCAGTAAGCAATCTTGTTCGGACAATAACTGGCTTTCGTCCTGTTTTAACGTCGCCGCAGTGACGATCTGATTTTGTAGCAATTCTACCGTTAACGCTTGGCAGTGCTGTTTTAAACGACGTGACAAAGACCCTTGCTCTTCAAGCCAGTGCTTGGCAAATTCATTTGGAAATTCGAATTCTTCGGGGTTTTGCCACTCTACTTCCAATAAAGAAGCAAGATAGAGTGATGTTGGCTGATTCATACTAGTATTCAATTGGAGGCTTTATGCGTACAATAAAGCAACAACTTACCGTCCATAGTAATGTATGTAACCGTAAGTTCCGTTATTTGTTATAGACGGCCCATTGTATCAAGACTGAAGCGATTCGAATATCGCGATCCAGAGAAAGAAAAGTTAGAAATATGTACAAACGTTATATAGCCCAAATTATTTTTGCGTTAACCATACTATTCGCCGCACCAAGTTGGGCTGAAACGGAAGAAGCTGGACCTAAGTTGGCATACTTTACCCTAGAGCCTGACCTCACTACTAACTTTTACACCAAAGGCAAAAAGTTAGGTTATGTGCAAGTGCGCATCGACATCATGGTAATGAGTCAACAAGATTTATCAGTTGTTGAGCATCACCAACCTTTGATTCGCGATGCAGTGATTGAATTATTGGGTAAGCAAACAGAAGATACGATTAAGTCCCTGTCTGGCCGAGAAGATCTGCGCAAAACCTTAGTGACGACCCTCAACGAAACGCTTTTGCCTGAAACAGGTAAAACCATCATTGCCGATTTGTTGTTTACAAAATACCTTTATCAATAAACCCAAATCCGTTTTGAACATAAAAAAAGACCGCTCTTGAGCGGTCTTTTCATTTCATCTGCTTTAGGCTTGCTGTTGGTATTTCATCTTGCCTGAATCAAACAGCGCAATCGCCATCCCCGACAGTAGCCCAACTAAGTGAGCGGTGTTTGCAATCGCCATAAATGGCTGCACAAAACCAAGAACTAACCATACCAACATAAAGACGATAATTGGCTTGGGTAACGTAAGGCCTAAATGTGGCAAGCGGTAACCCAGTATCCACAAATAACCAAGCAGTGCATAGACCACGCCAGACAAGCCGCCGAAGTTAGCCCCTTCAACATAGAACTGGCCTGCCCCTGAAAACGCTGCCGACACCACAAAGAGTTGCAATAGCTTACCGGAACCGAGACGACGTTCGATGTCGCCCCCCAACTGCCACCACCATAGTAAGTTAAACACGATGTGAGTTACTGAAAAGTGCAGTAACGCATGACTTAGCCATCGCCACACTTGCCATTGTTGCCCCTCAAAAGCCGGGAAGTGCAACAACTTAAACACGCCATTGCCAAAGCCAAACATTTGTAACAAGTAGATGATGATACAGACTGTCATGATCAGCAAAGTCATGGGGCCAGCTTTCGCTTTGACCATGCTTATGATACTCGGGCTGGAATAATGAAATGTGCTCTTACGAGTATCGGCAACGTCCCACGAGGCGGCGCTGTATTTTGAATCAGACGGGTTAGCAAGGAACAGCTTAAGTTCGGCTTCCGCTTCTATTTCATGCTGGCTATCAGTCAGCCACAGCGCAAATTGCCCATCCCCTTCTGGCATCATTTCGATGTCAATTTGGCGAGAGGCCATATAATCAATAAAGGCTTGCGCCATACGTGGATTATTTAACGTTACCAATCTCTTCATTAACTTCTCACTATCGGTAGTTCTGCTCGATGCCAGGCTTCAAAGCCACCATCTACACTGTACACCTGTTCAAAGCCTTGGTTAACCAAATATTGCGCCGCACCTTGGCTACTAATGCCGTGGTAACACATCACTAGAATAGGTTGTTCGAACTCCACTTCATCCATAAACGCAACGATCGTATCGTTAGTTAAGTGATACGCGGACTCCGCATGCGCAACGGCAAACGATTGAGGGTCACGGATATCTACAAGCTTCGCATCACCCTGCTCGAGCAGCGCTTGCGCACCTTGTACATCGATATGCTTAAACTGATCCATTTACTTTCTCATTGTCTTATTAATATACCCAAGCAACCTCGAACCTAACGTACTAATCAGCACCCGTGGTACAGCATAAAATCCATATTTGAAGCTGCTTGGGTATACTGCCGCTATTGTAACCTATCCAACGGCAAACTTAGACACATGGATAATCAGGGTTTTCAAAAGTGTACACATTCCAACCATTTGTGGATAAAGCTGTGAATTGCGTTGATAAAGTGTATTTGGATCTTTTGATCCACAATATGTAGTGATGATCCTGATCTAACTGTGTGTATATCTATAACTATCCCCAGATGGAAAAGTGCTTGAATCCCTTATTTTGTCCGGGTTTCGAACAGTTGATAAATAATTACTTCACAGAGTTATACACAGGTAGCACATAAAATCCGGATCGCAAACGCTATCGATTTTCGATCGACAATAAAAAAGCCGAGATCACATGATCTCGGCTTTCTATGAAAATCTTACTTTCAATTAGCAGTGGAAATTAAAATTCACCCACAGCCAATTTTAGTTTCTTCATTGCATTTTTTTCTAGCTGGCGAATACGCTCGGCAGAAACACCGAACTCATCAGCTAAGTCTTGCAATGTTGCTTTCTCATCATCTAACCAACGAGAACGCACGATGCGCTGACTACGCTCATCCAAACTCGCTAATGCATGACCCAAGCGATTGTTGGTGTGCATTTCCCAGTTGGCGGCTTCAATGTTGTCGGCCACATCAGACGATTTGTCTTCTAGGTATAGCATCGGCGCTGTGTAAGCGTTTGAACTGTCGTCTTCATCAGTTGGCATATCAAAGGTTGAATCCACCGCCGCTAAGCGTGATTCCATCTCGCGAACTTCAGAAGGCTCAACACCTAACTCGCGCGCAACGGTTTCCACTTCACCGTTGTTAAACCAACCCAAGCGCTTTTTCGACTTACGCAGGTTGAAGAACAATTTACGTTGCGCTTTAGTGGTCGCAATTTTCACGATACGCCAGTTACGTAGCACGTATTCGTGGATCTCTGCTTTGATCCAGTGGACAGCAAAAGAAACCAAGCGAACCCCTACTTCTGGGTTAAAACGCTTAACGGCTTTCATTAGACCGATGTTACCCTCTTGCACAAGATCCGCCATCGGCAAACCGTAGCCAGAGTAACCACGAGCAACGTGAACAACGAATCGTAGGTGCGAAAGAATTAGACCTTTTGCAGCCTCAATCTCACCTTTATAGTGTAATCGTTCTGCCAGCTCACGCTCTTCGTCTGCAGTCAGCATTGGGTAGCTGTTTACTGAGCGAATATAGCTATCAAGGCTATCTTGCGTGACTAGAGCCATCGGATACGCTTCTTTTGTCATTCAATTCCTCATCAATCTCTGATCTGGAGCATTACATTGCAATTTAGCTTCGATATCTTGAACTCAAAATGAACAAGTTTCAAGAAGGGGAAGCAATTATCCATAAACATTTGGTCTAAGCAAGGGTTCAAAATTAGCTAGTGCTAATGAAATCCAAGTAATAAGACCGCCATCACTTAAACTGGTTCAATTTCTTTTAAATGTCGTTGCGCAGAAAAACGCGCCGCAATACATCCCAAAAGACTCCCAATGATGATTAATAACAAAGATTCATCCCAACTTAGACCAATCAGGCGGAACTGGCTATCGTACAACGCAGCAAGGTCTTCCACCGCACTATTCATGACAATGGTCACTAAAGCCGTTACCAACCACGCAATAGTGGCACCTAACACGCCAAACCACATACCTGTGTACAAGTAAGGGCGCAGAATAAAACTGTCCGTCGCACCGATCAGTTTCATGGTTTGAATCTCTTCTTTATTCGCCAGCACATTAAATCGCAATGTATTGCCAACGATTAAAAATACCGCACCGAGCATCAGCACTGTCAGGGTAATGACAATAATACTCGCGAGAGTTTTGATGGCATCAAGACGCGCCAGCCAGTCTTCGTCAAGTCTCACGTCGGTCACATCTTGTTGCTCTCGAACGTCTTTGGCTAATGACTGAATATCACTTTTTAGCTCCGAATCTGGCGTAATCACCAACACACCAGGTAGCGCATAGCCACTTAAAAGGCTGATAGCTTGGTCGAACCCTGCATATTGGCTTAAATCAGATAGACCTTGTTGCGGTGAAATATATTCTACCTCTTTTACCAAAGGCCAAGTTTCAATTTGATCTTTGAGAACCATCACTCGTGCATCCGGCATGCCTTCAACTAAGTAAGCACTAACTTGTGAAGGAGAAGCGACATCTTCCGCTGCCCCCGCAACGTTTTTCCCCAATAGATACAAACAAGCTGGCATGGCAAGTGCCATGGAGATGACCGCTAGGGTCAGAATGTTGCCTAGTGGTCGTTGCCATAAGGCGCTAAAAGAGGATTTAGCTTGTTTTGCATGGACAGAGAAAAAACCATCGGTATTCGCACGCTTGGCACTGCGGCCTTTCCCCTTCTTTTGGGAGTGCTTGTTACCTGCCATAGTCTTCTACCTCACTTAGGAAGCCTTGGTTCAATTCAAAATGACGATACTGTGGGCGAGTGTTTACTAACCCCACATCGTGCGTGGCAAGTAGGATAGTCACGCCCGCACGGTTAAATTCTTCGAATAGACGCAACACACGGTTGGATAATTCTGGGTCAAGGTTACCCGTAGGCTCATCAGCCACCAGCAACGTTGGTCGATTAACCACAGCACGGGCAATACCGACGCGCTGTTGTTCACCACCAGAAAGTTGACTAGGTAGACAACGAGCTTTATCGAGTAAGCCCGTTTTATCTAACGCCGCAGAAACACGGCGTTTGATTTCGTTTTCAGAAATCGATTCGATACGCATTGGCAGAGCGACATTGTCGTACACACTGCGATCCATCAATAGGCGATGATCTTGAAAAACAATCCCAATATTGCGGCGCAAAAAAGGGATGTCTTTGCTTGGAATACGCGTGATGTCGTGGCCATTAAAATGGATTTTGCCATCGGTTGGTCGCTCTATCGCGCAGATCAATTTCAGCAAGGTACTTTTACCAGCCCCGGAATGTCCGCCTAAAAACGCCATTTCACCGCGCCTCAGGTGAAAATCGACTTTTTGCAGTGCTTGTCGACCACCTCGGTAAGCTTTGCTTACTTGCTGAAATTTGATCACCGTTGATTTCCTCTAACTCTTTTTATTCTTCACGACTAAACAGTGCGTCAATAAACTCTTGAGTTTCAAATGGACGCAAGTCTTCGATACCTTCACCCACACCAATGTAACGAATTGGAATACCGAACTGATCAGCAATAGCGAAAATTACGCCGCCCTTGGCTGTACCATCCAGCTTAGTCAAAGTAATCCCGGTTAGAGGGGCAACATCACTGAAAAGTTTCGCTTGGCTAATGGCATTTTGTCCTGTACCTGCATCAAGCGTTAGCATGATCTCATGTGGTGCAGAGTCATCAATTTTCTTCATCACACGTACAATCTTACGCAGCTCTTCCATTAGGTTCGCTTTGTTCTGTAGACGACCTGCTGTATCAGCAATCACCACATCCACACCACGTGCTTTTGCCGCTTCAATCGCATCATAGATAACAGAGGCACTGTCTGCGCCAGTATGTTGAGCAATCACAGGAACATTATTACGTTCACCCCACACTTGTAGCTGCTCAACCGCTGCGGCACGGAAAGTATCTCCCGCTGCAAGCATCACTTTTTTGCCTTGAGTTTGGAACTGCTTCGCTAGCTTACCGATGGTCGTGGTTTTACCCACGCCATTTACACCCACCATCAAGATGACGTAAGGCGTTTTGTTGCTATCGATTTCTAGTGGCTGTTCGACTTTAGAAAGAATCTCAGCCATTTCTTCTTTCAACAAACCATAAAGGGCTTCGCCGTCTTTCAGATCGCCACGTGTGGCTTTTTCTGTCAGGTTGTTGATAATTTTTGTTGTGGTATTCATGCCCACATCAGCAATAAGCAGTTGCTCTTCTAGCTCTTCAAATAAGTCTTCATCGATTTTCTTACCGCTGAACAGACCGAAGAAGCCAGCACCAATATTTGCTTTTGTTCGGCTTAGGCTGCGTTTAAGACGAGCAAAAAAGCTTTCTGTTGGCTTTTCTTGTTCTTGAACACGAGGCGCGGCCGATACGACTTCTGGATCCTCTGCTTCTGCTTCTGCTTCTGCTTCTGCTTCTGCTGGGGCAGTCTCTGATTGTTTCGCTTCTTCTTCAAGTTCTAGCGTAGCTTCCGCTTGCTCAGCAACCGCTTCGGTTTGCTGCTCTTCAGAAGGCGCTTCCACTGCTTCTTCTTTTACTGTTTCTTCAGTTTTTGGTTTTGGGCTTTGTTCTTCGTCACCAAAACCTAGCCACGAAAGTAATCCGCGCTTCTTTTTTTCCGTCATCTGGGGCTATCCTAGATTGTTCTTTTATCTATTAATGACTCTTTTTTGACAAGATTATTATCTGTCTAAAAAAGGCTAATGACAAAGTTCTGAAAACTTTCCGATTAGGTAATTCTAATCTTATTAGTGTTACACTCTGTCATCTTGAATATTCTGGGCTGTATCCAAGCTCCAAGCTCATTGCTTGGGCGATTAGATATAGTATCACTTTATTAGCGGTCAAAAAATCTATGGTAAGACGTCGCCAGCAAAACTCATCACAAAAAAAGCCAACAACGGGCTTTGTTCGCATTATTAGTGGCTTATGGAGAGGCAGAAAACTTCCTGTACACGATGCTGAAGGCTTACGCCCCACGACAGATCGCGTCAAAGAAACGCTGTTTAACTGGTTAGCTCAAGATGTACCACAGGCAAAATGTCTCGACTTGTTTGCTGGCTCTGGCGGCTTGGGATTTGAGTCAGCTTCGCGCCAAGCAGAGCAAGTGACCATGGTTGAGCTAAACCCACAAGCTTTCCAACAGTTACAAAAGAATGTTGCCTCTCTTAACGCGAACAACATCCAAGTGGTAAATACCGACGCACTGAGTTTTTTGAAGCAACCGGGTTCTGCTCACCATGTGGTGTTTATTGACCCACCGTTTCGCAAAGGTCTATTGGATGAGACCGTGGCTCTGCTAGAACAAAATGGCTGGCTCGCGGAAGATGCGATGATTTATATTGAAACAGAAAAAGAACTCAATATTGCCGACTTACCAGAAAACTGGCAATTACATCGAGAAAAAACAGCAGGCCAAGTGAGCTATCGTCTGTACGAACGTACCTCCGCATAACGCCTCGATTTAAAAGGATACTTAAATGAAAGCACTAATTATGCTGGCCAAAGCGGCTATCGCCTTTGTTTGGTTAGTATTAATCCTAAATATTTTTATGCCCTTTCCCGGCAATGCCGCGATTGCGCTATACATCATGACCGCTTTTTTGTTCATCATGCACGGTTTACAAATGGCCATCTTCATTGGTGCATTTGGCGACAAAATAAAAATGAGCAGTTGGGAAAAATATTCAATCCTGATTTTTGGTATTTTTGCCCTACTCGATATTCGTCGTAAACACATGATGTAATCGCTCAGATACGAAAAAGCCGCTCTTGTGAGCGGCTTTTTTTCTGCGTTTCGTTCGTCACCCAATGTAACTTTTTACACCATCCAAGAACATTTGAGTGGAGATCATCACCAGTAACAAGCCCATTAAGCGTTCTACCGCCTTCAAGCCACGTTCACCCAACAAGCGATTAAAGAAGCCATAAAACATCAGTATAAAAAATGTTGCGCCCCACGCAATTACGACTGATGCTGACATTTCCAACATTTTCTCTGGATGTTGCGAAGACAGTAAAAGCAAGGCTGCAATCACTGAAGGGCCTGCGATCATAGGAATGGCCATCGGAACAATAAAGGGCTCCTCGCCTGCTGCCAGTCCAGTGATGCTGCCAGCACTCGGGAAAATCATCTTAATCGCAATAATGAAGAGAATAATGCCACCAGAAATGCTGAGCGTTTCTGGCTGGACATGCAAAAAACTTAAGATGCTTTGTCCTGCAAACAGAAACAGCATCAAAATCAGTAAGGCAAACAGTAGTTCACGAATCAATACCTTACGACGACGCTTGGGATCGATATGTTTGAGAATAGACAACACAATCGGCAAGTTACCGAGAGGGTCCATGATTAGAAACAGCATGGTCGCTGCAGAAAGAATGTCCATATTCTGGCCTCACCTAAAAAATGGCGGCCAGTGTATAGCAAACTGACAACATGAGTATATGACTGAGGGCGAAAACACCATATTCACCCTCGATCTTAGCCGCCGTTTTAGTGATTACAAACTCGCGCCATATTGACCACAAACTTACCTTCAAGCTCACGAATTTTGTCACGCTTGAGCAAAAATGCTAGTAATGCATCTAAGTCTAGATCATTCAGTTTACAGGTGTGAAAGCGAACGCTAGCGCCAAAGTGCTGCGTGAGGGCTTCGCGATCCATTGGCGTTTCTCTAAGTAGGTTTAGCAGCTCGTGAGCATGGATTTCACTCATTATTGACTCCAGTTATTAAGAACAATGCGTTCAGTTTACTGAAATCCTCAAGAGCTGCTTTGACTTAAATTAGTAAATGATTGAGGCAACAATGAGGGCATGAGCAAAAAAGTAACTGCCACTCACCCACAAATAGGCGTGTTTCATCGGTTTTCGATAACCGTGTATCGCGTATGCCAGCGCCGAATAGATCAGAACTAAGGTTCCGCTAAAGCCGATAGCATTGGCGTAACTCGGCACTTGTAACCAAACTTCACCGGCAGCCCAAGCAAGTTGAACCAGCATCATCCCCATGATCACAACGGGGAATACCAGAGAGTCGAGTTGAGGTAGCAACAAAAAGAACGCTACGATACTCGCTGCAAGCAGCAGGGCCAACAGCCACCAGACAATCTCACCATTAAGCTGCACCCAAAATGACTTGCTGTAGCATACCTGGGCAACCAGATAAGCCGTAAAATAGATTAGCTTACGAGTTTTAAACGAGTGCAGCGTATCTGCCACCATAGACACAATAAGCCCACCCGCAATCCAGTAGGTATATGTTGCGGATGCACCTTGAGTTAACACCAACACAAGAAGAAGTAGCAGAGTAAAGATTTTAAACACGAGGGATTGTGTCGGGTTAGCTTGCTTTGCTCCCAACACGGAATACACACCTGATAGCCCTATCGCCAGCCAACTCCACATGCAGTATACACCTTTTACTTAAACTCGCCGCTAGTCTAGGTAGACCAGTTTTGATGTAAAGACACAATCTACGAAAGTTGGATCTCGCTAGCGATTCGAAACATTTTGTAACCCTCAGCCTACGTAATAATAAAGCCGATGAGGCTGAATGATGCCACTAAACATTGGGGCCAAGCTTTGCTCATCAGCCGAACCCATCAAATCACACGACACAATAACCAGCGCTTTCTAAAACTATTTAACTGAAAAACAGATAAGTGCTCCAGGTAAGCCGCCATTTTACAAACTGACGATTAAACCACCAGGATGTATGTAATGCAGGCAACAAGAATAAATAACAGACACAAAATAGAAAATAGTCTTAGTAGCGCTCTAAGAGAGGAGGAACTACTGATGATTAGGGGTAAAAACTAAGAAAACTGACCTTAATTCAGTAAAAAAAACATCAGACAAGAAAAGTAAGTCAATGATAAATAAAATCATAATTTCAATAACAGATAAAAGTGCGGACTTCATAAACCATAAAATCACTAAACACTTTTGAAGCCCATATTTTCTCATAAGGTAAGAAAATCTCACTCCATGCTTTCGATTTGACGATGCAACCTCATAGCACATTTTTTAATTTTCTCAATTTTTGAGAAATACAGACAAAATAAACACCCAACATACCATTCGAAACAAAAAACAATTACAAAGCCAACACCACAAACCATTTAACATTATAAAATCAAATACTTAAAACAAGAAAGGATAAAAAAAAAACAATGTGAACACTTTAAATACAGGACAAAAAACATAGTTTCATTAGTCAGAATCACGTAAAACCAGACAAGTTAAGTGTGGTTTTTGAAAAGATTAACGAGCATATGTTGATCAAACCCCAAAAACAGTGCTATATTAAATTCATCGAGTTCATCAAAGATTAAGGGGTAGTGTTATGATTTCATCTTCTCAAAAACAAGGGCTGGTTATGATTGCAGTGGTTGTGGGTTTAATGACACTGCCAATGATGTACTAACCAAATGATTTAAAATAAAAAAGGACGCAAATGCGTCCTTTTTTATTTATCTGTATTGCTCTACTGAATGTGCTTAGACAAAATATCCCAGTGCATATAGTAGAAACCAAGAGCGGCCAGCGTAATCAACGTCATTAGCAAAATTGCTGTACGCCAAATAAAGCGAGAGCTTCTTGGTGTCAGCTCTTTTTCACAAGCATCACATGCCGCCATAAAGCCTTTACGATCATCCAGCTTGTAATCGTCTTCGTGCACCACTTTATTACGCACTGTCGCGATGAATCGAAGCTTTGCTATCACGTCATGCGGTAAACGTTCTTCACAACTATTAATAAGTTGGTGCAACCCTTTCCCTTCTGCATGGTACTGAGTACGCAAAAGTTTTTCGATCGTTCGGGTACGCATGACTACTTTTTCAATATCTGACATCGTAACCCTCCTTACCAGACCCTTCCTATGTTCATTATTTTTATTCTTCTATAAATTTAGAGCTTTTTCGAGCCGTTAAGTGCAATTTTACTTTCAATTTGTGCCCTTGAGCTCATATAGCCTAACAAGTGAAAGCCGCTTCGTTCAGCTTTAGTGACTTCGCTTGCAGATGAAGCGACGATTTCATCGTGCATCATTAAGATAAATCGTGAAGTGCGCCGAATAATCTCCATATCCCTTTCATTAGATTATGAATAAGTTACCTCAACTCATCGTTTCGTCAGCGAGTTCTGTAGAATGGGACCCGATAAAACATTGGAGGTTAATATGCCAATCTCACTTATTGTCGCCCTATTCGCCCTTATTGCCTTGGGCGCGTGGGTGTTTTTCCGTTTTTATAGTAAGCACTATGTGGGCGAAGACGCTCCAGAGCAAAGCGCGCAGGTAACGGTTTTAGATAAACAAGCGATAGACATACCAAACGCACCACCAGGTCAAGACGATCAAGAGTATTGGATTTACGTTCAACGTGGTTCTATCGGTCCAAAGCGTGAATTCCAAATTGGAGTGCATTACTACCATGCACTCAATCCTGGAGATAAGGGAACACTGACCTATCGCGGCAACAAGTTCCTTCACTTCGCTATCAAACGTTAAGGCAGTAACCAACGAGTCTTGGCAGAACGAGAAAAGAGATAGCTCATCGCCAAGGCTCCAGCTCCACTTAGAACGATCCAGACTGGAATCACCCACGCAGGATGTCCTGTGTACCAACCGAACTCTTTCATCGGCCATAAGAAAATAGGATGAAGTAAGTAAATCCCTAAGCTGTGCTGACTGATCACACTTACCACTTTTTGTACTTTTGGTGATAAGCCTTCACCAAAGTAACGCCCGATCATAAAAATCATCGAAGCTGCTAGAATCACATTCAGTGTTTTATAAGAGAGCCAGCGCCCAACCGTATACTTCTCCGCCTCTAAGCTATTTGTCACAACCATCGTAAAGGTCACTGCCAACGCCACGAGTCCTAGCCCAACAAATAAGGTCACCATAGAGCGATTCAAAGGTACCTTTTGAAATAAAACATACCCCAGTGGAAGGTAACCCATATAAAGCCACATCTGATTACTCCAAGGGCCATCAATCTTGAACAAGAACAGAGTGCTGGTGAAAAGCCAAAATGCGAGATAGGTATACAAGACGTTGTCATCCACGTTGCGTACCATCCATTGAAACAGCGGAATCACAAAATACAGTGGTATAAAGTAATAGAAAAAGCCGAGATGGTAATACGTTGCGTGGAATGGGCTATTGCTTAATACCTCTTTTACGGTTTCAAAATCAAAGCCTTGAGAAGTCCAGCCTGAAAGGTATGCATAAAACATCGACCAAATAAGAAATGGAACTAAAACTTTGCCCAAACGCCTTTTGATATAATACTTACCGTCAAATGGTCGAGTGTCACTGAGCATTAGCGCTCCGGTGATCAAAATAAAAACTGGCACTGCCCAGCGGGTTACGCTATTCACGCCTACCGCTGTCAGCCATTGGTCAAATGGAATCACTCCTAACTCATTTCGATACGGTGCCAAGACGTGAATGGCGATCACTGCTACCGCTGCGAAGCAGCGCAATAAATCAAAAAACAGAACCCTTTCTCTCATACCTTTCCCTACTTTGAGTCGCTTATCGTTTATAGCATAGGGTAAATCTCAACCAGTGAAATAGTTAACAATCTGTTTTTGCTTATTTTTAACTCAACAATGACCTACAACGGGGATTTCATCACCACTCTAATCACTTAACGAGAACCAAAAACCAAGCATCAGTATTCACTCTCGATGCCAAACCGAAACAATCTGATTACAGCAAACGGCGCATAAGAAACAAAAATGGCTCCGATTTGGAGCCATTTATACCATCTACAGATAGCGATACTGGGGGTAGTTACGCAGTAGCAACATCAGCTTTTGGCAACTTAATTGAAATCAGCGTCGTCAGTGCCAAGAAAGCAAAAGAAACCCATAAGCACGCCGCAAGACCAGCCTCTTGGTAGATCCAACCCGATAATACCGTGCCAATCAAACGTCCCATCGCATTGGCCATGTAGTAAAAACCGACATCCAACGAGACGCCATCGCCTTTAGCGTAGCTCACTATCAAGTACGAGTGCAGCGAAGAGTTAATGGCAAACACAGCGCCAAAAATCATCAAACCTACCACAATCACCAATTCAGGCTGCCAACCGATTTGCACACCATAAGCAATACCAGCCGTAATTAACGCTAGGATTCCTGCCCACACCAATGCTGCACTACCATCAGGCACACGACCTTGCGCTTTGCCAGTAATACGCGGCGCAAAGCCTTGCACAAACCCATAAGCAATAACCCACGCTGCGAGAAAGCTACCAACCCACAAGTGATCCCAGCCAAACACGCTACCAAGATAAATAGGCAGAGCGACCACAAACCACACATCACGCGCCCCAAACAAGAACATGCGAGCTGCGGATAAAATGTTTATCGATTCAGACTTGGAGAATATTTGGCGAAACTTAGGTTTACTCTTTGCTTTACCCATGTCCGCTTCTAGCCAGATCATGCTGCAAATAAACACTAATGTAAGTACACCCGCCATAATAAACATCGAGTTTTGAAAACCCACCCAAGACAGCAGCAAGCCACCAACAAAAAAGCCCGCTCCTTTGAGTGCATTCTTCGAGCCAGTCAAAATCGCTACCCATTTGTAGAGCGCCCCTTGCTGCTCGTCTGGTACTAGCGTTTTAATCGCGCTCTTAGCACTCATTTTGTTCAGATCTTTGGCAATCCCCGACAGAGCTTGCGCTGCCATCACCCAAGGAATGGTCAGCCATGCATTTGGTACTGCGAGCATCAACAACGCAAACACTTGCATCGCTAAACCAATGTTCATGGTTTTATTAAGGCCTAACCTTGCGCCCAGCCAACCACCAACTAGGTTTGTTACCACACCAAAAAATTCATAGAAAAGGAACAGTGAGGCAATAGCTAACGTGGAATAACCTAAGTCATGAAAATAGAGCACCACCAGCATACGCAGTGCGCCATCGGTCACCGTAAAGTTCCAATAGTTAAACGTCACTAACATGTACTGACGAATACTTTTGTTTAATTGAGAAATCATATTGACCTCATATGTACAGCGATAGAAGCATTTAGATCATCATGTTCTAAATACTTCCTAACCTGTACAGCAACATTGACCAATACAATGTTGCTGTGATTTTCAAAAAATGCCCCAACATCAATAAAAAGCAAAATACAACTTAAAAACAATGCATTAGTTAATATTAATGGCTTTTTTTGTAAACAGTCGTATCCTGAAGAAGCTCGAATTTAGCTTTTGGATCATAATGAACCAAAAGCTATTTAAGCTGATCAAGCGTCTTGAGCCACGCGTTCGATGTACTCAACTTGCACAGGTTTTGTAAATGCACCAGGGCGCAATGCCTGCACTTCTCGCACGATATCTTCTAACTGCCATTCCTTTTCTAGGAGTAGGTGAGCAGCGAACAAACCTGTGCGCCCCGAACCACCCATGCAATGCATCGCAACTTTGCCACCTTGAGCAAGAATCGCGTGCAGTTCCGGACTGGCTTGTTGCCACTTCGTCGCAAACTCTTCATTTGGTGCGCAGTCGTCTTCAATCTCGATCTGGAACCATTTCATTCCCAGTTGCTGAGTGGCTTCACCCAATGCAGAGACATTCTTCGCAGCTAATTCACTATCATCTAATGCAGTAACGACCGCTTGAACACCCTGCTCTTTCAACTGTTCTAACGACGCATGCAAATCGACACCTTTCGTTCCTGGGCACGGTGTTAAGATTAAAGCACCGGAGTCCAAATCTAATTGCCATGTAGGATGAGACATTGTGACCCCCTTTTAAGCCAAACCAACGTTACGAACCAGCTCTGCTGTGCGCGTTGCATAACCCATTTCGTTATCGTACCAAGCGTAAATCTTAACCATACGAGAACCCACAACCATGGTTGATTGCGCATCAACGATGGTTGAACGTTGGTCGCCTTTATAATCGATAGAAACTAAAGGACGCTCTTCGAAGCCAAGGATGCCTTTCAAATCACCTTCAGATGCTTCTTTTAACAGTGCATTCACTTCTTCTGCCGTGGTATCACGCTTCACATCAAAAATGATGTCTGTTAACGATGCGTTTGCTAGAGGTACGCGAACCGCATGACCATTAATTTTGTCTTTTAATTCTGGGAAAATTTCGACAATCGCCTTCGCGCTACCCGTCGTAGTTGGGATAAGGCTCATGCCGCATGCTCTTGCACGGCGTAGATCTTTGTGTGGCGCATCCAAAATAGTTTGCGTATTCGTCAGGTCGTGAATGGTCGTAAAAGAAGATTGTTCGATACCCAATTTCTCATGAATGACTTTAACCACAGGTGCGATACAGTTAGTCGTACACGAAGCCGCTGTCACGATACGATGTTTTTCAGGGTCGAAAATATGGTCGTTCACGCCCACCACAATGTTCGCGATACCTTCTTCTTTCACAGGTGCGCTTACCACGACACGTTTCACGCCTTGCTCTAGGTATTTATTCAGGAATGATGTTTTGCGATGTACGCCTGTCGCTTCAATCACAACATCACAATCAGACCAGTTCACCGCATCGATATCGCGTTGTTGAGTCGTGGCGACACGCTTGCCGTTGATGACGAGCTCACTGCCTTCGACCTGAACTCCATGATGCCAACGACCTTGCACTGAATCGAATTCTAATAAGTGACCAAGCGTAGCGGCGTCACCTGCGACATCGTTGATTAACACAAACTCCAATTCTGGCCAATCAAATGCCGCTCGCAGCGCTAAGCGACCAATTCGGCCAAAGCCATTAATTCCTACTTTAATTGTCATAGTTTTACCCTCTAATCTTCTACCTTGAATCTCTATTCGCTGTTAACAGCAAGCCTCACGACTTTTATCGTGTAAGCGTGTGATGTCGTCTTGGTATTCCTGCTTCAAACAGTTTGATGCCACTAAGTCTTCAATTAACTTTCGCATCCAACCTGGTAATTGCTGTGATAACTCGTAATACACCCATTGCCCTTGGCGTTTATCCACCAAGATGCCACTGGATCGTAACTGAGCAAGATGACGAGAAACTTTCGGCTGGCTCTCTTGTAGAGCAAACGCCAAATCGCCAACGCAAGTTTCACCTTCACGGGCCACGAGCATTAAACAACGTACGCGTGTTTCATCGGATAACAGCTTAAAAAACTGATGTGGAAGCATAATGAACATACCTATATATGGATATGCGTATATGTTTATTTAATTAAGATATATCGTCAAGAGGAAACCGTCCATCGTCATAAAAGTTTCACATCTAACGAACAGCTTGATTGTAAAGAGAGAGATTCAAAGAGATAAAAGATAAGACAAGAAATTATGCAGTCGCGATGCTTTGACTCCAGCGAGCCGCTTCACCTAAGGAGAGCTTCACTTCCTCTAAAGGCAACCCCAATTGCATCGTGATTTTTTCAACCCCTGACCAATCGGCACGCTCGTAGCACTCTTCGAGGGAAATAAGTGCACCATAAACCCCTTTGCGATGTAATAGCGCTTGTTGTACTGAATGACTAAGCGGTAACTGCCTAACTAAAGATTCCACCGAAAGATCCAGCAGCGCATCTAGAATCGACAGCAAACCAACCATGAAACCTTGCTCGTTGAGGTGAGAGAATGGCTGATAGCGCGACATCAATTGGCAAAATTGAGCTCGTTGCAATGAAAGGTGATACAGCTCTCGAGGCTTGTTACTGGAGATATACGATGCCACAACCAAAGAGACAAACTGCTTAAGGTTATCCTGGCCAAGATAAATCAATGCCTGACGAAAAGAGCTGATTTCGACAGCCAAATTCGGCGCTTGCGTATTTACAAAACGCAATAATTTATATGACAACGCGACATCTTGCGTAATGATGGACTCGATACGAGTAAAGTCAGGCTCAGGAGCACAAACTTCACGAAACAGTTGCAATGCCAACACTTGCTCAGGACTGACGTATTTAGTCTGCGAGACGAGTGGCTTGCTAAAAAAATAACCTTGGAAAAATTTAAAGCCAGCCGCTTTCGCTTGCTCAAACTCTTCTGCGGTTTCAACACGTTCTGCTAAAAAGTGGTATTTGACGCGTTTGGCAAGGTGTGTTTTGACCAGTTCACAGGCCTTTTCGAGCCCCATCGCCATAATGTCGAGCTTCACAATATGCACATATGGCAAAAAACGACGCCATTCTGGTGTTAGGGTGAAGTCATCCAAAGCGATCAAGTAACCTTCTCGATAAAACTCACGAATCGCATCAAGAAGCTCATCCGTAGGTTGGCACGTTTCCAACACTTCGATGACAATTTTGTTTTTCGGCAAACTGCGCGGCAAACGTCGCACCAAGCTTTGATGAGGAAAGTTAATAAAGCATCTTGAAGAGGCAATCACTGGGTTAGTACCCAGTGATAGGAAGTTTTCGACGATCAGTCGGTATGTCGCTCGATTTGAATCAATATGTGAAGGGTATGCGTTACTCTCCCCGTCTCGAAACAACAATTCATAACCCAGCGTCTGTCTTTTTCGGTTAAAGATCGGCTGGCGAGCGACATACGTTGTATTCATGCTAAAGAAGGACCTATAAATGGCTTATGACTTTGCAGCTGCTAATAATGCACCACAACCCATGAACATTGAACCGAATACTTTGTTTATTTTTCCCATGATTTTATCGGAGCGAATAAAGCGTCCCATTTGTGCTGCCAAGCTCGTGTAACCCAACATTACACACGCATCAATCACGACCGTAGTGACGCCAAGCACCAACAGTTGCGTGATTTGGTCTTTTGCCGGGTCAATAAACTGCGGGAACAACGCCACCAGAAAAACAATCGATTTAGGGTTGGTGAGGTTAATCAACACTGCCTTGTACAACAGCGCCGTGCCTGACATCTCGTTGTGGTTTTCAGCTGCGACTAAGCTTGATGTGTCGCGCCATTTCTGAACCCCCAGCCAAACCAGATAAGCGGCACCAACCCATTTAATGACAGAAAATGCGGTTGCTGACTGCGCGACAAGCGCACCAATACCCGCCCCCACCAGCGTGATGTGGATAACTAAACCAATTTGTAAGCCAATAATGGCACCCAGTGATTTACGGGTACCGTAACTCAAACCATTACTGATTGAGTTCACCGTGCCAGAGCCCGGAGCCAAACTAAAAACGATTGCTGTTACTACATAAGCTAACCAGACATGGGTATCCATTGCATTTCCTCACTAATTCTTCGATGATACATCGCGTAAACAACGTATCTTCAGGTAATCAACTAATGGCGACTAACCATTCACCTTTGACTTATACTCAAGAGACATTATTTGAGCAAGCAATTGGTGGTCCGATCGCAGCACTTTGGCAAACTCGCCAAGAGGGCTTTGTTAAAGGGACTGAGAAAAAGAACATTTACTGGTGCAAGCTAACCAACCCAGAGCATAAAAAAGCAGTGCTCATCGTAAATGGACGCATTGAGTCTTCCTGGAAATACCAAGAGCTGTTTTACGATCTCTACCGCCAAGGTTTCGATGTCTATTCCTTTGACCACCGCGGACAAGGTTTATCAGATCGTTTATTATCTGACTCAGATATGGGTCACGTCTATGACTTTACTGATTATATTGATGATATGGACATCGTCGTAAAAAAACACGACCTTAGCGAATATCAACAATGCTTCATCATCGCGCACTCTATGGGCGGCGCGATCGCCACACGTTACCTGCAAACTCACCCAGAACACCCTTTTACTGGTTTGATTCTAAGTGCGCCCATGTTTGGCATTAACCTGCCATGGTACCTTTCACCAATAGCGATTCCGGTCACACAAATTATGTCAGCGGTATCGACTTTGCCACGCTACGCACCAGGACATCAGGCCTACTTCCCTAAGCCCTTTGAAGATAACCCACTTAGCCAAAGTTACGGCCGCTACCAATGGTTCCGAAACCTATATACGGAAAAACCGGAACTGCAAGTCGGTGGGCCAAGCACTCGCTGGGTTTGGCAAGGGCTCATGGCCGCCAAGCAGTGCTTTTTATTAACTCGCCAAGTCAAAATACCAGTAATCCTAATCCAAGCCGGAAACGATCGGATTGTTAGCAACCTCGCGCAAAAGCGTTTTATTGATAAATTGCGGAAAACCAACCCGCACGCGGAGCTGCTTTCTATCGAAGGCGCACAGCATGAAATCTTGTTCGAGACCGACAAGTATCGTAATCAAGCGCTCGATGCGATTTTCCGCTTTATGAATGACCCTAAATCACCATCAAACGAACAAGCACAATAAGAACTCTAGGCGACCATTTCACGACTAAGATTAAAGAGGAAATGTCTACACATCGATTTACCCTCTTTTTCATCCTCATTTTGGCGTACACTGCTTGAACTTGGCTACTTTGACACTGTGTTTAACCGCATAGTGCTATGAGCCCAAGTTCCCCCGCATTCGGAGCAGTACGATCTAGTCAGTCTGCTGTACTCCGTTTGCAATTCACCTGTTCCACACTATCCAAACCGTTTACGAGGACTTCATGAGCACATCGCTACCTTGCAAAGAGATCACCAAAATCGTTGCCTCTGATCTGGATGGCACGTTACTCGCACCTAACCATCAGCTCAGTGCTTACTCAAAAGAGACGCTAAAAGCGCTGCATGAAAAGGGTTATACCTTTGTCTTTGCAACCGGCCGTCACCACGTAGACGTTGCGAGCATCCGTCGCCAAGTTGGCATTCCAGCTTATATGATCACGTCGAATGGTGCCCGAGTGCATGACCAGGAAGATCAGCTAATGTACAGCGAGAATGTCCCTGCGGAACTGGTACAAGGCGTGATCGACACGATCAAACATGATCAAGAAATACTTATTCACATGTATCAAAATGATAGCTGGTTGATGAACAAGGATGATGAAACGTTACGTGACTTCCACGATGAATTCACTTACGTCTTATTTGATGAAGACCAAGCTCCAACTGACGGTATTGCGAAAGTTTTCTTTACTCATCCAGGAGAAGACCACGAACGTTTGGTCGTATTTGAAAACAAACTACGTGAGCAGTTTGGTGATAAGCTGAACATCGCATTTTCAACGCCTTGGTGTTTGGAAGTAATGAGCGCTGGCGTGTCTAAAGGCCATGCTCTTGAAGCGGTAGCGAAAAAACTCGACCTCACGTCAGAAAACTGCGTAGCATTTGGTGATGGCATGAATGACGTAGAAATGCTGTCGATGGCAGGTAAAGGGCTAGTTATGGGTACATCACACGAAAAAGTGATGAAAGCTCTACCAAATAATGAAGTGATTGGCAGCAATGCGGAAGATGCGGTTGCACACTACCTACAAGAACACTTGCTGTAAGCTTCAATACTCCAAATAATGAAGGGCTGCACATTCGCAGCCCTTTCTTTTATCGCTGACTTGGCAGCTTCTCTTTGCCAAGAATCGCGTCCCATTCTTCTTCTGTCACGGGCATAATCGACAAGCGATTTCCACGTTTCACCAACGGCATGTTCTCAAGTTCTGGCATCGCTTTCATCACCGACAACGGAATCACTCGCGCCGTTTTACGTACAAACTCGACATCCGCCATAATCCAACGCGGGTTGTCTGGGTCTGACTTTGGATCGTAATAATCGCTTTCGGGATCGAATTGGAAATGATCGGGATAGGCTTCTCTCACAACTTTAGCAATACCTGCCACGCCAACATGTTTACAAGAAGAGTGGTAAATCAGGACTAAATCGCCCAGCTTCACTTGGTCACGCATCATATTGCGCGCCTGATAATTACGAACTCCCTCCCAACATGAAACCTTTTGGGTTCGAAGCGTGTCAATAGAAAAGGTATCTGGTTCAGTTTTAAATAACCAATATGCCATAATGCCATCCGATGCCGATTGAGTAACAATAATGAGGAAGATATAACATGAAGGCTTTGAAAAACCCAGTGGCGCTTGCCACCCTGCTGGTTCTGCAAGCATGTAGTTCACAGCCGCCACAATCTGGTGCTGCTGACCCAACCTCTCCACCAGCAACCTTAGATAAGCCTGAAACCATTCAACCTCAAACTTTTATGCTACGCGGAAAAGTGATCGTCGGTCACGAGAGCCAATACATCATGCCTTGTGGCAGCGACAAGCAATATTGGTTGCAACTATCACCACAGCAAATGCAACGAGCAATTCAGTTAAATAACGAGCCTTACCAGACTATGTATGGCGAGGTTATCGGCCACCTCAACCCACCGGGCATCGATGGGTTTTCTGCTGATTTCGATGCTAACTTTGTCGTGGAACAAGTGAACTTCCTCACAACGGAAAACCCAAACCGTTGTCAGCAACCAAACAAACCAACTCGCGTGTTTGGTAATGAGCCTTCTTGGTCGGCAAGCTTTGAGGCTAATGGACTAACATTCCAGCAAATCGGCAAACAAACCACAAAATTAGCGATTAACAGCAGTCAGCTTCAACCTCGCCAGCGCACTTATCAACTGCAAGGTGGTGAGCTTCGCTTAACAGAAAACCTCTGCTCAGACACAATGAGCGATTCTTTGTATGGCTGGAAAGCAACACTAAAACATGATGGCGAGACGTATCAAGGTTGTGGTATGGCTGCAAACGTCGATGCAACGCTTGGCTGGGCTAATACCTATGTCGCGACCTCAACCCAATCACAAGGCTTTGAAGTACAAATGACCTTAAACCCAGACCACAGCGCCACAACAAAATATCGTTACGCCAATGGACAAGCACCATTAATCGAGCGTGGTTACTGGCAACAGTTAAGTCCGTCTCAGGTTCAAGTAGTCATGACGCATCATCAACAGCAAAGGCTAATGTCAGAGCGACTGTTTACTCGAGAAGGCAATCAGCTCAAAGCGACCAAAGAAAAAGTCGGTAACTTAGTATACCCAATCGCCGATGGTGGTTTAGTCCTTTATCCTGCCACCGTTCGTGATGAAGGCATCATGCAACCAACCGAAAAACGCACCAACAACCCCATCGGTAGTGCTGACGTCCCTTCTAGTGCAGAGTTTGATTCAAAAGTAGATGCCGCGGTGCGCAACTACTTCTTTATCCATCAAACCACCCCCAACAATAACCAATACCGTTGGCTAACTTACGACCTCAACAGCGATGGTAACGAAGAGCTATTGGTACAGTTGGATTGGTGTGGTTCCGGAGGCTGTACATTGCTGATATTTGAACATCACGAAAAGGAATGGCGATTTAATAGCCGCATTACACTAGTGCAAAGCCCGATTATGCTCGGCCAACAAACCTCTCATGGTTGGCGAGATCTGATTTTTAATGTCAGCGGTGGCGGAGCTAAAGCGGCTCAACACGTGATGCAATACACTGGGGTTAGCTACCCACTCAACCCAAGCATGGCGCCAACGGCAACGCCGAACCAAGTCAGTGGCGTGCGTCTGTTCTCTGATGGGATAAGCCCGGTGCGAGAAGGAGTTCGTCTGTAATGTCACAACCGTGTCCAACCTGCGGTTTTCAATTCAATTGTATGTGCTCGCTAATGCCGAAACTTAACAGTGAGCACAACATCCTGCTGTTAATGCATCCGAATGAACTGAAGCGTGATACTAATACCGGCCAGCTACTAGAGCAGTGCCAACTCAGCATTGAGCGAGTAATCTGGGATCGCAAACAGCCACCAGCAGAATTGCTCACTCTATTAGCTGATCCATCGCGGTATCCGGTGTTGCTCTTCCCCTGTGAAGAAAGTATCACACTCGAACATGTGGTACTCCAAAGCCAGCAACAAACCAAAACTCCGCTGTTTATTATTTTAGATGCCACCTGGCAAGAGGCGCGCAAGATGATCAATAAGAGCCGTTGGTTAGAAGGTATCCCTACTATGGGATTGTCTGCGTCGGCGGACTCACAATATCAGCTGCGACGCAACCAACAACAAGGTAATTTGTGTACGTTTGAAGTCGCTGCACATTTGCTCGGGCAACTTGGAGAACAAAACAACCAACAACAAATGCAGCGCTTTTTTGCCCATTACCTCGCTCTGTTCCAAGCTGAAAAGAGTGGACACGCTCTTAAGCGTTAACTATTAAGCTCAGTAGAAGAACCAAACAAAAAACGCAGCCTACGCTGCGTTTTTTACGACAAGAAGTTTCACGTGAAACATCATTAAAACAGTCGAGTCGGCTCGCCAAGATAGTAACCCTGCAAATAATCCACCCCCATGTCTTGTGCAATGGTACACACCTCCTGATTGTGGACAAACTCCGCCACCGTCTCCGCGTTAAACACCTGGCACAAACGCACCAACTGGGAAGCGATCTTGCGCTGTTTTAAGTCTTTATCAATATCACGAATCAAGCTGCCATCGAGCTTTATGACTTCTGGCTCCAACTTTAGGATTTCATCGATATTCGAATAGCCGGACCCAAAGTCATCAACAATGATACGCGCCCCTAAGCTTCTAAAATGACTGCACACTTCTATCATTCGGCCGTAGTCTTTGATCTGCTCAGATTCCAGCACTTCTAAACCAATTCGCCTTGGGTCATTTAGCTGGCTAATTTCATGCTCTAAAAGCATTAAAGTTTTATCACTGAGCAAATCTTGCGGCGATAAGTTTATAGAAAAGTCACCTTGCTTATCTCGCATATAATGCAACGTAGAATGAATCATGTGCCGACTTAGTCGAGTGTAAAGATGCGTATCAGAGATAATTGGCAGAAAACGCCCTGGCGCAATCACCGTTCCATCGGCTTCCAGAATACGAACCAAACATTCTTGGCTTGCCAATTTGTGGCTACCCGCATGCACAATAGGTTGGCTATAAGTGATGATATTCTGTTTGAGAATGGCTCTACTGACGCAACTTAGCCATCCAAGTTGCTCTTTACGCACATCCTCACTGACTTCAATATCTTTCGCATTACAGATATGGGTATTACTGCGTACACCAGAGCGCCTCGCTTCGATGCCTTTGAGTAAGAGCTCATCCACTGAAGCGGATGGAAAGTCTCGACGACTCACTAAGCCGCCGCATAGCGAGATAGAAAGATAATCTATTTCACGTAGGCCAATTGGCTCAAAATTAGTTTGTTCTACCGCGTCAGCAAAACGCGTAAAGTGCTGTTTGATGGTCTCGCTGCTTTGATCAGCTTTAAATATGAACGCCCACTCACCAACCCCAATACTATAAAGCTGCAAAGCCGTTGGCATGCCGAAACGCTTTCGTAATCGATTCGTAAAATGCATTGAGAGATCTTTGAGTAATTGATCTCCCACTCGGTAGCCGTATTTTTCGTTGATATGACTAAAGTTAAGTAGCTTTAGAGTCAACAAATGCTCATCCAAATCGATGTTACTCAGCCGCTCTTGCAATGCGACCCGGTTTTGTAATCCCGTGCGACTGTCGCGTCGATAGCTTTCTTGTAACTTGCGCGTTTGGCGATCGAGTTGATATCCCATATGCGCGTTCATATGGTTGAGATCGCCGATCGCATTTCGAATCAAGCTAAACAGCGGTGAAATAGAGGAGCTAACGGGCGACTTAGGCAAGTTCAATGTTTGCACTTCGTCTCCCTCTCGCATCGCTAAATACGTCAGGCTGTGATGAAGAATTTCGGGCTGACCAATACCACCATGCAGTTCCCCCATACAGTAACTACCAAACGTCGTCGCAATATCTTTGAAGGCTTGGACTTCGTCGCTGCTGTCAATAAAGTCTAACCGTGACGCGCAGTTAAAAATCATCACGACTTCAGGTTGGTGCATGGCTAACTCAACCACACCATGCCGCACTTGCTCGAGCGTTAACGAGGGATGGTTATAGCAAAATTGCACTTCGTCACCAAGACACCAGGGCCTGTCGAAGCTCATACTGCCATCAGCGTGTAGCTCCGTTACCGTACAAACTTCCTTTCGCCCTAAGCTTTCTCGATACAAAGGAAAGCTGAGCAGTTGACTCAGCGTCACGTCATGGCCATCCGCCAAGTAACGCTTGTATACTTCCAGCGCTTTCTTCTCACCTAAACAATACAAGCGCGTTCCTTTTGCATGAGTGACTTTGTGTGGCATGCCAATCGGGTTCCATTCCGAATACGCATCAGTCCATAGCTTCAAAGTATCACTGTGCAAAGCTACGGCAACCACAGCGTTATCGTAAACTCGGTTTTGATATAGCACCCAGCAGCCATCGTCAATACTCTGCGCCAACCCTCCAGAAATCACGACTTCTTCACTGGCGAAGGTTTGAAACAAGGGATAGTCACGTCGTTCAATTTGCACAGCAAAGCTGAGGATCACCTGTGAATTATGCTGCATTAGAAGAGAGCGCTTGAGCTCCCCGCCATCAATGTCAGGGGAGTAAGAGTATGTTTGTACCGCAGAAGTCAGGGTGGTTTGCTCAAATTCAATCACACTCACTAGGCAACCAGAGGTAAATATCTCCCCTTCCAGAATCACATTACGCGTACTATGCCCCATAACATGAGCATTCGGCAGCGACGACAAAACGGCGTCTGCAAGTGTGGTCGTAATTTCGCGCGATTGCGTCGACAATATTTGTACTAAATATTGTTTATCTGAGGAAGTCGGAAAAGTGACTAAAAAGTCATTCAGTTGACTGACATCGTGAACCAGTTTTGAAAAAGCTCGCATGGACCTACCACTGCCGTAACACTATCTTCACCACGACGTGTGGCGTTACTATTTTTATTTAATAGAGAATAATTTACGTGGCTTTGCGCTGCTTTTCTAGACACAAAATGAGATTAGAATGGATTAATGCGAAAGCAATTAAAAAAGTGTGAGTAACGGCTGCAAACTATTGATTTCAATATCAGGTAAAGTACGTGTTTTTGAATGGTTAATGACATTTTTATTCATATCATTAAACCAACAGGCTGCAAAACCAGCCAACTTTGCACCATGCACATCCGTGGTTAGATGATCACCGACATGCAGAATATTCTCCGCAGGAATATCCAAGAATCGCTTCGCTTTAGTAAACATATCGGTTGCGGGTTTCGCCAATCCATCTGGTCCTGCTTTAAGTACCTGTTGGAAATAAGGCGTAAGACCGATGCGGTCTAAATCCACATTACCGTTGGTGATTGCTACCAACGGGATGTGCTGCGCGAGTTCCTCCAGTACATCGAGGCTTTGCTGCGGCACTTCAAAACGGTTACGCCAGTCCAACGCAACGTCTACTGCGGCTTTCGCGGCGGCATGTGCTGCGTCTTCGTCGTAGCCTACTTGGGAGAAGGCTTGCTGAAGTTGCACTAAACGCCATAAAGTGACATCGCTCTTCAGCTCGGGTTGTTGCTGCACAACTCGCTGTTTGAGAGCAAACCAATCCGCTTTGTTCATATGAGCAACCGCTGGATGATGGTGCTTGAGCCAAGATAGCAACTCACGCTCCATGCGAACGATCACAGGATAGTTGTCATAGAGGGTATCATCTAGGTCAAAGGTCATTGCCTTAATAGGCTCGATACGGCGATAAAATTTCATACTTCGGCTCACTCCCCGTTCTTTTTGCGTGCGCGTGGGTGGGCTTGGTCGTAGGCTTGCGCCAAATGTTGGAAATCCAAGTGCGTGTAGATTTGGGTCGTCGAAATGTTCTCGTGCCCTAAAAGCTCCTGCACCGCACGTAAGTTATTGCTTGATTCGAGCATATGTGTCGCAAATGAGTGACGCAATTTATGCGGACTAATATGGCTTGCGACAGACTGTTTCTGCCCCCATTCAGCCATGCGCTTTTGCACGCTACGATGCGAAATACGCGTTCCAAGCTTAGATACAAACAAGGCGGGCTCACCTGGAGCGGCTAAATCACCACGAACGCGTAACCACTTCCCGACCCACTCGGTTGCCATCCCAGAGAACGGCACTTTACGTTCTTTATCGCCTTTACCAATAACACGAAGCTCACCACTACGCAGTTGTACGTCACGTACATCCACACCCACCAGTTCAGCCAAACGTAAGCCGGCGCCATACATCAGCTCCATCATGGCGCGATCGCGCACAGCCAGCGGGTCGTCCTCGTTGACTTCAAGTAATTGGCTCACTTCGTCAACATCGAGGTTTTTGGGCAACGGGCGTTTTTTGCGAGGTGCTGAAACCCCTTTGGCTGGGTTAGCCGACATCTCGCCACGCAGAATAAGGAAATCGAAAAAGCTACGCAGCGATGAGAGGCGCGTTGCCAAACTGCTGGCTTTCATGCCTTCTCGCATGCCCTTACCTGCTAATTGGCGCACCCAACCAGCATCCACTTGAGACCAATCTTTGAGCCCCATTTCAGCTAAGTGCTGCGCCATTGTTTCTAGCTGCTGTTTGTAATTGCGCTGAGTATGTAGGCTAAGCCCCTTTTCGCTTCGTAAGAATTCATAGAAGCGCTCAAGAGGCTTTTGCAGACTATTTGGCAGAGGAGTGTTGGGAGTTGTCGTCATCGTAACTTTGCCATACCAGTGTTTGAGCGAGATGTGCCACTACTAATGATAGGTGACGCAAAAACAAGGTATCCATATCTGGCTGAAAATGGCCGCCATCTTCACTAGAAAAAGCAAGCACGCCCAGTGTTTGCTGTTTCACGAGCGGCAGTACCACATAGGAACCCATTTCCGGCACTTCCATGTTGCCAAACAAAGCTTCACGATCTACTTTGCGAAGACGTCCTAAGTACGCATCTTTGCCATTTAAGTGAGTGGTCGCAAAGCGTTGATAACTTTCCTTACTCAATTGAATCGATGCGTCGCATTGACTAAACAATCGAACAAACGCACGTAAGCCCAGTGCTTTGGCTTTCGCTTCGATAGAATGAATGACTTGTTTAAAGTCACCACACTTTAGAATCTGCCCCTGCAAATCCATAAATTCGTAAAAGGTCCGATCATTGTTCGCCGCAAGAGACATTAGTGTGGTGATCTCTTCCTCTAACTCTTCAATGCGCTGACGTTGGCGATTCATTTGGATGTGCACCAAAGATACCGCGCCCAAGTCTGAGTGTGGGAAAGATAAACGATCCACAAGCTCCGGACGTTGCACAAAAAAGTCTGGATGATCTTTGAGGTACTCGGCCACTACTTCAGCCGTTAAGGCATCTGCTTCTACTTGAGACAAACCGTTTCCTTTTTCTTCAACTAGCAAGACAATTGACCATCAAATACATGCGTTGTAGGTCCGGTCATAAACAACGGCTTGCCAGGACCTTGCCATGCAATTCGCAATTCACCACCAGGTAGAGAAACCTTAACGTTTTCATCCAACAAGCCCTGCAGAATCCCAACCGCGACTGCCGCGCATGCACCACTACCACAAGCTTGTGTCTCTCCTGCGCCTCGCTCGTAAACTCGAAGACGAATATGGTCACGACTCATCACCTGCATAAAGCCAGCGTTGACGCGCTCTGGGAAACGCTCATGCGACTCAAGCAGCGGACCGAGAGTTTCCACTTCTGCCGTATCCACATCGTCGACCACGGTCACTACGTGCGGGTTACCCATGCTCACAGCACCACAAAACAAGGTATTGTCGCCTGCTCGCATGATGTAAGTTTTCTCTTTTTGCTTCGCTTTGAAAGGGATTTTGTTCGGTTCAAACTCTGGCACGCCCATGTTGACCGTCACTTCCCCATCATCTTCGATGTTGAGAATCATCTTTCCTTTCTTGGTGCTCACGCTGATGCTGTATTTATTGGTCAGCCCCTTCAAGCGAACAAAGCGGGCAAAACAGCGTGCACCGTTACCACACTGTTCAACTTCACTACCATCGGCATTAAAAATCCGATAATGGAAGTCGGTTTCAGGGTCGTAAGGGGCCTCTACCACAAGCAATTGGTCAAAACCAACGCCAGTATGACGATCCGCCAAGCGGCGGATCAGGTCTTGCGAGAAAAACACGTTCTGGGTAATACAGTCGACGACCATGAAGTCGTTGCCCAAACCGTGCATTTTGGAAAAGTGGAAATGCATTTGTTGTGTGTTACTCCGGTAGAATCTGTTCCAGCTGCCACAAACTGGTCAGCTCCTCACGCTGGCGAACTAAGTGGCTTTGTTTACCGTCCACCATCACTTCTGCCGCTCGGGTACGAGTATTGTAGTTCGAAGACATCACAAAACCATAGGCACCTGCTGAACGAACCGCGAGTAGATCACCTTCTTGCAAAACGAGTGCGCGATCTTTACCCAAGAAGTCGCCGGTTTCACAAATAGGACCAACCAAGTCGTAAGTCTGAGCTTCACCCTTTCGCGGTGAAACTGGCACAATATCTTGCCATGCTTGGTATAGCGCAGGACGCATCAAGTCGTTCATTGCAGCGTCGATAATCGCAAAGTTTTTATGCTCAGTATGTTTTAAAAACTCAACACGCGTTAGCAAGATACCTGCGTTCGCAGCAATTGCACGGCCTGGCTCAAAGATCAGCTCCAAGTCTTGGTGATTTTCAAGACGGCCTAGTAACGCTTTGGCGTAATCAGAAGGCTGAGGTGGTAATTCATCACGATAGACCACACCCAAACCGCCGCCGACATCAAGGTGACGAATGTTAATGCCTTGTGCTTTTAAATCATCAATCAGGGCCAATAAACGGTCTGTCGCGTCGATAAATGGGTCTATATTGGTCAGCTGAGAACCAATGTGGCAGTCGATGCCTTGCACATTCAAGTTCGGCAGGCTTTGCGCGAATTTATAAACATCTGGCGCACGATCAAACGCAATGCCGAATTTATTGTCGCGAAGACCAGTCGAAATGTAAGGGTGTGTTTTCGCGTCGACATCTGGATTGATACGCAGAGAAATTGGCGCAATCACACCAAGCTCACCCGCAACCTTGTTCAAACGTTCTAGCTCTGGCTCAGATTCAACGTTGAAACATTTGATACCTAGCTCAAGAGCGCGCTTCATCTCTGCCGGTGTTTTACCAACACCAGAGAAAACGACTTTTTTCGGATCACCGCCTGCGGCAATCACACGCTCAAGTTCACCACCCGACACAATGTCAAAACCCGATCCCAAACGCGCTAGCGTGTTCAATACGCCTAAGTTTGAGTTGGCTTTCACCGCGTAGCAAACCAGGTGAGGATGCTGACCCACAGCACTATCAAACGCCTTCCAATGGCGCTCTAGCGTGGCTCGAGAATATACGTAAAGAGGAGTGCCATATTGCTCTGCAAGAGCTTGAAGTGGGACGTCTTCGGCCCAAAGCTGGCCATCATCCTGATAGTTGAAGTAATCCAAAATTCGCTTCCCTTATTTTATTCGACTGCTGAACCCTAATTTCACCCTAAGGTGCGGTTATTTATTGTGATTGCTCATTCTGTTGAGTGTCATCTGGAATGTATAGTGAGCCAGACTGACCACACCCCGCTAAGGTCGCGGCAACCATCACAAACAACACAGTAACTAATTTTTTCATTTCGCATATCGTGATTATTGAATCAATGCCCCCTATAATCGCACCACACTCAGGAAAAGCAATAGGATAGACGGATGAACGATACTGAATTTCATCAACTGGTGGATGCGCAGATGCAAATCATCGAAGAATCCATCGATGATTCAGGCGCAGACATTGATTACGAAGTCACTGGCAACGTAATGACATTGGAATTTGAAGACCGCAGCCAAATCATCATTAATCGCCAAGAGCCGATGCATGAGATCTGGCTAGCGTCCAAATCTGGTGGTTTCCACTTCAAACTTATTGAAGGTAAATGGACCTGCTCAAAAACGGGTATGGAGCTATTTGAAATGGTGAAGCAAGAATGTGAAAAGCACGCAGGCGAAGCCATTGATTGGGCATAATTCTGGTCAATCGTCACCAAAACAAAAAGAGCACCGAAGTGCTCTTTTTGTTTATTGATACGGGTTTAATTACGCGTTCACAGTTTTGGTCGGGCGACTCGGTGAACAACCGTCATTACGGTAAGGAATGATATACGCATTCCCCTCTTCAGGGTGAATAATTTGATAGTACTGAGGCAGGTTAAAGTTAATAAACTTCGACGCGACGCGACTATCGTCTTTTACCGACGTGTAGAAGCTGTTTACAGACGAAATCATTTCATCTTTGGAGCCACTAAATTGGTGATACACTTCTACTTGATTTGACTCATCCAACACATAAATATTGAAGCCATCTTCGTTATCTTCAAAGAAGAACTGCACCAGACCTTCACTGGCAAACCCATCCACCGCCTCCGGCATTTGATATTCTTGCTCACGATCGAGCATTAACAGCGGCGAGCCTTTGAGTTTGTTAGTAGAAATGCTGCGGTAGAAATCGATGGAATTTTCTAGCTTCTGCACCGACACACCACGACGTTCAAAGAACAACCCATAAGTCTGGTTACCAAGACGCATCGCTTTAAAGCGGCGGCGTTTCTCTTGCTCTACTGGTTTCAAGCGTAAGTCGATACATTCAGCTAAAAGCTGGTAAACCATATTACGCATCACACCACGCATGTTCTTCGCATAGCAGAACACATCCACTGATTCTGGTGGCAACGCATCTTGGTGCATTTTGCCCAAAATGGTTTTCAGTGCATCCAGCATCGCCGTTTCCCCTTTGAAATGCAGCGTACGCACTTCATGCCAAGAGTTACGGTAAACAAGGTCAACACTGCCGACTAAATTTTTATGTTCTGGACCAAAGCTAAAAATATCGGTGTTCTTAACATCCACTTTCAACGAACGACCAGAAAGTTCAGACGTCGGATCATTTTCGAAGTTGATGAACATCGCAAGCTGGCTTATTTCACAAGGACTCGCTAGCGCCTGCATAGATGGACGACGCTTACGCAACGCAAAAGTATTTCGTAAGTCACTCACCATTTGGTAAAACTTATCAATATCTAGCTGCGCTTCACGTACCACGGCATGTAAACGAGTCGATTCAGTGATCAAGCCATTGAAGAATGCCCAAGCAACCAACTTACTCAAGTATTCATGATGCTCTAGATATGGTTGCCCCAAAATGCGGTGCGCAATAAGCGGTTGTTTATAGAGGTACCAACCAGACTTGTTCACTCCCCCTTTTTTCACTTCGATAAAGCTCAAGTCAGGCTCGTGCAGATCAGGTGAAATCTGTGGGTTTAGTAACGTTACTTTGCCCGGCAATACTTCAAAAGCAGCGTAGAGTTTACGGGCCAAAATACTGATGTCTTGCGGACTGATAGCAGAAGTGATGTCGTTACGACGCGCAAATTGAATCAAGTTACGGTAGCTTTGCATCAACGCATCCAGTAATGCATGATGTACCACCTTCACTTGTTCAACCTTCCAATTACGGCGGTCATCGAGCTCTGCAACGACACTTGCATCCCAATTCCATTTTGCAATCATATCGCTCAGCGCTTCACGGCGCCAAGCTACTGAGCCAACATTCGGCTCACGAGATAATTTTTCATGGGTTTTGAGATAGAAACAGCGACGCACCAAATCCAAACGTGTATCGTCTTGAATTCGCTCTAAGTAACGGGTTACTTTTTCCAACATTAAGTAGTACGCATCCATGCCATAGAGATCAGGCTCATGGGCAAAGAAGCGACGCTTAGTGTCGATACTTAACAATTGAGTATGCGGGTATTCCCACGAGTAAGCTTCTAGCAAGATGGCTTTTAATACCGATTTGTAGGGAGAGTCGATGCTTTTGTATAACTGCCACAAGTTCGAGCCGAAGTATTCTTCAGCAGGAATGCAGTTCAATTTACCAAAGTCGATCCACTCACTACAGTCGATGTAACCATCACTGCACAGTTGAGAAACGTACTCGTCGTAACACTCTTCCATTTCTGGCGGCACGATTTGCCATAACAAACGCTGTCCGGCAATACGCACCGCACTACGATAGAATTCATCTAGCAAAAGTAAGTGCTGAGATGAACCACAGTTATCACCTGTCATCTCCTCAGAATGATTGCTTCTAAAGCGCTCTTTATCCATTAAGAAAAAGTTCGCTTCCACGCCTTTGCTTTGTGCCCAATCCGTGATGAGTAAGCATTTATTGGTCAATAACTCGCGTTCGTCACAATCCATCTCTGGTGAGATACACACCCAAATATCCAAATCACTGGAAGTACTTTGACCAATCGAGGAGGTACTGCCCATGGTGTACAAACCCAATATAGCGGGCTTTTCTACCGTCTTGAGCGGCTGACCAATGGCAAGTTGAATATCATCTATGAATTGTTGCTGAATGCTATTTAGTTCAAGCCCATGTACACCAAACGGGACATCGGCATCATAATAGCCAGGAATTACAGGATGGTTGTAGTTCAACAAGGCAGGAATCAAATGGAAGACTTGCTGGCTTTGCGAATCCATAAGCGCCAGCGCGCGATCAACTCGCTGCTGATTCAAATTATCTAGTCGCTGGATGATTTTTTGGGTGTAAGCCTGCAAGGGGAATTCCTTGGTTGAACAATCACGAAAATCTGCTGACGTTTTAAACCAAAATGGCTTAAAAACGTGATCAATTTAACACTTTTATTGGTGCGGGTAAAGCTTCACGCCCGCGTATCACTCTGGATACAAAACCATACTTTAGTCACAAAATTAATCGCGCGGTAGTGTCGCTCTTATTACCTATTACTAATAATAGTCCTTAGTCTAATTGAGAATCCAGTCACACTATTTTCATAACGTCATGTAATTCCATTCATAGCCTTCAGAGATAACGAACTAACAGTAAGCATTTCTTGATGAGAATGGTAGGATAAACCCAAATCCAAACAGCATTGAGAAGATCATGACACAATCCACACCGATTCGCATTGCAACTCGAAAAAGCCCTCTTGCTTTATGGCAAGCTTACTTTGTTAAAGACGCCCTTCAAGCCGCTCACCCAGGCTTGGAAGTCGAGTTAGTAACCATGGTGACCAAAGGTGACGTGATTTTAGATACACCACTAGCAAAAGTTGGCGGCAAAGGCTTGTTCGTAAAAGAGCTTGAAGTCGCGATGCTAGAAGGACGTGCAGACCTCGCCGTTCACTCAATGAAAGACGTACCCGTCGATTTCCCAGAAGGCCTTGGCCTCGTGACCATTTGTGAGCGTGAAGATCCTCGTGATGCCTTCGTCTCTAATACCTATAGCCACATTGATGAGCTCCCTCAAGGTGCCGTGGTTGGTACTTGCAGTTTGCGCCGTCAATGCCAACTGAAAGAATATCGTCCGGACATCATCATCAAAGAGCTTCGCGGTAATGTGGGCACTCGCCTTGGTAAGTTAGATGCGGGTGAGTATGATGCAATCATTCTTGCTGCGGCTGGCCTCAAACGATTGAAGCTTGAAGAGCGCATTCGTAGCTTTATCGAACCAGAGCAATCACTACCAGCGGTAGGCCAAGGTGCTGTCGGTATTGAGTGCCGCCTTGACGATGAAAGACTGCTTAAGCTGCTTGAGCCACTTAACCACCAAGACACCGTTGACCGCGTTTTGTGTGAGCGCGCAATGAACCTTACGCTAGAAGGCGGCTGTCAGGTACCTATCGGCAGCTATGCCCTGCTAGACGGCGACAACATTTGGCTACGCGCATTAGTTGGCGAACCAGATGGCAGCGAAATTGTGCGTGGTGAAATTCGTGGCCATCGTAAAGATGGCGAAGCATTAGGAGTGCAGCTAGCCAATGAACTGCTAGATAACGGCGCTCGTGAAATCCTAACTAAGCTGTACGCAGATCACGAATAACCATGGCAGTGTTGGTCACTCGGCCGGGAGAGCAAGGCAACGCGCTTTGCTCTCTGCTCGAAAGGCACGGCATTTCCGCATATCACCATCCTCTGATCGACATTGTCGCCGATCTCACGGACACGCACCTCTCTAAACATCTACATCAAGCTCAAATTGTTATCGCTGTTAGTCGACATGCAGTGCAATGTGCACAGCAAATCTTAGCCAGCAACGGGATGTCATGGCCGAAACAAGCTATTTACCTTGCCGTTGGTCAAAAAACAGCACACTATTTAAGCAAATGTACCCAACAGAAAGTACACTATCCCCAAGTCAGTGATAGTGAACACTTATTGCGACTGCCAGAGCTCAACAATGTAGCACAACAACAAGTTCTTATCCTTCGTGGTAACGGCGGAAGAGAGCTGATCAAAGATGCATTGGTGAGGCGTGGCGCAAAAGTTCACTATAGTGAGACTTACAAGAGAGAATTCATCCCATTCGATCCAGTAAGCTGTATCTCACTATGGAAAAACCTACAAATTAACCAGATTATTGTCACCAGTGGTGAACAACTGGATTATTTGTGCAGCCAATTGACGTCGGAGCAATTGACTTGGCTTAATCAACAAGAGTTGTATATCCCCAGTCAGCGTATCGCTGACATCGCAATTCAAAGGGGGTTCACTCGCGTGAGATGCACGGGAAGCGCATCCAACCAAGAATTACTGGCGGCTCTCCAGCCCTAGCTACACAGGATATAGGCATGACAAGTAAAAATAACGACCAAAAAAATAACGATAAAAACCTTTCCGAAGAAACCTCATCGGCACCGCTAGTCGAAAAAACCACATCGCAGCAGGATGCGGACCTTAAAAAAGAGCAACCACAAGCGGCCGAGCCCCCAAAAACAGCAGAGCCAACCAAAGTCGAGTTTGAAGAAAAACAAGGTAAACGCGGTGTCAAACTAGGCACGGTCGCTATCATCTTATCGATTATTTTTGGCGGTGGCCTCGCGTACAAGCTGCATCAACAGCAAGCCGATTACCAAGCGCAGATCGCCCAACTAAAAAGTCAGCTAGAAAGCACTCAAGCTTCCATGAAGCAAGAGCTCAGCCGGGTACAAGAAGAAACCATCGAGAAAGCAACAACCGTGACACACAAAGCGGAAGTGGTACTTGGACAGCAACAGAAGAGCATTGAAAGCTTACAGCTCGCCGTTGCCGATGTGAAAGGTCGTCGACCAAACGACTGGCTATTGGCGGAAGCCGATTACCTCGTCAAATTAGCCGGCCGTAAATTGTTCTTAGAGCACGATGTAGAAAGCGCGACTCAACTGATGGAAAGTGCAGACCAACGCATTGCAGCGCTGAATGACCCTAGTCTCGTCAAACTACGTAAAGCAATGGCAAACGATATCACCAAACTTCGCACTATCCCGCTAATTGACCGTGATGGATTGGTACTACGCTTAACTGCCCTGCAACAGCAAGTAGACAAGCTCCCTCTCGCCAATGCACTGCTACCTGAAGCTGAAGCCGTAGAAAACACTGAAGTGTCTGAAGATATCGCAAACTGGCAAGATAACTTAATGACCTCTTTGAAGGACTTTTCAGAAAACTTCATTACCTTCCGCACGCGCGATGGTAACGTCATTCCACTGCTTTCTCCTGAGCAACACTTTTACCTGAAAGAAAACATCAAAGCCAAATTGGAAACGGCAATAAAAGCGGTGTACCAAGAACAAGGTGAAATTTACACCACATCTCTAAAAACAGCCGACAAATGGGCATTAGCTTTCTTCAACCAAGACGATAATTCCGTTAAAGAGTTCAACAAAACGGTTAACCTGCTAAGTCAGCAAAATATTCAAGTGGAATACCCAACAAAACTGCAAAGTCAGTCTCAACTATCAGATGTCATCCGTGAACGCCTACGTCGTGAAGTCACAACGATGACAGGCATGGAGGATAAGTAATGTTTCGTCTTATTTTCCTATTTGTTGTACTAGGCGCAGGACTATTTGTTGGCACCCAGTTTTCTGGTCAGCAAGGCTATGTACTCATCTCCATTGCCGAGAAAACGATCGAGATGAGCGTAACGACATTAGTGGTTTTCGTTATCGCAGCACTCGCAGGTCTTTTTCTGCTTGAGTACCTGATTAAGAAGTTAGTTTATGCTAGTTCTACAACATGGAACTACTTCAGTGTTCGCAAAATGCGCCATTCCCGCCGATACACCAATGAAGGCATTATTAAACTTCTAGAAGGTGACTGGAAAGGTGCTGAGAAAAAAGTAACTCGCTGGGCAAATCATCACGATATGCCGCTGCTTTGCTACTTAGTTGCCTCTGAAGCCGCACAAGGTCAAGGTGATAAAGCAAAACGAGATCACTATCTAGAGCTAGCGAGCCAACAAGAGAACGCCCATCTCGCAGTAGAGCTGACTCGAGCGAAACAATTTATCCGCGACAACGAGTTCGAGTCCGCTTTCGATACCTTGCAATCGTTAAAAAGTCAGTATGCGAGTAACTCTATTGTATTGAACTTGCTGAAAACAACGTACATGCAGCTAAAGTTGTGGCAACCTCTTATTGACCTCTTGCCACAACTAACCAAAGCAAAACTCATCTCGGACGAAGAACATGCAGAGCTGATTCAAAAGGCGCAGTGCGGCTTACTCCATGAAGTAGCGCAGCAACAGGGTAGCGAAGGGCTAATCTCCCATTGGAATAGCCTCTCACGTAAAGTGAAACAAGACACACACCTCGTTGCCTGTTTTGCTCGAGAACTCATCACACGAAAAGCTGATGCAGAAGCCTTTACCGTGCTAAAAGAAGCATTAAAAAAACAACCAGCCCCAGAGCTTTATCAACTACTGCCAGATCTAAATCTGCCAGATACCCACCCTGTCGTGGTCTTCTTAGAGGGAGTAGTGAAGAAAGAACCGGATAACGCCGCTGCCCATAGCGCATTAGCGCACTTCTATTTCCGTCAAGAGAAGTGGCAAGAAGCCCAAGACCACTTTGAGATCGCCTTAAAGCTTCGCTCTGACGTCTCTGACTATGCATTCCTAGCAGACACACTAGAGAAGCAAAATCTAACCAAAGCTGCTCACGAAGTCTCTCGTAAAGCTCTCACGCTCGTCCAGAATGACTAACTTAAGATGACCTAACCAAGCCGACAGCTTACCTGTCGGCTTTTTTATTGCCTGCTATTAACCCTTTAGTCCTTAGTCATCAATATGTTTATCCAATTCATTGGCTCCCAAGTAGTTCTCAACTTCCTAGCAACTCACTATCGTTTCACTTTCCTCTTCTCTTTTGACCACTCTGATCCTGTCATTCCAGCAGAATCCAAAACAATTTTAAAAGATGCAGGAATACGTAACTTTAGCCTGTAGAAGTATGGTTTTAAGACGTAGCTAGATTTAGGCAATAGAGCACGCGCGTCGCTAGACTGAGTAAAACAAAAAGATACATCAGTGAAACAGTGACTATTTGAGTATGCTTATTTGTTCGGTCTATCCCGTAAAAGGGGCTAGAGAAGCAATGGTAGTGCTTTAAGAGAACAATAAGGCAATATATGGTTCAACACCTTAACAAAGCATCTCCAACAACCTTATCTGGACAGCATGTAGTGTGAGGATGAACAGCTTTAGAGGCAACTGCACTTCTTAGCAAAAATCAAAACGTCACAACCAATACCAATACCGATACCGATACCGATACCGATATTACTTAGTCCAAAAGTAGATCGCATATGGAATTGATTTTTGGCAAGCACAGATAGAGTAATAAAGATGTGCGGAAATGAAAAAAGCCTCGCTATTTCTAGCGAGGCTTCTTAATAGTGGCGGAGAGATAGGGATTTGAACCCTAGATACGCTATTAACGTATGCCGGTTTTCAAGACCGGTGCTTTCAACCACTCAGCCATCTCTCCACAAATTGTCATCAACAGATTAGTACACTGATGATGTTGTTACTTGTCTATGCAAATAACGATGTTTAAAGCCTGGCGATGTCCTACTCTCACATGGGGAAGCCCCACACTACCATCGGCGCTATTTCGTTTCACTTCTGAGTTCGGCATGGAAGTCAGGTGGGTCCAAAACGCTATGGTCGCCAAG
>NZ_JAMZAN010000016.1:0-42934 GCF_024181865.1 Vibrio sp. Y58_MX_L22
AGCAGAGTCCGTAGATATCTATAATCAAATGAGGCCTCATACGGCTTTAAAATACAAAACGCCCGATGAAGTACATCGAGCGTTTTAGTTAAAAAGTGTCAACCCATATCAGGACGGGTCAATGAAACGATTAGCCTGTGTTGCGCATACCAGCAGCAATACCAGCAATCGTCACCATCAACGCTTCTTCCAAGTTTGCAGAAGCTTCTTCGGTTTGACGCGTGCGGTATAGCAGCTCTGCTTGTAGCATATTCAATGGCTCAACGTAGATATTGCGTAAGCGAATAGACTCGAGTCCCCAAGGGTCATGCTGCATCAAGTTTTCATTGTTCTCTACATTCAGTACCGCTTTGATGTCTTCTTGAAGCTGAGCACGAAGCTTTTCACCGAGTGGACGGAGCGACTCATCCACCAATCGCTCATCGTAGTAGCGAGAGATATCAATATTACACTTCGAGTACACCATTTCCAGCATGCCGAGACGAGTTGAGAAAAATGGCCATTCGCGGCACATCTCTTCGAGCAATGCTTGGTGGCCTTTATCGATCGAGTATTGAATCGCTTCACCTGCGCCTAGCCATGCAGGAAGTACCAAACGGTTTTGACTCCATGAGAAGATCCACGGGATTGCACGTAAGCTTTCTACTCCGCCCTTAGGGTTGCGTTTTGCAGGACGAGAACCAAGTGGCAACTTGCCGAGTTCGAGTTCTGGTGTTGCTTGGCGGAAGTAAGGCACGAAATCTGGCTCGCCACGAACCACATTTCGGTAAGACTCACAGCTTACTTCTGATAGCACTTCCATCAAGTCGCGCCATTCTTGTTTTGGCTCCGGTGGCGGTAACAAGTTGGCTTCCAGAATCGCACTTGCATATAGGTTAAAGCTGTTTACTGCGACATCTGGGAGTCCCAGTTTAAAGCGGATCATTTCGCCTTGCTCTGTTACACGTAAACCGCCTTTCAAGCTTTTTGGTGGTTGCGACAAAAGCGCAGCATGCGCAGGTGCGCCACCGCGACCGACTGTGCCCCCACGACCATGGAATAGAGTTAGCTCAACGCCTTCTTCTTCAGCCACTTTAACTAACGATTCCATCGCATGATACTGAGCCCAACCAGCAGACATAACACCTGCATCTTTCGCTGAGTCAGAGTAACCAATCATGACCATCTGGTGGTTTTGGATAAAACCACGGTAAAGGTCAATCCCCATAAGCTGCTTGATGACCGATTCTGCGTTGTTCAAATCGTCTAGCGTTTCGAACAGAGGACACACATCCATGCGGTAAGGGCAACCTGCTTCTTGTAGCAGTAGATGAACGGCTAGTACATCAGAAGCGGTACGTGCCATTGAAATAACGTAAGCGCCAAACGCTTCACGCGGTTGTGCTGCAACAATCTTACAGGTATCCAAAACCTCTTTGACGGGTTCAGACGGTTCCCAATCACGAGGGAGAAGCGGACGTTTAGATGCCAGCTCGTTAGTTAGAAAAGCAATCTTATCTTGCTCACTCCATTGTTCGTAATCACCAATACCTAAGTAGCGAGTTAGTTCAGACAAGACGTCTGAGTGACGCGTGCTCTCTTGGCGGATATCAAGACGTACAAGATGGATACCAAATGCTTTTACGCGGCGTAGTGTATCCAGTAGTGAGCCGTTGGCTATTACACCCATGCCACATTCGTTTAGTGACTGGTAGCAGGCATACAGCGGTTCCCAAAGTTGCTCGACTTTTTGCAGTGGGGCTTTAACGGCCAGTTTTTGACCGTGGATCTTAGCATCGAGAATATCTTTGGTTTCATTGAGCAGAGTGCGTAATTGCTTCAGGATCGCACGGTATGGTTCGTGCTGATCTTCGCCAGCAAGTTCACGGACTTGATCGTTTGAAACTGTCATAGACAGCTCGCTGATCAACTCGTTGATGTCATTGAGATAAAGATCGGCGGCTTTCCAACGAGACAATAGTAAGACTTCACGCGTAACGTTGTGAGTAACAAACGGGTTACCGTCACGGTCACCGCCCATCCAAGAGGAGAAGTGCACTGGGCGAGCATCAATGGGTAAACCTTCTCCAAGGTAAGATTTTAGACGGTCATTCATCTCACGTAGGAAGTCCGGTACTGCTTCCCATAGCGAGTTTTCAACGACCGCAAAGCCCCACTTTGCTTCATCCAACGGAGTTGGGCGTTGTTGTCGAATCACGTCTGAATGCCAGCCTTGGGCAATCAGTTGCTCTAGGCGGCGTTCGGTTTTTCTGCGCTCTTTAGAAGAAAGATCGCTTAGCTCCAACTTTGATAAGCACTCGTTTATCTTGACCAGTTTGTTGATCATCGTGCGGCGCGTAATTTCTGTTGGGTGAGCCGTCAATACCAATTCAATATTTAGATCACGAACCGCTTGGGCAGTGTCCAGTTTGCTCACATCGTTTTGTACCAGTTTAGAAAACAGCGAGTTAATCGCGTCTGGTTCGCAAATGTGCTCTTCACAATGGCGTGAAATCGTGTGGTATTGCTCAGCGATATTGGTGAGGTTTAGAAATTGGTTAAACGCGCGAGTAACGGGCGTTAGCTGCTCATCAGGTAGATGTTTGATTTCTTCGATCAAGCTGTCCCTGTCTGCTTGATTCCCTGCTTGAGCTGATTTGGATAATTTACGAATGGTTTCCACTTTCTCGAAGATTTCTTCGCCATGGGCATCGCGAATGGTGTTACCCAATAAGTGGCCTAACATGCGCACATTACTTTTGAGTGCGGCGTATTTCTCGTTCATTGTCGTCCTGCCTCGTAAAAAAACTACATCCATTGTCCTTGTTAAGACTCCAATCTAGCGAAAAGCACCAGTTATAGTCAAATAAAGCAGACTAAGTTTGCAATTATTCCGCTGTCTCCTGATTTAGAGCAAATTTACGGCAGCCATAGAGTAAGAAGTGAAAATTAATTACAAAATAACAAGTTAAATAAGTGTTAAGACTAGCGCTAAATTGTGAAGATAAAAAGATGCAGCTCAATCGAGCTGCACAGACTTTCGAGCTTAAACGCGTATTAACAGCAGTACTTGACCATCGCCTTTGAAAGCACATCAATTGTGGGGTCGATAAAGTCGAAGGATAGAAACTCATCCGGTTGATGGGCTTGGTCGATTGACCCAGGGCCGAGCACCAAGGTTGGACACAACTGCTGTAGAAATGGTGCTTCAGTACAGTAGTTCACGGTTTCTGAACTAGTTTGGCAAATCTCTTCAACACCACCAATAAATGGGTGGTCATGTTGGCATTCGTAACCCGGAATAGGCTCATGCAATGGAATAATCTCCAGTCTCCCTGGCCATTTCGCTTCGACTTCTTTTAATGCTCCGCGCAACATGTTCTCTAAACCATCAAGGCTAATGCCAGGAAGAGGACGCACGTCGTAATGCAGCTCACAGCAACCACAAATACGGTTAGCGCTGTCACCACCGTGAATGTGTCCAAGGTTTAGGGTAGGGCTTGGAATGGCAAAACCCGGATGGTGATATTCTTTAATCAATTTGTCACGCAGTTGCATCATGGCGAACATGACTTCATGCATGATCTCAATAGCGTTAACGCCAAGCGCTGGGTCCGATGAATGACCGGACTTGCCTGTTACGCGAATGGCATTTGCCACATGCCCTTTATGACCTCGAATTGGCACAAGGCTGGTGGGTTCACCAATGATGCAGTAATCCGGCTTAAATGGGGCGTTTGCTGTGAAATGTCGCGCGCCCAACATGGTGGTCTCTTCGTCACAAGTGGCTAATACGTAAAGTGGTTTGCTCTGCTTGCTCCAATCGACTTTCTTCACTGCTTCATAAATAAAGGCGAAAAAGCCTTTCATGTCTGCTGTGCCTAAACCGTAGAAGCGGTTGTCTTTTTCCGTCAGTTTATGCGGATCAAAATTCCATCGCCCTTGATCGAATGGCACGGTATCGCTATGGCCAGCAAGTAAAAGGCCACCTTCACCCTCACCCATACGTGCGATCATATTGTGCTTGCCTGGCTCGACTTCGATCACTTCAACGCTAAAACCCAGATCTTTAAACCAAGATGCGAGTTTTTCGATGACTTTTGCATTGCCCTGATCCCAGCTCGGATCCGTGGAGCTGATAGAAGAGGTGCTGATGAGTCCTTCATAGACCTCTAGAAAAGTTGGTAATTGCATGGATTCTTCAAATCTCCTGTTGACAGACAGACCACAAAAATGTAAAACACATATTAAATCATATTTAATGAATAAAAAATCAAAATAAAGCAAAAATTAAATATGAATAGTCATTTGAGCCTTTAAGTATATGGATGTTACACAATGCTAAAAACCACGATTATTGGAGCCAGCGGTTACACCGGCGCAGAGTTAGCGTTAATGGTTAATAAACACCCACAACTCACGCTATCAGGTTTATACGTTTCCGCCAACAGTGTTGATGCGGGAAAGAGCATCGCGCAGCTGCACGGTAAGCTAGCGGGCATCATTGATATGCCAGTTTTACCACTAACGGATCCACTGCAAATCGCTCAAGAATCGGACGTGGTGTTTTTGGCAACGGCTCACGAAGTCAGCCATGATTTAGCCCCAACTTTCTTGGAGGCAGGCTGTCAGGTATTCGATTTATCGGGTGCATTCCGTGTGAAAAGTGAAGGCTTTTACGACACTTTTTATGGCTTCGAACATCAACATAACAACTGGCTAGATAAAGCAGCATACGGCTTAGCAGAGTGGAACCAAGAATCAATAAAAACCACTCCTTTGATTGCAGTAGCAGGTTGCTACCCAACCGCTTCACAGCTTGCAATCAAACCTTTATTAGAACATGCGTTGCTCGATACCAACCAATGGCCAGTGATCAACGCAACCAGTGGTGTATCAGGTGCAGGGCGTAAAGCCTCCATGGTTAACAGCTTCTGTGAAGTGAGCTTGCAACCTTATGGTGTATTTAACCATCGTCACCAGCCAGAGATTGCTCAGCACTTGGGTTGCGATGTGATTTTTACTCCGCACCTCGGCAACTTTAAACGCGGCATTCTTGCCACTATCACCATGAAGCTTGCGCAAGGTGTGACAGAAGCACAAGTGGCACAGGCGTTTGAACAAGCTTATCAAGGCAAGCCTGCGGTGCGTCTTAAAGGCGACGGTATTCCACGTATTCAGGATGTCGAAAATACCCCTTTCTGTGATATCGGCTGGAAGGTACAAGGCGAACACATCATTGTGATTTCAGCTATCGACAACCTACTTAAAGGTGCATCGAGTCAAGCGATGCAATGTCTCAATATTCATTACGGTTACCCAGAACTGACAGCGTTGCTGTAGTCGTTGAAAGAGGGAAATGCGATGACGCAAACCAATCAAGCTCCTTTAGTCATTAAGCTAGGTGGTGCAGCTCTATCATGCACTCAAACCTTAAGCCAACTTTTTGGTGCCATTGCGGCTTACCAAAAATCGGCACAGCGACAAATCGCCATCGTTCATGGCGGTGGCTACCTAGTTGATGAGTTGATGGCAAAGCTTCAGCTTGAAACCGTTAAGAAAAACGGTTTACGCGTAACGCCTTACGATCAAATTCCTGTGATTGCAGGCGCGCTTGCAGGCACTGCGAATAAGTTACTTCAAGGTCAAGCGATTGCGGACGGTCTTAACGCTGTGGGCCTTAGCCTTGCGGATGGTGGTTTGTGTCTTGTTGAAGAACTTGACCCAGAACTCGGCGCGGTAGGCAAAGCATCACCGGGTGACTCAGCACTATTACAAGCGGTGCTAAACACAGATGCACTGCCGATCATCAGTTCAATTGGTTTAACCAAAGATGGCCAGATGATGAATGTGAATGCTGATCAAGCAGCAGTCGCGGTTGCGGGCGCATTAGATGCGGAGTTAGTCCTGTTATCAGACGTGAGTGGTGTATTAGATGGAAAAGGCCATTTGATCAAAACCCTGTCAGAGCAGCAAGCTAACTCGTTGATCGATGGACATGTGATCACCGATGGCATGATCGTCAAAGTTAAAGCCGCTTTGGAGGCCGCCAATGATCTTGGCCGTCCAATTGAAGTCGCGACCTGGCGTTACCCAGAAAAATTAGCACAGTTATTCGCTGGTGAAAGTATTGGTACTCAATTCTTGCCTCAATAAGCATCAGCAAAAGAATTCAATATTAGGAAGTCGTAGTTGGCACTGACCGCCGAGCGCAGCGCCAGTTAAGTTTGGAGAAAAAACATGAGCAAAGTGAACGTAAATAAAGTGGTAGTCGCATACTCAGGCGGTCTAGATACTTCAGTAATTATCCCGTGGCTAAAAGAGAACTACGACTGTGAAGTAGTGGCTTTCGTTGCCGATGTTGGTCAAGGTGCCGAAGAGCTAGAAGGCATTGAAGCGAAAGCAAAAGCCTCCGGTGCTTCTGAATGCTACATCGCTGACCTGAAAGAAGAAATGGTCGCAGACTACATTTACCCAACGCTAAAAACCGGCGCGTACTACGAAGGTAAGTACCTGCTAGGTACATCAATGGCGCGTCCAATCATTGCTAAAGCGCAGGTTGAAGTGGCACGTAAAGTGGGCGCGGATGCACTGTGTCATGGCTGTACAGGTAAAGGTAACGACCAAGTGCGTTTCGAAGGTGCATTCGCAGCACTAGCACCGGACTTACAAGTGATTGCACCTTGGCGTGAGTGGGACCTAGTGAGCCGTGAAGAGTGTTTGGATTACCTCGCTGAGCGTAACATTCCTTGCTCTGCGTCTCTTACTAAGATCTATTCACGTGATGCAAACGCATGGCACATTTCGACGGAAGGCGGCGTTTTAGAAGATACGTGGAACGCACCAAACGAAGACTGCTGGGTGTGGACTGTCGACCCAGAGCAAGCGCCAAATGAAGCGGAATACGTCACGCTGAAAGTAGAAAAAGGTGAAGTGGTCGAAGTTGATGGTGAAGCGATGACACCATACAACGCACTGGTTTACCTAAACGAGAAGGGCGCTAAGCACGGTGTTGGCCGTATCGATATCGTGGAAAACCGTCTTGTTGGAATGAAGTCTCGTGGTTGCTATGAAACACCGGGAGGCACCATCATGATGGAAGCGCTGCGCGCTGTAGAGCAGCTTGTGCTAGACAAATCATCATTCGAGTTCCGTGAGGAGCTAGGTCTAAAAGCGTCTCACCTTGTATACGATGGCCGTTGGTTTACGCCACTATGTAAATCGATCCTTGCTGCTTCAGAAGAGCTAGCGCAAGACGTTAACGGTGAAGTGGTTGTTAAGCTTTACAAAGGTCAAGCGACAGTCACGCAAAAACGTTCTGACAACAGCTTGTATTCAGAAGAGTTCGCGACTTTTGGTGAAGATGAAGTTTACGACCAAAGCCATGCAGGTGGGTTCATCCGTCTTTACTCGCTATCAAGCCGTATTCGTGCATTGAACAGCCAGAAGAAATAATCCCTTAACATCCATCTTGGATTGAATAAAGACCCGCCATTTATAGGCGGGTCTTTTGGTTTCTAAAAGCGGGTACCTAAATTTGTCTTGAATATATATGTAAAAATATTGAATTTATACTTTATTTTTTGTCGAAATTGCCGTAACGTTGACCCATAAGAAAAAGTGAGCAAATGACCATCAAATTGGTTACTACTCATTCGAGAACGTTAGAGTAAGCAATAGTCATCAGGAGAGACGCAATGGCATTATGGGGCGGAAGATTTACCCAAGCGGCAGACACCAGATTTAAAGAGTTCAATGATTCGTTGCGTTTTGACTACCGATTGGCTGAGCAAGACATCGTAGGTTCAATCGCATGGTCTAAAGCTCTGCTTTCTGTTGATGTGCTATCGGCAGAAGAACAGCAAAAACTGGAACTTGCTTTAAATGAGCTGAAGTTAGAAGTGATGGAAGACCCTCACCAAATTCTTCGCTCTGATGCAGAAGATATCCACTCTTGGGTTGAGCAGCAGCTAATCAGTAAAGTGGGAGATTTAGGTAAAAAACTCCACACTGGGCGTTCTCGGAATGACCAAGTCGCCACAGACTTGAAACTTTGGTGTCGTCAGCAAGGTCAGCAATTGTTGATTGCTTTAGATCGCCTACAAGCACAAATGGTCCATGTTGCTAAACAGCACCAAGGCACCGTATTGCCAGGCTATACTCATCTTCAGCGTGCTCAACCTGTAACCTTTGCTCACTGGTGCTTGGCTTATGTTGAAATGTTCGAGCGTGACTACTCTCGTCTGAATGATGCCTTACAGCGTCTCGATACTTGTCCACTTGGCTCGGGTGCGTTAGCGGGAACGGCTTATCCGATTGATCGCGAACAATTAGCACATAATCTCGGTTTCCACCGTGCTACGCGTAATTCACTCGATTCGGTTTCAGATCGTGATCATGTGATGGAGCTGATGTCGGTGGCTTCGATTTCTATGCTGCACCTTTCTCGTCTCGCCGAAGATATGATCTTCTACAATTCAGGCGAGTCAAACTTCATTGAGTTAGCGGATACGGTGACATCTGGTTCGTCATTAATGCCACAGAAGAAAAACCCAGATGCACTTGAGTTGATCCGTGGTAAGACAGGGCGTGTCTATGGCGCATTATCGAGCATGATGATGACAGTTAAAGCCTTGCCATTGGCGTACAACAAAGACATGCAGGAAGATAAAGAAGGGTTGTTTGACGCTTTAGATACATGGAACGACTGCATGGAAATGGCAGCTCTGTGTTTTGACGGTATTAAAGTGAATGGCGAGCGCACACTAGAAGCGGCGAAACAAGGTTACGCAAACTCGACGGAGTTAGCTGATTACTTAGTGGCGAAAGGCATCCCATTCCGTGAAGCTCACCACATCGTCGGTGTCGCGGTCGTTGGTGCTATTGCTAAAGGTTGTGCGCTAGAAGAACTGTCTATCGAAGAGTTAAAAGCCTTCTCAGAGGTCATTGAAGCGGATGTGTATGACATCCTGACTATCGATTCGTGTTTGGAAAAGCGTTGTGCTTTGGGTGGTGTTTCGCCTCACCAGGTCGCTTACGCGGTAGAACAAGCGGATAAGCGCCTGAGCCAACGTGATAGCTCGGCGGTGAAAGTGCGTCCTGCACGTTTGACGGACATTGAAACGTTGGAAGGTATGGTTGCTTACTGGGCGAACCTTGGTGAGAATCTTCCGCGCTCTCGTAATGAGCTCGTGAGAGATATTGGCTCTTTCGCGGTGGCTGAGCATCATGGTGAAGTGACGGGTTGCGCTTCTCTATATGTGTATGACTCAGGGTTGGCTGAAATACGCTCTCTTGGTATCGAAGCGGGCTGGCAAGGCCAAGGGCAGGGCAGTGCGATTGTGAACTATTTGGTTGAGAAAGCGCGCCAGATGGCGATCAAGAAAGTCTTTGTTCTAACACGAACGCCTGAGTTCTTTATGAAGCAAAGCTTTTTACCGACATCGAAGTCATTACTGCCGGAGAAAGTTCTGAAAGATTGCGATCAGTGCCCACGTCAACATGCATGTGATGAGGTAGCGCTTGAGATCAATTTAATGGAGCAAGTGATCCAAAAAACGCATGTGGCATGAACTGAAGTTGTGGAGTGATTTTATTAGCATTCAATGACATAGTCATTTTCCTGTTTACTTACATCAGTATTCGCTAAAAAAAACGAAAAAATTTGGAACCTTTGAGAGGAAGCCCGGTCTATTAAAGTACCACTGCTTTTTCTTAGAAGAATCTAAGAGAGCCCCAGAACTGACATTGGTTTTGGGGCTTTTTTCTATCTGTCACTTTTCTCTTTTTTATTCGCCTTTTTTTGTCCCCGTCGACGCTGCCAAGGCAAGATGACAAAACGCATCCATAAGTGTAAAAACAACAAAACGTTGAAAGCGAAGCCGGCAAAGATCAAAGCGATCGACTCGATGCTTTGTGGATCATCTTTGAGCGTAAACCACCATACAATCCAACACAGTACAGAAAGTACCGTCAATTGATCCAAGCATCGTTGGCAACGTCCAAGTTTTTTCCAAAACCAATGTTCTTCGCAGCGGCGACAAGTCATAGTGTTTTCCAAACCATTAGTGTTGCTTCAGATTATATATCTAACTAAATGGTGGAAAGCGTTTCTTACACGGGCTTAGATCGCCATGACACAACCAAAAATGGAAAGTTAGCTTTGTAAAAGCTTTGTGGCACGTAATTGATGTATGGTGCGCTGTCAGTCTTTAACAGGAAATATAATGATGTCGACAGAGTTGAAACTTGCGCTGAGTATCGCTGGTGGGTTCTTTATGATCGGTGTTGTCGCGATTTGTATGGTCAGCCGCTATGCAATGATGGCAGCGTAAGAGAGATTTCATTGCGCCGAAGTAGTAAAGCAAAGCCTCGTTGATGACGAGGCTTTGCTTTATATTTAGATAGAAGCCTGAAAGCGTTAGCAGCCAGGGCCGCAGTCAAGACAATGTTTCACCATTTCTGGCCCTAAGTGTAGTTTTGCATTCAAATCACGTAGAGCGGTGCGGACGCCTTCTTCAATCACTGGGTGATAGAAGGGCATATCTAACATCTCAGAAATCGTCATCCTATTTTGGTGCGCCCATGCTAAAAGGTGAGCAAGATGCTCTGCATTCGGGCCCATCATTTCTGCACCTAAAAAACGTCCAGTGCCTTGCTCTCCGTAGACATGCAGAATGCCTTTATTACGAAGCATGACGCGCGAACGTCCTTGATTTTCAAACGAGACTTCACCGGTTGCGAAACATCCACATGTGCCTAGACGTGTTTCTAGTTGTTTATATGTTTCGCCAACCATAGCAATTTGAGGGTCGGAGAACACGGCTGAAATTGGTGAGCGACGCAGACCCGCACGAATATCTGGGAAACGGCCTGCGTTGTCTCCAGCAATACGGCCTTGGTCAGCGGCTTCGTGCAGCAGTGGAATTTGGTTACTTGCATCACCTGCGATGAAGATGCTCTCTACCGAAGTTTGCAATGTATAGTGATCCGCCGTTGGTACGCCACGTTCATCGAGCGCCACATTGGTGTTCTCGATCGTCAGCTTATCGACGTTTGGACGACGACCCGTTGCGGCCAATACGTAATCGACAACGAAAGTTTCTAATTCGCCATCATGGTTGATGAATTGGATTTCGACCTTGTCTTCGCCGTCATTGTCTGACGAAGCAATGCGTTTCATGCTTTCGACTTTTACATCTGCATCAAGGTAGAACTCTTCCTTAAAGGCTTTATCTGCATACGCCATCACCTCTGGGTCTGTCAGTGGGCCCACTTGTCCTCCAAGGCCAAAGAGCTTCACGTTCACTCCTAGGCGGTGTAAAGCCTGACCCAATTCAAGGCCGATGACTCCTGGGCCAAATACTGCCACGGACTCTGGTAAGTCATCCCAGTCAAATACATCATCGTTAATCACTAGGCGATCACCCAGTTCATTCCAAGCTGCCGGATATGCTGGACGAGATCCTGTCGCAATAACAATGCGCTGTGCGGTGACCTGAGTATGATCATCTATGATGAGAGTGTGGTCATCGGCAAACTTCGCGTAGCCCGATAGTTTGTCTTCAGCGGGAATATCATCGACACTTTCAAGCACAAAGCCAACAAAACGATCGCGTTCGCGCTTTACACGATCCATCACTTCTCGTCCGTTAATTCGTACTTCACCTTGCGGGTGTATCCCAAATCCAGGTGCATTTTCGATTTGATGAACACTTTCTGCTGCCGCAATTAACAGCTTAGACGGCATGCATCCGACACGAGCACAGGTTGTTCCGTAGGGACCGCCCTCAATCATTACCACGCTGTTGGTATGAGCTTTTGCTGCTCGATAAGCACCAAGACCAGCCGTCCCGCCACCAATAATCGCTACGTCGACATTAACTTGTTTCATCGTGAACTCTCGCTTTTATTTTAAGCCAAGCTAGCTACATTGAGCTTGGAGAGTGAATTGGATAGTTGAATCTGGATAAGTAGTCACCTTATTGGCAGATGACTACTTATCTAGACTAGTAGAAGAAGTGGTTTAGGGTTGGCCTCCGAGCCAAAAGGCACCGGAGACCGAGGGTGTAGGCTATGGACAGCTTAGCCTAGATACGCTTCTAGCTCTTCGCTACCGCCGATGTGCTTGCCACCGATAAAGACTTGTGGAACAGTCGTGCGACCAGATATAGCTCGTAGACTAACTGTTGTTGCGTCTTTACCCAGAATCACTTCTTCATATTGAAGACCGTGGTCAATCAGATTTTGTTTCGCTTTCATACAGAAAGGGCAGCCTGGTTTAGTGAACACCGTGATGGATTCTTGCGTTTTGTAGTCAGGCGCTATGTAGTTCAGCATCGTATCTGCGTCTGACACCTTGAATGGGTCGCCTGGTTCGTTTGGCTCAATGAACATTTTTTCCACTACACCATCTTTTACTAGCATGCTGTAACGCCATGAACGTTTGCCAAAGCCGATGTCGTTTTTATCCACTAACATACCCATGCCATCGGTGAATTCACCATTACCATCCGGGATGAAGGTAATGTTTTCTGCTTCTTGGTCTTGTTTCCATGCATTCATCACGAACGTATCATTGACCGAGACACAAATAATCTCATCCACTCCGTGCTCTTTAAATACAGGGAACAATTCGTTGTAACGAGGTAGATGGCTTGATGAACAGGTTGGAGTAAATGCACCCGGTAAGCTAAATACGATAACGGTCTTACCTTTAAATAGCTCATCGGTCGTTACATTCACCCAAGCGTCACCTTGACGAACTGGAAAAGTAACTTGAGGGACTTGTTGACCTTCTTTAGATACAAACATAATGATTTCCTTTAACTATTTTAAATTATGCGTATAGAGCTTAGCGTTTTTCGTCGCTCTGTTTCGTTTTGTTGAGCCCATTATTGTAAAAATCCTTTGATAGCTCTAATCGTTTGGTGTTATGGTTTTGATAGGTATTAGCTATTGTTATAGAAGCGAAGCGTGAATTATGAATATTCGAGATTTTGAGTACTTAGTTGCACTTGCGGAACATAAGCACTTTCGCAAAGCGGCAGAGGCATGTTTTGTTAGTCAGCCAACACTGAGTGGGCAAATTCGTAAACTAGAGGATGAACTCGGGACCACGCTTTTAGAGCGAAGCAGCCGACGTGTTTTGTTTACCGATTCAGGGTTACAGTTGGTGGAGCAGGCTAAACGCATCTTAAGTGAAGTGAAAACCTTCAGAGATATGGCAAGCGGTCAAAGCGGAGCCATGACTGGACCGATGCATATTGGTTTCATCCCGACGGTTGGGCCTTATCTATTACCCAAAATTCTGCCGCAGATAAAAGAAGCATTTCCTGAGCTGGAGCTATTTCTGCACGAAGCTCAGACACATCAATTAGTGCGTCAATTGGAAGAAGGTAAACTAGATTGCTTAGTTTTAGCTTCGGTTGATGAAACTGCGCCATTTAAAGAGATCGAAGTGTATCAAGAGCCATTAAGTGTCGCAGTGCCATGTGACCACGAGTGGGCCTCTCTCGACCATGTTGATATGTTGGAGCTGAATGGTAAAACCGTTTTAGCGTTGGGAGACGGCCACTGTCTGCGAGATCAAGCGTTAGGTTTTTGTTTTGCCGCTGGTGCAAAAGACGATGAGCGTTTTAAAGCCACCAGCTTGGAGACGTTACGCAACATGGTTGCTGCCGGTGCGGGGATTACGTTATTGCCTCAGCTTTCTATCCCTAATGAGAAGCAAAAAGATGGCGTATGCTACGTACCAGCTGTTAACCCAACCCCCTCGCGTAATATCGTTCTCGTATACCGTCCGGGCTCACCATTACGAGCTAGGTTTGAAGCTTTAGCAGCGAAGATTAAAGAGGTGTTGGCTTCTTATCCATCATTGAATGCTGCAGCATAAAAAGCAGAAATAAAAAAGGGAGAGCTTGATGCTCTCCCTTGTGCTTTTGTGATTTAGAACAGTTCTTCTGCGCTAGAGCCTGAAGAATAAATACTATCTTCTAAACGGTCGCCAGCGTATTCGGTAGGCTCCGTGCCTTTTTCAAAGTATTCGAACATTGATGTGCTATCTACTTTGTGCGTTAGCATACCGCTGTTGCGATCAATACGAACTCGAATAATATCCTCTGGAATATTTTTACCTTGCTCCGGCGTCCCTTCTAGCGCAACACGCATGAAGTCAATCCAAGCAGGCTCTGCGGTTTTCGCACCCGACTCGGCACCAGAAATTTGGCCTTGCCCTAGGTTGCTGTTAACTGTGGTGCGGCCAAGTGCACGTGAGTGATCATCAAAGCCAACCCAAGCTATCGCAACGACACCAGGTCCATAGCCATTGTACCAAGCATCCTTGGAATCATTCGTTGTACCCGTTTTACCCCCGATATCACGACGACCAAGTTTTTGCGCGCGCCAGCCTGTACCATTCCAACCTGTGCCTTCACGCCAGTTACCGCCACCCCAAATGTTGCTGTACATCATCTCACGCATTAAGAATGCATTCTGTTCAGAGATAACTTGCGGTGCATATTGAGGTTCATCATTTTCAAGGGCATTGTCTGTTGCTAGGCCATCAATTGCGACGTCTTGTTCGCCAAATTCATCAGCGTAGCGATTTTCTGGCTGCTCGCTCATTTGCGGACAATCCTTATGACAAACACTCTTTGGATTGGCTTTAAACAGTACTTCACCGAATGCATCTTCCACGCGTTCTACATAGAATGGTTCAACGTAATAACCACCGTTCGCAAACACAGAGTAACCTTGTGCCACTTTCATTGGTGTTAAGCTGCCAGCTCCGAGTGCGATGGTCTCTGAGCGTGGTACTTGGTTAATATCAAAACCGAAACGAGTAAGGTACTGACGTGTCTCCTCGAGGCCAACTTCACGGAGTGTACGCACTGCCATGACGTTTTTTGATTGAGCTAAGCCGAGGCGAAGACGCGTTGGACCACCATAAGTCGGTGGTGAGTTTTTTGGTCGCCAAGCTGAACCAGAACCTGCATCCCACTTGTTAATCGGCGCATCGTTAATCAAAGTGGCTAGAGTCAGCCCTTTGTCAATTGCTGCCGAGTAGATGAAAGGCTTGATACTTGAACCAACCTGACGCACTGACATGGTTGCACGGTTAAACTTGCTGTGAACAAAGTTGAAACCACCAACCAGCGACAATATCGCGCCATTTTCTGGGTTCATCGCAACAAACGCGGTGTTTGCTGTCGGCACTTGGCTCAGTTTCCAGCTCAGTGTTGTGTTGTCATCTTCATCGGTTTCACTTACTTCGCGAACCCAAACTTGTTGACCTGTCGCTAGCACATCATGCGCTGACTTTGGTGTTGAGCCTTGGCGGTTATCAGTAATGTACTTACGCGCCCAGTGCATTCCAGTCCAAGGGATGGTTTGCTCTTCATGGTTCTTAACCCATACTTGTGCCGTCTTATCATCGACTTTCGTCACAACCGCAGGGTAAAGGTCACCATAAGTTGGCTGTTTCTTCAGGTGCTTTTCTATTTGCTCATTGTCCCAGGCCGCTTCCCCTTCTTTCCAAAGCACACTTTCTGCACCACGGTAGCCATGACGTTCATCGTATGACAAGAGGTTATTAACCGCAGACGTATTTGCAGCATCTTGCAGTTTAGAATCCACAGTCATGTAGATATTCAAGCCAGAGGTATAAGCTTCTTCTTCACCGTATTCTTTTACTGCCCATGCACGAGCCAACTCTGCTACGTAAGGTGCGGAAAGCTCAATCTCAGCGCTATGATAACGCGCCACAATAGGCTCATTGCGTGCTTCGTCATACTGCTCTTGTGTAATGTATTTCTCATCAAGCATTCGCATTAATACAACGTTACGGCGTTTTGTTGCGCGCTCAAGAGAGTAAATTGGGTTCATGGTTGATGGCGCTTTTGGCATACCAGCGAGTGTTGCAATCTCACTTAACGTCAATTCATCAAGGCTCTTACCAAAATACACTTGAGCGGCAGCACCAAAGCCATATGAGCGGTAACCAAGGAAGATTTTATTGACATAAAGCTCCATGATTTCTTGCTTACTTAAAAGCTGCTCAATATGGATAGCAATAAAAATCTCTTTAATCTTACGCATGATCTTCTTCTCATTAGATAAGAAGAAGTTACGAGCTAGCTGTTGCGTAATCGTACTTGCCCCCTGTTTAGCCGAGCCTGAAACCGCAACAACAACAGCTGCACGAGTGATGCCGATAGGGTCGATACCAGGATGCTCATAGAAACGACTATCTTCGGTTGCGATGAGCGCGTGAATTAAGTCTTGAGGAATTTCGTCATAAGTAACAGGAATACGACGCTTTTCACCGAACTGTGCGATCAGCTTCCCGTCTTGACTAAACACCTTCATAGGTGTTTGTAATTCAACGTCTTTTAGAGTTGCAACATCTGGCAATTCAGGCTTCACGTACTGATAGAAGCCAAATATTGTGGTGACTCCAAGAATTATGCAAATCAATGTTAAAAATAATAAACGCTTTATGAACTTCACCGGAGAATCCCTGATTGGTTGAGGCTGTGTAACGGCAAACCCTTGTACTCTTAGGTCAAAAATTTAGCACATAAGAGATATTAACTCTTATTTGGATGCTAATAACAACCTTTGCACGAAGAAATTTCGGAGCGAGAGTAAGAGATGGATAAGCTAATCGTTACCGGCATCGATATAGGCCATAACAGCCTCAAAGCCGTAGTACTTAAACCCACAGGCAACAATTACGCTCTGTTGGGTTACAAAGAAATATTACTAAAGGAAGGTATTGTCGCTGAAAATAACACCATAAATCATCAAGAAATTGTAAAGACCCTCAAGCAGATAAAAAAAGAACTGCCTTTTGGCGCTAAAAAAGTTGCGATCTCAGTTCCTGATAACTCGGTAATTAGCAAGAAACTGCAAATAGAACAAAATCTTGAAGAGAGTGAAGTTGAGTTTGCAGTGATACAAGCCTTTTCTCATCAATCGCCATTCCCTGTCGAAGAGCTGAGTTTAGACTTCGTTCGTCTTCGCGCTGAGGGCGGGCAGAGTGGCAGTGATAGCTATCAAGTGTTTGCGACAAGAAAAGATGTGGTAGAAGGCCGAGTCGATGCATTACAAAAGTCCGGACTAAAACCTGTTTTAGTGGACGTGCATTCGCAAAGCCTTGGTCATATCTGGAAGCTCACCGCCGATCGCTTTCCTGACAAAAACAAATACTGCTTACTCGATATTGGCACCTTATCGAGCTCCTTCACCATGTTTACCGAACAAGGTGAACTGTTTCACAAAGAGTTTGCTTACGGCACACGCGGAGCAAACAGCGCTTCTCCAGTCGATTTTCTGTCCGATGATGCTCAGGAGAAAACAGAGCTGTTTAACCGTCAAATCATAGAGCGAGTAAAGCGCCAGATGCAGCTCTATACCTCAATCAATGGCTCACAAAACATCAAGGGTATCTGGTTATCAGGGGAGGGGGCCTCCACTCCCATGCTCGCAGAAGAGTTGTCTCAACAATTGTCGTTAGAGTGTGAATTGCTAAATCCGCTAGGGCTATTTGAGATGAAGGTGTCTAAGCGTAAGCGTCGTGCTGTGGATTGGCAGCATTTCTCAACAGCAGCCGGACTGGCCGTTCGTGGCATTCATTGGCTAGGAGGCGCCCGTGCTTTATCGCATTAATTTACTTCCTTGGCGAGAGAGTCAAAGAGAAGAGCACCGACGTCGTTTCATCAGTTTGGTCGCATTAGGCATGTTGGTCGCTGTTGGCATCCAGTGGGGTATTGGAAAGTTTTTTGAGTACCAACAAGATCAACAACAGGATCGGCTCGATTACCTCACACACTACATTGCCGAACTCGACCAGCGTATTGAAGCAATGAAAATTGCAGAGCAAGAGCACAGCAAAATCCTCGAACGTCTAAAGGTCGTTGAAGGTTTACAAAACGGACGAAACAAAACGACCGAGTTCATGAACTTAATGCCTGCCGTTATCCCTGAAGGTGTATATGTCGACAAGATCAAAATGAATGATCTGGAAATTGAGATCTCTGGGATCTCTGATAGCACTCCAAAACTTGCCACGATGCTGGACAACATGGAGCGCTCGGCCAAGTTGAACGACGTAGAAATGCATTCCATCGTTCACGGCAAAGCCCGTTTTGGGAAAGAGTTTCAAACATTCAAAGTGTCTTTCATGTTCAAAGTAACGGAGAAGAAATTGGAGGCTCAACGTGGTTGATTGGCAGGATCTCGAAATAGATGAAATGGCCGAGTGGCCATTGTTGCCCCAGATTGTAGTAATCGCGCTTCTGATCATGGTGATTCAAGGCTTAGGTTATTGGTTTTACCTTAAACCGAAAGACGAACAGTTGAATCACTTGATTCAGCAGGAGCAGACACTCAAGGTGGCATTGAAGATCAAAGCGAACAAAGTGGCAGCGTTGCCTCAGCTTCAATCTCAATTGGATGAACTTACCACTCGTTACGAGTTATTACTACAGCAACTGCCTGCGCAAAAAGACCTGGCTACAATGCTCGCTTCAGTGAATGAGCTTGGCATCGACAATAAGCTGACTTTCACCCGAATCGACTGGGGCGAAAAACAATCAGAGCACTTCCTTTATCGTCTCCCTTTAAACATTGAGTTAACGGGCGACTTTCATGACATCGGCCATTTTTCTCAGGCGATAGCGACGCTACCTCGAATCATCACGTTTAAAGATGTGACTTGGCAACGTGTCAGCCAAGAGAGCGAAACCCTGCACTTTCGGGTGCGTGCTAATACCTATCAGTTTAAGCCGGAGGAGACGAAAAATGACAAGTAAGTCTTTGTTGCTGGTACTGATGGGTTCTCTATTGATGGGCTGCCAGGCGAATGATGAATCATTGACGGATTTTATTCGAGGAGTGGAAACACAGGCGCGTCGAGAGGTCGAGAAGCTTAAGCCCGCAGACAAGTATGTTGCAGTCACGTACGCACCGGAAGTACAGCGTGCACCCTTTGAATTACCCAAAGAAGCCACCATCGCGACTCAGCCAGTTGCAAGAAAAGATTGTTGGCAACCGCCCTCAAGAAGGCGAACTGGCAAATTAGAAAAATTCCCATTAAGCCAATTACGTTTGAAAGGTGTCATGGGCATGGATAACACGGTTTCTGGCCTCGTTCAGGCTCCCAATGGCACCGTCTATAAAGTTAAGCCGGGTCAATACCTCGGACGCAATAATGGCAAAGTGACCCATGTCAGCCACTCCTATTTGTTGATTAATGAAACGTTGCCCGACGGCTTAGGATGTTGGCAAAAACGTAAAGTTAAGTTGGCTTTGAGATAGCCCCATTTATTTTTGATATTGAGTAATGAAAATGAGACAAGGATTAACACGTACACCAAGGATACTTACTGGGCTCTTCTCCTTATGGTTGTTTGTATTTTTAGCCCCTTTAGCGGCAGCTGAAGAAGTTTCGTCCAATGCCCTAAAAAGTATCGACTTTCGAACTAATAAAGATAAAGACGCCGTGATTGTCGTCGAATTGGTGTCACCGGCCGCGATTGTAGATATCAAGCGTGTACAGGAAGGGTTAAGTATCGATTTGCTTAACACTTCAGTAAAAGACGAGCAATTGTATCTCCTAGACGTGAAAGATTTTTCGACTGTGGTTGAGAGCGTAGAAGTGTTTCGCGACACCTCGACGACGCGCTTGGTTGCGCACATCAATGAAGAATACATGCATGATTACCGTTTAACGGGGCGTTTTTTGGAAATCAAAGTAGCGAAGATCAAACCCAATGAGAAAGCCCCAGATAAAAGCATTTTAGAAAGAGAAGGTAAGCTTATTTCGATTAACTTCCAAGATATTCCTGTGCGAAACGTCTTGCAGCTTATTGCTGATTACAACCAATTCAATTTGGTTGTCTCCGACTCTGTAGAAGGCAACCTCACGCTTCGTCTTGATGGTGTCCCTTGGCAGCAAGTGCTGGATATTATTTTGCAAGTTAAGGGGTTAGATAAGCGTGTTGATGGCAACGTGATTTTAGTTGCTCCGACTGATGAGTTGGACTTGCGTGAGAAGCAGCAGTTAGAAAAACAAAAACTTACGGAAGAAATGGGAGAGCTTTCATCTGAAATCATCAAAGTTAATTTTGCTAAAGCATCAGACATTGCGGAGATGATCAATGGAGAAGGAAATATCAGCATGCTGTCAGAGCGCGGCAGTATGACCATTGATGAGCGAACTAACTCGTTATTGATTAGAGAGTTACCTGAAAACATCGAGGTGATTCGAGAAATTATTGAGTCTTTGGATATTCCAGTTAAACAGGTTCAAATTGAGGCGCGTATTGTGACCATCAATGAAGGTAACATGGACGAGTTAGGGATTCGTTGGGGTTTTACGTCTATTAATGGCAGTAATACAGTGGGCGGTTCTATTGAGAACAACCTCGCCACGATCGGTCTCTATAATGGAGAAGGGGGTGATGACGGTGGTGACGGTGATGGAGTAGGGATCGATGACTTCCTAAATGTAAACTTAGCTGCAACCAGCCCGAATGCGACCAGCATTGCTTTTCAGGTCGCAAAGTTAGGTTCAGACACCTTGTTGGATCTTGAGCTTTCTGCTCTGCAACAAGAGTCTAAAGCTGAGATTATCTCGAGCCCACGTTTGATCACTACCAATAAGAAGCCTGCCTATATTGAACAAGGTACAGAGATTCCTTATCTTGAGTCATCATCAAGTGGTGCAACGACGGTGACGTTCAAAAAGGCGGTATTAAGTTTGAAAGTGACCCCGCAAATCACACCGGATAACCGCTTAGTGTTGGATTTAAGTGTCACGCAAGATAGACCTGGACAAGTCGTGAAGACAGGCACTGGTGAAGCTGTTGCGATTGATACTCAACGTATCGGGACGCAAGTGTTAGTGAATAACGGTGAAACGGTCGTTCTTGGTGGTATTTTTCAGCACAGCATTACTAACTCGGTGGACAAAGTGCCTTTGTTGGGCGACCTGCCGCTATTAGGTGCTCTTTTTCGTCGAAGTTATGAGAAGGTTGGCAAAAGTGAGCTGTTAATTTTCGTCACGCCTAAGGTGGTGATTCAGTAGTTCTGTCTCGGGAAAAACTGATTAAATCAAAAATAAAGTTGCAATAGTGGCACCATGCTTGGATAATTTCGGGTCTTATCACGAATTATCTGTGAGGAACTGGTGCCACAAGCCTTGTAGAACAGCAGTTTAGCTGTGTTTTCTTGTGGCGATCTTATTGAATCAATGTTGTAAATTACTGCTAAACATGGCTGAGAAACGTAATATTTTCCTTGTTGGCCCAATGGGCGCCGGCAAAAGTACAATTGGTAGACATCTAGCACAGCAACTGCATATGGAGTTTGTTGACTCCGATACAGTGATCGAAGAACGCACTGGTGCAGACATCTCTTGGGTTTTTGATGTAGAAGGTGAAGAAGGCTTCCGCAAGCGTGAAGAAGCGGTACTTGAAGACCTAACACAAGAGCAAGGCATCGTGCTTGCGACTGGCGGTGGCTCTGTTAAGAGCAAAGAAAACCGCAATCGTCTTTCGGCACGTGGTGTTGTTGTTTACTTAGAAACGACGATTGAAAAGCAACTTGCGCGTACAAACCGCGACAAGAAGCGTCCTTTACTTCAAACGGATAACCCTCGCGAAGTACTGGAGCAATTAGCTGAAGAACGTAATCCTTTATATGAAGAAGTAGCGGATTACACTGTTCGCACTGACGATCAAAGTGCAAAAGTGGTAGCCAACCAGATCGTAAAAATGCTAGAAGAGAGATAAGTCTTTATCTTTTTTTTAATTGGAGCAAACCGATGGAACGGATTACGGTCAACCTAGCTGAGCGTAGCTACCCAATCTCTATTGGCGCCGGGTTATTTGAGGACCCGGCGTACCTCTCTCAAGTTCTCTCAAACAAAAATGCAAAACAAAAAGTTGTTGTGATCAGTAATGTCACAGTGGCGCCTTTGTATGCAGACAAAATTTTAAAGCAACTCGAGCAGCTCGGTTGTAGTGCATCCTTGTTAGAATTGCCTGACGGTGAACAGTACAAAAACTTGGATGTATTTAATCAAGTAATGAACTTCTTACTGGAAGGGAGTTATGCTCGTGATGTTGTGATCATCGCGTTAGGTGGTGGTGTTATTGGCGACCTTGTGGGTTTTGCGTCTGCCTGTTACCAGCGTGGGGTCGACTTTATTCAAATACCGACCACATTACTATCCCAAGTGGACTCTTCGGTTGGTGGAAAAACCGCGGTTAACCATCCGTTGGGTAAGAACATGATAGGTGCGTTTTACCAACCTAAAGCAGTGATCATTGATACCAACTGCCTGTCGACGTTGCCTGAACGTGAGTTCGCTGCGGGTATCGCCGAAGTCATTAAGTACGGCATTATTTACGATGCAGATTTTTTTGTATGGTTAGAAGACAATCTTGAGCGCTTGTATGCGTTGGATGAAGAAGCACTAACTTATGCGATCGCACGTTGCTGTGAAATAAAAGCGGAAGTGGTGGCTCAGGATGAGAAAGAGTCGGGCATCCGTGCTTTGCTTAACTTAGGTCACACCTTTGGTCATGCGATTGAAGCGGAACTTGGCTATGGCAATTGGCTGCATGGTGAAGCGGTATCTTCCGGCACTGTTATGGCGGCCAAAACGTCGCATCTACGTGGTCTGATCTCGGAAGAGCAATTTGAGCGTATTGTTGCGATTTTGCGTCGTGCAAAACTGCCTGTGCATACTCCAGACAGTATGAATTTCGATGACTTCATCAAGCACATGATGCGAGATAAGAAAGTCCTCTCTGGTCAATTACGATTGGTTTTGCCTACAGGCATTGGCACTGCCGAGGTAATTGCTGATACGACGCAAGACGTACTCAAACAGGCGATAGACTTCGGTCGCGATATTTAACCTTGTAATGGCGCCTTTGGGCGTCATTCTTGTAGTGTATTAAGGTTATTAGATGAGTGTTGCTCACGTACTGGAATTAGATTCTCAAATCGAGTTGCTTGATAGATTAGGTCTACTGACTAACTTTGGTTCCAATCTCATTGCGATTAATGGTCATGATGGGTACGGGAAATCTTGGCTAGCGCAGCGATACCTTGAAGTGGGTGCCAGTAACAAGAACCAATGTTTGTTACTTTGTCATTCTAATCAAGACGATGTGCAGCATCGCGTCCTTATTTTGAGTCAACTGGTTTCAGACGCATTGTTTAATCAGCAAGAGCCTTTACTTGATAGCCTTGAAAGGCTTTTAGGTGATGAGCCGTGTGACATTGCAATTGTTGTAGATGATGCGCATTTATTGAGTGAGACACTTATCTCTGAGCTTTGGATGCTGGTCTTAGAGGCGCACCATAAGCCAAATTGGACCATCAATATCCTACTGTTTACACAGTCTGGACGTTTAGAAGGTTTGCTAGCACGTCTCAGTTATGGACAAGAGATAAAGCCTGTTGAGCTTGATATTGATATGTTGTCCGAAGTGGAAGCTCGTCGTTTCTTTGAGTCACTTGTTGCGCGCTACGTCGATGATGAGTCTGAGAAACGGGTTAGAGATGCATTTAAAAAAGTCGACCCAGTACCGGGTGACATCATGGCGTTAGGAGAGATGAAAGTGGAAAAAAGGATCATTATCCGCTCGATTGTCGGTTCACCCCTGAATATTGCGTTGGTGGTATTAGTATTACTGTTGCTTGCTGCGGGTGGCTATTGGTGGATGCTTAGTCAACCAAGTCCTGATGATAAAGCGCAGCAAATTGCTGGCGGTTTAGAGCAAACGGCTATTCCAACTTTTGAAGAGTCAGTAATCAGTGCAGCGCAATCTTCACTGCAACCTGTAACCGATGGCTCTAGCAGTCTTGATAACTCTGGTGTGGTTGATGATTCTGATTCATTACCGCCAGCAGTGACAGAAGAAGTAGCGAGCGTAGGCAGTGATGACAATCAACAAAGAGTGGTGATTGAGTCGAATGTGGTCGATGCATTGCTTGAAGGTAAAACTGATTCAGCAGACACAAAAGCGATTGATGACGTCGTAGGTACTGAGAAAACAGAAACCGCCGATGAAACTAGCTCTCCTTTGATTAAAGTCGTAAAACCGAATCAAGATATGGCGCAAGCACCTGCTCAGTCAGAAGAGGGTGAGGCAAACCAACCTGTTGTGAAGTTTTCATTTGCTCGTGAAGAACTAAAAGCGCTATCGCCAAGAGCTTATACTTTACAACTCGCAGCTATGACCTCAATGGAAGATGTACAATCCTTTCTCAATGAGCATAAACTGAATAATCAAGTGCGAATTTATCCTACCGTTCGTAATGACACCGAGTGGTATATCATCACATATCAAGATTATCCGACAATTCAAATGGCTCGTGATGCCGTCGCAAGCTTGCCAGATTCGGTTAAGTCGGTGAGTCCTTGGGCAAAATCACTCCGTCAGGTTCACCGTGAAATTGAACGAGTGAAATAAACCTGAGCTTCCCTGAAAAATATGTTACATTCCGCAGCCTTAATTTTTGGTCGATAGATAGAGCAGTAGATGAAAAAGCAACGAGCCTTTCTTAAATGGGCAGGAGGAAAATACGGACTGGTTGAAGACATCCAACGTCATTTGCCGCCGGCTCGAAAGCTAGTTGAACCTTTTGTTGGTGCGGGGTCAGTGTTTCTGAATACCGATTATGACCATTATCTACTTGCAGATATCAATCCAGATTTGATCAATCTGTACAACCTGCTGAAAGAACGCCCTGAAGAGTATATCTCTGAAGCGAAGCGTTGGTTTGTCGCTGAGAACAACCGCAAAGAAGCCTACCTACACATTCGCGCTGAATTTAATAAAACCGATGACGTGATGTACCGCTCTTTAGCGTTTTTGTACATGAACCGCTTTGGTTTTAATGGCCTATGCCGTTACAACAAAAAAGGTGGCTTCAATGTACCGTTTGGCTCTTACAAAAAGCCGTATTTCCCTGAGGCGGAATTGGAGTTTTTTGCAGAAAAAGCCAAAAAAGCTACGTTCGTTTGTGAAGGTTATCCTGAAACATTTCGTCGTGCGCGCAAAGGGAGCGTCGTGTATTGCGATCCACCTTATGCGCCGCTTTCAAATACGGCAAATTTCACCTCATACGCAGGTAATGGTTTCACGTTGGACGACCAAGCTGCATTAGCCGACATTGCTGAAAGAACAGCGACTGAACGTGGCATTCCTGTGTTGATTTCTAACCACGACACTACCTTGACACGTCGGTTGTATCACGGTGCGGATCTTAATGTGGTAAAAGTAAAGCGTACCATTAGCCGTAATGGTAACGGTCGTAATAAAGTTGATGAGCTACTTGCGCTTTTTCATGCCCCAGACATGGATAAATCAAGCTCTTAATTCTCACACTATTATATCTAAATAGTGGATCTCCCCACTGGCTTCGGTAGAATTGCGCGCAGATTGTTTGCTCATTACTACTGAGGTCAGGTATGAAAGATTTTCTTATTGCTCCATCCATTTTATCGGCAGATTTTGCTCGTCTCGGTGAAGATGTAGAAAAAGTACTCGCAGCGGGTGCGGATGTGGTGCATTTCGACGTTATGGATAACCACTATGTACCAAACCTGACTTTTGGTGCGCCTGTGTGTAAAGCACTACGCGATTATGGCATCACAGCGCCAATCGATGTTCACCTAATGGTGAAACCCGTTGACCGTATTATTCCTGATTTCGCAAAAGCGGGTGCGTCGATGATTACGTTCCATGTAGAAGCTTCTGATCATGTAGACCGTACACTGCAGTTAATTAAAGAGCACGGCTGTCAGGCTGGTGTGGTACTAAACCCAGCAACGCCACTTGCAAGTCTTGAATTTATTATGGATAAAGTCGACATGATTCTACTGATGTCGGTAAACCCTGGTTTTGGTGGCCAATCATTCATTCCTCATACACTAGATAAACTGCGTGCCGTTCGTAAGATGATTGACGAGTCTGGTCGTGATATCCGCTTAGAAATCGATGGCGGTGTGAAGGTTGACAACATTCGTGAAATTGCAGAAGCGGGCGCAGACATGTTTGTCGCAGGCTCGGCGATTTTCGGTGAGCCAGATTACAAACAAGTGATCGATCAAATGCGCGCTGAACTGGCTGAAGTTAAATAAGCACCGATAAGCCAGCGCAATAACACACTGATTTTAAAGGCTGCCATGTTGTTGGCAGCCTTTGTGTTTTCTAGTATTAGAAGAAATTAAATATCCGCTGCGATGAGCAAATAATCACTTGCCTATTTTACGCCCTTTCTGTACTATTCGTGCTCCTTAAACTCAGTCAATTATCTTTAGTTCCTTGCTTCCTCTGGACGACTGAGCCATTTGTGGAAGCTGAATAATCCGTAAGGAGCAACCAATGCGTCATTACGAAATCGTATTCATGGTGCACCCAGATCAAAGCGAGCAAGTTGCTGGCATGATCGAGCGTTACACTGGTTCAATCACTGAAGCTGGCGGTAAAATCCACCGTCTAGAAGACTGGGGCCGTCGTCAACTGGCTTACCCAATCAACAAGCTTCACAAAGCTCACTACGTTCTTATGAACGTTGAAGCTGACCAAGCTGTAATTGATGAGCTAGAAACTGCTTTCCGTTTCAACGATGCAGTTCTACGTAACATGATCATGCGTACTAAAGCAGCGATCACTGAGCAATCTATCATGCTTAAGCAAAAAGAAGAGCGTGCTCCACGTCGTGAAGAGCGTTCTGAAGCTAAGCCTGAAGCTAAGTCAGAAGCTGCTGAGTAAGTTTTCTTATGGCCAATCGAATGGAGCTGAGCGGCACCATTGCCAAACCGCCCATTCGTAGTAAAAGCCCTGGTGGCATTGAACACTGTCGGTTTTGGCTGGAGCATCGCTCTACTATTATCGAAGCTGACTTACCTCGACAAGTTTATTGTCGTATGCCGGTAGTCGTCAGCGGGCTTGGGTCACAAGCACTAACTCAGAATTTAGTTCAAGGCAGTAACATTAAGGTAAGTGGTTTTGTCACTTATCAAACCGGCCGAAATGGCGTGGGAAAATTAGTGTTACACGCCGACAACATTACTCAAATTTAAGATCAGGAGATAGCCCATGGCTCGTTTCTTCCGTCGTCGTAAATTCTGCCGTTTCACTGCAGAAGGCGTACAAGAGATTGATTACAAAGACGTAGCAACTCTTAAAAACTACATCACTGAAGCTGGTAAAATCGTACCTAGCCGTATCACTGGTACAAGCGCTAAGTACCAGCGTCAACTAGCACGTGCTATCAAGCGTTCACGCTACCTAGCTCTACTACCGTACACTGACAAGCATCAGTAATCGGTTCATTTTATTAAGAAAGAGGATTAAGCAATGCAAGTTATTCTACTTGATAAAATTGGTAACCTAGGTGGTCTTGGCGATACTGCAAACGTTAAATCTGGCTACGCTCGTAACTTCCTTATCCCACAAGGTAAAGCAGTTATGGCAACTAAAGCTAACGTTGAAATGTTTGAAGCTCGTCGTGCTGAACTAGAAGCTAAAGTTGCTGAACAACTAGCTGCTGCAGAAGCTCGCGCAGAGAAAGTTAACGCTCTAGAAGCGGTAGTTATCGCTTCTAAAGCTGGTGACGAAGGCAAACTATTCGGTTCTATCGGTACTCGTGACATCGCTGACGCTATCACAGCTGCAGGCGTTGAAGTTGCTAAGAGCGAAGTTCGCCTTCCTGAAGGTGCTCTACGTAACACTGGTGAGTTCGAGATCAGCGTTCAACTTCACTCTGAAGTTTTCGCGACAGTTAACCTACAAGTTGTTGCTGCTGAGTAATTCAGTATCAAGACGAAATACTAAAAAGCACCTCCTCGGAGGTGCTTTTTTTATTTCTAAAACTGAGAGAAAAAGGGTTAAAAAGCGAAAAGTAAATTAACGGAAAATACGCTGTCCGCTTTGCTTAAGCCTTCAGGCACTTTATCGTGATACTGACGAGAGTGCGCCAGTTTCAGTGCGATATCTTCAGTAATATCATTGGTTACACTGAGTTCACTATCAGTACGTGTGTTACTTCTACCTGTTACCAACGTAATATCAGCTGCGAAACTTAAATTATCCAACGCATGCCAAGTTGTGTTGATATTTCCTCGAAAAATGCCTTCTCTAACGATATCGGGAAAGACAATATCGTCATCATCTATTTCGTCTAAGTTTGGCTCTTGATAGCGAAAACCAGGGCCTACTTCTACCTCTAAAATGAAGTTCTCAGTGTAGGAGAACTGGTAACCCAAACCACCTGACAACGTATAGTCTTTAAAATAAGCACTGTAGCGAGAATCCACTCCTTTAAAGCTGCCATACAAATACGTCTTAGGGCCTAACTTGTAGTCACTCTGCAGGGAATAGGTGGATGAGCGTTTGTCTTCTTCACCGTCTTTGTACAAGTTGTAGTACTTCCATTCACCATTAGAACGGTGTCGACCTGACGTATATTCAGCACTCAAACGAGCATTCAGGGAACGAGAGTCCGTGTTACCTGTGTGAGCTTGATAGCCGAACTCCACCTCGGTTTTTAGTGGGTCGGGTACATCAATATTTTGCTCTGGCTGTACTGATTCGTCAGCATACGATGCACTAGCGCACAGTAGGCTAAAGCTAAGTAACCAGTATCGGGACACATCAACCTCGAACGTAATCAAAAAGGAGGGGCATGATACTGATACAGATATTTGGTTGGGTCAATGGTAGGTTAATTTTTATTAGAGCTAGGCGGAAGAACCAGGCTATTACCCGGGTGGTTCACATGATGATTTCTTAACAAGTAATTGTCGCTTCGGGGAAGCATCTCAGCTAGGTTAAGGTTATAATCGTGGGTTAATAGTAGTTATCGAGCAAAGTCATGGCGGAAAACAGAAATCGCAAACCTTCAGACAGTCAGGTCGACGCAATCAAAGTGCCACCTCACTCACTAGAAGCCGAGCAATCAGTAATTGGTGGTCTTTTACTGGATAATGAACGTTGGGACACCGTTGCCGAACGTGTTGTGAGCAGTGATTTCTATAGTCGTCCACACCGCCTGATTTTTGAAGGTGTAAAAACCATTCTTGAAGCGGGTAAACCTCTCGATCTTATTACTTTATCGGAATATCTAGAGCGTCACGAGTTGTTAGAAGATGTAGGCGGTTTTGCTTACCTCGCTGACTTGGCGAAGAATACGCCAAGTGCAGCTAACATCAATGCGTATGCTGATATTGTCGCTGAGCGTGCGATTGTTCGTGGCCTTATTGGTGTCGCGAATGAAATTGCGGACGCGGGCTATGACCCTCAAGGTCGCAGTTCTGAAGATTTAATAGACATGGCGGAGAGTAAAGTTTTTGCTATCGCCGAGTCTCGAACTAGTGAAAACGAAGGACCACAAAACGTCGACAACATCCTCGAAAAGACGTTAGAACGTATCGAGTTGTTGTATAAAACGCCACAAGATGGTGTTACCGGGGTCGATACCGGTTTCACCGATCTCAATAAGAAAACCGCAGGTTTGCAAGGCTCTGATTTGGTGATTGTCGCAGCGCGTCCATCGATGGGTAAAACGACCTTTGCAATGAACTTGTGTGAAAATGCGGCCATGCAACAAGAAAAGCCCGTACTTATTTTCTCGTTAGAGATGCCAGCTGAACAGTTGATGATGCGTATGTTGGCCTCTTTGTCTCGTGTAGACCAAACCAAGATCCGTACGGGTCAGCTAGATGACGAAGATTGGGCGCGTATTTCTTCTACTATGGGTATCCTGATGCAGAAGAAAAATATGTACATTGATGATAGCTCTGGTCTAACTCCGACCGAAGTGCGTTCGCGCGCTCGCCGTATCGCTCGTGAACATGGCGGTCTATCGATGATCATGGTCGACTACCTTCAGTTGATGCGCGTGCCTTCGTTAACCGATAACCGTACTCTTGAGATTGCTGAGATCTCTCGCTCTCTTAAGGCGCTGGCAAAAGAGCTAAATGTGCCTGTTGTGGCACTGTCGCAGCTAAACCGTTCCCTAGAGCAACGTGCGGATAAACGACCAGTAAACTCGGACTTGCGTGAATCCGGTTCCATCGAGCAGGATGCTGACTTGATCATGTTCATCTACCGTGATGAGGTTTATCACCCAGATAGTCCGTACAAAGGTACGGCCGAAATCATTATTGGTAAACAGCGTAATGGTCCTATCGGCTCTGTTCGCCTCACTTTCCAAGGTCAACATTCGCGTTTCGACAACTACGCGGGTCCTGCATTCGATATTGATGATGAGTAATCCCATGAGCTATATGAAAGCGGCCAAGGCGTGCATTGATTTGTCTGCGTTGCAGCACAACTTACAGCGCGTAAAAGCTCAAGCGCCACAAAGTAAAGTGATGGCTGTCGTCAAGGCCAATGGTTATGGTCACGGATTACGTCATGTCGCAAAACATGCTAACCATGCGGATGCGTTTGGTGTGGCTCGTATTGAAGAAGCATTGCAACTGCGCGCTTGTGGAGTAGTAAAGCCGATTCTATTGCTAGAAGGTTTTTACTCTCCTGGTGACTTACCTGTTCTTGTGACGAACAACATCCAAACTGTGGTGCACTGTGAAGAGCAGCTTATCGCCTTGGAGCAAGCAGACCTTGAAACTCCGGTTGTCGTGTGGCTGAAGATTGACAGTGGCATGCACCGCCTTGGGGTTCGTCCTGAACAATATGACGAGTTTGTAACGCGGCTGAAGGAGTGTCCAAATGTAGCGAAACCGTTGCGTTACATGAGCCACTTTGGCTGTGCAGATGAGCTGGATAGCGATATTACCCCACAACAGATTGAGCTGTTTAAATCGTTGACTTCTGGTTGCCAAGGGGAACGTTCACTGGCGGCATCTGCGGGGTTATTGGCATGGCCTCAAAGCCATTTAGATTGGGTTCGTCCGGGTATTATCATGTATGGTGTGTCGCCATTCGATGACAAAACGGCGCAAGATCTTGGGTATCAGCCTGTCATGACACTTAAATCCCACCTTATTGCGGTACGTGAAGTGAAGAAGGGTGAAAGTGTTGGCTACGGTGGTATTTGGACCAGTGAGCGAGATACAAAAGTTGGTGTCATTGCTGTAGGGTATGGCGACGGTTACCCAAGAAGTGCTCCAAACGGTACGCCGGTGTGGGTTAATGGCCGTAAAGTACCTATTGCAGGTCGAGTTTCCATGGATATGCTGACGGTCGATTTGGGACCAGACGCAACGGATAAAGTCAGCGACGAAGCGATTCTTTGGGGGAAAGAGCTCCCAGTAGAAGAAGTGGCGGGTCACATTGGTACGATTGCGTATGAACTCGTGACTAAGCTAACGCCTCGCGTCGAGATGGAATACTCCAAGTAAACAACGAAAGGCTAACCCAAGGTTAGCCTTTGTTTTATCTACTCACCGTTAATCGTAGCAATAACGCGGCGGCCGCCACCAAAGTCTCGATGCTCACCCAAGTAAATACCTTGCCATGTTCCTAAAGCTAATCGACCATTTTGGATTGGTACCGTCACACTACTGCCAAGCAGTGATGCTTTAATATGTGCCGGCATGTCGTCGTCACCTTCATAGGTGTGCTGATAATAAGGAGCACGCTCTGGCACAAACTTATTGAAGTGCGCTTCCATGTCCATACGCACGGTTGGATCAGCATTCTCATTTAAGGTCAAACTGGCGGAGGTGTGCTGAATAAATAAGTGTAATAAACCTACTGAAAGTTCGTTTATTTGTGGTAATTGTTGTTCAATTTCATCAGTTATCAGGTGAAAACCGCGGCTTCTCGCTTTTAATTGCAGTGTTTTTTGTGCCCACATACGTGTTCCTTTGGAAATTTATAAATTGGCGTCTATCCTATTCCAATTAGAGCCTGTCATTAGTAAATGATATGATTCTTGTCATCGTAAATGAATTGTTCAATTTCAGGGCAGGGAACGTGACCTAACTCAATGTGAGTGTAAAAGCTCTCGGTCATAATTGGCGCCTGAAAAAAAATTACAAAGACTTGTTTTGTGGCAATTTGCCCAAACATCTAATTTATATTCTATTTGCTAAATCGGGGATTCCACAGTTTTCGCTAGACTGTAAGGAATGGAACCTACTGTAACATCGGGATAAAGACCATGTTGAAAAATATCAATCCAACGCAAACACAAGCTTGGAAAGCGCTAACGGCGCATTTCGAATCTGCACAAGATATGGATCTTAAAGAGCTGTTTGCTCAAGACGCAGCGCGTTTCGACAAATACTCTGCACGTTTCGGCTCAGACATCTTAGTCGATTACTCAAAGAACCTCATCAATGAGGAAACTCTGAAGCACCTGTTTGCTCTTGCGAAAGAGACCGAGCTGAAATCTGCAATTGAAGCGATGTTCAGTGGTGAAGCGATCAACCAAACAGAAGGTCGCGCTGTTCTTCACACTGCACTACGTAACCGCGCTAATACTCCAGTTATGGTAGACGGCGAAGACGTAATGCCAGCAGTGAACGCGGTTCTAGAAAAAATGAAATCATTCACTGAGCGCGTTATCGGCGGTGAATGGAAAGGTTACACAGGCAAAGCAATTACTGATATTGTGAACATCGGTATCGGCGGTTCTGACCTTGGCCCTTACATGGTGACGGAAGCTCTAGCGCCATACAAAAATCATCTAAACCTTCACTTCGTATCTAACGTTGATGGTACACACATCGTTGAAACGTTGAAGAAAGTTAACCCAGAAACGACGTTATTCTTGATCGCGTCTAAGACGTTTACAACGCAAGAAACCATGACTAACGCGCACACTGCTCGTGATTGGTTCCTAGAATCTGCGGGTGATCAGGCTCATGTGGCTAAACACTTTGCTGCGCTTTCAACAAACGCGACAGCCGTGTCTGAATTTGGTATCGATACAGCGAACATGTTTGAATTCTGGGACTGGGTTGGTGGCCGTTACTCACTATGGTCTGCGATCGGTCTATCAATTGCACTAGCAGTAGGTTTCGACAACTTTGTTGAGTTGCTTGATGGTGCTCACGAGATGGACAAGCACTTCGTATCAACAGATCTAGAAAGCAATATTCCAGTGATTCTTGCTTTGATTGGTATTTGGTACAACAACTTCCACGGTGCGGAGTCAGAAGCTATCCTACCTTACGATCAATACATGCACCGTTTTGCAGCATATTTCCAGCAAGGCAACATGGAATCAAACGGTAAATACGTTGACCGTGACGGCAATGCTGTAACTTACCAAACTGGCCCAATCATTTGGGGTGAACCAGGTACCAACGGTCAGCACGCGTTCTACCAGCTAATTCACCAAGGTACTAAGCTTATCCCATGTGACTTCATTGCACCTGCAATTAGCCACAACCCAGCTAGCGATCATCACCAAAAACTGATGTCTAACTTCTTCGCGCAAACTGAAGCTCTAGCGTTTGGTAAAAATGAAGAAACCGTGAAAGAAGAGTTGGTGAAAGTAGGTAAGAATGCTGAAGAAGTGGCAGCGATTGCGCCATTCAAAGTGTTTGAAGGTAACCGTCCAACAAACTCTATTCTAGTGAAGCAAATCACGCCTCGTACGCTAGGTAACTTGATCGCAATGTACGAACACAAAATTTTCGTACAAGGTGTTATCTGGAATATCTTCAGCTTTGACCAGTGGGGCGTGGAGCTAGGTAAACAACTGGCTAACCAAATCCTACCTGAGCTTGCAGACGAGTCTCAAATCAGCTCGCATGACAGCTCAACAAACGGTCTAATCAACGCATTTAAAGCGTTCAAAGCTTAATGTTTGAATAGATAAAGAAAAGGTCAGCAAATGCTGACCTTTTTATTGCCTGAGGCAAAAACAAAATAGGTTGGCCAGTGCCAACCTATTTTTCTCTTTTATTCGAAGCAAATTTCGATAAAGGCATTTCCCCATTGGGAAGAGAAAGGCATGATAATAATTGAGCCTTCACACTTGTGGCGAATCGTATGACCTCGGCCCGAAACCACAACCGGTGTTGCCATATCAAAGTCAAAACCACTTTCCGCCAGAATGCGTTTCGCACCACCAGTAACCATGTTGGTGATCTCACCCACCATATCGGTCACTTCTTCATTGAGCCCATTTGGACGTTCACCAAGCATGTTCTGCATGATTTCTAGGGCGAGTGCTTCATCAAAGGTGATCGACATTGAACCACGAGTTTGTGGGCCTACCATACCAATCAGACCAGAAACGTCACCTCGTGCGATCTCATCTTTTTTGATTCGCGGTTTTTGTGGCTTCAGCTCAAGAGAAGCCATAGTTTTTAGCACGTTCATTAAAGAAGCTAAAAACGGGTTTACAAATTCAGCGCGCATAACGTTCTTCTATACTTTTTCTTTCGTCTCGGAGGAACAGGCCTGGCATTCACCATGAGTTTCAATAACTTGGTTGGTCAGTTTGAATCCATGCTTCTCGGCGTTTTCGGCTAACAAGGATATCAGCGTCTCATCTTCGAGTTCAACGACATCACCACATTTATCGCAAATTAGTAATTGGAAAAAGTGCTGCTGAGTATTGAAAGAACAACAAGTAATAAAGCTATTTGTCGATTCCACTCGGTGGATGAAGCCTTGCTCTAGGAGAAAATCTAATGCTCGATAAACAGTGGGCGGCTTAGCCTGAGGCTCACTCTCTTTTAGTTGCTCCAATAGCTCATACGCACTTGAGGCGCGGCGATTAGAACAAATGAGTTCAAATACGCGTCGGCGTTGCGGAGTCAGTCGTACTCCACGCTCTGCGCAGATACTTTCAATTTGTTCAATGATTGTTGGGTTCAAACCTTTCACCATAACTATCGGACGTGCTCTATGATAAATCATTTCTATACGAAGTTCGTTTAGAAATGCTTCATTTTACCCACTATCAGAACGAAAATCATGAATTAAAGCAAGTCGGTGGTGGTGTGAAGGCGGAATAATCATCACAGAATGAATCAACGAATGACAGATTAGTATTACTTCTGCGTATTCCTAAGCACTTGGCTAGCCAGCCAATCAAATCATTCTCGCTGAAACTAGCACCCAGAGGTGCTTGGGTATACAATACCCGACTTATTTTTTGAGCGTACTGCTGCGCTCGACCTTGGCAACATAAAAACGGGTGTTTATATCATGACTCATTCTTGCAGGCTCTCCGTAGCACCAATGTTAGATTGGACTGATCGTCATTGTCGCTACTTCCATCGCTTAATGACCAAAGAGACCCTGCTGTACACTGAAATGGTGACGACAGGTGCGATCATTCATGGAAAAGGAGATTTCCTGGCTTATAACGAAGAAGAGCATCCGTTAGCCCTTCAACTTGGTGGTTCAAACCCAGCAGATTTGGCTACGTGTGCCAAGCTAGCGCAAGAGCGTGGCTACGATGAGATTAACCTAAATGTGGGATGTCCATCTGACCGCGTACAAAACGGTCGATTTGGTGCTTGCTTAATGGCTGAACCGCAGTTAGTTGCGGATTGTGTCGCAGCAATGAAAGACGTGGTCGATATCCCTGTAACAGTCAAGACTCGCATTGGTATTGATGATCAAGACTCTTACGAATTCCTAACGGATTTCGTTTCTATTGTTTCAGAAAAGGGTGGCTGTGAGCAGTTCACTATCCACGCACGTAAAGCATGGTTAAGTGGTCTAAGCCCAAAAGAAAACCGTGAGATCCCACCATTGGATTACCCACGCGCTTACCAATTGAAGCAAGACTTCTCACACCTAACGATTGCGATTAACGGTGGCGTGAAGTCATTAGAAGAAGCAAAAGCACATCTTCAGCATCTTGACGGTGTGATGATTGGTCGTGAAGCATACCAAAGCCCATATCTACTGGCATCGGTAGACCAAGAGTTGTTTGGCTCTAACGCTCCAGTGAAGAAACGCAGCGAAATTGTTGAAGAGATGTACCCATACATTGAAGCGCAATTAGCGAAAGGTGCGTACCTTGGTCACATTACCCGTCACATGTTAGGTTTGTTCCAAAGCATGCCCGGTGCTCGTCAATGGCGTCGTCATATCAGTGAAAATGCGCACAAACCAGGTTCTGGTCTAGAAGTATTGCAAGACGCGCTAGCTAAGATTCCAAAAGAATTGAATGTGTAAAATTCGCCAGTGAATGGCTAAAATTACCAACTAAAGAATGATAAAGCCAGGGTGCAGAAATGCCTCTGGCTTTATTTTTTATTAAAAATCATTGACTTATCTCCGAATCTGTAAGTTGGTATGGAAACTGCTCTGTTTATTGAAAACAAATGGAGAAGTGATTATGTTGGAGCTAATCTTTATTTTAGTCTTTGCGGCGACCTTGTTGGTTACGGGTATCACAATGATGACCGTATTCGCAGCAACTGGTATTGCGTTAGTTGTGATGTTTTTACTGGGAATGGTTGGAGCGGTACTCAAACTATTACCATGGTTAATCGTGATTGCATTGGGTATTTGGTTCTTCAAGAATTACGTCGCTCAGCCCCGCTATAAATAATGAGTAACATCATTTAGTTGATGGAGAGGCGTGAGAATATGGTATATTTCCTCTCACGTCCTCTACGTGAATATCAGCTATCTCGGAGTAAATACTACATGACAAATAAAGCGAACATCGCTTTAACGGCATTATCGTTGGCAGTATCTTTTCCTGTTTTTGCAGAGTACTCTGTATCGACAAAAGTCGGCGCAGAGGTATGGGCTGCCGACACTAAAGTTAATGAAGTGAGACGAGATAGCAGTACCGCAGGCACTTTTTACGCGGCGATTGAACATGATGTTAAATATGTCCCTAATGCGCGCCTTCGTTACTCAAGTGTTGATGCGGATTACATGGGGTTCGATAAGCTCGATTTAACCTTGTATTACCACGTTCTAGAGCATGATTTATTGCACTTTGATGCGGGTCTCACGTTCAGTAATTTAAGTGACACTAAATACATTGATGCTGGCTCAAGCAGGCGTGTAGAAGAATTTGATGATCTGATTTGGGCTTGGTATGGTTACGCAGAAATTCAAGTTCCGGATACAAACTTTGATGTGATTGGTGAGATAAACTTTGGTGACAACAAAGGTATCAAAAGCACCGATTTCATGGCAGGTGTTCAATACAATGTACCGCTCGAAAAAGCTCGACTGGCTTTTCGTGGAGGTTACCGTGTGATTGATTTAGAGTCCGATAAATTCATGTCGGATCTAGGGAAAGAGTTTATTTTTGCTAACGGCTTCTTTGTGAGTGCGGAATACGCGTTCTAAATTCAGCCATGTTAGATATTCGATTTACTTAAAACGTCGCTTTATAAGCGGCGTTTTTTTATATCACTTCATTATATCTAATCGAAATTTCTCCCTATTTGGCTGACTTAGACCATGCTTACCTAGGAGCAATGTGAAAGTTAAAGCAGGGATAGCGATGACAATAAATGAACTAAGACATCTATTCCGTGAAAATCAGCTTATCGAAGCGATTATTGAGCCTGCAATCCAAGAGGGTGGTTGGGTTGTAGAGTTCAGACATGCGCGCGGTGGTTTTGTTTTTCTAACGGACAGTCACGGCGAAGAATGTCTTTATGAAGATTTGGATACTGCGTCAAAATCGGCAATGGCAGTAGGCTTTCAACAAGTCCGCATTGAAGATCGATGAGCAAAAAGTAAGCCGTTCTTACTTCCAAAAAGTTATAAAACATTCACTTCTATTCTTTCTTGTTATTAAGGAGAGTGGGTACTCTATCGTCACGCAATGAATAGGGATGTCGTGATAATGTCTTTTCAAAAGAATGAGTATTCTCACAAGAATGTGTCTGAAGATAATAATGGGCAAGGAGGAAATCCTCCAATCACAAGCCCTCTGAATGACCAACAAATTAGCTCACTCCAACAAACTGTCTCTGAGTTGTCTTCACAGCAACTTGCTTGGGTCAGTGGGTATTTTTGGGGATTAGCTCAAAATCAACCAAACACAGCGGTAACGCCAATTGCACAAGCAACGGCAGCCGTATCAGCGAAGCCAGCAGGTAAGTTGAGTATTATTTTTGCTTCCCAAACGGGCAATGCTAAAGGTGTTGCTGAAGCTCTGGAACAGGAAGCAAAAGCAGAAGGAATTGCAGTCGAACTTTTTGATGCAAGCGATTACAAAGGTAAAAACTTAGCCAAAGAAACGCATGTCATTATTGTGGCATCGACTAACGGCGAAGGCGAAGCGCCAGACAATGCCATTGAGCTACATGAGTTTTTGCAATCGAAGAAGGCTCCTAAGCTGCCAAACCTGCAATATGGTGTTATTGCATTGGGAGATTCTAGCTACGAGTTCTTCTGTCAGACCGGTAAAGACTTCGACACTTACCTATCAAAGCTAGGCGCGACTCCATTTATCGAGCGTCTTGATTGCGATGTGGATTATGAAGCCCGCGCAACTGAATGGCGTAAGAATGCGTTAGACAAGGTAAAAGATACACTTTCTTCTGGCTCTGAAGCGGATGTGGTTCAACTTCCTGTGGGTCAAGCTGCGACTGCGCACTCTCCTTACAATAAACAAAATCCGTACACTGCGACGTTACTGACCAGTCAAAAAATCACGGGCCGTGACTCTGGAAAAGACGTTCGTCATATAGAAATCGACTTAGAAGGCTCGGGCTTAACGTATCAGCCAGGTGATGCACTAGGTGTGTGGTTTGAAAATAGCTCGGAACTTGCAAATGCCATTCTTGGTAAGGTCGGTTTGTCTGGGGTTGAGACTGTTGACGTTGATGGTGAAAGCTTGTCAATCCACAGTGCTCTTGTGAGTAAATATGAAATCACAACATCTAACCCGCAGCTCATCACAAAGTTTGCCGAGTTATCCGGTAGCAAGAAACTACAAAAGTTAGTTGAAGATAAAGATAAGCTTCGCGAGTACTCTGCAAATACTCAAATCGTTGATGTACTGGCAGAAAAGAAAACCAAGTTAACCGCAGATGAATTGATTGGTTTGCTTCGTCGTCTTACTCCACGCCTTTACTCTATTGCATCAAGCCAAGAAGAGGTCGATGAAGAAGTACACCTAACGGTTGCTTTGGTTGAGTACGAACAAAACGACGAAAAACGATATGGTGGAGCGTCTAGTTTCTTAGCACAGCGTCTCGAAGAGGGAGATGAAGTTAAAGTATTTGTTGAGCATAACAACAACTTTAAACTGCCGGAAGATGATAGCACTCCAATTATCATGGTTGGTCCTGGCACAGGGATCGCACCATTCCGAAGCTTTATTCAGGAACGTGAAAACCGTGATGCTGAAGGCAAAAACTGGTTGTTCTTTGGTGATCGCACGTTCACTCAAGACTTCTTATACCAAGTGGAATGGCAAAAGTATCTCAAGTCAGGAGTACTAAGCCGATTGGATGTTGCCTTTAGTCGTGACCAAGTAGAAAAGGTTTACGTACAACATCGCATCTTAGAAAACGCAGCTCAAGTGTGGCAGTGGATCCAAGAAGGCGCTTATATCTATGTCTGCGGTGATGCAACGCGTATGGCAAAAGATGTGCACGACGCATTGGTTATCGTTGCTGAACAAGAAGGCAAGATGCCGCGTGACGATGCAGAACAATTTATTAATGACCTACGTAAAGCGAAACGTTATCAGAGGGATGTGTACTAATGACTTTTTCTACGGACAATAATAAGCAGGTTGTATTAGGTGAAGAGTTAGGGCCGCTATCTGATAACGAGCGCCTGAAGCGAGAAAGCAACTTATTACGTGGCACCATTGAGCAAGATTTACAGGACCGTATTACTGGTGGCTTTACTGCCGACAACTTCCAGTTAATTCGTTTCCACGGTATGTATCAACAAGACGATCGTGATATCCGTAATGAACGCACAAAGCAAAAACTGGAACCATTACATAATGTGATGCTTCGTGCTCGTATGCCTGGAGGCATCATCACGCCAACGCAATGGTTAGCGATCGACAAGTTCGCAACGGAGCACTCTTTATATGGAAGTATTCGTCTGACGACTCGCCAAACGTTCCAGTTTCATGGGGTATTAAAACCGAATATTAAGTTGATGCATCAAACGCTCAACAGTATTGGCATTGATTCGATTGCAACCGCGGGTGATGTAAACCGTAACGTGTTGTGTACCACTAATCCAGTGGAGTCAGAGTTACACCAAGAAGCTTACGAATGGGCGAAGAGAATCAGTGAACACCTGCTTCCGAAAACACGCGCTTATGCAGAGATTTGGCTAGACGGTGAAAAAGTAGAAAGCACGGAAGAAGACGAACCGATTCTAGGCAAGAACTACTTACCACGTAAGTTTAAAACCACAGTGGTTATCCCACCGCAAAATGACGTAGATGTACACGCTAACGATCTCAACTTCGTAGCGATTGCAGATAACGGCAAGCTGGTTGGTTTTAACGTCCTGGTCGGCGGCGGCTTAGCGATGACGCATGGCGATACATCAACTTATCCGCGCCGCGCTGACGACTTTGGCTTTATTCCGCTGGACAAGACACTTGATGTTGCCGCAGCTGTAGTAACAACTCAGCGCGACTGGGGTAACCGTTCAAACCGTAAGAACGCAAAAACCAAATACACATTGGATCGTGTAGGTAGCGATGTCTTTAAAGCGGAAGTCGAGAAACGTGCTGGTGTTAAGTTTGAGCAAAGCCGTCCATATGAATTCACAGAACGTGGTGACCGTATTGGCTGGGTAGAAGGAATTGATGGTAAATATCATTTAGCGCTTTTCATCGAAAATGGTCGCTTATTAGACTTTCCAGGTAAACCACTTAAGACGGGTGTTGCTGAAATTGCCAAAATCCACAAAGGCGATTTCCGCATGACAGCAAACCAAAACCTAATTGTTGCGGGTGTACCTAAAAACGAAAAAGCGAAGATTGAAAAGATCGCTCGTGAACATGGCTTAATGGACGACGGCGTAAGTGAACAGCGTAAGAACTCAATGGCTTGTGTTGCTTTTCCAACTTGTCCGCTAGCGATGGCAGAAGCTGAACGTTTCCTTCCTCAGTTTGTTACTGATGTGGAGGGGATTCTGGAGAAGCACAACCTACCAGAAAATGACAACATCATTTTGCGTGTAACTGGGTGTCCAAATGGCTGTGGTCGCGCAATGTTGGCTGAAATTGGTCTAGTTGGCAAAGCGCCGGGTCGTTACAACTTGCACCTAGGTGGTAACCGTGCCGGTACTCGAGTACCAAAAATGTATAAAGAGAACATCACGGATAAGCAAATCTTAGAAGAGATTGATCTGCTGGTGGCTCGATGGTCGAAAGAGCGTGAAGAAGGCGAAGCCTTTGGCGATTTCACTATTCGTGCTGGCATTATCCAAGAAGTGCTCGTATCAAAGAGGGACTTTCATGCTTGATTCTGTAGCATCCAAGCTGGAGCTCACAGAGTTACTGACATTAACAAAGACGGAGCAAATCCTCCGTCTTGCTCAAATTAATGTCGAGCTCGAAAAGCTTTCAGCACAAGAGAGAGTAGCGTGGGCTTTAGATAATCTAGAAGGCGAGTTCGCGGTTTCTTCTAGTTTTGGTATTCAAGCCGCGGTTATGCTTCATTTAGTTACTCGCGCCAAAGCGGACATCCCCGTCATTCTAACCGATACTGGTTACCTGTTTGCTGAGACGTACCGATTTATCGATGAGCTGACAGGTGCTCTCAACCTAAATTTAAAAGTTTATCGAGCCAAAGAAAGTGCGAATTGGCAAGAAGCCCGATATGGAAAATTATGGGATCAGGGTGTAGAGGGAATTGAAAAATACAACAAGCTCAATAAAGTTGAGCCGATGCGTCGAGCGTTAAAAGAGCTTAATGTTGGAACGTGGTTCTCTGGACTGCGTCGAGAGCAAAGTAAATCTCGTGCAGGTTTACCGATTCTATCAATTCAGAACGGTGTGTTTAAATTTCTACCAGTAATTGATTGGACTAATAAAGACGTTCATTACTACTTAGAACAACACGGCCTTAAATACCACCCGTTGTGGGATGAAGGTTACCTTTCAGTTGGTGATACACATACCACTCGTAAATGGGAGCCGGGAATGTCAGAGGAAGAAACTCGATTCTTTGGCTTAAAGCGAGAATGTGGCCTACACGAAGATGATGGCTCCGAACAAGATGGGTCTGGCATATAGCCATAATACTCTTTAAATAGAGTTTAGGTTAAGTTTAATAAAGATAGCTGCAATAAAGCAGCTTTCTTTATTTATGGTACTTGAAAAATACGTCTCAAAGAACAACTCTGTGGATAAGTTGTGTGAGAGTTTGGGGTAAAGTTGAATAAATAAAGGTTTGATCGAAAACTCATCGTTTAACCATTATTTTTGCAATTTTTGAAAAATAACACTTGCCAATGTGAGCGCGATCTCTATAATGCCTCCTCGTCGACAGGGCAAGGGCTCACAAGGGTTTAAGCGAAGTTGATAAGGCTGAAAAGAAAAACGAAATAATTTGAAGAAAGTGTTTGACACAATAAATTATCTCGCTAGAATGGCCGCCTCTTCCCAAGTGATGTCAATCACAAAGAAGAGTTGCTCTTTAACAATATAGACCTATCAATCTGTGTGGGCACTCGTTGATGATAATCCAATTCGATACCTCGGTATCAAATTAGGTTTCAATGAAACGAAGTGACCATTGAATTGAAAGATTCAGCACAGTCAATTCAAACATTACTTTATGTAATGTTCAGTATTCATTGAGCCGACAAAATCTTAAATTGAAGAGTTTGATCATGGCTCAGATTGAACGCTGGCGGCAGGCCTAACACATGCAAGTCGAGCGGAAACGAGTTATCTGAACCTTCGGGGAACGATAACGGCGTCGAGCGGCGGACGGGTGAGTAATGCCTAGGAAATTGCCCTGATGTGGGGGATAACCATTGGAAACGATGGCTAATACCGCATGATGCCTACGGGC
>NZ_JAMZAN010000017.1:0-38619 GCF_024181865.1 Vibrio sp. Y58_MX_L22
CGCCAGCGTTCAATCTGAGCCATGATCAAACTCTTCAATTTAAGATTTTGTTCGGCTCAATGAATACTGAACATTCCTTTCGCTAATAAATAGCAGAAGTAATGTTTGAATTGACTGTGCTGAATCCGAAGATTCAATGGTCACTTCGTTTCATTGAAACCTAATTTGAAGCCGAAGCTTCTAATTGGATTATCATCAACGAGTGCCCACACAGATTGATAGGTCTATATTGTTAAAGAGCTTGCTTTGCGAGAAGTTTTTCTCTCAAAGTGGAGGTGCATTCTAGCGATTTAATTGACAGTGTCAAACACTTTTTCAATTTTATTTTTCGTAGAAGCTTTCACCTCTCCGACCCTGCTGAAGCCTTATCGCGTCTGCCGTGTCGGTGGATGCGCATTATAGGGAACTCAGATCCGTTCGCAACCCTTTTTTGAAAAAAAATGGAAAAAAATGACTGTTCGATGACTATTTCATCAAAAAAGCAAAAAAGAGGGTAAAAAACCCTCTTTTTCTGCCTTAAAAGCCGTATTTAAATGAATGCGTACGCGTCTGCGAACATACGTTCGCTCTTCGCTTTCTTGTTCTGAGTGAACTGTTCACGTGCTGCGCCAGCCATTTCAAAACGACCTGCAATATAGATATCGTAGTTTTCTAAGCTTTCGAAATCTTCAGCTACAGCTTGTAGCACGTTACCAACTTTACCTTGCCAGTCTGCAGGAGCTTCTTCTACTACCGGCACAAAGTGAACATTGGCAAACTTGTCGGCAATCTCGACCAGTTCGTCTTTAGCATAAAGCTGGCAGTTATCGCGCGCCCCCCAATATAAATAGATAGGATTGGTTTTATTCTGCGCTACGCAGTGATCCAGAATCGAGCGAACGTAACTGAAGCCTGTACCACCAGCAATTAATAATAATGGGCGTTCGCTTTCTTCTTGAACCCAAGCATCGCCATGTGGCGCATCAATTTCAATCTGACCATCAGTTTCAAGCGCCGCTTGCATTGCTTCGACAACTTCTTGTGCATAAGCGTTGTGTTCCGCCGCACCGATGTGCAGTTCAAGTTCACCTTCATGACGACAAGGGCTGCTTGCGATAGAGAAAGGACGTTTGTCTTTTTCACCCATCACCACCATTAGGTACTGACCCGCTTTAAAAGGCACTGGTGATTCTGGATGAAGAAGGATTTGGTAAGTATTACAAGCTAACGGCTGAATAGACTTTACTTTACATTGGATGGTCATGGTGTTCCTCTCGCTTACTCGTCAAAAGTAAGCACTAAATTACTTTCTGTATAGGCTTGGCAAGGGAATATCCAACCTTGCTGTTGCTCTTTTTCGGTTAGCATAGGTTCGAGGTGATAGCTCACCTCGCCCGTTAGCTTTTTACACATGCACATGGCGCAAGCGCCAACTTGGCAACGGTGTGGGAAGCGAATATTGTTGTTGAGCGCAGCTTCCAACACCGTCTCCCCTTCTTTTACTTGGAATGTAACGTCCATTGGTAGAAGGTGGACTTGATGACTCATAGAATACCTAACTGGTCCCAAATCTCATCGACTTTAGCCACAAGTTTAGGATCTTTTTTGATAGGCGTACCCCACTCGCGCGTGACTTCAGATTCGAACTTGTTGGTCGCATCCAGTCCTAATTTGGATGAACTCTCAGTCTTACCAAGCACTTGAATCGTGTCTCTATCTGGGTCCATTCGAGTTGTCACCGCCCAAATGATGTCATTCCAATCTCGTGCATTAACGTCATCGTCGCACAAAATGATGAATTTGTTATCCGTGTACTGAGCAAAGAAGCCCCATAGATGTTCCATCAATTCTTGGGATTGACCAGCTTGGTCTTTCTTCATAGTCACGACAGCAAATTGGTTGTTTGCTGTAACTGGAAGATAGACGTCAACAATCTCAGGGCGTTGCTGTTTCAACTCATTTAGTTCTGCTTCGGTAATCGCTTTGCTGTCTCGCTCAGTGACCTCGGTTCGCGTCGCCAGCTCGGCATCCCATTTAATGGTCGCATCCAAGCCCATTTTGGAGCCAAGCCCAACCACTGGTGAAGCAAAGTCGAGCGAGTCGATTGGCGTGTTATCTATCATCAAGGTATCACGTACAGGATCCATATGCTCTGACATGGCTTTCACGACATCATTCCAATCTCGTGCGTTTACCGATTCATCGCACACAATAACAAACTTGGTATACATGAATTGACGTAAGAAAGACCACACGCCCATCATTACGCGCTTGGCATGTCCTGGGTACTGCTTCTTCATGGTGACGACGGCCATTCGGTACGAACAACCTTCTGGCGGAAGATAGAAGTCTTCAATCTCTGGGAATTGCTTTTGCAGAATAGGCACAAACACTTCGTTTAATGCCACACCCAATACAGCTGGTTCATCTGGCGGACGACCTGTGTAGGTGCTGTGATAAATAGGGTCTTTACGCATAGTAATGTGCGTAATAGTAAATACGTGGTGCTTTTCTTTTTCGTTATAGTAGCCAGTGTGGTCACCGTAAGGACCTTCATCAGCAAACTCGTTCGGGTCGATATAGCCTTCCATCACGATTTCCGCGCTCGCTGGCACTTCCAAATCGTTGCTGACTGACTTCACGACTTCCGTTTTGCTTCCACGTAGCAAACCTGCAAATGCGTATTCCGATAGCGTATCTGGCACTGGTGTTACTGCGCCAAGAATGGTTGCTGGGTCTGCACCAAACGCGACCGAAACTGGGAAAGGTTTACCTGGGTTGGTTTCCATCCAATCGCGCAGATCAAGCGCACCACCACGATGGGCTAACCAACGCATGATGATTTTGTTCTTGGCAATTTTCTGCTGACGGTAAATGCCTAGGTTCTGACGTTTCTTATTTGGACCTTTGGTTACGGTTAAGCCCCAAGTAAGCAGCGGCGCTACATCTTCTGCCCAGCAGCTCATTACCGGAATTTTATCCAAGTCGACTTCATCACCTTGCCAAACAATGTCTTGGCATGGTGCTTTACGTAAACGCTTAGCCGGCATGTTCAATACTTGTTTGAACACTGGCAGTTTTTCTAAAGCGTCTTTGAAGCCTTTTGGTGGCTCAGGTTCTTTTAAATAAGCCAGCAGCTTACCGACTTCTCTTAATTCTTTAACATCTTCACGTCCCATACCGATTGCGACACGCTCTGGTGTACCAAACAGGTTAGTCAAAACAGGTACGTCGTAGCCGATTGGGTTCTCAAACAACAGCGCAGGTCCACCAGCACGCAAGGTGCGGTCGCTGATTTCTGTCATTTCATAAGCGGGATCGACAGGGTGAGTGATGCGTTTAAGTCGACCTTTCTGTTCTAGGTGGTCGATAAATTCGCGTAAATCCTTAAAACTCATAGGCCTTCATGCTGGCTGATTAAACTGTCCGCAGTATAACAAATAGGAGGACGCTAAGATCCTCCTATTTTGTGTGGGTATGTGAGCCAGATTACTTTAATACTTGTTCAATCTGCCGAGTCTTTATCTGATGGTTCGAAGATACTAACTCTTCCAACCAGGTTTGATGCCCTTGTTGAGCAAGCTCTCGAGCAACCATGGTTGCTTCTTCTGATAACGCCATTTTTCTAACTAGAAACTGCTTTACTTGCGGAGATAGAGGGTTAGATTTTGTAAGTAGACTAATAGCTTCTGGCTTGAGTGATGGGTTAACTGTGGCATTCATCAATTGCTGAATGGAAAAAACGTCTCCAACCGCAGCTAAACGCTCAAGCTCGGACTGGCTGTTGTAATCGGCTTTCATCCGCCAGAGTAAGTTGTACACTTCCTCATCCTGACTAACTTGTGCCAACCTGACTATCACGGCCGTCGAGGGTAACCAACTGGTCACATTTGCTTTGGTTAACTGGGCCGTTAATGCAGCAAGCGCGTTGGGTGATAAACTGTCTAACTCTCGAATCAAAAGCGCTTCACGCGCTTGAGCTTGTTGAGATGGCCCTGTAAGCCATTGCTTTAAGTTAAGCTCTCTTCGTTCAGCTTGTAAGACAAAGTCCAAGGTACTTTGGTCTTGTTTCCAACGCTTAATCAAGCGACTCGCAATAACGGGAAAGTTAAAAGCGGGTACACTAAATTCATACCCATCACCTCGCTCTAACACTTGATAAGTCGGGGTCATACGGATCTGGGACTCAACAAACAGAGCCATTCGAGGCGTGAGAATCACATCTTGCTTTTCAAGCTTTTCCAACAATTGAAAGCGCACCACCTCTTGTTGAGGCAAAGCAAGTCGATCAAGGGCAAATTTAAGCGAGTCGACTTCATCTCTGACAGCGTAATCAAGCAGTTCAGAGACTTTAGTCTGTATTTGAGTATCCTGAAGCCACTGTTCTACTACAGACTCATGCATTTCCTTGGCAGATAATGTCGCAGGTAGAGTGATAAGTGACAAGCTCAGGAGTAATGACGACAACATTCCTTGTTGCATGTTAACCTCCCGATAACATTTCCTTCATTCTGATACTTCTATCGGGAGAAAGCAATAAAAAAGCCACCGATATACGGTGGCTTTTCGCAGAATGACTTATCTGAGACTATTGACGACGCATCGCATCGAAGAACTCATCGTTGGTCTTCGTCATCGCTAGCTTGTCGATTAGGAATTCCATTGCGTCGATTTCGCCCATTGGGTGAACGATCTTACGCAGAATCCACATCTTCTGTAGTTCGTCAGTCTTCGTCAGTAGCTCTTCACGACGTGTACCTGAGCGGTTAAAGTCAATCGCAGGGAATACACGCTTCTCAGCAATCTTACGGTTCAAGTGCAGTTCCATGTTACCTGTACCCTTGAACTCTTCGTAGATAACTTCATCCATTTTAGAACCAGTATCTACTAGTGCCGTTGCAATGATAGTTAGGCTGCCGCCTTCTTCTACGTTACGTGCAGCACCGAAGAAACGCTTAGGACGATGTAATGCGTTTGCATCCACACCACCTGTTAGTACTTTACCTGATGAAGGCACTACGGTGTTGTAAGCACGAGCTAGGCGAGTGATAGAGTCAAGCAAGATAACCACGTCTTTCTTATGTTCAACAAGACGTTTTGCTTTCTCGATCACCATTTCCGCTACTTGTACGTGACGAGATGCTGGCTCATCGAAAGTCGACGCAACCACTTCACCTTTAACTAGGCGTTGCATCTCGGTTACTTCTTCTGGACGTTCGTCGATAAGAAGAACCATCAACTCACACTCTGGGTGGTTGTACGCGATGCTTTGCGCGATGTTTTGCAGAAGCATTGTTTTACCCGCTTTAGGCGGAGCAACAATCAGACCACGTTGACCTTTACCGATTGGCGATGCCAAGTCTAAAACACGTGCTGTAATGTCTTCTGTTGAACCGTTACCACGCTCCATAACCATGCGCTCATTCGCATGTAGAGGGGTAAGGTTTTCAAATAGGATCTTGTTACGGGCGTTGTCTGGTTTATCGTCGTTAACGGTATTGACTTTTAGAAGGGCAAAGTAACGTTCACCGTCTTTTGGTGGGCGAATTTTGCCAGCGATAGAGTCACCAGTACGTAGGTTAAAGCGACGAATCTGACTTGGTGATACGTAGATATCGTCCGGACCCGCAAGGTATGAACTATCTGCACTGCGTAGGAAACCAAAGCCGTCTTGCAGAATTTCCAGAACCCCATCGCCAAAGATGTCTTCGCCGCCTTTAGCGTGCGCTTTTAAAATCGCGAAGATGATGTCTTGTTTTCTTAAGCGAGCTAGGTTCTCTAATCCTAAGCTTTCGCCCAGTTTTACAAGGTCAGACACAGGTCTGTTCTTCAGTTCGGTAAGGTTCATGGTGGTGGATTCTTGTTTAGTCAAAATAAGATCTGTTTTCTAGTTAAGATGGATTTGGTCTCAGGATCGACCAAGAAGAGAAATTTGTTCAATTAACGCGCGATAAGTTAGCACTAATTAGTATTCTAGTCCAGAGTTAGAAAAACAAAACCGTGCATTGTAACTTTGCACGGTTTTATCTGTAATCACTTGGTGATTATAAGTTTGCGTCTAGGAACTCTTTTAGTTGAGTTTTAGACAGAGCACCTACTTTCGTTGCCGCTACGTTACCATCTTTAAATAGTAATAGCGTTGGAATGCCGCGAATACCAAACTTAGGTGGTGTACCTGCGTTATGGTCGATGTTTAGTTTACCGATAGTGAGTTTGCCTTCGTACTCGTCTGCGATTTCGTCCAAAATAGGAGCGATCATTTTACAAGGACCACACCATTCTGCCCAAAAATCCACTAGAACCGGGCCTGCAGCGTTGATTACATCGTTTTCAAAACCGTCATCAGTTAGCTGCAAAATCTTATCACTCATCTTCCACTCCAATGTGTTTTTCGAAACTGGTTGGATGATAACCAGTAATTAGATGCCCTATTGGAATGTATTTACTTTCGTATTGCAAGCTTTAGCTGATATTCTATAGCCATGAAAAAGACGCATATCACAGAGCAAAAGTTCGCCGATTTGGGCTTAAAGCCCCAAGTTATTGAAGGATTGGACAAAAAAGGGTTCGAATTTTGTACCCCTATCCAAGCCTTGGCGTTGCCGGTCCTGCTCACCGGCCAAGACATCGCAGGCCAGGCCCAAACGGGTACTGGTAAAACGCTCGCGTTTCTTACTGCTACGTTCAACCACCTTCTGACGACTCAGGAACATGAAGGTCGTAAGCCTACACAGCCACGCGCAATTATTATGGCGCCTACACGTGAGCTCGCTATTCAGATTTACAATGATGCAGAATCATTAACTGAAAGCACAGGTCTAAAAACCGCTCTAGCTTACGGTGGTGAAAGCTACGACAAGCAACTTGCGAAACTGCAAGACGGCGTAGATATTCTGATCGGAACAACAGGCCGTATCATCGATTTCTACAAACAGCGCGTATTTAACCTCAACAACATTCAAGCTGTTGTTCTGGACGAAGCCGACCGCATGTTCGATCTTGGCTTTATTAAAGACATTCGCTTCTTGTTCCGTCGTATGCCTGAGCCAAAAGAGCGTTTGAACATGCTGTTCTCAGCAACGCTGTCTTACCGCGTTCAAGAACTGGCATTCGAACACATGAATACTCCTGAGCATGTCGTTGTCGAACCAGAACAAAAAACTGGCCACCGTATCCAGGAAGAGCTTTTCTATCCTTCGAATGAAGACAAAATGGCGCTGCTTCAAACACTAATTGAAGAAGAGTGGCCAGATCGCGCTATCATTTTTGCCAATACCAAGCATAAGTGTGAATCGGTTTGGGGTCATTTGGCTGCCGATGGACACCGTGTAGGCCTTCTTACTGGCGATGTACCGCAGAAGAAGCGTGAGAAGATTCTTGAGCAATTCACCAAAGGTGATGTCGACATCCTAGTTGCAACTGACGTTGCAGCGCGTGGCCTGCATATTCCTCAGGTAACGCACGTTTTCAACTACGACCTTCCTGACGACTGTGAAGATTATGTTCACCGTATTGGCCGTACTGGTCGCGCTGGTGCGAGCGGTCATTCGATCAGTTTTGCTTGTGAAGAGTACGCGGTTAACCTACCAGCAATCGAAGAATACATTGAGCATACAATCCCAGTTTCAGAGTACGATTCGTCGGCACTGATTCAAGATCTACCGGCTCCGATTCGTATGCGTGCACCACGCAACCAACAGCGCCGCACGAATACTGGCGGTACCCGTTCTGGTAACCGTAAGCCGCAGGGACGTCGTCCACGCCAACCGCGTCAATCGGCACCAAAACAATCGTAATAGGAAACTGAGTTCGTTTTATGAGTCAAGCAGGATCATCACCGCTATATGCCGCCATCGACCTCGGGTCGAACAGTTTTCACATGCTCGTTGTGCGTCACATCGATGGCAGCGTTCAAACAATGGCTAAAATTAAGCGCAAAGTTCGTCTAGCAGCGGGCTTAGATGAACATAATTCTCTTAGTATGGAAGCTATGCAGCGAGGATGGGACTGCTTAAGTCTATTTGCGGAACGCTTGCAGGACATTCCTAAACAAAACATTCGCATCGTCGGTACTGCAACATTACGTACCGCGACCAATGTAGATGTGTTTTTAGAAAAGGCTAACCAAATTCTAGGCCAGCCTATCGAAGTGATTACTGGTGAAGAAGAAGCTGCCACTATCTATAAAGGTGTCGCTCACACCTCTGGCGGTAGTGGTCGTCGCCTTGTAGTCGATATCGGTGGAGCAAGTACCGAACTGATTATCGGTGAAGGTTTCGAAGCCAAAGCACTGACCAGCTTAAAAATGGGCTGCGTGACTTGGCTTGAAAACTTCTTTAAAGATCGCCAATTGAATGCTCGTAACTTTGACGCGGCAATTGAAGGAGCGAAACAGACCATCCAGCCGATTTTAGAACGTTATACAGAAATTGGTTGGGATGTGTGTGTTGGTGCATCAGGCACTGTTCAGGCATTGCAAGAGATAATGCTGGCGCAAGGCATGGACGAAGTAATCACTCACTCCAAGCTCAAACGTCTACAGAAGCAAGCCATGTTGGCCGACCATTTAGAAGAACTCGATATTGAAGGCTTAACACTTGAGCGTGCATTAGTGTTCCCTAGTGGCCTCTCTATTTTGATTGCCGTTTTTGAATTGCTTGAAATCGATGCTATGACACTGGCTGGCGGCGCACTACGCGAAGGCTTAGTGTATGAGATGGTTGAAGAGCTTCGTCAAGAAGACATTCGTGCCCGCACTATCGCTAGCGTACAAAATCGTTATCAGCTCGATCACCAATACGGTGAACAAGTCGCTAGTCTGGCACACACGCTTTTACAGCAAGCTGGGGGCGATGAGTGGATTACAGAGCCTCAGGGCAAGATATTACTCGAGACCGCCGCAAAACTGCATGAAATTGGCTTAACTATCGATTTCAAAAAAGGCGGAGAGCATAGTGCTTACTTGCTGCAGAATTTGGATCTGCCTGGTTACACGCGCGCGCAGAAGTTCTTTATTGGTGAAGTGGCTCGTCGCTATCGCGAACAACTCACTTCTTTACCTGAGCAGCATGCATTATCAGGCTCGAGTGCAAAACGAGTATTGAGATTGTTGCGTCTTGCGGTTCTGCTCAGCCATCGTCGCAATCCTGATCTAGAGCCAAATGTGACTCTAACAGTTGAAGGCGACAATCTAACGTTACACATTGATGCGCAATGGCTAGAGAAAAACCCACTGACTGCGGCTGAGTTGGAAATTGAATCCAACCGTCAGACAGACATCGGCTGGCCATTAAATATCGTAGCAAAATAAGCGAATGTCACTGCCTTACAATACTAAAGCCCAGGCGTTCGCTTGGGCTTTTTTGCATCTACCTCCCCTACAAAACGTGCTGCCCAGCAAAAATTTCAGCTTCTCCGCTCTACATCGAAAAACAGCCATGCTTTATTGATAAACACAATTTAGCCAACCAAGATGCACCATCATGAAAACCGTTTTAATGACTGGCTTAACTGGCACTCTCGCCCCAAAAGTCGCTCATCAGTTTCACATACGCGGCTGGAACATATTGGAGTGGAATCACCACCAAATCTCACCAGATGATCCAGAGCAAAGTGAGCAATTTTGGCAGCAGCACCACATTGATGCGGTGTGCCATATGGCGATGGGGAGTGAAGCATGGGCAGCATGGCTCGGTGAACACTGCAAACAGCGCAACATTCCTTACCTCTTTGTCAGCACAGCAATGGTATTTGATGCCACAAAAAACGGGCCTTATGGCATCTTTGAAGAAAGAAACACCCAAGATGATTACGGCAAATACAAAGTTCGTTGTGAAGATGCAATCTGGCAAGCAAATCCAGATGCGATGGTTGCTCGAATTGGTTGGCAGCTCCATCACCAAGCAGAAGGCAATAACATGTTGGCGCATCTCGACCGCCAATATGAAGAGAACGGCGTTATTACCGCTAGCACGGCTTGGTATCCTGCGACTTCTCATATGGACGATACTGCACTCGCCTTTTTGCAGCTTATTGAGCGGAACGAAGCCGGTTTATATCACCTTGATAGCAACTTAAAAGATAAGTGGAATTTCTACGAACTCGTTTGTGCACTCAAACAGCATTACAACAAACCATGGCAAGTGCTGCCAAGCAATGACTATCACCATGACCAACGTCTAACAGATGAACGAATTGCCTTGCCGCCATTGAGTGAACGTTTCACCAAGCCAGAGCAAATCCAGCAAGCTGGCATCATAGGAATCAACTGGGGACGCACGCACATTCCGCACTATAGAAACAATGGTGTTGCAGTCACGACGTTATGTGCCAACCAAATAGAACCTCTTCAGCAAGCGTGCAGTGAAGAAGCAATCCCAAAGGCAGAAACGAACATCAGCGCACTCAAACTACTTGATGTCGTGACCATCGCGACACCTGCGCATACTCATGCAGAGATCATAAAGACGTTAGGTTCAACCAAGCTTATCTGTGAAAAGCCATTGTTGGGATTGAATTCCGACATCACTCACTGGCAGCAACCGAACGCCAACCTATTGGTTAATTACGCCTTTGCTCAGCTAAATACCGCCAAGACAATAGAGGAGTGGCTCACTTCGCAAACCCAACCTTGTGTGGTCAATCTAGTCACCCAGGTTAACCTACCGGGCACCTTCACACTCAAAGAGTGGTTTCTTGAAACAGCTAGCCACCCTATCTCCTGGTTGCTGCACTGCTTTGGAGACTACTCTCAGTCGACACTGACTGAGAAAAACGGCCAACTGATCGTTGAGCTGCAATGTGGCGACCACCAGCTAAGATTTGTATTTGAATTAACAGGTGAGCCGGGCATCGAGCACAATCTAACGATTCAATCCAACCAGACTTTAACCAGCAAAGGCTACTATCGTGTCGGCGAAAAATGGCGTTTCGAGCCCATTCTCGTTAATGGCAACGCGATAAATGATGGAGAGTACAGCGAGTCTGATTGCTGGCAGGACGCCAATCAACGCAGTGTCGGTTTGATGTTGGCGATGTTCAATCAAAGCATCAGCTGGGATAACGGCCTGCAACTTGGCGCCTTCGATGCGCAAAAAGCCATTTTGATTGAGAAGATGCTCTGTTAGCCATTTCACCAGCGAGCTTCCTCTACGTGCCGTACCTTCGATTAAAAGGTCTCACTCGGGACCTTTTTTACTGCTCATTTTTACCTTCGTACAGCTCAGGGAGCTTTTGGACACCCATGATCTAATTGCTCCCCACGCTGTACAAAACCCTCTAAATCCCAGTAAGCAGGTACAAAAAAGCCGCTTGATTTAAGCAAGCGGCTTTCGGGGTTCCCACTGATATTAAGACTGAACGCTTGTCGTCACCTTAAAGTCAGGGTTCACCGCAGTCAGCTTCTTAATTAGGTAATTCAGTAATACGCCGTACATCGGAACGAACAAACCAAGACTGATAATCAGTTTGAAGCCGTAATCCACCAGCGCGATTTCCGTCCAATGCTCTGCCATAAATGGATCTGGGCTTTGATAGAACGCAATGGCGAAGAAAGCGATGGTATCAAGTGCATTACCGAAAAGCGTTGAACACGTTGGTGCCACCCACCATTGCTTCATTTGACGTAGGCGGTTGAACACGTGCACATCCATGATCTGACCAAGTAGGTACGCCATGAAGCTAGCAATCGCGATACGAGCAACGAATAAGTTAAATTCCCCTAGGTGACCAAAACCTTGGAATTGACCTTCGAAGAACACCACCGATAAGAAGTAAGACACTGCCAAAGCAGGCAACATCACTAAGAAGATGATCTTACGCGCCAACTGAGCACCGAAAATACGCACCGTTAAGTCAGTCGCTAGGAATATAAATGGGAAAGTGAATGCGCCCCAAGTGGTATGGAAACCGAAAATAGTAAACGGTAGCTGAACTAGGTAATTGCTAGATGCAATAATGACTAGGTGGAATAGAACCAGATAGATAAGGGCGTTGCGCTGCTGCGCAGGGGTAAAGTTACTCATGCGATACCTTTTTAGTTTGGTTTGGGGGTGAGGGAACCCAAATCGAGTCACTGAATAAAGTGGCTCTTACCAACAATGTAAAATGAAAAATAAACTGGCTTGGCTCTTTCTGAGCGAAGCGGTGGGCGATTATACATTAACCACTTTTCGCCGCAAGTCGTCTGTTTTACGCAAACGTTTGAGCATAAAAAAGGGTGTTTCATGTGAAACACCCTTTCAAGAAAAGTTCTATTTTTAGAAGCCGCGTTGAAACAATCCTGCGAGATAATCCAACTCTTCCCTGCTCTCTTCAATCGCTAACGCTTCAAACCAAATCGCTTCGCTGTAATGCTCTGCTTTCATAAACAGTCGGCAACCTTCAAAGTCGATCAGCCAAGAGTGAATGTCCGCATCCCACTGCTTTTCCACCACAGTAGCAGAAAGCAAACTAACTAAACGCTCACCTAAAGCAGGAAAGCTATCAAGGTCAAAGCTCGGCGCGGTAATGATTAAGCGCCCTTCTTGTGGCATGTAGTCCGCTAAGCCAAATTCCTTTTGCATCTTGGTTCCTTATCCGTGGTGAGTAATGTGTTCTTGAATCAAATCAAGGAATGGATCGGCGTACTTCTCTAGTTTGCGCTGACCAACACCGCTGACTGCCAGCATTTCGCCGTAAGACGTTGGCAGAATTTCCGCCATATCAATCAGAGTCGCGTCACTGAAGACCACGTATGGTGGCAAACCATCTTCATCAGCAATCGACTTACGCAGCTTACGTAACTTAGCAAACAGCTTTTTGTCGTAGTTCTTGCTGGTCAGTTTGTCCGACTTCGCCGCACGTGCTGCGGTGTCTAAACGCGGAACCGCTAACTCTAGGGTCACATCGCCACGTAGCAGCGGACGCGCTTCTTCGGTAAGTTGCAGCGTTGAGTTACGCGTGATGTTTTGGAACAGCAGCCCTTTGTGGATTAACTGACGGAAGATACTCACCCAGTAATCGTGGCTGTGGTCGCGCCCTATCGCGTAGGTAGAAATCTTATCGTGGCCGTTTTCACGTACACGAATGTTTTGCATGCCACGTAGCACTTCCACCACGTAGCCCATACCAAAGCTCTGATTCACTCGGTACACACAAGACAACGCCTTACGCGCTTCTTCCGTGGCATCAAAGTGTTTCGGTGGATCTAAGCAAATATCACAGTTGCCACATGGCTTCTCACGATACTCACCAAAGTAATTCAATAGCACCTGACGACGACAAGTCTGCGCCTCAGCAAAGGCACTCATCGCATTCAGTTTGTGGGTTTCCACCTGCTTCTGTGGACCATCGTCTTTCTCATCCAACATACGACGCAGCCAACTGATGTCCGCTGGGTCATACAACATCATCGCTTCCGCAGGCAAACCATCACGCCCTGCACGACCGGTTTCCTGATAGTAGGACTCGATATTGCGCGGGATATCAAAGTGAACCACAAAGCGCACGTTTGGTTTGTTGATGCCCATACCGAATGCCACGGTCGCCACTACGATTTGGATGTCATCACGTTGGAAAGCTTCTTGAACGTAAGCGCGCTCATCGGCATCCATACCTGCGTGATAACCAGCTGCACGAATGTGGTTGTTACACAACTTCTCAGTCACCATCTCAACTTTCTTACGGCTACCACAATAGATGATGCCGCAATTACCTTTTTGAGTTTCAAGATAACGAACGATTTGCGAAACCGGCTTGTGCTTCTCAACTAAGTTGTAGCGAATGTTGGGACGGTCGAAGCTGCCTAGGTAAACCTCTGGATTATTCAGTTGCAGACGCTCAAGAATATCTCGGCGCGTTGCGTCATCTGCGGTCGCCGTCAGCGCCATAAATGGCACATGGAAAAATTGCTGCTTAAGTTGACCAAGCGCGGCGTACTCTGGACGGAAGTCGTGTCCCCACTGGGAAATACAGTGCGCTTCATCGACAGCAATCATCGATAGCGGCAAGTTTTCCAAGCGCTCAATGAAATCACGCATCAATACGCGTTCTGGTGAGACGTACACCAACTTAAGATGACCAGTGTGCATGCGGTTATACACGCTGAGCAGTTCTTCACGAGTCATGGTCGAGTTAATGCATTCAGCCGCTACACCGTTGGCTTTAAGCTGGTCCACTTGGTCTTTCATCAGCGAGATAAGCGGAGAAATCACCAAAGTAATACCAGAGCGAACCAAAGCAGGAATTTGATAACACAGCGACTTACCGCCACCAGTAGGCAGGATAACTAAGCTGTCGCGACCTTCTATCGCGGCGTCAATCACTAATTGCTGACCATCACGGAACTCTTGGTAACCAAACACATCCTCCAACACACGTTGAGGCGTTACAGGCGAATCAGATTGTTCGGCTAACAAGGTCGAGGTCATGAAAAGTCTCAGATTGGGTCTTAAAAAAGAGGTGCTTATGCATACCACTGGCACACAAAGTGAGGGCACATTGTAATGGGGTTTCATGGTGAATAAAACCGCAAATTGTTAGGTGTTTCGCATCACGACTCGTATACTGATTTTCTGCTCTATAAAACACACAATTAGGTGACACTTCATGACACCAGAAGACAAACAACAACGCGCGCGGCAAGGCATCTTGCTAGCGATTGGCGCGTATACCATGTGGGGCATTGCGCCGATGTACTTTAAGTCCATCGCACAAGTATCTCCTTTGGAAATTCTCAGCCACCGAGTGATATGGTCTTTCTTTTTGCTTGCTGCACTCCTCCATTTTGGCCGTCACTGGCGCTCGGCTTACCACATCGCGAAAGACAAAAAGAAAATCGCTTACCTGATCGCAAGTTCCATGTTAATTGGCGGCAATTGGTTGATTTTCATTTGGGCGGTAAACTCGAATCATATGCTCGACGCCAGCTTAGGTTATTACATTAACCCACTGATCAACGTCTTACTCGGGATGGTCTTCCTTGGTGAGCGACTGCGTAAATTACAGTGGTTCGCGGTTGTATTGGCAGGTTGTGGCGTACTCGTTCAACTGATTGTATTTGGCTCCGTACCTGTTGTTGCGATGGCGTTAGCAATGAGCTTCGGCTTTTATGGCTTATTAAGAAAGAAAGTCAGTGTCGATGCAAAAACTGGCTTGTTTATCGAGACATTACTTCTACTGCCAGTGGCCGCTGTTTATTTGCTTTTTATTGCCGATACACCAACCTCAAATATGCTTACGAATCCACTTACGTTAAATAGTTTGTTGATCGCGGCTGGGGTTATAACAACCCTGCCACTGCTGTGCTTTACGGGTGCAGCAACAAGACTCAAATTATCGACTTTGGGCTTTTTCCAATATATAGGCCCAAGCTTAATGTTTTTACTTGCAGTATTGATGTATGGCGAACCCTTTACCATGGATAAAGCGATCACTTTCGTCTTTATTTGGGGAGCACTAGTCGTGTTTAGCTTTGATGGATTACGTAATAACCGTCGCTCACGCCGAATCGTTCAGCCACAGTGATCGTTTTTTACAAGACAAGTTAGAAATTGCCAGATAAGCTTGGTCATAATGTGACCAAGCTTTTTTTGTTTAATGGAACATATTCAGTACTACGCAACCGACCATGACAACTTGAGTCTAATAGAGGCGAAATACCAGAAATTTGCTTTTCAAAGGCATTACCATCTGGATTTTCATCTCGGCCTGATCACGCATGGCGCGCAGAAGTTCCAATACCAAGGTAACAGCCACCAAGTTGGTCACGGGCAAATTGTGATTATGCCGCCGGATGAGCTGCACGACGGGCAATCTAAGCTCGAAAGTGGCTATGAAGTGAATGTGTTTGCGATCGAACCTCACCTATTGAGCGATCTAGCTGATCTTAAGCAAAACGGTCAAATAATACACTTCAACGAGCTGATCATCTCGGATCCACAGATATTTTCACAACTTAGTAACTTACACGGGCTACTTCGTCGTGAAAACCTCAGCCAACTCACCAAAGATTGCCTTCCTTTTGAAGGATTTAACCAACTTTTTGATCGCTACGGATCGCTTGAGCGACAAAAAGTGGTGCCGTTAGGAAATCAATCACTTGGAACGTTAAAAGATTATCTAATGGCGAACCTTGACCAAGCGGTGCGTTTGGATTCGCTATCAGAGCTGTGCCAACTGAGCCCAACTCAGTTCCAGCGCCACTTTAAAGCGCAAACTGGCATGACGCCTTATGCATGGTTCGCACGCCTGCGCCTTGAGCAAGGCATGAAGTTACTGCAATCAGGTCAATGTGGTACCGACGTCGCCCATCAGATCGGTTTCTACGACCAAGCGCATTTCAGCAAAGCGTTTAAGCAGACCTACGGCGTTTCCCCTTCTCAAGTGACTCGTTAATTTCATTTACCGAGAAAGCTGTCAGTTTTTTACAAGCGCCACAGATGACTTACCACGACAATAGCCGCATTGGTTATATTTGAGATGTGTTATGAATGAATCCACCATATTGCTGACGCTCGCCAGCATTCACTTTATTGCCCTAATGAGTCCAGGTCCGGACTTTGCGCTGGTCGTACAAAATGCGACGCGTCATGGTCGTCAAACTGGCTTGTACATTGCGTTGGGATTGTCCGTCGGTATTTTGCTGCACTCTTTGTTCAGCCTGACAGGTGTGAGTTTTGTCGTCCACCAGCACCCAGTGCTGTATTCCGTGGTACAACTGCTCGGTGGTAGTTACCTGCTCTACTTAGGACTTGGCGCATTGCGTGCCGTGATCTCGATGATCCAAAACCCACTGACGGATCAACCTAAGAAGCAAAATAACCTAGTGATCAGCAATAAGCGTCAAGCGTTTGCTAAAGGGTTTGCGACCAACATTCTTAACCCAAAAGCCCTGGTGTTCTTTGTCAGTTTGATGTCGAGTTTAGTCCCAGCAGGTATGTCGATTACTGGCAAAGGTATTGCACTGGTCATCCTGTTTGGCTTGTCGCTATTCTGGTTCTCTAGCCTTGCATGGATGCTGTCGACACAGCGCTTACAGCGTAAATTGCAACAAGCGGGTATCTACATCGACGGTCTATGCGGCGTGATATTTACTCTAGTGGGCGGCAGTATTCTATACCAAACTATCAATACTTTTATCGGATAAAGTACTGATTTAAAAGCGTAGCACAATCGACATTTCTAAGATTGCTGACTCGACGTGACTCTCCATAACTGCCAAGCTCAAAGCACAAAACTGGCAACATGGAGAGTCATCATGCATTGGACGTTCAACCGACTCATGACCACGGGTCTTTTTCTTACTTCCCCACTAATCTTATCTACCTCAGTCTTTGCTAACCAAGCAGCAGATGCGGTTGCGCCGGAGCACAGCACTGGCTTCGAGCAAAAACAATTGATCAAAGCGAAAGATTATATGGTTACCGCTGCTAACCCAATTGCAACCCAAGCTGGTGCGGATGTTATTGCCCAAGGTGGTAATGCTATTGATGCTATGGTTGCCGTGCAGCTGATGCTGGGCTTGGTAGAACCGCAATCATCAGGTATTGGTGGTGGCGCCTTCTTAGTGTATTGGGACAGTGAGAAACAAAAACTAACTACGTATGATGGACGCGAAACCGCACCGCTCGCCGCGACGCCGAAACTCTTTTTAGACGAAAAAGGACAACCCCTACAATTTTACGATGCGGTTGTCGGCGGGCGCTCCGTTGCCACTCCTGGTACAGTGAAACTGCTGTGGGACACGCACCAGAAATACGGCAAGTTGGAATGGAAGAAGATCATCCAACCCGTGATTACCTTGGCTGAGCAAGGTTTCGAAGTCAGTCCTCGCCTCGCGAGTCTGATTGAGAAAGATGCTAAGCGCCTATCACGCTTCCCTGCGACTAAGGCTTACTTCTTCAATCCAGACGGCTCACCAAAAACCGAAGGCACGTTGTTGAAGAACCCTGAATACGCGCAAACTCTGACGGCAATTGCAGAGCAAGGGGCAAAAGCTTTCTATCAAGGCGATATCGCCACAGACATCATCAAGACAGTACAGAATGCACCGGGCAATCCTGGCGTATTGGCACAACCTGACTTTGATGCGTTCCAAATCAAGCAACGTGAACCGGTTTGTGCGGCTTACCAAAGCTATGACATCTGCGGCATGGGACCACCTAGCTCTGGCGCATTGACGGTTGGACAGATTCTCGCGATCACCGAGCAATACGATCTTAAAGGTTGGGGAGCCGAAAGCGCGAAATCATGGCAAGTGATCGCCGATGCATCGCGCCTTGCGTTCGCGGATCGTGGTAAATACATGGCTGACCAAGATTATGTGCCAATGCCAACCGAAGGCTTGCTTGATAAAGATTATCTCAAACAACGTGCTGAGCTCATTCAAGTAGGTAAAGCCTTGAGTAAGGCTGAAGCCGGTAATCCTCCTTGGTCGCACGCCATGAACTTAAGCATGGACCAATCGATCGAGCTGCCTTCCACCAGCCATTTCAATATCGTCGATAAGCAAGGCAATGTGGTTTCAATGACAACAACCATCGAGAACGCCTTTGGCTCACGCTTGATGGTACGCGGCTTCTTGCTCAATAACGAACTGACCGATTTCTCTTTCCGCACGCATCAAGATGGTGTGCCAATCGCGAACCGCTTAGAACCGGGAAAACGCCCACGTTCATCCATGGCACCAACCATTATGATGAAGGATGACAAACCTTACATGGCAATTGGCTCACCAGGTGGCAGCCGCATTATTGGTTACGTCGCACAAGCCATTATCGCCCACACGCAATGGGATATGGACATCCAAAGCGCGATTAATCAGCCACGATTGCTGAACCGTTTTGGCACCTTAGATATTGAGCAAGGTACCGCCGCAGAGGGCTTACAGCCTGCTCTGGAGAAGATGGGTTTTAAAACCGATGTTCGGGATTTGAATTCTGGTCTGCATGCGATACGCATAACAAAAGACGGTCTTGAAGGCGCTGCGGATCCGAGACGTGAAGGTGCCGCTATCGGGCAGTAAGAGTCTTTCGCTCGACCCCTTGTGCGAGATCTCTCACAAAGGGTTGAGCAAACCTCTCTTTTTTAATGGTAAAACCGTACAACAAATATAATAAGCCATTGAATTTAATACTTATGTATCTTTTTTGAACGCTAAGAGTGTAAAAAAATGTGAGATTAGCCCGTTGTTGGAAATCGTTAAACACGTAATATTAAACCTGTCGGAAGGATGCTGACACGGAACAGGAAACACCACGGACTTGGTGAACTTCAGGAAGAAGAAACGGTTATTCAGGATGAATAGTCAGGCATGGATTGCAAAATTGGACATTGAACGGAATCAATAGTGACTAGGATGGTTGCTACTAAGGACGGGAAATGGACACCTCTGGACGAGGCAAGGATTTGAACATCAGGATGATGTCAGGGACACCGCTCAGGGAACAAGTGATGAGAGCTAACGAGGATAGTTAGCAGACCAGGATAAGGTCACTAAGGACACCGCTAGGAAGGCGACGTAAGGATTAAGCTGACGGATTCAGCACACTATCATGGATTAGATGCATGGAGCACTCTTAGTAGCTGGATTGCTGCGAGTAAGACTATAACCCCGATGGGCGCAAGCCCTCGGGGTTTTTCTTTGCCTAAAGTTTTTCTCAGTAGATCTGCTGAAAACAGGCATTCACCCACAACGCCCACCTTTCACTTCAAACGGCATCGTTAAGTCGCGCTTTTGTACTCCATTTATCATTCCATTTTTTACTGCGTTAGCGACACCAAAACTGCACAAACAAAAAGAGCCGCCGAAGCAGCTCTTAAGTTGATGAGTTTTGGTCAAGCCTTACAGTTTCTCTAGTCGTGCGTAAGCAGTTACCAACCATTTGATGCCTTCACCGTTAAAGGCAATCTGTACACGGCTCTGTGGACCACTGCCTTCGAAGTTGATGATGGTGCCTTCACCAAACTTTGGATGCATCACACGAGAACCTAGCGTAAAGCCGGTTTCATTAAAGCTCTCTTTCACAACAGTTTGGCTAAATCGACCACTGCTTGAAGGACGGCTAACTTGCGCCTTCATTCGTACTTCATCTAAACAAGTTTCTGGCAGTTCACGGATAAAGCGAGACGGTTTATGGTATTTATCCTGACCGTACAAACGACGCATTTCAGCATAAGTGATGTACAGTTTCTGCATCGCACGGGTCATGCCTACGTAACACAGACGGCGTTCTTCTTCTAAGCGCCCTGCTTCTTCTGCCGACATTTGGCTTGGGAACATGCCTTCTTCCACACCGACCATAAACACCAATGGAAACTCTAGACCTTTCGCACTGTGTAATGTCATGAGCTGAACCGCATCTTCAAATTCGTCCGCTTGTCCTTCGCCCGCTTCTAGTGCTGCGTGGGTTAGGAATGCCGTCAGCAGTGACATGTCTTCGGCTTCTTCTGGTTTCTCGAATTGGCGAGTTGCGGTCACCAATTCCTCCAAGTTCTCAATACGTGCCTTAGACTTTTCGCCCTTCTCTTGCTCGTACATCGCGAACAAGCCCGAGTATTTAATCACATGGTCAGTTTGGTGATGCAGCGGCATCTCTAAGGTGTCGTCTTCTAGCGCGGTGACAAGCTCGATAAAACGGCTCAGAGCACCAGCAGCGCGACCAGCAAGCACCTTCTCGTCCAACATTGCCACACTCGCTTCCCACATGGTGCAACCACGATCACGAGCCGCAAAGCGGATGGTTTCAAGCGTCTTATCGCCCAAACCACGCGTTGGCGTATTCACCACACGTTCAAACGCCGCATCATCGTTACGGTTGGCAATCAGACGCATGTAGCTCAAGGCATCTTTGATTTCCTGACGTTCGAAGAATCGCATGCCGCCGTAGATACGGTAAGGCAGACCGGCTTGAATTAACGCTTCTTCCAGAACACGCGACTGGGCGTTGTTACGGTAAAGCATCGCAGCGTCATTCAGAGCACCGCCCTTGTCTTGCCACTCTTTGATTTTGTTCACCGCAAAACGGGCTTCATCTAATTCGTTGTAAGCGCTGTAAACCGAGATAGGCTCACCGACCACGCCATCCGTCCACAACTCTTTACCCATACGCTCGGTGTTATTCGCAATCAGGGTGTTAGATGCTTCCAGAATGGTCTTGGTTGAACGGTAGTTTTGCTCAAGACGAATGGTATTTACGCTTGGGAATTCGAGCGTAAACTTCTCAATATTCTCGACTTTTGCACCACGCCAACCATAAATCGACTGGTCGTCATCACCTACGATCATCACGTGACACTCAGGACCTGCCATCATACGTAGCCAAGCATATTGAATGTTGTTGGTATCTTGGAACTCGTCCACCAAGATATGCTTAAAGCGTGCTTGGTAGTGTTCACGGACGAACTTGTTATCACGCAGTAGCTCATGTGCGCGCAGCAAGATTTCCGCAAAATCGACTAAACCAGCACGATCACACGCTTCTTGGTAAGCGGTGTACAACTGCAGATATGTCTTGGTTACTGGATCATGGTACGCATCAATGTGCGACGGACGCAGACCTTCGTCTTTCTTACCGTTAATCCACCATGCCACTTGGCGTGCAGGCCATTGCTTCTCATCGAGGTTTTGCGCTTTGATCAAACGCTTTAGCAGACGCTGCTGGTCGTCACTGTCAATGATTTGGAAATCTTCCGGTAGCTTCGCATCAAGATAGTGTGCTCGCAGAATACGGTGACAAATGCCGTGGAAAGTACCATTCCACATACCGCCTGCACTGCCCATCATTAGCTCTTCGATACGTCCACGCATCTCTGCCGCCGCCTTATTGGTAAAGGTTACCGACATGATTGAAAACGGAGAAGCTTGCTCGACCGACATCAGCCAAGCGATACGGTGAACAAGAACGCGTGTCTTACCACTTCCTGCGCCAGCAAGAACGAGCAAGTTTTCTAGAGGTGCTGCAACGGCTTCACGTTGTTTATCGTTCAAACCGTCGAGTAATAGAGATGGATCCATCATGATGAGAGCTACTGGTTATTTATACATAAAAACCGATTATAACCTAAACAACCGGGTGCTGTTTAGACAAAACTTGATAAAAAAATCGATGTTTTTTTGCCCAACACATCAATTAGTTATATCTATTTGACCCTACAAACCCATTTACTTCAGAAATTTTTCTGAAAGTTTTTTAGCCAGTTTCCTATCTTTTAAGTTAAGCAAGTTGATAACAAAAACGCCAAAACAGGCGATTCATCTTGCCAACTTAAAGTAAAGGAAATCATTCAGAGGAATTTATTATGAAAAAGTCGAATCTAGCTGTTACTGCTGCTGTTACTGGTCTTCTAGCTCTTGGTGGCACAATTTTAACTGCAGCTCCAGCTGTCGCTGCTGAAAAAGAAAAGTGCTATGGCGTTTCTAAAGCAGGTAAAAACGACTGTGCAACAAAAAGCAGCTCATGCGCTGGTACTTCTAAAGAAGATAACCAAAAAGACGCATTCGTAGTCGTACCAAAAGGTCTTTGTGACAAACTCGCTGGCGGTAGCACTTCTTCTTCATAATCTTTTATCGCTAGCTATTGTGAGGATGCGTTGACGCTCAACCAACGCAAAGCCAAGACGCATCCTTCTCTTCCCGCACGATTTGAAAAGGAGTTTCACGTGAAACACCACACCTTCCACGACCTTGTTGGAGTTGGATTAAGAACCCCTCACCTCGATTACTTTAGCCAATCCCAGCCTGAGTTATCTTGGTTAGAAATCCACAGTGAAAACTATTTCCAACCCAATGCAACAGAGCGCCATCAGCTACAAACGCTTCGCGAGCAATATCAAATTAGCTGCCACGGTATTGGTTTGTCGCTAGGTTCGGTGGAACGTGTTAGTCAAAAGCATCTTGCGCAACTTAAATCACTGATTGACTCAATCGACCCAATTCTTGTTTCTGACCATTTAAGTTGGAGTGAAAACGGCGGTCACTACTTTAATGACCTGCTTCCACTTCCGTATACGGAAGAAGCGCTCAACGTGTTCACTCGTAACGTGAATGAAGTGCAGGAATATTTGCAACGCGAGATCTTGATAGAGAACCCATCTAGTTATGTGAAGTTTCAACATTCGACCATCAGCGAATGGGAGTTTCTTACCGAAGTGCAAAAGCGCACTGACTGTCGTTTATTGCTCGATCTAAACAATGTTTATGTTTCGGCGTTCAACCACGGTTTTGATTGCGACACATACCTAGATGCGATTCCAGCCGACAAAGTGGATGAGATTCACTTGGCAGGTTTTACCATCAAACAACTCGACAAAGGTGAGATATGGATTGATACCCATAGCCGCCCAGTTAGTGATGAAGTTTGGCAACTGTTCGCGCAGTGGACAAAAAAACACGGTCCACGTCATACGTTGATTGAATGGGATTTGGATATCCCCGCGCCAGAAGTCTTATTAGGAGAAGCGCAGAAAGCATCGCAACTGCTGTTGCAAGGCACACTTCCAAGTGAACAAAGCGAACCAAGGAAGGCATCATGAATCTAGCCACCTTACAAAGCCAGTTTGCTAAAGCCCTGCACTATCAAGCGCTCGGTGAAGACTGCGATATTGCCAGTGATGAGTTTACCGCTGATGAACGCATACAAATTTACCGCAATAACTTTATCGTCAGCTTAAGCGAAGTGTTGTCCGCGACCTACCCGATGGTTGAAGCGCTGCTTGGTGAAGAATGCTTTGAACAGATAGCTCGCCAGCATGTTCTTTCTTACCCATTAAAAGAAGGAAATGTGGTGCATTATGGCGAAGGCTTTCAAGACACCATCATGCAGTTTAGTCAGGTGATCGCACAAGCACCTTACAGCCCTGAAGTCGCACGCTTCGAGTGGCATATCGACCTAGCTCGTCAAGCACAGTATGAGCAATCCAATGCAGCGGAATTAAAACCGCTTGCGTTACTTGGCGAAGTGAGTGAAGAGCAACAACCCGCTTTAGTCTTACACCTTAAAAAGGGCTGCCGCAGCTTTGACTCCAATTACGCAGTATTCGATCTATTTAGTGCGATTCAAACTGGGCAATTCGAACAACTTAATATCAACCAATTACAGCAAGGTGTCATCTCGATTCAAGCCAATGGAGAAGCCTTGTGTCACGCACTCGATGCCGATGTGTTCCAACTGCTGCAATGTTTAGAGCAGAAGCAGAGTTTGAGCGAAATACCTGAAGTTTTACTCGCTCATCTCAATCGCATCATGGCACTCGATATTGTTGACGGCTTTACATTGCAATCAATCTAAGGAGCACTCTATGACGGATACGGTTAAAAACTTAGTGAATCGGTACGACGATTTAATCAGTACCCTACAAGCTGGCTTTGTCCCTTTACTACTTCTCTTTTGTCGCTTGTGGGTAGCCTGGGTGTTCTTCAATTCAGGACTAATCAAAATCTCATCTTGGGATAGCACGCTGTACTTATTTGAGCTGGAATACCAAGTGCCAATCTTGCCATGGGAATTGGCGGCTTATTTAGGTACGGCTGCGGAGTTGGTTCTACCGGTGTTCTTGGCACTGGGATTGATTACCCGCCCGATGGCAGCAATGCTGTTTGTGTTCAACATCATCGCAGTGATCTCTTACCCACTGTTGTGGGAGAAAGGTTTTTATGACCACCAACTTTGGGGATTGATGATTCTTATCGTAATCGTATGGGGGCCAGGACCGCTGTCTTTGGACCACATCCTGAAAAAGAAAATGACGAGCTAAAAAAATCCCCGCATCATGCGGGGATTTTTTATTATTTATTCAAGTAAGCCAGTAGCTCTTCTGCTGAGATACCTTGCTGAGCGAGGTCTTTTGCCATCTGCTCGACTTGTTCATCTTTGCGTGACTCAATCACTTGCTGAAATTGGTACACGATATCACGCAAAATTGGCAGAGGTACTTGTTTAGCCGCACTACGAATACGCTCGGAGCTTTGATTACCCAGCTCATTAAGCAACTTGCCAAACATCACCTTTTCTGGTGAATCTTCCATTTGCTCTAGAATACGAGCCATTTCATACGTGGTTAACGACATTACTTTTTGAGTTCCGTTATGGTGTCAGGAAAAGTCTGAGTGACAAATATACACGCCTTACTTACATTGGAAAATACTAAATTACACTGATTTACGCTTTCGCAAAGCTCGAGTGCCAGTTCTTCCCTGCTTTTGTAAACAGAACGACCAACGCAGGTAATAGGACCCACATATGAATTGCGATCAAGGTTTGTGGATCCAGAGATAAGCGTTGCAGTGTACCCACCAACAAACCAGAGCCACTCATTTGGAACAATCCAAGCAGTGCAGCTGCCGTGCCCGCCTTATCACCAAACGGTTCTAACGCTTTCCCTGCCGCTGCACCCAGAATGAATGCAAAACCTACAGAAGACATGAAGATAGGTAGCATGAAAGAAAGCGCGGTATTCTGACCATTCATCACTAGCATGATCACACCTGCGAGACCCAGAGTTGAGATCCCGGTGACCAAGGTGTTGTGAGTTCCAACGCGCTCCATAAACTTAGGCGCCAGCATACATGCCGCAATGTTTATCACCGCATTTACACCAAACCAGAAAGTGAATTCATTCATCGACAGCCCCATCCCCGTCATCAATACCGACGGTGCTGAGGTAACGTAAGCAAGAATAACCGCCATCGCCATCAAGCATAATGACGCATGGAAAACAAAAGATGGTGTGCTAAGCACTGCCCAATACCGACTAAGCTTAAACACGGCTTGCTTTTCTGTTGACGGGTTAGTCTCTTTCATCATGAAAAACATCAATGATCCAGACACCACAGCAAAACCCGCCATAAAGCTAAAGTTAGCACGCCAGTCAAATTGCTGAGTTAACCAGCTACCTAGAATTGGAGCTAAAGCCGGAATGAAACAAATCGCACCGTTAAGGTAGCTGATCATTTTGCCGCTTTTTTCCGGGCCAAAGATATCGCGAACTGTTGCAAAGGCTGCTACCGATGTCGCACACGCACCTAAGCCTTGTAGCAGTCGGGAAACCAACATCCACTCAATATTTTGAGCACTCCACGCCAATAAAGCGCTCATCGCGTAAATGGTGATACCGCCCAATGCAACAGTTCGACGTCCGAGTTTATCTGCTAGGGGACCTGCGAATAGCTGACCAACACCCATAGCAAATAAGAACCAAGTGATCGTGTCTTGTGCTAGCGCATTATCGACCTGAAAAGTGGAAGCAATAAGAGGTAAAGCAGGTAGATAAATATCAATCGCTAAAGGACTGAAAAGAACCAAAAGGGTCAATAACGCCATCTGTTTTTTACTATTAGAAAACTGGCTAGACACACAACACTCCGAATTGGATAAAGAACTTTGGGTAAAGCTTAATCATCTGATGATATGAATGGAAATGATGTATAATCATGAGCATTATTCCTCAGAGGAAATTCACTGTGAACGTCGAAAAACTGGCTCGTATCGATTTAAATCTATTGGTCTGCTTTAAAGTGCTGATTGAAGAGTTAAACGTTACTCGTGCGGCCCACCGATTGTGCTTAAGCCAATCCGCCGTAAGTAAATCACTGGCTAAACTGCGCATTCAATTTGATGACCCTCTTTTCACTCGAAACTCACATGGATTAACACCTACGCCGCGCGCATTGTTTCTTAAACCGAAACTGGATCTGTTGATAAATCAGTTAGAAGTGCTGACTCAACCCGAAGAGTTTTCTCCGCAAAGCAGTGAATACCGTTTTCAAATAGCAGCGGTAGAGAGTGTCTACCCTCTCATTCTACCCCATTTCTTACCGGCGATTTTTCAACAAGCACCTGGCGTGACAATCAGCACACACCCGTGGTCGGATAATACATTTAAAATGCTTCAACGCGGCGAACTGGATTTAGGCTTAACTGGAAAAGATATCGATATAAACGATGCCAAGCTGACTCTTCAACCACCCGATGACATTTGCGAGTTGGAAATTTATCGTGATTACCAAATGTGCATCATTCGCAAAAACCACCCTGCGCTAAAACAACCTTGGAATCTGGAAGCCTATCTCGCCCTACGCCATGTACAAGTACGTTGTGATGGCAACGACCGTTGGTTGCTGGATTATCGCCTTGCAGATATTGGCGCCGACCGCGATATTGCCGTCACTGTGCCCGACTTTAACAGTGCCGCAAGTTTATGTTCATACACCGACTTTATCTTTACTGCGCCAAGCCATTTTGTGCAACTTGCGGCCAAACAGCTTGATTTGGTCGTGCTGCCACTACCGTTAGAATTCCCACCTATGGCTTACACTTTATTCTGGCACCGAGATAGAGAAAACGACCCTGCATTAGGCTGGCTACGTACGATGATCACACAAAAAACCGATCACCTTAGATAAAAACACCGCACTCAATTTGCGCTTAGCGGCTAAAATGAGTAGCTTAACTGTCGTAGTCCTTTTTGGCTCATCTATGGCCTAGTTGTACTCCGACTCTATTGAAGTGATTGCGAACCTCAATGGAATCGTAAACTGCATGAAGCAGATGGAAACAGCTCCCACACCTGAGCATGAAGGAGCGGTAATTTGAAGGAATAACACAGATGCACAACGATACCCAAAGCCGCGTGAATGCAATTCGCGAATGGCTAGCACAACATAATATTGATGCCCTACTTGTCCCTCATGAAGACGAGTACTTGGGTGAATACGTACCAGCGCACAACGAGCGTTTACATTGGCTAACTGGTTTTACTGGTTCTGCTGGTGCTGCGGTAATCACCAAAGACAAAGCCGCTATCTTTGTTGATGGTCGCTACACAGTACAAGTAACAAAGCAGGTTCCTGCTGATCTATTCGAATACCGTCACTTGATTGAAGAACCTGCACTAGATTGGATTAAAGACCATCTTGCAAATGGCGCGTCTGTGGCAATCGACCCTCGCATGCACAACGCAGCTTGGCTAGACATGGCACAAGCAAAACTTGCTGGCGCACTTGAGCTTAAGATTCTCGATAGCAACCCAATTGATGAACTGTGGCACGACCGCCCTGCTCCTGTGGTTTCTGATGTTCGCCTAATGGCAACAGAAGCAGTTGGTCAGTCAAGTGAAAGCAAACGCCAAGAAATCGCAGAGCTCGTGAAAAAAGCCGGCGCAGACAGCGCAGTTATCACAGCACTTGATTCTATCTGTTGGTTGCTCAACGTTCGTGGTCTAGATGTCTCACGTCTACCAGTTCTGCTTTCTCACGCGATTCTGCACTCAGACTCAAGCGTGGAATACTTCCTAGATCCTGCTCGCCTACCTGCTGAGTTTGACGCTCATGTTGGTGCCGGCGTGACGGTTCATCACCCAGAAGCATTGCAAGCACGACTAGAAAACCTAACTGGCAAGAATGTACTGGTTGACCCTGCGACAAGTAACGCGTGGTTTAAGCTGGTTCTTCAAAACGCTGGCGCATCTGTGGTGAGTAAAGCTGATCCATGCCTAATGCCAAAAGCAACAAAGAACGCAGTTGAAATCGCAGGCATGAAAGCATGTCATATCCGCGATGGCGTAGCGATGAGTAAGTTCCTGTCTTGGTTAGATGCTGAAGTCGCTGCTGGTAACCTGCATGATGAAGCGACACTGGCAGACAAACTGGAAGCATTTCGTAGCGAAGACCCGACACTTATGGACCTTAGCTTCGATACCATTTCAGCGGCAGGTGACAACGCGGCGATGTGTCACTACAATCACGAGAACCAACCTGAACCTGGCAAGCTAGAACTGAACACACTTTACCTAGTGGATTCAGGCGGTCAGTACCTAGATGGCACGACAGACATCACGCGTACTATTGCGATCGGTCAGCCTTCACAAGAGATGATTAAACAATTCACTCTTGCGCTAAAAGGTCACATCGGTGTTGCTCGTGCACGTTTCCCGAAAGGCACACGTGGTTACCAAATCGATACGCTAGCTCGTCAGCACCTATGGGCGGAAGGCTACGATTACGATCACGGTACTGGTCACGGTGTTGGTCACTTCCTAAGTGTTCATGAAGGTCCAGCGAGCATTTCGAAGAAGCAAATCGACGTGCCTCTAACAGAAGGCATGGTGCTATCCAACGAGCCAGGTTACTACCGTTCAGATGCGTTTGGTATCCGTATTGAGAACCTAGAGCTTGTTGTTGAAACCCCAACTAACGGTGACTTCCCTGTTCTGTCATTTGAGTCGCTAACGCGCTGTCCAATCGACAAGCGCAATATCAACGTTGATATGCTAACTCGTCCAGAACTTGCTTGGCTGAATGATTACCATCAGAAAGTATGGGATGAGATCAGCCCACTTGTTGAAGGTGATGTGAAAGAGTGGCTTCGTCAAGCAACGCTACCAGTAGCACACAGCTAGAAGCTAGAAGCTAGAAGCTAGAAAAAAGTAGAGGGTTGATGTTTTGCATCAACCCTCTTTTCTTTACTTATGTTTCACGTGAAACATAACGATGACCAGTGGCTTTATTTGCTGATTAACCAGAATACGCCGAGTGCCAATCTCGCCATACAGGATCAAAGCCTTTGGCTCGAATCATATCTTCCACAGAACCAGCACTTCGCTCATCACTGATCTCAAACTGCTCGAGTTCAACATCATCCATCGCATAACCGCCCGGCTGAGTTTTAGATGCAGCAGACATACTGGTGATACCTAACGGTAATGCATTGTCTCTGAACTTTGGTGATTCACGAGTCGATAATGACAACTCCACTTCTGGATTCAACAAACGATAAGCGCAAATCAGCTGAACAAGTTGCTTATCCGTCATGACTGATTTGGGTTGGAGCGCGCCCTTACAAGGACGTAAACGTGGGAAAGAAATTGAGTAACGAGTCTGCCAATACGTGCGCTCAAGATAGTCCAAGTGCGCTGCCACATAAAAGCAGTCGGTACGCCACTCTTCCAACCCTATCAATGCGCCAATACCGATCTTATCGATGCCCGCTTTTGCAAGACGATCGGGTGTATCCAATCGGTATTCGAAATCCATCTTATTGCCACGCAAATGGTGCTCGGCGTAAGTCGAAGGATGATACGTTTCTTGATAGACCATCACCGCATCTAAACCCAATGTCTTGAGCTCAGCGTATTCGTCTTGATCAAGTGGCTGCACTTCCATCGCCAAATAGTTAAAGCGCTTCTTAATCATCGGCACCATTTCGCGGAAGTATTTCATGCCCACTTTGGTTTCGTGTTCGCCAGTCACCAGCAATACGCTATCGAACTTCATACGTTTAATGGCTTCAACTTCTGCAGCCACCTCGTCCCGATTCAAGGTACGACGTTTGATTCTGTTCTCCATCGAGAAGCCACAATAAGTACAAGCATTGGCGCACAAGTTAGAAAGGTACAATGGAATGTAAAGCGACATGGTATTACCAAAACGCTTGCGAGTTGCCGAGTATGACAGCTGCGCCATTTGCTCTAAGTACGCTTCAGCCGCTGGTGAAATTAGCGCTTTAAAATCTTCCAAATCACGCTTGGGTTTATTCAATGCTCGCTCAACATCTTGTGCCGTTTTCGCGTAGATCGACATCGAAATGTCATCCCAATTAAGCTGCTTAAATTGTTCAACGAAGCTCATGTTTTCCTCGCTTAATAGCTAAACCAATCTAGTACTAAAGCTCATCTAGGAATGACGTCAGTGGACTCGACGCAACCGCATGAGAAACCTTACCGGCAAGTCCAGCTTCATAAGCCATACGCCCGGACTCTACCGCCAACTTAAATGCCTTCGCCATCGCAACGGGATCGCTCGAAGCTGCAATCGCTGTATTGACGAGCACGGCATCCGCGCCCATTTCCATCGCACGCGCGGCATGTGAAGGAGCACCAATACCCGCATCCACAACCACAGGAACATTAGCTTGGTCGATGATGATCTCTAGGAAATCGTGAGAAACTATCCCTTTGTTAGAACCGATCGGCGCACCTAATGGCATGACTGCAGCACAGCCTACTTCTTCCAATCGTTTACACAGAACCGGGTCAGCATGACAATAAGGAAGGACAATGAAACCCTCACGAACCAGTTGCTCAGCGGCTGCTAGTGTCTCAATTGGATCGGGCATCAAGTACTTCGGGTCTGGATGAATTTCTAGTTTTAACCAGTTAGTACCCAACGCTTCTCTCGCCAATTGTGCTGCAAACACAGCATCTTTAGCATTCTTTGCACCTGAGGTGTTCGGCAATAAGTTCACACCCGCTTGTACTAACGGCAGCAAAATATCGTCTTGTTGGTCGTTCACATCCACACGCTTCAACGCCATGGTCGCAAGTTGAGAACCCGATACTTGAATCGCTTCTGCCATTAATCGGCTGTTGGCAAACTTCCCTGTTCCCGTGAACAGTCTTGATTCGAATTGTTTATCACCAATTTTAAGCATCGACTTTAACCCCCTGCGATCGCTTGAAACAAAGAGATGCTATCTCCCTGTGAAAGAACTGTGCTAGCCCACTCACTGCGCGGCACAACATTGTTATTAATTGCAAAAACACAGCCCATTTCAGGCAGCGCAAATTGACTAATGATTTGCTGTAGATTTGACTCACTGGCAACTTGATGTGACTGGTCATTGATGACAATAGTGATCACATCTAAGTCAACAGCTGTCATTTGTGTTGTTTGTTGTTCTGATAACGTCATTGCTTCCAACTCTCTTAATTCTGCCCATTACTCGTAAACTAAATCTGAGCACACACTTGGCACTGTTTATCTTTACTTATCGCCATGGTTTGCCATTGCAGCTTCAATCCATCGAACAGGTGTAACTTGGCAGTCTCGACATGAAACTTTCCCGTCGCCAGTTTTTGAATTGCCGCTATCGCTTGGTAGTTGCCAAGTGTACCCACCACCGGACCGACGACACCGCTCTCACTGCACTTTTGCGTTTGCGGTAATTCGTCGAACGGATACAAACAGCGGTAACAGGCTGTACTCTCTGCTTCTTGTTCAATCTGCGTTTGATAATCAAAGACAGCGAATTGCCCTTGCCAACCAATTGCCGCCGCCGAGATGAGCGGCGTGTTTTGCTCGAAACAAACTTGGTTAATGAGCTGGCGCGTCGGCATGTTATCGGTGCAGTCGAGCACCACATCCGCTAGCATCACTTCAAGCTGCAGCTGTGCTTTGTCCAATCGCTTATTGAGAGCACGAATTTGAACCATAGAATTAAGGTCAGTCAGTTGCTTTACAGTCGCTTTTGTTTTCGCGACTTGGATGTCTTGCTCACGATAAATGATCTGACGTTGTAGGTTACTGCTATCAACTTCATCGTCATCGACCACAACCAATTTACCAACACCCGCTGATGCCAAGTACAAACTCGCTGCGCTCCCTAACCCACCACAACCGATGATCAGCACATGCGATTTGCTCAAGCGCTCTTGCCCACTTTCAGCAATTTCAGGCAGAGCGACTTGGCGTTGATAGCGAAGGAACTGCTTATCCGTGAGCATTCTCGCCTCTCTTGGTATCCGCCAATTCACTATTCTGATCAGTGAACGTTAGCTGTCTCTCTTTCATCAGTTGTGCAAAAAACTCGATAACGGACTGAGGTGATTCTGCCAACGTAATAGCACGCACTACTGCTAAGCTAGAAACACCTGTTTGCCAAACTTGGTCTGCATTAGATTGGTCAATGCCACCAATCGCGACCGTCGGAAAGCCAAGCACATAGTCACTACCTGCTTTGTCTTTTGCGGGACGGAAAGCAGCCTCTGTATTTGTATAAGGAATGCTATCAATCAGCTTTTGATATAGAGCCAAGCGCACCAAACCTTGTGGTTTCGATGGCATCTCTTTTGTGGTGGTTGGGAAAATATGCCCTAGCGCGATGTAACTAGGATGAATTTGTACGATGCGCAGTAGCTCATAATAACCATGAGTAGAAAGACCAAGACGAATGCCGGCTTTAGTTAGCTGAGCCAAATTCGATTCTTCTATGTCTTCTTGTCCTAGGTGGACGCCATAAGCGCCATGCTTGATTGCCAACTGCCAATAGTCATTGATGAACACTTGTGCTTGATACTGACGACCTAGCTCAATTGCTCGAATGATCTGTTGTTCTAAATCGGCTTGTTGTGGGTTCTTGATTCGCAGTTGAATAGTGTTGATGCCTAGTGGCAGTAGACGCTCAATCCAAGCAACATCATCAACGACTGGATAGAGCCCTAGACTTTGCTTAGTTAGAGTTGGAAAGCTAACGCTCTCATCTTGTGCAGACCAACCAACTTGAATACCTAGTCGGTTATCCTCCAGTACAGGTGTGGGGAAATCATCAAATTGGTCAGCCCACTGAGTAGATCGCCCCTCATCAAGGTTGTCATTCAACAGTGTTTCACGTGAAACATTCGCTTGTTGAGTTAGCATTCCTCGAGCAAGTGTTAACGCATCTTCGATAGGAAAATCGAGTACTGTCAGCGTTACTATCCAAGCAAGGTGATGTTCAGGATCGAACATTGCGTTGAATTTGGACTTAACGGAAAGCGCTCTCACTTCGTTGTTAATTGGGTGACGCCAGATATCAAGCTGAAGCACTTTCTCCTTTTCATCGGATACCTGAGTATCAGCAATACCAATATAAATCGCTTTCGACGGTTGCTTAGCACACGCTTCTACCGATAAAGAAGAGCGGTAATAGAGCACAAATGAACTCTCATGCTCAGAGTCATAACCATCAATAAGATCTGTCGTTATGTGTGTGGTCTGTTGGTCGCGAACAAGCTGAATAGATTGAGTTGGGCTCACACCCAACTCAATGTCTTCAATGCTAAAACCCTGCTCTTTCGCCAACAACAAACATTGCTGAACTAAACCTGCCAGTTCAATCAATGATGACGGAATAAGGATTTTGCTCATTAGTCACTTACCTCGGCATGTGCTGCTGGGTGGTATAGCTCGGAGCCTGACTCTCTAAATTCTTGCGATTTCTGGCGCATCCCCTCAAGAGGATCATCCAGCATTTTGATCGATATAGCTTGGTCTGCAGCAACTTGCTCAGTGTCTTTCGCATACTCTCGTACCTCTTGCGAGATCTTCATCGAGCAGAACTTTGGTCCGCACATCGAACAGAAGTGAGCAACTTTTCCAGACTCTTGAGGCAAGGTTTCGTCATGGAAAGCGCGCGCGGTATCAGGGTCGAGTGACAAGTTGAATTGGTCTTCCCAGCGGAACTCGAAGCGAGCTTTAGAAAGCGCGTTATCACGCACTTGTGCGCCTGGGTGTCCCTTCGCTAAATCAGCGGCGTGCGCAGCAAGCTTATAAGTGATCATTCCTGCTTTCACATCTTCTTTGTTTGGTAAGCCAAGATGCTCTTTCGGAGTTACGTAGCAAAGCATCGCACAGCCATACCAACCAATCATGGCTGCGCCAATGCCTGAAGTAATATGGTCGTAACCAGGAGCGACGTCTGTCGTGAGCGGACCAAGCGTGTAGAAAGGAGCTTCATGACAGTGCTCCAACTGCTCTTCCATATTCTCTTTGATCATGTGCATTGGAACATGACCAGGACCTTCGATAATCACCTGTACGTCATATTCCCACGCAATCTTGGTTAACTCACCAAGAGTACGAAGCTCTGCAAATTGCGCTTCGTCGTTAGCATCGGCAACCGAACCAGGACGCAGACCATCACCGAGAGATAGTGCGACATCATACTTAGCACAGATTTCACAGATCTCTCGGAAGTGGGTATATAAGAAGCTTTCTTGGTGATGCGCTAAACACCATTTCGCGATGATAGAGCCACCACGAGAAACGATGCCAGTAACGCGTTTTGCGGTCATTGGAACATAACGAAGTAGTAAACCGGCATGGATAGTGAAGTAGTCAACGCCCTGCTCTGCTTGCTCGATCAGAGTATCGCGCATCACTTCCCAGTTAAGGTTTTCAGCAACACCATTCACTTTCTCAAGCGCTTGGTACATTGGTACGGTACCGATCGGAACCGGACTGTTACGTAGAATCCACTCGCGAGTTTCGTGAATATTACGTCCAGTAGAGAGATCCATAACGGTATCGCCACCCCAGCGCGTTGCCCATACTAACTTCTCTACTTCTTCTTCAATCGAAGAAGTGACCGATGAGTTACCGATGTTGGCATTCACCTTGACCAAAAAATTACGGCCAATGATCATTGGTTCAGATTCTGGGTGGTTAATATTGGAAGGGATAATAGCGCGACCTTCGGCGACTTCTTTACGCACGAATTCGGCGGTAATATCTTTTGGTAGGTTCGCTCCGAAGCTTTGACCCGGATGCTGTTGATTCAGCACTTCATCGCGATACTTGGCACGCCCCATGTTTTCACGCAGCGCGATGTATTCCATTTCTGGGGTAATAATACCTTTGCGAGCATAGTGCAATTGAGTCACACAATGGCCATCTTTGGCACGTCGAATACGTGGTAGATTACCGTAACGAAGATCGTCTAGTGTTTCGTCTTCTAAGCGTTCTTTGGTGTACACCGAGCTTACTTCATCAAGTAGCTCAGTATCGGCGCGCTCTTCAATCCACCCTTCTCTCAGCTTAGGTAAGCCGTTATAGAGGTCTATGGTGTGCTCTGGATCTGTGTATACACCCGACGTATCGTAAACGCGTACTGGCTCATTAGGTTCGAATATAGGCGCTTCTTTTGTGCCTCCAATAAGGCTATCAGCAAGTGATATCTCACGCATTGGCACACGAATATCTGGACGTGAGCCTTCTACGTAGACTTTGCTTGAATTGGGGTACGGTTGTACCGAGAGTGTATCAATGAACTGTTTTGCTTCCAGTCTCGCTTGTTTGCGACTCGACATAGCATTTTTCCTTGCTTTGTTATACTAGATAAAAAGTAATTGGATAAAAATGCTTGGCGGATAGATGCGACAAGAGGAGTCAAATTAAGGCTAGTTAAAGCTTACGATATTTGCCTGTAACAACATTCGACTTTTGATAGATCAACCAGAAAGAACTCCGGTGTGAATATCTTCTCTTGTTCCCTTCGCAGATTCTAATCTGATCAGGTTCAACGGATCCCGAATTAACGGTCTCAGCCTTATGGCACTCCGACAAGTGATGTCAGTATATAAAAACGGCTTGGTGAAACCAAGCCGACCTGTTCAATTTTTAACTACTTTGCTAGCTGCGCATCAATAATTGAAAGCCTATCCACGCAGCTGAAATACTTAACACGACATTCAACAATACGTTCAACCCCATCTTAAAGAAAGCGCCCTGCTGCATAAGCAACACATTATCCATCGAGAAGGTGGAAAACGTCGTTAGTGCCCCTAAAAAACCCAAGCCAATCACTTGTCGCCAAGGTTCCGTTGCCAAAAGTTCATTATCGAAAGCTGCTATCAATAAGCCCATCATAAATGAGCCAACAACGTTAACGGTTAACGTACCATATGGAAAACCACGCCCCAATAAAATGACACAAAGTTCAGAAATTAAGTAACGAGAACATGCACCAAATGCACCACCCAATGCAATAAAACCCAAAACGGATAGTTGTCCCATAATTCCCCCAGAAAAGTTAATGGCGACATTGTAATCAAATTTACGGCAATAGTGATTATACAATCTTAGAATTCAGCAAAGTATAGCGCTTAAAACTTATCAAGATTTAAAAAGTTACAGGAGTCACTTTACTTCAATATAACCCATCAACCCCGTCTTCATGTGTTCGATCACATGACAATGGTACATCCAACGTCCAGGGTTATCTGCAACAAATGCCGCTTTCGCACTGCCGTTTTTTCCAAGCAAGACCGTATCGGTATGAAACGGTTCGTCGAGTTTTTTTCCATCTAACTCAAGAACCGTAAATGTGTGTCCATGAAGGTGAATAGGATGATGATATTGGGTGACGTTCTTTAGGTTGAAGATATAGGTTTTTCCCATCTCCAATGTTGAAAGGGGCGGCGGAATATTATCTTTGCTCATTCCCTCCCAAGCCCGTTTGTTCATCAGCCAGAATTTAGGTATCGCTTTGCCCGATTTATCAGCAGGAGTGATCGCGCCCTCCCACTCAAACACATAATCGATTTGCTCTGCATTTTTCAAATCGAGAGCTGGCACAGGGTTGAGAGGTAATAAAGGCAGTTTCTGGTTGTTCGGCAGGTCAGACTCAACAACGTCAAACTCGCACAAAGGGAATGGGAAGCGTCCTTTCATTTGACGCACATAAACACGTTTTCCAACCTTCGGAGCAATCAATCCGATATCTAACCTCATTCCTGGACCAATTTTGTGCTGAGTGAGCTTATAAGGCGTTTTAACAGGATTACCATCTATAGCAATAACCCAAGCCTCTGCCCCTTCTATAGCGATCGGGTAAGTAATGGTGTTATCGACATTAGCAATTCTTAATCGCGTGGTAGCATTCTGCTTCAGCGTATAAACAGGTTCATGCACACCATTGACGCTACTCCACTCTCCGGGAGTCCCCATACGAGCGCTCAAGCGCGGTACCATAAGGTTCTTCCACTGACCTTGTTTGTCTAAATGCCAATGCTTTAGAACTATTTCCTGTTCTTCATCAAATAGAACAGGCTCAGCCTCTTCAACGATAATTAGCCCAACTAAGCCCTTACCAAGCTGCTTCACACTATTCATATGTGGGTGATACCAAAATGTGCCCGCATCTGGTGGTGTAAATTCATAAACGAATGTTTCACCCGGCATGATAGGTAACTGGCTTAAGAAAGGTACACCATCCATTTCAATAGGGATTCGCAAGCCATGCCAGTGGATTGTAGTCGGCTCTGAAAGCTTGTTAGTAAACCGAATTATAACTCTCTCGCCTTGGCGACAACGAATCGTAGGCGCTGGAATCGAACCATTAAATGCGAGTACGTCTGTGTTAAACCCAGGGACCAATTCTGCAGTAGAAGGCTCTGCAGTAATATCGTATATATATTGCCCCTGCTTATTGGTGCTCCTAGATAGAGAACATGCAGGTAGAACGGTAAGCGCGGAGATTGCTAAGGATGATTGAAGAAAGCGTCGACGAGATATATCCATACATAGTTACTCATTAATCCAGATCGGTTGAGTGTAACTAAATATAAATAGTGATTCCCCTTTATTATTAAAATTTCGGGCCAATGATCATTACAGCTAACTGTAGTTTCGTTCGTTCAGTAGATTAAATGCTGCCAAAGTACAGCAGAAAGCCATACTTACGGGATAAGAGTAGAAATAAGCTGTAATAATGAGAAGAAACCAGATACAAAAAAGGCTCTGACCTAAGTCAGAGCCTGATATATGGCAGGGGTGGAGAGATTCGAACTCCCAACACGCGGATTTGGAATCCGCTGCTCTGCCAATTGGAGCTACACCCCTATAGAATTTTCATATTCTAGATTTGACAAAACCTCGCATAAGCGAGGTTGTCGATATTAAGTGGCGGAGTGGACGGGACTCGAACCCGCGACCCCCGGCGTGACAGGCCGGTATTCTAACCAACTGAACTACCACTCCGCAGTGGTATCACTCGCTTTAATAAGCAAGCGTCCGCTTTTGTCTTCACTTTTCGAAAAAGTGAAAATAAAACTAAAGCCTGGCGATGTCCTACTCTCACATGGGGAAGCCCCACACTACCATCGGCGCTATTTCGTTTCACTTCTGAGTTC